>JAUMSH010000076.1 GCA_031292915.1 Collinsella sp.
GCAGCAGATTTGGACTTGGTGTGCTGTTTTTTTTTTTTGTGTTTCCTCTGCGCCATCTCAGTCCGATCGAACCAGGGCGAAATGTCGCCTCGTTAAAAAATGCCAATCAAAAGTTTGACTGGCATTGAAAAATTTCTGGCAGGCCAGGAGGGACTCGAACCCCCAACATCCGGTTTTGGAGACCGGCGCTCTACCAATTAGAGCTACTGGCCTGTGCCTACAAACTTCGCTTGATGAAGCGTATCACACTTAGCGAGTCTCGCGATGAAGCGTGTGATGACCACACCAACGGCAGTACTTCTTGAGCTCGATGCGCTCAGGATTGTTCTGCTTGTTTTTCTTGGTCGTGTAATTGCGGCGCTTGCACTCGGTGCAGGCCAAAGTGACCAACGTGCGCATGTAAATCCTCCTAAAGCAGCAAGCAGGCCCGGCGGCGATAAACCGCCGGGCATTGCTGCGAATTAACACTCAGCTGAGTTACTCGATGATCTCGGTAACGCGGCCAGAACCAACGGTGCGGCCACCCTCACGGATTGCGAAGCGGAGGCCTTCCTCCATTGCGACCGGGTGAATCAGCTCGCCCTTGATCTCAACGTTGTCGCCAGGCATAACCATCTCGACGCCGTCAGGCAGGGTAACGGTACCCGTGATGTCGGTCGTGCGGAAGTAGAACTGCGGACGATAGTTGGTGAAGAACGGCGTGTGACGGCCACCCTCATCCTTGGTCAGGACATAGACCTGGCCCTTGAAGGTCTTGTGCGGGGTAACGGAACCCGGCTTGCACACGACCTGGCCACGCTCGATGTCCTCGCGCTTGATGCCGCGGAGCAGCAGACCGACGTTGTCGCCAGCCTCGCAGAAGTCCATGGACTTACGGAACATCTCGATACCGGTAACGACGGTGTTCTGGGTATCCTTGATGCCGACGATCTCGACGGGCTCGTTGAGCTTGAGCTCACCGCGCTCGACACGGCCGGTAGCAACGGTACCACGGCCGGAGATGGTCATAACGTCCTCAACGGCCATCAGGAACGGGAGGTCGTTGTTACGAGCAGGCGTCGGGATGTACTCGTCGACGGCTTTCATGAGCTCACGGATAGCGTCCATCCACTTGGCGTCGCCCTCGAGAGCGCCCAGAGCGGAACCACGGATGACGGGGATGTCGTCGCCGGGGAAATCGTACTCGGAGAGGAGCTCACGGGTCTCCATCTCGACGAGGTCGATGAGCTCGTCATCGTCAACCATGTCGCACTTGTTCAGGAAGACGACGATGTAGGGAACGCCGACCTGACGGGCGAGCAGGATGTGCTCGCGAGTCTGAGCCATGGGGCCGTCGGTAGCGGCGATGACCAGAATGGCGCCGTCCATCTGAGCAGCACCGGAGATCATGTTCTTGACGTAGTCAGCGTGGCCCGGGCAGTCAACGTGAGCGTAGTGACGGGCAGCAGTCTCGTACTCGACGTGGGAGACGGAGATCGTAATGCCGCGCTCGCGCTCCTCGGGAGCCTTGTCGATGTTCTCGAACGCAGTGAAGTCAGCCTTGCAGCCCTCGGTCTCGGAGAGAACCTTGGTGATGGCAGCGGTCAGCGTGGTCTTGCCGTGGTCGACGTGACCAATGGTGCCGATGTTAACATGCGGCTTAGTGCGCTCAAACTTCTCTTTGGCCATAAAGCCCTCCTCTAAACAGGTCGTCCCCGGACGGGACTTTGCCTTTATACCATAGTGGCCTCTCAACATACTATTGAGAAGCCACCGTGTTACCTATGGTAGCGGTGACTGGATTCGAACCAGTGACGCCACGGGTATGAACCGTGTGCTCTAACCAACTGAGCTACACCGCCGGATGGAGCCTGCAACCAGACTTGAACTGGTGACCTCTTCGTTACCAACGAAGTGCTCTACCGACTGAGCTATACAGGCACTTGACGGGTGGGAGCTATAGGATTCGAACCTATGTAGGCAGAGCCAACGGGTTTACAGCCCGTCCCCATTAACCACTCGGGCAAACTCCCAATCGTTCAAGTATCCGCAGGTCCTTTGGTCTTTTGGACCGCCGCCCCCGCGAACGAAAAAGATAATACGATGCAACCTTGTGGGCTGTCAACGAAAACCTCTAGATACACGGTGCCGGGCGTATCTATATAGCCGTGACCTGCGGTTTTATTGAGTTTGGATATGAAGGACGGTGGTTTTGGATACTGAGGTGACATTTCCCGAGGGAACACTTTGTCACGGTGGAGTACATCTGCAGCATCGACCTTCGATACCGACCCTCTTGCACTATTACATAGGTCACGATCGTGCTTCCACGGCACGTTCAAGCGTGGATAATCTCCCGCTTTTAGCGCGGCTCTAAGCCCAAAGCGGAGATTATCCACGCTCATTCTCCAGACGGGAGAACTATAGAGCCGCTACTGCTCGGGCCAGACCAAAGTAGACCCATAGAGCGGCTCCCCCTTGGTGCAGGGGTAGCGACTCAAGTAACACGACGATAGCAAGTCGAAGAAATAGGTCATGGCGTATTTCGAATAAACGCCGAGTCGGTCAATTCCGTTTCCCGCATTACCAAGACGATATACACGGTCAAAAGACCTCGATTTGTCATCGTTGCTAAACGCAGTAATTAGAATCTTCCTGCCCGAACGGCAATCAAGATACTCACGCGCTTGGGACGCAAATAGCCCGGAGACCGATACGAGAATTATCAATGACTGCGAAGCGTCTCCCATGTTTTTCAATTCCGCGACGTTAGCCCCAGCAACTATGCGAACTATCTTGCCCGCATAAAACATTTCCTGCTGAAATCGTACGAGATTGGCGCTCACATTATTGGTGCACCAGATTTCAACGTTTTTATGGCCATCAATTTCGTCGGCAAGGTGCTTAATAGCGATATCGGACACGCCGCTTTCAACCTCAGCGAACATCTCGATCATGCGAACGTCGAGCTCTGCCCTGTACTCCTCGTAGCCAAATTCCTCCTCTCGATGGCTTAAGTCGCTTGGAAAGACTGATTGAGTAAATGATTCTTTCAAATCGCTAAGAGACTGGTAGCCCAATCGATTGCAGAAACGACGAACAGCGGAACGGGTCACGAATGCATCGCGGGTTATTGTGGCAACATTGATTTCGCTCGAACGCCTAATGTGAGCGATGAGATATCGAGCGATGGCGGCATCGTTTGACCCAAACTCGCTGTTGATGATGGAGCTAATGCGATTGAGCACATCGAAGTCATTGATATTCACGTGATCCCTCTTTCCGCTCTCCTCGAAATCATAGTTCATTTATTGAATCAAACAGCTTTGGTCGTTCTCCTATGATTCAAATCAGTTGACGTCATCTTAATCGTAATTCCGCCACACGTATCCACCGTGTTGAATGATGGAAAGGGGATTCATGGGCAACGTGAACAACATCCCGTTTCTCTGGGGTTCCGCCACGGCGTCTTATCAGTGCGAGGGTGCCTGGAACGAAGACGGCAAAGGCCTTGGCGAGTGGGATTTCTTTAACCACACAAGCAATAAGAACATCAACCATGTTGACGGTGATGTATCTTGCGACTTCTACCATCGCTATGAAGAAGATATCCGCATGATGAAAGAAGGCGGACAAAACACCTATCGCTTCTCTCTTTCATGGAGTCGAATCATCCCCACGGGTATCGGTGAAGTGAATGAAAAGGGTATCGATTTTTATAATCGGGTCATTGATTGCTGCCTCGAAAATGGCATAGAGCCCAACGTTACGCTGTTCCATTACGATCTGCCATTCACGCTTGCTTGCAAAGGCGGATGGCTGAACAACGATATGGCAGAGTGGTTCTGCAAATACGCCAAGATTTGCTTTGAGCGCTTTGGAGACCGCGTCAAAATCTGGGCTACCGTTAACGAGCCGCATTTCTACAGCTACTGCGTAAACATGTTGGGCAACTATCCCCCCAATCGATCGCTCGACGTTCAGTCGTACATGCAGTTTCAGTACAACCTGATGCGCGCAAGCGCACTCGCAGTCCGAGCATATCGTCAAATGGGCTACGACGGCATCATCGGTGCCGTCCACGATGGCGGCGTTGTCGAACTCGACCCGGCAACCGAGCACCCCGATGACGTATTTCGATACGCAGACTTTTTCGCCAATCGCATGATTCTGGCACCAGCACTTCAGGGTCAACTGCCGCCAGAAATGGACGAAATCCTTGAAAAACTTGGCGTCTCGCTCTATCGATCCCCAAATGACGTAGAAGAATTCAGAGACGGTAAAGTCGATTTTATTGGACTCAACGTGTATTGCCGAGAGTATGTAACCGACTGGCACGGTGGAGAGCTTGCCGTTTCGGCGAACAATAAGGGCGGTTCGAGCAAAAAGGTCGAAGGAAAATGCATTGCGCCCTTGTTTGAAAGCGCCCGCGACAGCAATGTTCCCCGCAATAAATGGGGCCGCGAAATACTCCCAAGTTGCATGTATTCAACCATCATGGATGTCCACGAGCGCTATGACGCGCCCCGCATCTTTATTACGGAAAACGGACATGGCGCCTATGAACAACCAGACGCAGACGGAATGATCCACGATGATGACCGCATCGAACTTCTGGGCCAGTTCATCGAGCACATGATGAGGGCTAAGCGCGACGGCGCGCGCGTTGAGGGCTACTACCTCTGGTCGACGATGGATCTGTATAGCTGGATCAACGGCTACGAAAAACGATACGGACTTGTCCATATCGACTTCGAGAACAATCTGGAGCGCACCCCCAAAAAGAGCTGGTATTGGTACCGAGACCTTATCTCGAAGTATCAGGAGCAGGAAGGTTAGGAGAAAGAGATGAAATATCAGGCAATGTCCGAAACAGTCCTAAAGGCTGTTGGCGGCAAAGAGAACATTACATCGGTAACTCATTGTGCGACGCGCCTTCGCATCGACGCACGAGACACCTCGATCATCGATCTCCAGCTCGCCAAATCGGCTGACCAGGCGCTCGGGGCAGTAGTCAGCGGTGGCCAGCTTCAGGTGATCATCGGCCCCAACGTCACCGAGGCCTACAACGACTTCCTCGACTTCGCGGGAATCGAAGTCGGCGGTGGCACGGTTGCCGACGATGCCCAAACCGCCAAAGACCTTGCAGAAGGCATTAAAAGCGGTAACACCGCCATGGGCTTGATTGAGAAATTCGGGAACGTCTCTGCACAGGTATTCATGCCCATCGTCCCGGCGCTCATCGTTGGCGGACTCATTCTTTCGATCAAGAATCTCCTGGTCAATTATTGTGGATTGAGCACCGATAGCGGAACCGCCCAGGTTCTGCTGGCGATCTTCAGCGCCTCATTTAGCTTCCTGCCCGTTTACCTCGGCTATCAGCTCGCCGCCGTCATGAAGATGCAGCCTATCATGGGCGCACTGCTGGGCGCAATCATGATTAGCTCGTCTATTAGCGGTGCTGAGGGTCTCGACTTTCTTGGCATCCCCATCCCGACGAATGACTACTCGAGCACGGTGGTGCCAATCGTACTGGGCGTTGTGTTCATGTACTTTGTTGATCGCGGTCTTCAGAAAATCATCCCCGACATTACCAAACTGTTCTTGAAGCCGCTGCTCACCATGTTCATCGTCGTGCCTGTTGAGCTGATTATCCTCGGCCCCGCCGGCAGCATGATGGGCTACGCGCTGAGTGATGCCGCCACGTGGCTCATGGATAACGTGGCATTTATCGCTACTCCAATCCTTGCAGCCCTTAACCCCTATTTTGTCATGCTCGGTCTTGATAAGGCCTACATCGCGATCGAAGTTACGAGCTTGGCGCAGCTCGGCTGGGCGCCCATCATCTTTGGCTTCATCTCAAACCTCTGCATTGGCGGCACGAGTCTCGCCTTGGCAACTGCAATGAAAGGCAACAAGGAGAAGAGAGGTATGGTCACCACGGTTGCCGTCACCGCACTCTGTGGCGTAACTGAGCCCGCATTTTACGGCTGCCTCATCGAGCGTCCCCGCCTGCTTGTCGGCACAGCAATCGGCGCCCTCTGCGCGGGACTCCCTGCAGGCATCTTCGTCCTGAAGGAGTATGTTGCGGGAGCATGCCCCGGTCTTCTTTCTGCGCTGATCTTTATCGCTCCCGATGGATCCATGGGCAACTTCGTACTGGCGTGCGTTGTCGCCGTCATCGCCATCGTTGTCTCGTTCATCGCTGCACGCGTGATCATCAAGAAGAATCCCAACTATATTGAGTAGATGCCCGCTGCTTGCATTGGGGACATCCTCGGCAGACCATTAGCAAGAACTCAAGAAGTCCCTTAGGAGCTCGATTAATCCATTCGGATTCCTGAGGCACAAACGACCCCGATTCCACAATGAAATCGGGGTCGTTGTTTCTAAAGCCGTCGATAGACAATCGGTGTTTACCTTAGCTCCCTATCCAAGTTAATTATCCACGCTCGTTCTCCGGTCGGGAGATTTTCTTCGCTCGCGTGTCCAGAAATCCACGCTCGAGCAGGACATCCAGGTCCGCACCCGCCCTTGTCTCGATCTGTAACAGCAAGAGGCCTATTCCGCTTCTACATGTTACAGATCAAGATATTCCTAAAACACCCTAAGTTTCATCTTAATCTGTAACAGTTAGATGCCAAATATCGGTCTTGGTGTTACAGATTTAGACAAACTGGAGGACGAGACAAACCAAAAACGGGATGGGCGCTAACCCGATGGCGCACCACCTAAATAGAAACGGGCCCTGTCCCAATTGGAGACAGAGCCCGAAACTCTCATGGAGCCAGTGACAGGAATCGAACCTGCAACCCACTGATTACAAATCAGTTGCGCTACCGTTGCGCCACACTGGCACACTTGGCGCTTTCACGCGAAGCCAGTTAAGAATAAAGGAATTGCGGACGGGGCGCAACAGACCCTTCGACCGACCACATCTCAAAACCATTCGTCAAAACGAATAGTTTTAATTACAATTGCTATATATAAAACTATTCGTTCTAACGAAGGGTTTCGCGATGCTTACTACCAAGGAAGCAGCCGAACTGCTCGGCATCACTCCGCGCAGGGTGCAGGAGCTCATAAAAAACGGAGCACTTGATGCCCGCAAGGCTTCTGGTGTATGGCTCATCGACAAAGACAGCGTCGACACGCGACTCCGTTCCGTGACCAAAACGGGGGGACGTCCCCGCCGCGGCCACGGTAAGAGCGAGATCACATTCACCCTCATGAATCGCACGCACGAAGTCGCCCAGCTGGTCTACAGCACATCGCGAAAAGACTTTACCCACATCGGTGCCGACATCGATCGTGCCCATGCCCCTATTGGAGTACTTGGCCCCAATAGTCCCGTGTCGCTCGACTCCTTCCGCATCTGGTGGCGCGGCCGCGGTATCCCGCTCGCACGCATTGGGCTAGCCTCCCTGCTTGCAGAAGCCGCAGTCGATGTTCCCGATGAACTCGTACAGCGAAATCTTGGCCTCTCCTTATCCGACCAGTATTGGATTAGGCCCCAAGGTTCCGGTCTCACCTGGGAGGATATCAACTTCTTCAATAACGCCTTTGATGACGTCTCGCTGTCCATTGCACCCTTTGCCCCAGAGGGAAAAGCGGCTGCCGCAAAGCCCGATAACACCTCGGACGGCAATCTTCAAAAGTACTGGACGTGCGAGGGCGAACGTCGAATTCTGCATAAGGCAGGAGCGCACCTGGACCAGGAACCTTATAACGAGCTGGTGGCGACCGCGCTCCACCGTCGCATCCTAAACGCCTGCGATTATGTGCCTTACTCGCTCGAGGGCACGGGCACTTCCGCCCTGAGCACATGCGATGTCTTCTTAACTGATGAAGAAGAGTATGTCCCTGCGTTCTATGTAAACCAGCACGCAAACGCAGATGAACGGCTAACCGACTACGAGCGATATGTAGCAAACTGCGAGGAGCTCGGGGTGACAGGCGTCAAGGATGCCCTTGACCGCATGATCGTATGTGACGACATCATTGCCAACTACGATCGTCATTGGCGCAACTTCGGCCTCGTGCGAAACGTAAACACGCAAGCTTGCAGACCTGCCCCCATCTTCGATTCGGGCTCATCGCTCTGGTGCAACATATCACTAGAGGAGCTTAGGGCGGGAGAGCACAGTTTTACCAGCGCACAATTTCATTCAAGCCCCGCCAAACAAATGTTGCTCGTCGAGGACATGGGCTGGTTTGACGGCGACAAACTCGAAGGCTTCGTTGACGAGGCAATCGAGATTCTTTCCAGAAACGACGCGCTCACGGCAAGGCTGCCATATCTAAAAGAGGCGCTAACGTGGCGCCTCGAAAGAATGATCGACATCGCTGAATGGAGTTAGCGAGGCAGCATTGCCCCGCCCACTTCCCTACCTCCCGCGCAGGGCCTTGAGCTTGGCCAGGGCATCGGGGCTCAGGCGACTGCCCAGAGTCATCTTGATCTGCGGAGCTTCCTCTGCCTCGTGAACGTCGTTATCGATCTGTTTAATCTCGTCTACCAGCATACGGCTCGAGATGCGCGTAACGCCCTTGCCCATGACGACGGCCTGGATCGTGCCGTCGCTCGATACCACGGAGCACGCGCGACCTTCCTCACGTGCCTCGATGCAGAGCTTCTGCACCACGGTATCGGCCGAAACACCCGTCGGCGAAAACTCAATGCGCACGCCGCGGGCCGGTAGGTTGGGGCGCTCGCTGGAGATATTGCCCGCGCCGTCAAACACGATTACGGCCTCGTAACGGCCCTGGGCAAAGGCGGCGACGTCGTTGATGAGGGCGGTGCGCGCCATATCGTGAACGTCGCTGGAATACGGATCGTCGGAATGGTCGTACACGAGCTTTTCGTAGCGCGGCGTGCAATGGATCACGTTGTAACCGTCGACCACCAACAGCTCGGGCTTATTGGAGTGCACCGTCGAGACCGGATCGGCGATGGCCTGCGCAAACGCATTGCCGCCCACGCCATAGGTCGCGGCCGAAACAATCGGCTTGGCCGAGCCCTCGCCAAAGCGCTTGGCCTTGGACTTGGCGCGGTTCTTCTTGGACATGCGCTACTCCTCCCCCATGAGCTCGCCGGCATTGCGGCGCAGCCACTCAAAGCACAGCGCAGTGGTCGCCTGGGCAACATTGAGGCTCTCGGTCATGCCGCGCTGGGGAAGCTTGGTCAAAAAGTCGCATTTCTCGAGCACCAGGCGCGAGATGCCGTCGCCCTCGGAACCCATGACAAGCGCCACGCGGCCCTCGAAGGGAGCATCCCAGCAACTGCCCTCGGCGTGCTCGGAGGCACCGCCCACCCAAAAGCCAGCGGCCTTGAGGTCATCGAGCGCACGGGCAATGTTGGGAACCTGCGCGATGGGCAGGTGCATGACGGCGCCGGCAGAAGTCTTATAGCTGCCGACGGTCACACCGGCGGCGCGCTTGTTGGCGACGACGACGCCCGCCGCGCCCACGACCTCGGCGGAGCGCACGATCGCACCAAAGTTGCCATCGTCGGTCACATGGTCGAGCACGACGACAAGCGCAGGTCCGTCACCCGCGCGGTCGAGGATATCGGCAACATCGGCATAGGGGAAATTACCCACCTCGAGTGCAATGCCCTGGTGAGCGCCATGGCTCGACAGCGCGTCGAGCTGCGCGCGCTGCACATACTTAATGCGGACACCTGCGGCGTTGAGGTCGTCGACCAGGCGCGACAAGGCGGCATCGCGCTCCCCGCCCTCGGCAATGAGCGCGCACTTGACGGGAAAGCCGGTACGCAGCGCCTCGGCGGCAGCACGGCGACCTTCGATAAACTCGCCCTTGGGAACCTGGACGTTATCGCGGCTACGCTCGCGCTGCGGGCGAGCAGCCTGTGAGCGCTCGCGCTGGCCCTTGGGAGCGGCAGCGCGGTCGTTGCGGCGAATCGGACGCGAGCCAGAAGCAGCCTGCTTGCCTCCACGCGGTGCACGCTTGCGATTGTCGGCCATAGGACGGCCTCCTTAAATAGATAACGAACAAGAATCGACCGTCCGAGCCACGGCACCTTGCCTTTCAATCGTCGGGCATGACCACCAGGTCTATGCCCTCCTCTTTCAAGGCAATCTGCCGCACCTCGAACGGTCGACAAATACTAGAGACTCTTAATACGAGTGCCCGCGGCAGTATCCTCGATCGTCAGGCCCAGGTCCTTGAGCTGGTCGCGGATGGCGTCGGCCAGACCCCAGTTCTTGGCGGCGCGGGCCTCGGCGCGGGCCTCGAGAATCTTGGCAGCGGCCTCGTCCACGTCGTCGCCCGTGTAGGCGACCAGGCCGGCGGCAACGCCTAGCAGACCCAGCGGCAGCTCGACCTTGGGCTCGGGGAGCTCAACGCCAAGCGTATCGAGCAGCTCGGCCAGCGTGTCGGCGGCGGCAAGCGCGGCGGCCTTGTCGGCAGCGTCGCCCGCCTGCTCCAGGTACTGGTTGCACTCGGTCACAAAGCCAAAGACGGCACCCATGGCACCAGCGGTGTTAAAGTCGTCGTCCATGCACTCCTTAAAGGCGGCACGAGTCTCGGCGGCCTTGGCGGCAAACGCCTCGGCGGCAGCCGCATCGGCATCGGCCGTCGCATGGTTCGCGGCCCAGCGCAGGTTCTCGACCGTACCGGCGATACGCGTGAGCGAGTTCTCGGCACCCTCCAGGCGCTCCCAAGAAAAGTCGAGCGGCGAGCGATAGCTCGTCTGCAGCATCAGCAGACGCAGGGCGGCAGCGGAGTGCTGCTCGAGGACCTCGGCCAGCGTAAAGAAGTTTCCGAGCGACTTGGACATCTTCTCGCCGTCAACCAGCAGCATACCCGTGTGCATCCAGGTGTTGGAGAAGCCCTGGTGCCAGGCGCAGGTGGCCTGGGCGCACTCGTTCTCGTGATGCGGGAAGGCCAGGTCGGAGCCGCCGCCGTGGATGTCGATCGGAGTGCCCAGGTAGCGATGCACCATGGCGGCGCACTCGGTGTGCCAACCGGGACGGCCCTCGCCCCAGGGGCTCGGCCAGCTGGGCTCGCCGGGCTTGGCGGCCTTCCACAGGGCAAAGTCGAGCGGGTCGTTCTTGTCCTCGTTCTCCTCGATGCGCGCACCCACCATCAGGTCGTCGATGTTGCGGCCCGAGACCTGACCATAGTTGGGATCGCTGCGCACGGCAAAGTACACATCGCCGTTATCGGCTGCGTAAGCGTGGCCCTGCTCGATAAGCGTCTTGATCATGGCGATCATGGGGCCGATCTCCTTGGTGGCGCGGGGGCGCACATCGGGATCGAGCACATTGGCGGCGCGCATGACGCCGATGAACTTGTCGGAGAACTCCGTCGCGACCTCGGCAGCCGTACGGCCCTGCTCGTTGGCGCGCTTGATGATCTTGTCGTCGACATCGGTGAGGTTCTGGGCGAACGTGACCTCGTAGCCGCTCGCGATGAGCCAGCGACGAATCACATCGAAGCTGATGAACGTGCGGGCATTGCCGATGTGGATGTTGTCGTAGACCGTGGGGCCGCACACGTACATGCGGACCTTGCCGGACTCGATGGGCTGGAACTCTTCCTTTTTATGGGTAGCGCTGTTGTAGATACGCATTCGTTACTCCTTAACGGTTTTCTGTAGCAGGCAGACGGCCCAGGCGCCGATTCCCTCGCCTTGGCCTTCCCAACCGAGCTTTTCGGTCGTGGTGGCGGCGACGCCCACATTTTCGACGTCAACGCCCAGGGCATGGGCAAGGTTGGCGCGCATGGCATCGCGGTGCGGGGTGATCTTGGGTTGCTGACAGGCAATGGTGCAATCGGCATCGACAAACTCAAAGCCCAGCTCGCGCGCATAGTCCATCACGCGGGCGAGCAACACCATCGAATCAGCACCCTCGTAGGCAGGATCGGTGTCGGGGAATAGCTTGCCGATGTCTCCCCCGCGGCAGGCGCCCAGAATGGCGTCGGCCAAAGCGTGCGCGAGCACATCGGCATCCGAGTGGCCCAGCAGGCCGCGCTCGTAGGGAATGTCGACCCCGCCGATGATACATCGACGCCCCTCCACCAAACGGTGGGCGTCGTAGCCGTGGCCAATGCGCAGGTTACTGAACATGGGGAAGGTCCTCTCCCTCGGCCATACGGCCAAGCAGAATCGCGGTTACGGGACGCAGGTCCTCGGGCACCGTCACCTTAAGGTTATCGCGCGGGCTCTGAACGCAGCGGACGCGCCCACCCATGCGCTCGACCAGCGAAGAATCGTCGGTCCCGATAAAGCCCTCGGTAATCGCCGCGGCATGGGCGCGCTTCATGGCGTCTACGCTAAAGATTTGCGGCGTCTGCGCGGCCCAATAGAGCTCGCGCGGCGGCGTCTCGACGATATTATCGCCGTCGACGATCTTGAGCGTGTCGATCGCAGGCTGGCCGCACACGACACCGTCGAGAGCACGGTCGCCCACGAGCACGTCGATAGCGTGGTCGATGGCCTCGGTGGTAATGAGCGGACGAGCGCCGTCGTGGATGGCGACATATTCGAAACCCGCCGGAACCGCATACACGCCGGCACGAGTGGAATCCTGACGGGTATCGCCGGCATCGGCAAAGCTGATGGGCGTGTCATAGTCAAACGGGTCGATGGCCAGGCGGCGCATCTCGGCACGGCGCTCGGCAGGACAAACCACGACGATGTGGCCGACCTTATCGCTACGATCGAACGCGCGGATGGACCAGCTCATGAGCGGACGGCCCGCCACGTTAACGAGCTGCTTGCCGCCGGGATTACCAAAGCGCTGGCCGCTGCCACCGGCAACGACCACGGCGCATACGGGCGCCATTATGCGTTCCCCTGTTTGGTGCCCTTCATGCGGTACAGCGAGTCCGCAAGAATGGCAGGGTTGTTGACGCCAAAGTCGCCCAGGCGCTCCGGATCCTCGCTGATGTCGTCCATGAGCTCCTGCAGCGAGCCGTACTCGTCGACGATCTTCTCGGCCACGCCGTCGCGTACGACGGACACTCGCGAAAGCGTGCGCAGGCCCAGCGGCGTCATGACGGAGTCCTCGTCCAGGTCGTCATAGCCCAGAACTGCCGCCACATGCTGCGGGTCGGACAGGTCCTTAGGCGTCATGCGAGCGAGCTCTGCACGAATCTTCTCGGCGTTTGCCTCGGAGGAATCGCTCGCGTAGTCGCGGATCATCAGGTCGTATTCGGTATCCATGCTGGAACCGGCGAGCTGCTCGAGCTGCATCTGCACGAGCTTGCCCTGGTTGCCCAGCTTGACGATGCAATCCTTAAGCTCGGTCTTTGCTTGCTGCATGATCTCGAAGCTCGAGAAAATACCGGTAATGTCGGCGAGCGTAACGTAGTCGTCGAGCTCGAGGGCCGTCAGGCGCAGCAGGGAGCGGTCGAGCGACTGACGAGTAGTCTGAAGCGTGGCGACGAGCTGGTTGACCGAGCTCATGATGGTGGTGACGGGCTGGATCTCGTAGCTCTTGCCGTGAACGTACACGTTAACGACGGCACGACGGGCCGAGACTGAGATCACGATGGCATCGGTGAGCACCGACATGCGAGCGGCGGTGCGGTGACGCATGCCCGTCTCGCTCGTGGCAAGCGAGGGATCGGGATTGAGGTGGAAGTTGGCGCGCAGGATCTGGGTGAGGTCGCCGTCGATGACGATGGCACCGTCCATCTTGGAGAGCTCGAACAGACGGTTCGAGGTGAACGAAATGTTGAGCGGGAAGCCGTCGTTACCGGCAGCGAGCACGTTTTCGGTGTCGCCGACGCAGATAAGGGCGCCCAGGTGACCGGCGATGATCATGTCGAGGGCGGTGCGGATCGGCTGACCAGGTGCCGTCAGGCGGATGGCCTGTTCCATACGCTTTTGCAGCTCGTTCTTATCCAAGGCATCGCTCCCATCGTATACGCTCCATAAACGCTAAATAGTTTCTCACGGTTTGTCCCCGCGGCGCTTGCGAAATCCGATGCTTACAGAATGAGCGAACACAGCTGAGAGCCCAACCCAAATGGGCTGCTTATGTGGTAGCATCGGGATTCGCATAAATGAGGGAGTAGTCGCGTGATCGGGTTCGCCTCCGGTGGCGCGGCAAGTCAACATACTGGCCGAAACGGTCTGGCTTGCCTTAATGAACGAGACTCGTGGCTGTGCGCGCAACGCGTACGCCACGGGTCTTTTTTGTTACTCCCCCAAGAGGTACACGCGGGCCCGCCCGCAGAGAGGGAGCCAGACTATGGGACTCGCAGAGCTCGTGTTGCTCGCCGTTGGCCTTTCGATGGACGCCTTTGCCGTTTCCATCTGCAAAGGTCTCGGCATGAAAAAGATCAACCTTAAAGTCGCCGTGGTGCTCGGCCTGTTCTTTGGCGGCTTTCAGGCCGGCATGCCCGTAATCGGATGGGCGCTTGGCAGCCAGTTTATGGGCATCATCGGCCCCATCGACCACTGGATCGCCTTTATCCTGCTCGCCTTCATCGGCGGCAAAATGCTGTGGGAGGCCTTTACCGAGGACGAGGATGAAGGCGACGGCAAGGATGCCGAAAAGATTGACCTGGTCGAGTACCTGATCCTCGCTATCGCCACCTCAATCGACGCCCTAGCCGTGGGCATCTCATTTGCCGCGCTCTCGGTCGACATCGTGCCCGCTGTATCGCTTATCGGCGTCACAACGTTTATCTTCTCCGTTGCCGGTGTGGCGATTGGCCACACCTTTGGTGCGCGCTACGAAAAGCCCGCCACCATCGTGGGCGGCGTCGTGCTCATCCTTATCGGCCTCAAGATTCTGCTGGAACACTTGGGTTTTTTGGCGCTGTAAAACACCCTTCAAAACTAAACGTCCGGGCAAGGTCTCATGCAGAGTTTTGCATGAGGCCTTTTCATGCAGACTTTTGCATGTCATACTGATATGCAAAAGTCTGCACGTTAGGAGATCGACGTGGATACCCTTCCCATCACCACACCGCGCCAAGCTGGCATCTACGTGCGCCAGTCACGCGAGTCGCAGGGAATCACCCGTGCGACCCTCGCTAAAAAGGCCGGTGTTTCGGAGCGCCTGCTCGCATCGCTCGAGCTGGGCGACGCCACCGGCATTCGACTCGACAAGTTGCTGACCGTCTTTAACGCACTCGGCATAGGTCTCTTCGCGCAAAGCGATAACGACTCCATCACATCGCCCTCCGAACATCCGACGACGATAGTGAACCTCCCTATCGCGAACTCGAATACCCTGCCAAAGCCAAGCGTAGGCAGACAACCCACTCGACAAGGAACGCCATCTTCCTATGGTGCCTTGCTGGCCCAAATCGCAGCCGAGCAAGGCCTTTCCGGCACTTCAAACCTCTCCTTTGGCTGCAAGGTTGTGAAATAAATGGCAGAGATGGAACTCGCGACCCTCATTTGTGGCGAAATCGCCGGCACTCTCCGGCAAGACGAGCATGGACTCTGCAGCTTTGCATACGCCCCAACCTATCGCGGAGCACCGTTATCGCTAACAATGCCGCTTTCCAATCGCACGTATGGCCATAACATCGTCCGCCCGTTCCTATTTGGCCTTTTGCCCGACAGTCAAGAGCAGCGTCGCGCTATTGCCACCGAGCATGATGTTGCATCCAACAACCCCGTCGCCCTCTTGTGCCATATCGGTTTTGACTGCGCGGGGGCCGTTCAGTTTTGTCGAGCCGATCAATTAGACGCCGCCCGCGGCAGGGTCTCGGCATACCGCCCGCTTACCAATTCTCAAATCGCTCACAAGCTCAAAGCAATTCGCGATGACGAAAGAGAAACATGGATGGGCTCCAACGAAAGCTGGTCCCTGGGCGGCAACCAAGGCAAATTTGCACTAGCTTGGCATGATGGACAATGGTGCGAATGTCTAGGGTCATCCCCCACTACCCATATCTTCAAAAATGGTGTCGTTGGGTTCAAACATCAGGCCTTAAACGAATTCGTCTGCATGAAAACAGCTCGGCGTGTTGGCATTCCAACTGCCAACGTCTCCTATTGCACATTTGAAGACGAAGCCGCGCTCGTCGTTGAACGGTACGACAGAATGGTCAATAGCAGCGGCAATATCGAAAGGCTGCATCAGGAGGACTTTTGCCAGGCGCTCGGTGTATTGCCAACCCAGAAATACACCGCCGACGGAGGACCAACTACACGAGACATCCAAGAACGACTGATTAACACAGTCCCCCACCACATGAATCTTGTGCTTTTTACCTATATGCTGTTCTATAACGCCATTATCGGAGCGCCTGACGCACACGCTAAAAACTACTCGCTCATCCTTGGCAAAGGCACAAACGCGGCGCTCGCACCCATGTACGATGTCGCATCGGGCTTAGTATACGAACGCATGCGGCGAAAAGCGCGCCTTGCCATGAGCGTTGGCGGCGAAAATCGTGTGGGGCGCATCGGTCCAGGCGCTATCCGCCGATACCACGGTATGGGCGACCCCGCGCTGGAGGCGGCGCTCACCGATGCCGGGCTATCCGAGAAGTTTTGCTTTGCGACCATGATGGACCTCGCCTACGAGGTGCCCATTTGTATGGAAGAGGTCATGGACGAATACGCCGACCTGCCCGGCATGGCGGACCTGCGCGAGCATATGCTCGGCCCCGTCCGCGAAAACTGCCAGCGCACCCTCGACCTCATCAAGGCGGATATGGGCTAGACGCCAATCAATTTCCCATTTCTTAAAAAAGAGAGGGGGGCACCCGTCGCAAAAGCTCGGGTGCCCCCTCACGTAATGTCATTTGCAATCCACCCGCACGTGGCTCGGACTGCTGCTAGCGCAACCTTTATGCAGCGAGGCGCTTGAGGACGTCGATGAGCAGCTCGTAGAAGCGCTCGGCAGAAGCGAGCTCCATGCTCTCGTCCGGGGTGTGGACATCGGAGAGCGTCGGGCCCACGGCGATGGCGTCCAGGCCGTGCAGGGCCTCGGCAAACAGGCCGCACTCAAGGCCGGCGTGGATGGACTCGATACGCAGCTCGGAGCCAAAGAGCTCGCGATAGCTCTCGACAAAGACGTCGCGAACCGGCGAATGCTCGGCATAGCTCCAGCCGGGATACTCAAACTCAAACTTGGCGTCAAAGCCCAGGACATCGGCCAGCGTCTGCAGGCGGTCCTTGAACTCGTTCTGCAGCGAGGTGATCGAGGAGCGCGGTGACAGCATGATCTTGACCTCGTCGTCAGAAGTGGCAACCACACCGATGTTGGAGGAAACCTCGACGGAGCCGTCGGTGGCGACGTTGCGGCGAATCACGCCGTTAGGGGCAAGACGCAGGGCGCGGATGAGGGCAAGCGCGGACTTCTGGTCCATGGCCTCGACCTCGGCGTCGTCGGCAATCTCGACGGTGCAGGTAAAGCCGGGGTCGAAGACCTCGAGCTCGGCAGTGACGTCGGCGATGATGCCCTTTGCGATCTGGGCCGCGGCCTCGGCGGCAGCGTGGTCGGCGTAGACCAGAACAGCCTTGCACTCACGGTTGATGGCGTTGTCCTTGGTGCCGCCGTTAAAGCTAACGATGGCGGGCTCGCCGGCAACCATCAGGCGATCGATGATGCGGGCCATGATGAGGTTTCCGTTGCCGCGCTCCAGGTTGATATCACTGCCGGAGTGGCCGCCCAACAGACCGGAAATGTCGAGCGTGAGGGTGCTACCGGTCTTGTGCTCGCGCACGATCGGGCAGGTGTAGGTAACAACGACGCCGCCGGCGCAGCTCACAGTAGCAACGCCCTCCTCCTCGGAGTCAAGGTTGATCATGGTGCGGGCGCTAATCTGGGACTTGTCGAGCGTCTCGGCGCCGACCAGGCCAGTCTCCTCGTCGGTGGTGAATACGCACTCGAGGGCGGGGTGAACGATCGAATCGTCATCGAGAACAGTGAGCATCAGAGCGACGGCGATACCGTTGTCGGCGCCCAGAGTGGTGCCGTTAGCGGTGAGGACACCGTCCTTGACGACCAAGTCGATACCGTCGGTCGTAAAGTCGTGCTCGACGGAACCCAGCTTGTCACACACCATGTCGATGTGACCCTGCAGCATTACGGTCGGGGCATTCTCGGCGCCGGCAGATGCGGGCTTGCGAATGATGACGTTGTAGACCTCGTCCTGGTACACATCGAGGCCGCGCTCCTTGGCAAACGCAACCAGGAAATCGCTGATGCCCTTCTCGTTGCCAGACCCACGGGGGATCGCGCTGACCTCCTCAAAGAAATGGAACAGCTGGGCGGGCTCGTAGCCGGTAATCTTGTAGTCCATGGTGCCTCCTTGGCGCAACTGGTTAGACAGTAAGACATGCGACTTGTATATTCCCAGACTTTGCGTGCATAAACCAGTCGAAAACGCCGAGCGCCCTCGCATCATCGGCTAACGGTGGACCGTATAGCGTAACGGTCACAACTTCCGCAGCTCTACAAATCGAGGCGCCCTTTTCGGAGCGCCTCGATTGCGCGTATCAAATTGTCGCCACGCCCTACAGCGCGCCGGAACCGGCTTGCATCATGCCGCCGGGGCCCGAGGTCACGCCGCCGCTCACGGGCGCGGCGTTGCCGGTGTGCGGTGCCGCCGGGGCGGTATCGCCACCGAGCGTGCCCGCCGGACGCGGTGCCGGGATCTCGCCCGTGCCATGGCTAAAGACAAACTTGCCATCGGCCACGTCGCACAGGACGGTATCGCCCTCGCCCCACTCGCCGGCCAGGAGCTCCTCGGACAGCGGGTCCTCGATGAGCTTTTGAATAGCACGGCGCAGCGGACGCGCACCGTTGGTGAGGTCGGTGCCCTCGGCCACGATCTTGTCATAGGCCGCATCGGTGAGCTTGATGTTCATGCCGTTTGCGATCAGGCGCTGGCGCAGGTCGTCCACCAGCAGGTGCGCGATCTTGGTCAGGTTCTCGCCCGAGAGCTTCTGGAACACCACAATGTCGTCGATACGGTTGAGCAGCTCGGGGCGGAACAGGCGCTTGAGCTCGCCCATCGCGCGGCCGCGGATCTCACTCGACGTGAGGCCCTGCTCGCCGGTGGTGCCAAAGCCCACGCTCGCATCCTGCGCAATCTCGCGAGCGCCCACGTTGGACGTCATGATGATCACGGTGTTGCGGAAGTCAACCGTCTTGCCCTGGCTATCGGTCAGGCGGCCCTCCTCCAGCACCTGCAGCAAGATGTTGAAGATATCGGGGTGCGCCTTCTCGATCTCGTCGAACAGCACGACCGAGTACGGGTGACGACGAACGGCCTTGGTGAGCTGGCCGCCCTCGTCGTGACCGACGTAACCCGGAGGGCTACCGATGAGCTTGGAGACCTCGAACTCGCTACCGAACTCGGACATGTCGAAGCTGATGAGCGCATCCTTGCTGCCAAAGAGGTACTCGGCGAGCGTCTTGGCGAGCTCGGTCTTGCCCGTGCCGGTGGGACCCAGGAAGATAAAGCTGCCGCCGGGGCGACGCGGGTCCTTGAGCGGCGAGCGGCTGCGGCGCACGGCCTTGGCAACTGCCTCGACAGCCTCATCCTGACCGATGATGCGCGTCTTGAGCACGCTTTCGGCCTGCAGCAGGCGACGGCTCTCGCTCTCGGTAAGCGAAGACACCGGCACGCCCGAAGTCACGGACACGATGTCGGCGATCTGGGAGACATCGATGGTGAGCGGGCTGGCGTCGAGCTCGGCGGTCCAGGCGGCCTTGGCCTCGGCGAGCTCAATCTCGGCGGCCTTCTGCTGCTCGGTGATCTCGGCGGCCTTGTTCATGTCGTCGCTCTCGGTGGCCTCCTGCGCGGCGGCCTTAAGCTCCTCCACGCGATGCTCGGCCTCACGCACCGGCTCGGGCGCGCGATTCGCGGCGATGCGAGCGCGGGCGCCGGCCTCGTCGATGAGGTCGATGGCCTTATCGGGCAGGAAGCGATCCTGGATGTAGCGGTTGGAAAGGTTCGCGGCGGCCTCGATAGCACCTTGCGTATAGCGCACATGGTGGTGCTCCTCGTAGCGCGGCTTGAGCGCGGTCAGGATCTTGACCGTGTCCTCGACGCTCGGCTCCTCGACATCGATGGTCTGGAAGCGACGCTCGAAGGCCGGGTCCTTGGTGAGGTACTTGCGGAATTCCTCGGCCGTAGTGGCGCCGATAATCTGGAAGGCACCGCGCGCGAGCACGGGCTTGAGCATGGAGCTCGCGTCGATGGAGCCCTCGGCAGAACCGGCACCGATGATGGTGTGCATCTCGTCGATAAACAGGATGACGTCGTCGGCCTCGGTGGCCTCCTGGATCACGTTCTTGAGGCGCTCCTCAAACTCGCCGCGATACTTGGCGCCCGCCACGAGACCCGGCAGGTCGAGCGTCCAGATATTCTGGTTCATGAGGTTCTCGGGCACGTTGCCGGCAGCGATCTGCTGAGCCAAGCCCTCGACGATGGCCGTCTTGCCCACGCCGGGGTCACCCAAGATAAGCGGGTTGTTCTTGGTGCGGCGCGAAAGGATCTCCATCATGCGCTGGACTTCCTTTTCGCGACCGATTACAGGGTCGAGCTCGCCGTCGCGGGCCTTCTGCGTAAGGTTGGTGGCGAACTGTTTGAGCGTGTCGGTGCCACTCCCCTTTTGCTGCGAGGCATCCGAGCCGCTAAAGAACGGCAGGCCCGCACCGGGACGACCAGCACCGGCGCCGGCGAGCGGACGCTTCTTGTCCTGGTCCTTGGCGGTGAGTTTCTCGATAGCCTTTTTGATGGAGGCGGACGACACACCCAGGCGCATGAGGATGTCCATGGCCATGCCGTTGCCCTCTTCGACGATACCGATGAGCAGGTGCTCGGTCGACACGTAGGTCTGGTTGTTCTCACGCGCCACGCGGAATGAACGCTCCATCACGCTAATGACGAGCGGCGTAAAGGCGAGCTTGGCCGCCTCGGTCTCCTCACTGGGCTCGGGAACCGTGGTCTGGACCTCTTTGAGAGTATCCATGATGTCGTCGTAGGAGATGTCGAGCGAGCGCAGCGCCTCGGCGGCAATGCCCTCGTCCTCCTTGGCAAGCGCGAGCAGCAGGTGCTCGGTGCCCACCTTATTTGAATGAAGATCGAGCGCCTCCTGTTTGGCCATCGACATGACCTTGCGCGCTCGATCGGTAAATCTATCTAACATGCTCGTTTCCTTACATGAGTTCATCGAAATCAAACCGCCCGCCCGTCGGCGGCGCTTTTGTCTCTTTACCCACAGGTTGTCTATGTTAACAGCTGGAGGAATATCTATAAACCCGGCTCACATGAATGCAGGTTATGACCGCATCGCGGGACTCACCGCGCGATGCGCGACGGGCGCCCCGCAAGAGAAACCCTAGACGTCTTTCACCACGTCGGGACTCGTCGCACGCGATGCGCGATAGGCATCGGCCTCCTTGGAGACGCGTTCGAGCAGCTCGGATGTATCGACGCCCTCGACTTGCGCGACCGTTTCAACCGTCTGCATGGCGACCGCCCTCAGGTACGCGCACGCGCTGTCCCCCAGCTGCTCGAGGTCTATCTCCTCGCCGCCCTCCCGGGCAAAGCCGACCGCCATCACAAAGCCCATGATGCCCGAGACCAGAAAGCCCACCGCAAAGCTCGAATCTGCCTTGAGCTCTTCTCCGTCGGGGTGGACGATCTCTCTCACGCGGTCGATGATGATCGTATGGATGCCCTGCACGACCTGCTCGGCGGCACCCGCCCTCATGGTGATGACGATGCGCCGCAGCAGGCAGCGAACGTCGCGCCGGTCGAACGCCGAAAGGTCGCCCTCGCTCGAAAAATGCCAGAGGGCATCGGTGATAAGCTCGTTATCCTGCAGCAGCTGGGTCATGGCGATGGCGACGAGTTCATCGAAATCGTGAAAATAGTAGTAAAACGTTCCGCGATTGCACTGGGCGACGCGGGTCACCTCGCCAACCGACAGCTCGAAGATGCTGTTGTTCTCGATGAGCTCCCAAAACGCCTCGATGATACGGGTGCGCGCATCGGGCGCATCGGCGTCCTTACGCGGTCTCGCCATGCGCCTCACCGCACCCCTGCGCCTTGGCGTTCATGATGAGCATCTGAAGACGGTTCTCCACGTTGGCGAAGCTCACGTCGGGATCGTAGTCGAGCGGCAGGAACTGCGCCGTGGGATACTGCTCCTTGAGCGCATGGATGAGCCCGCGCCCCACGACATGGTTGGGCAGACACCCGAACGGCTGCAGGATCACGAAGTTGCGGCAGCCGCGCTTGGCGTGCTCGAGGATCTCCGCCGGAATCAGCACGCCCTCGCCCGCATCGAACGTATGGTGCAGGATCTTATCGCTCGCGCGCACGAGCTCGGGCATGCGCGTCGGCGGCTCGTAGAGCGGGCTCGCCGCGCCCAGGCGGTCGCAACGGTCGTGCGCGAGCTCGAACAGGTTGTCCGCCGTGGCGTACCAGGCCTTTTCGGGCAGCGACAGGTCGACGTGGAACTCGCGCGACTGCGCATGCTTGTAGAAATAGGTCTTGCGGATCACGTCGGTCATGCGCGCCTCGATGACCTCGAGCCCGTTGTCCTCGAGGTAGCGCTCGATCTCGTGGTTGGCGCCGAGATGGAAATTGAGCAGGTACTCGCCCACGATGAGAACGGTCGGATGCGGGTTCGAGCGGTCGTACGGAACGGCGTCCATGATCGCAAGCGCGCGTTTGAAGCCCGTCGCCTGGCCTCTCAGCCCGGAGCGCTCCATGCCCTCGATAACCTCATCGAGCGCGCGGTCGAACGCAGCGTCCGCCGCGCCCTTCTCGAGCTCGTAGGGACGGATGCGCCTAAGCATGGCCTCGAGGGCATCGATCATGGGAAGACCGTAGGCGATCTGGATGCTCGGGCCAAGGCCGAGCTTGAAGCCCGGATGCGCATTGTGGGCATCGACGTCGTCGTTGGTGAGCACCGGGACATAGTCGTATCCCGCGTCGTCGAGCGCGCGGCGCAGCAGGGGCATGTAGTGCGTCAGGCGGCAGTCGCCGATATACTTGCCAGTCACCACGGCGACGTCGTGCGGGTCGTACTTACCGCTCTTGAGTGCCGCGAGCGCCTCGCCGATCACGATTTGCGCGGGGAAGCAGATGTCGTTGTGCACATAGCGTTTGCCCAGGCGGATGGCATCCTCGCGCCCGATATCAAGGGCCTCGGCGCGCACGCCCTGATTGCGCATCGCCGCGGTCATGAGCCTGCAGAACGCATGGGAGGTGTTGGGGACCAGCGCGATCTTGTCGTGCCGGTCGCGCTTGGTGTACTTGACCTTATACGGGTCGTCGAGCGGATGGACCGCGTGCACCCGGGCGCCCTCGGCACGCTCCTCCGCGCGACGACGGTTGACCGACTCGATAAACGAACGCACGCGAATGCCCATGGGACCGGCGACGTCGCTCTCATCGAGCTTGATCATCATCGGAACCTTGGAGCCCATCTCGCCCATCATGCGCGCGATCTCGTCGGTGAGATACGCATCGTGGCCGCAGCCGAAGCTGCCCATCTGCACGAGCTCGAGCTCGGGCGTCGATGCGACGATGACCGCGCACGACAGCATGCGCGCATGGTAGTTGTTCACGATGTCGATGCGGCTGTTGGAAAGATCGACGTTGCAGACCCCCGGCACCGCATCGGGCGTCAGCACGGGGATGCCGCGCTCAGAGAAGAGCTTGGGCAGCCCGTGGTTGACCAGCGGGTCGTTGTGGTACGGGCGCGAAGCGATCACCACCGCGTAGCCGCCGTCCTCGCGCACGTTCTCGAGCACCTGCCTGCCGCGCAGCTGCAGCTGGTTCTCAAACGTCTGCTGCGCGCGGTCCGCCTGCTCGGTCGCCTCGGCAACCAGGTCGGCATCGATATCGAAGGTCTCCTTGCACCACGCCTTGAGCTGGCGGTTTCGGTCGCCCTCGTCGTACCAGTGGAACAGCGGCGTATCGAACGGAACGCCGAAACGCTCCTCCGGGTTATCGGAATTGCGCATCACGTAGGGGTATCCCTTTACGACGGCGCACATCCACTCGCTGGTAGAGGCGGTGTTTTCGGTGGGCACCGTCGTGATGATGGGCATGAAGATGCGGTCGACGCCGGCGTCGACGAGATTGCGGATGTGCCCGTGGACGAGCTTGGCCGGGAAGCACACGGTGTCGGATGTGACGTGCGCCAGACCGCGCTCGTACATCGCCTTGGTACTGCGTCCCGAGACGCGCACCTTAAAGCCGAGCGTGCTGAAGAACGTCGACCAGAACGGCATGGTGTCCCAGAACTCGAGCACACGGGGAATGCCGATCGTGACATCGCGCCCCCCGCAGACGAGAACCGTGGGGTACGACTCGAACAGCAGCTTCTCGCGGTCGACAAAGAGATTGGGGGCAGCCGCGGTCCGGTCGCGCCCCGTGCCGGGCGCCTGTGCCTCGCAAGCACCCTGCGGACGCAGCTCCTCCGCCGCGGGAACCTTGCGCACGAGCTCATCCCATGAGATGGCGCCGCCGCGCGGGCAGCGATTGCCCGTGACGTAAAGCGAGCCGTCGCCAAACGCCACGACCGCGCGCTGGCAGCGGTTGTTGCACCGACGGCAGGTAACGCCGCCGAACTCGCGATGCTCGAAGCGCTCCACGGCATCGAGCCCGATAAACGACGTGCCGGCGTCGCCCTTGCGGCATTCCTCGCGCGCGAGCAGGGCGATACCGATAGCGCCCATCAGCCCCGGGTGGGGCGCACGCGTGACGGGTTTGCCCAGATACTGCTCGAATGCGCGCAGCACCGCGTCGTTTCGGAACGTGCCGCCCTGGACGACGACTTTGTCGCCCAGACGGTTGAGATTTGAAACGCGAATGACCTTGGTGAACACGTTCTCGATAATCGAACGGCAGAGACCGGCCATGATGTCGCCCGGACCCTTACCGCGCCGCTGCTCGG
Source organism: Collinsella sp. (assembly GCA_031292915.1). Lineage (GTDB taxonomy): Bacteria > Actinomycetota > Coriobacteriia > Coriobacteriales > Coriobacteriaceae > Collinsella. Next base: position 24,848 of record JAUMSH010000076.1, read on the forward strand.
AAACGACGCTGCTGTTCATGAACACCGTGCAGCGGCTGCCGAGAACGGCGGGGGCTTTGGACGAAAATGCCTCGGTCGCGATATCCTCAACGGCTATTCCGAGGTTTTTGGCAAAACCCTCGAGGAACGAGCCGCAGCCCGCAGAGCACGCCTCGTTGACGACGATATCGGTCAGCACGCCGTGGTTGAGCCAGATGGCCTTCATATCCTGTCCGCCGATGTCGAGCACGAAGGTCGCATCGGGAACGCATGCGCACGCGGCGCGGGCGTGCGCGACCGTCTCGACCGTATGGTAGTCGGCGTGGAACGCGCGCGCGAAAAGCTCCTCGCCGTATCCCGTGGTGCCCACGGCATCGATCGCAAGCGTGACTCCCGCTGTCTCCCAGCGGTTCTTCAAGCTGACAAGACCCTGTTGGGCGACGTCGAGCGGTCTGCCGTTATTAGACGCGTAGAACGAATCGACAAGCTCACCCGCCTCATCGACCAGGGCGAACTTGGTCGTCGTGCTCCCCGAATCGATACCGAGCGCCACACGCACCGTCTCTCCGGGCGCATACGCATCCGGACCCTTTGCCGGCGTCTCTTTGCCATGGCGTGCCATAAAATCCGCCTGCTCGGCAGGTGTGGCAAAAAAGGGCTGGGCAAGACGTCCCTCCCCGCTTGCGGGCGCGACCGTCTCGAGCTTATCCAGCCGGACAAAAGCGTCGGGAAGGTCGATCGGTTGGGACGATGCGAACATGTCGGTCAGCGACAGGGCGGCACCGCGCGCGACCATGATCTGCGGATCGCGCGGGACGATAACCTGATCGTCCGATAGATTCAGTTGCTCCCGGAACACGCGGACCAGCGTGGGGTTGTAGGCGAGCGTACCGCCCTCGAAGATTACCGGCGGCTCGATGTCGATACCCTGGGCCAGACCGCCGATCGTTTGGCGGGCGACCGCGTGAAGCGCCGAAAGCGCCAGGTCGGTGGTAGGAATGCCCTCGTTGAGCAGCGGCTGGATATCGGTCTTTGCGTACACGCCGCAGCGGCCCGAGACCTCGTGGACGGTCGTTCCCCGGCTTGCGAGCTGCTCGAACTCGCCCGATTCGGTGCCGACCCCCATGAGCTTTGCCATCTCGTCGATAAATGCACCGGTACCGCCTGCGCACGAGCCGTTCATGCGCATGTCGGCAACCTCGATGTCTCCCTTATCGTTGGTGCGGAAGAAGATCATCTTGGCGTCTTGGCCGCCCAGCTCGATGGCGCAGCGCGTCTGCGGATAGAACCTGCTGATCGCGAGCGCGTTGGCGACCACCTCCTGAACGTACGAGGCGCCCAGCGCGGTCGCGATATCGCGCGCACCCGAGCCGGTCACCGCAACGCGCAGCGACTCATGGGGAAAGCGCTCGGCGAGCTCGCCGAGCATGGCGCGCACGCTCGCTGTCTGACACGCCCCGTGGCGGCGATATCCCCACCACGCCTCGGTCATATCCTCGTGCATCGCGTAAACTTTGGTCGTCGTCGACCCTACGTCCAGTCCTACTAGCAACGCCATAATGCTCCGTCTCTCGCATTTTTCCTGCTAGAGATATACCACTCTACGTAATACAACAGACTGTTGTATTTAAACTCCGTATAAAAAGCGGCTGCCGAAACGCTTCAGCAGCCGCCGAATGCACCAACAGATTGTCTGCGCGCTAGCACGTCGGGCAACGGAGCAGCACGGGCCCTCCGGTCATGCGCACCGCTCGCGCCCGCGATGTCGCCGAGCGAGCTATCCACGCTTAGGGCTCCAACCAAGCAAGTCGCCCGCGCTCAGCAGGTCCCTAAGCGAGCTACTTGCACTCAGAAGCCATAGCCTGCTCCAAGAGCTCGGCATGCTCCTCCTCGCAAACCGTCCCCACAGGGAAGGCGCGACGGAAGACGAAGCGGGAAATCGGACCGGCTACCAAAAGGTTCCACGGCAGCGCCATCACAAAATTATGCGGGATGTTGATCATCCAGATCGCGAGCACGGAATACAGGTTCGCAAGGATGCCGCCGGGCATGTGCGCCAGACCCTCGCACGCGCCGTAAAGCGACATGATGATGACCATGGGAACGACCATGCAGGAGCTGACGGCGAGCGTCATGGCAAGCGGCGAGCTCTTGCCCGGCGTGACCAAGTACTTAAAGGCGAAACCCTTGGCGAGCGGGCTGGCGACGAACCAGTCGCAGCACATGGCAAAAATGTAGGCAACGGGGAAGCCGAGCCACGCAGCGGCAACGACCTCGCCGTTGATGGCCCCGTGCTGCAGGGCAACGTTGTAGATGCTCATCCAGAGCACCATGCAAAAGCACATGATAAAGGTGAACAGCAGGCTCTCTCGTTTGTTGATAGGCATGAAGGGCAGATTCCTTTCTGTGTTACGCCGCGGCACCACGCAACAAAAACGGGCGGGCAAGATGGAGCTGTTGGGACTTCATCTCGCCCGCCCGTGTTACGCGCGTCTGCGACTACTTATGTGGTGGAACTACCCTAACACGAACGGCGCGCGCTTCGTAAGCGTTGAGTTTGTGGAGATGCAGGGCACCAAAACCCCCGACCCCATAAGTTGCGGTGGAATACGGACTATTTTGACCCTTTAAGCAACAATTCAGTCACTATTTCACCGCAACTCATTTGGTGCAAAGTAACCTGTCCCCCTTGCACCAATTAGCTGGTGTGGCGCCAGCGAGGGTCGGTGAGCGTACGCGCCACACCCAGTCCAACGGGCAGAAACGCTACGATGAGCACTGCGCGCACAAACCAGCCGAGCATATTGACCGTGTCGAAGGTGCACATGTAATACATCGAGCGATACAGATACAAGCCCGGCACCATAATGACAATCGAAGGCACCGTGAGGGCGATGCGCGGGTAGGTGAGCTTGACTTCAGCCAAGCTTGCGAGCAGCCCCGATACCAGCGCGCCGATAAACGCTGCTGCCTCGGGAGGCATTCCCGTGCTGAGGCCCAGGAAGGGAATCATCGTCGGCGCATCGACAAGGGTCAGACGCAGGGTATTGGACACGGCGCCGATCAACCCAGCTGCCGCGGCCATCTTTACCGGGCTGTTGAACATCACCGAGAAGCCGAATACGCCAACGAAGCTCATCACCACGCGCAGGAGCGTAAGGGCAAGCGGCGAAAGGCCCAGTGGGGCAAAGTCGTCCGGCGCCAGGCCAACACACTCGGCAACCATCCAACCTACGAGGGTCGCCATCACAATAATCGATACGGCATATGAAAGGCGCTCGATACCGCTTCGCATGTCGAGCTTAGCGATGTCGAGGCCTGCCGTAATGAGCGGAAAGCCGGGAATCACAAAGAGCATGGCGCCGATATAGCCTTCTTGGTGCGACATTGCCCCCGGTATGACCTGGCCAAGGCCGAGCAATGCCAGCAGATACGAAACGCAAGCGAGCGCAACGCCGGTCGTCAGCGCGCTGAACTGACCAAGGCCTTGCTTGAGAATATGGGAGCGGGCAAAGTTGCCGACACCCGCGCCCACGAACGCGCAGGCCATCTCGATAGGGCCGCCGCCGAGCAAAAAAACGAAGGCGCCACAGGCGCAGGCCGCCGCAAGGCCCTGTTGCCAAGGCGCGTAATCAGGTTTTGAACTCTCAACGGTCTTGAGCATCTCGTGATACTCGTGCACCGTGAAGCGACGACCATAGGTCTCGATTTCCTTGAGGAAACTCTCCATCATCCAAATGCGATGGGTATTGACGCCCGTTGTGGGCAAGCTGACGACCTCATTAAAGCAGTGACCATCTTCGATGCAGGTGCACTCAAACGACAGAAGACTTAAGTCAACGTGGATGGTGACACCGAGTACGGCGGCAACACGATTCATGGTATCGCGCACGCGCCAGGCACCCGTTCCGCTTGCCAGCATAAGCATGCCGGTGCGGCAGATGATGGATGATTTATCGGTGAGCGGCGCATCGACGGCAAGCTCATCGCCTGCCGTCACGATCTGGTGCCAGTCAGTTTTCATATGGAGCGCGCCGGCACGAACGCCGTGGTGCATGGGGGCTCTCGAAAGCAGCGAGTTAAGGCGCGAAGGCTGTGAGGGCTCCGCCGATTCGCCCTCGTCCTCGTCGGGCTCTTCATCGACCAGATCAAAGGAATCAAGCGGCGCTGGCTCGCGACGGTCGATCAGCTCCTCGTCCTCATCATCAAAGTAATTGAACTGATCGAGCATGTCCTCTTCGATTGAACGCTCGCTCGCGTCGTCCATATAGACGCTCCCTTCCTACCGACTAACCCCCATCCTAGGCAGCAACGGCTAAAGGAAACATAAAAGAGACGGCTGTCATGCGAGCCATGTGCTCAACAGCCGTTGGGCAGTCGTTTAAGAACGTCCCCAATGACTACATCGATGTTCTAAGTGTCAACCAAGTCAACGCCGCAGGTAGAGGACGGACAGCGAGCGACGTCCAGGGCGAACAGGTTGGCATGAAAAAGGCAAGGCATAGACCTTCTGGTCATGCCTTGCCTTTTGAATGACAAATTGTCGCCCTGGGCGGCGCGCAGCGTCAACTGGTTACGCGGGTTGGTAAACCCGCGTAACCACCTAGGTCGCGCCCTTGAAGTTGAACGTCAGATTGTCCAAATGCGGCCCGCGCAGCGTCGAGCCGTTACGCGGTTCGTAGAACCGCGTAACAAGTTAGTACATCTTTGCGCCGGCGGGGATGGAGGCGTCGAGCTGGATCAGGTTGAGGCGCTCCTCGCCCTCCTCCTCGTGGACAGCGCTGATCAGCATGCCGCAGCTGGGAATACCCATCATCTTGCGCGGAGGCAGGTTGGTGATGGCGAGCAAGGTCTTGCCAACCAGGTCCTCGGGCTCGTAATAAGCGTGAATACCGGAGAGGATGGTGCGGTCGGTGCCGGTGCCGTCGTCGAGCGTAAAGTTCAGCAGCTTCTTGGACTTCTTGACGGCCTCGCATGCCTTGACCTTCACAGCGCGGAAGTCGCTCTTGGAGAAGGTATCAAAGTCGACGAACTCCTCAAACAGCGGCTCAACGGCGATCTTGGAGTAATCGAGCGTGGGCTTAAGCGACTTAACGAATGGGCTCGCGGCGTTGCCGGCCTCGGCAGCCTTGGCGGCAGCGGCACCGGACTGGAAACCCTTCTCGGGCTTCATGTGCGGGAACAGCAGCACGTCGCGGATAGAAGCCTGGTTGGTGAGCAGCATGACCACGCGGTCGATACCAATGCCAATGCCGCCCGCGGGAGGCATACCGTACTCGAGGGCGCGCACGTAGTCCTCGTCGTACTCCATGGCCTCGTCGTCACCGCCGGCCTTCTCGGCCATCTGGGCGGCAAAGCGCTCGGCCTGGTCGACCGGGTCGTTGAGCTCGGAGAACGCGTTGGCGTACTCGTGACCGGCAATAACCAGCTCAAAGCGGTGCGTCAGGCGCGGGTCGTCCTCAAAACGCTTGGCAAGCGGGCTGACCTCGATGGGGTAATCGCACACGAACGTCGGGTTGACGATGGTGTCCTCGCCCAGCTCATCGTAAATCTCGGCGATGATCTTGCCAGCAGTCCACTCGGGCTTGATCTCCAGGCCCTTCTCGCGCGCGGCGGCAGCAAGCTCCTCGACTGGCGTGTCAATGGTGACCTGCTTGCCGAGCACGTCGGAGACGATGTCGGTCATGGGACGGCTGGCCCACTCACCAGAAAGGTCGATGGTCTGGCCCTGGTACTCGATGACCTCGGGGTTGCCGATGGCCTTGTTGGCAGCCTTGATGACACCCTGGGCGAGTGCCTTCATGCCCTCGAGGTCGGAGAAGGCACGGTAGGCCTCCATCGTGGTGAACTCGGGGTTGTGGGTAAGGTCCATGCCCTCGTTACGGAAGATGCGGCCGATCTCGAACACGCGCTCAAAACCACCGACAATGCAGCGCTTGAGGTGCAGCTCGGTGGCAATACGCAGGTAGCACTCCTGATCGAGCGCGTTAAAGTGGGTAATGAACGGCTTGGCAGTAGCGCCGCCCTGGATGGTCTGCAGGATGGGGGTCTCGACCTCCATGTAGCCGTCGGACTCCATAAAGCGACGGAAGGTGGAGAGAATCTGCGAACGCTTACGGAAGGTCTCGCGAACGCCGTCGTTGGCGATCAGGTCGACATAGCGCTGGCGATAGCGGGTCTCCTTGTCGGAAAGACCGTGGAACTTCTCGGGCAGCGGACGAACGGCCTTGGCAAGCAGGGTCGCGCTCTTAGGAGCAACGGAAAGCTGGCCGCGCTGGGTGCGCACGACCACGCCGGTCACGCCCAGGATGTCGCCCAGGTCGAGGGCCTTGAGCGTATTCCAGGCAGCCTCGTCCATGTCGTTGATGCGGCAGAACAGTTGAATCTCGGCAGTCGCATCGCGCACGACGATGAACATGATCTTGCCCTGACCGCGCTTGGCGACCACACGGCCGGCGATCTTCACGACATCCTCGGTGTCCTCACCATCGGCAAGATCGGCGTACTTAGTCTCGATATCGGCGACGTAGTCCTCAAGCTCAGAGTGCTCGGGATAGGGGTTCTGGCCCGCCTCGAACAGGGCGGCGCGCTTGGCCAGGCGGGTGGCGCGCTCGTCGTTGAGCGTCGATGCCTGATCGGCGGCGTTCTGGTTCTCTGCCATAAGTTAGCTCCTCAAACTAAAACGCTCCCCAGGATTCGGTCCCAGGGAGCGAAAACATACCTTTACGCGGGACCGTGGTCTAGCGTGCGATCTTGGCGATGGTGTAGACGCGAGTCTTGCCGGAAGGCGTAACGACCTCGACGGAATCACCCTCGCCGTGACCGATGATGGCGTGACCGACCGGAGACTCGTTGGAGATCTTGTGCTCAAGCGAGTTGGTCTCGGTGGTACCGACGAGCGTGACTTCCATGACCTCACCGTTGGGATCAATCAGCGAAACGGTGGAACCGATGGAGACGGTCAGATCGCCCGTGGTGGCAGCAACCTGAGCGTTGGCAAGAATGGCCTGGATCTCGGCGATACGAGCAGCATTCTGGGCCTGCTTGTCCTTGGCGGCATCGTACTCGGAGTTCTCCGAAAGGTCGCCGAACGCGCGGGCTTCCTTGATGTCCTCGACGATCTCCTTGGCGTAATCGCCCTCACGCCAGGCGAGCTCCTCGACGAGCTTCTGGCGGCCCTCAGCGGTCAGTACGATCTGGCTTGCGTCCATACGGATATCTCCCCAACTCTGATCAAACAATCAACTGTCAACAAAACGAAAAAGACCGGCTAGCCTGCGGGCAAGCCGGTCAGGTGCTCACCCCAAAGGGATGGGACTACTCTGCGTCCGCGTCGCTGTCCTCTGCCTGCTTCTTCTTGGCAGCAGCGAGCTTGGCCTCGAGTTCAGCGATCTCCTTGTCCTCCTCGGACTGCTCGACCACGACCTCCTCGGCCTGCTTGGTCTCGGCCTTATCGTCGCCCTCCATACCCTCGCGGATATTCTTGACGGTAGAGCCGAGAGACTTGCCGAGCTTCGGCAGGTTCTTGGGCCCGAAGATAATCAGGACAACGACGAGAATAATGATGAGCTCAGGAGCCCTCAGTCCAAACATGTAGACCTCCACAATACAGCGAGACAAGCTCGAATGAGTATACCGCGGGTATCGCGGTATCACAACACTAGCTAAAAAAAGGGACCGCAAGAAGCGGTCCCTCCTCATGCTCTGGTCGGGTTGACTGGATTTGAACCAGCGACCCCTGCGTCCCGAACGCAGTGCTCTACCAAACTGAGCCACAACCCGTTAGCTCGACTATAGTAACAAAGATTTTCGCCGCGTGCTAGAGAAATTTTTATTTCTTTGGCGCGTCGATTTGAACCGTGTTGGGAATAAGCTCAGTCGCGCAGGCCCACCAGCCATTTTGCTGGGCAACATCGGCAAGCCTTTCGGCCGTAGCAGCGGTGTCGCAAATGGCAAACGAGCAGGCACCCGATCCGCACACATCTACAGCAACGGTTCCGTCCTGTTTACGCAGCCAGTCGAGGACCGTTTGAATCTGCGACTCCATCTGTGCGGAAATGACACCCAGATTGTTATGGATGAGTGCATATGCCGTCTCGGCATCACCAGCACGCAAGGCAGAAGCTATCGCGCCGGGCTTGTCCGCAGGCACCGGGGCCTCGTCAAAACGTCGATAGGCTTCAATTGTCGAAACGCTTGCCTCGCGCGGCTTGACCAGCACGACGGGCGTCGCGGGCAGCGCGGGGTACTCAGTTGCCAGCACGTCTCCCCCACCTACGTAGAACGCAGGACTCGCGTGCAAAAAGAACGGGACGTCAGCACCAATGCCCCGCGCAATATCGTCGAGCGCTGGGTCGGTGCGATCAATGCCCCAGAGCTCTGCCAAGGCGACAATGACCGCGGCCGCATCCGTCGAGGGGCCGCCCAAGCCCGCGCACAATGGAATGCGCTTCTCAATCGTCACGCAGATGTTTGCCTCGCGACCATAATGCTCGGCCATAGCAACCGCAGCCCGATACGCCGTATTCTTTTGCATGGGAAAATCTGATGCTGGAACCGTCTGGACGGTCAGCGCCTGCGACGGCGTGACCGTCACGGTATCGGAAAGACCGACGGCCGCCATCAGGGAATCGACCCTGTGGTAGCCGCGGTCATCGCGCTCGGTATGAACCCCCAGGTAGAGGTTAATCTTTGCCGGCGCGGAAAGAGTCAGGGGCCGATCGGTCACCGTTAATGCTCCTCGAGCTGATTGCCGAGCGGGGTAAAGATATGCTCGCCGCTCTCGGGGTCGAACAGCTCGACCTGGCCGGTGAGGACATCGATGTACTGGTAGGACTGACGCGACTTGCGGCCGCGACGCTCGTCAACCTCGACGATAAAGACGGCGGGGTGGACGCTCTTGATGGTGCCCATGCGCTCGACGACGCGGGTACGGCCCATGTTGGCCTTCACCTTGACGCGATCGCCCACCATATCGGTCAGCTTCTCGTGGATGTCGTCGACGTGATTGACTTCCATCTCTTCCATGAACAGGGCCTCCAGAAGGTGCAATTCAAAAAGGGGATAATACCCCTAAGATAGACAAAACTCTAATACTATAGCACCCTGTTGTGGCCATACGCAAGTAGCTAAATAAGCCCGGTCCCAAATACGTACCAGACGACAACCTCGCATGACCAGTTGTTACGCGGTTTGGTAAAACCGCGTAACCTAAAGGTTGTCGGTGTCCAAGACGATGGTGAATGGGCCGTCGTTGACCAGGTCGACCTTCATGTCGGCGCCAAAGATACCGTGCGCCACATGCTCAACGTCCTCGTGCACAAGCGTCAGGAAGTACTCGTAGAGCTCGTTGGCAACATCGGGTGCGCCGGCATCCGTAAACGACGGACGGCGGCCGTGGCGGCAGTCAGCGAACAGTGTGAACTGCGACACCACGAGCACCTCGCCGTCGATATCGGCAAGCGCCAAGTTGGTCTTGCCGTTCTCATCCTCGTTGATGCGCAGGCCGCGGAGCTTGCCCCACAGCTTGTCGGCCTCGGCGCGCGTGTCGCCGTGGCCCACGCCCAGCAGCACCAGATAGCCGCGTCCAATGCGGCCCACGCACTCGCCGTCGACCGTCACGCCGGCGTTGAGCACGCGCTGCACCACCGCACGCATGGCCTACTCCTCGCCCGTCAGCTTGGCGGACAGATGCTCGAGCGCGTGGAAACGATGGCTGATGGCGTTCTTCTCGTCCGCCGTCAGCTCGGCCATGGTCTTGCCCGGCGTGTCGACCGGCAGGAACAGCGGGTCGTAGCCAAAGCCGTGATCGCCGCGGCCCTCGTGCGCGATAACGCCCTCGCAGGCGCCCTCGCCATAGGTAACCAGACCGTCCGTGTCGATGAGCGCGACGACGCTCATAAAGCGCGCGGTGCGGTCCTCATCTGCCACGCCTTCCAGGTTAACGAGAAGCTTGGCGTTGTTGGCGGCATCGTCGCCGTGCACGCCCGCATAGCGCGCGCTATACACACCGGGCTCACCGTCCAGTGCGTCGACGACCAAGCCCGAATCATCGGCAATGGCCATAAGGCCCGTCTCCTCAACCGCGGCTTGGGCCTTGATGATGGCGTTCTCCAAAAACGTCGTGCCGTTTTCCTCGGGATCCTCAAAATCGCCCAGCTGGCCGAGCGCCACAAAGCGTACCTCGGGCATGACCTTGCCCAAAATGGCCTCGATCTCGGTGAGCTTATGGGCGTTGCCGGTTGCCACGACGATGGTCGCCGCCGGGTCGAGGGTGTCGATGTCAATCTTCTCAAGTGCCATGACTGGCCTCCTTGTCTCTATAGCAAGCCGCGTGAGGGGCATTTGGGCACTTGACCTCTCCCCTCTCAGGCGATCGGACCTTTCAACGCAGCATTTCAGCAGATAAAACCTACCAAAATAAACCTGTCCCTTTTGGCAGGTTAGGCGATGGCTCGGCGCTGAAGCTCGATGAGCTCGGCGATACCCTTGTCGCCCAGGTCGAGCAGGGCGTTGAGGCGTTTGCGGTCAAAGGGCGCCTGCTCGCCGGTGCCCTGGAGCTCGATCATCTCACCGGTGTCGGTGGCGACGAGGTTCATGTCGACCTCGGCATGGCTGTCCTCGGAATAATCCAAGTCGAGCAGCGTATTGCCGTCGACAACGCCCATGGAGATGGCAGCCACCTGGCCGATAAGCGGGATGCGCTCGATCTTGCCCGCCTCGACCCACATGGCGAGGGCGTCGTGCAGTGCCACCCAAGCGCCGGTGATGCTCGCTGTACGCGTGCCGCCATCGGCCTGAATTACATCGCAGTCGACGGTGACGGTGTACTCGCCGAGCGCCTTCATGTTGACGACGGTACGCAGGCTGCGGCCAATGAGGCGCTCGATCTCCATGGAACGGCCCTTGCGGTTGGCATGCTCGCGCTTGCAGCGCTTGCCGGTCGACGCCGGCAGCATGGCGTATTCCGCGGTCACCCAGCCGGCCTTGGCGCCCTTTCGCCAGCCCGGCACGCCCTCCTCGATAGTGGCGGCGCACAGCACGCGCGTGTCGCCGAACTCGGCCAAACACGAGCCGTGGGCGTGCTTCATGACGCCACGGGTGAGCTTAACGGGGCGTAACTCGTTGGCGGCGCGACCGTTGGCGCGGTTGACCTGCATATACTCCATAGAAATATCCTTTCGGCAAAAGATGAAAGTGAGCCTTTGGTCGGTGACCTTGTATCTATTTCAGTTCGTCGATATCGATATGTTCGATGCTCTTGAGCGGCTGACCAAAGATAAAACTGCCCGCCACCGCAAACTCGGCAATATTATCGGCCGTCGTTGCAAAACGATGTTGCGGCTCGGCTGCGTCGCCCGCCAGCTGCTCGCGGCGCGTGAGGATATCGGTCAGCTCGCGCGTGGTCTCCTCGGCGGAACTCACGACGCGCACCCCAGGCCCCAGCGCATGGCGGATAGGTCCCACCAACAGCGGGAAATGCGTACAGCCGAGCACCACGGTATCGATACCGTGGTCGCGCAGCGGCTCAACCGTGGCACCCACCAGCGCACGCACGGCAGGCGTATCGAAGATGTCCTCGTTCTCAAGCCACTGTTCCTGCAGATGTGCACCCGAGGCGAGCTCGTGTTCGACAACCTCGACAAAGCTCGAGGCAGGACAGCCGTATACATCGACACCGGCATCTAGATCCTGAATGGCGCGCGTGTAGGCGCCCGAGCGAATGGTGAGGTTGGTGGCGAGCACGCCCACGCGACGCGAGCGGGTGCTGTTGATCGCCGCACGGGCACCCGGCGCGATCACGCCGATCACGGGAACGTCGAGCACCTGCTGGGCCAGACGCAAGGCCGCAGCGGTCGCCGTGTTGCAGGCGATGACCATAATCTTGACGTCGTGCTTCGAAAGCCAACGACCCGCCTGCAACGCAAACGAGCGCACTTCATCCTCGGTGCGGGTGCCGTAGGGGCAGCGCTTGGTGTCGCCAAAGTAGTAGACGGACTCGTGCGGCAGCGCCGTCGCAATCGCGCGCGCAACCGTCAGACCGCCCAAACCAGAATCGAACACGCCAATCGGGCGCGTGTCACCTGCCGGATTCTCGATATCGGACATTACCTCACCAGTCTCTCTCGAAAAGACATGTCCAAGTGCGGCGGCGCCGCGCTACGAACGCGCCGCGACCAGCAGCTCTGCCGTCGCCGCCCAACCGTCGACAATTTTGCCGCGCGTAACGAAAGCGTTCTCGCAAGCAGCCAGGAACTCGGGCGCGCCGGCGCTCGTCAAGCCATTCTCGACCAAGCAGAACGTGCCCACGTGATCGGCCATGTAGAAGTCGGACTCGGAATCGCCGAGCGCCAACGTCTCCTCGCGCTCGATCCCCAGGTGCTCGCAGAAGCGCGCAATGGCGACGCCTTTGTTGAGGCCCGCGGGGTTGATGTTGAATGCGCGACCGTCCTCGACGCGATCGAGCTCGAGCGTCGTCGGCTTGGACAGGTGAGTCAGATGGCCGTTGCAAGCCCAGATCAGACCGCAGCCGGCCTCGTCCAGGATGGCCTGGACCTCATCGTCGGGCACATCGCCGCGCATGCCGACGGTGACCTCACGGTATTTGTAGCCGGTCGACATGTCGTTGTGGTACTCGATCTTGTGCGGCCAGCGGGCAAGGATCTTCTCGCACACGCCGGTCTGCTCGATCACCTGGTGCGGCGTGAAGCCACAGGCGGGGTCGTAAGGCATGTCACCGGTCAGATACTCCCAATCGTTGGCTTTGAGGTCGTACATAACCAGGCCGCCCATCTCACCAATGTAGGAGTTGAGGCCGAGCACGCGCGCGTCCTCGTGGATCATGGTGCGGTTGCGGCCCGAGGTGGGAACCACCTGAATACCAGCGCGAGCGAGCGCCACGACGGCCTCGACGAGTTTGGTCGAGGGGTTGCCGTCGTTGTCGCGCAGCACGCACGAGCCGGGTGCAAGCATCGTGGCATCCAGGTCGGTAAAGACGTACTTGACCTTGGCCAAGCGCTCGCGCATCTCGCCCGAAAGCTCAGCGACGGTCGGCAGGGTATTGTGGGACATGGTTACTCCGTTTACGTAGAAGGGTTTGGACTTGGACGGCATGTTTTGATTGAGGGAACACGCTTATGGCGACAGCGCACTCAGGGCGCCGCCGCCATCATGGTTCATTAGTCAAACTGGGTAACATCGATCAGGCGATTGGCCAGCGAAAGGTCGCTCTCGATGGGCACGAACTCGTCGCCCACGTGCATGAGCTCCTCGTCACCCTTTGCCAGCAGCAAGACAATGGTGGGAGCATCGGGGTTGACGTACTCCTCGCGCGCCGCCTTGAACGCCGCATGCACAGCGGCTTCGCGGTCGAGGATGATCTTGTTCGGCGTATCGTCGGGAACATGCTCGGCAAGCTCGCGACAGACCTTCATCGGGTCCTCGTGAGCTGGATCCTCGTTGGCAAAGATCATCAGGTCGGAATACGGTGCGGCCTCGCGCGGAAGCTGCTCGCGGCGCTCCTGCGCCTTGCCGCCGGCAGCGCCAAACACTGCGATGACCGGGCTGGCGGGAAACGCGCGCTTGACCGACGAGAAAAGCGAGCGGAACGAAAGCTGGTTGTGCGCGTAGTCGACGACACAAATCACGCGGCCGTCCTTCGACTCCACGACCTCCATACGGCCCGGCACACGCAGTTTGGAGAGGCCCTTCTTGATAGCCTCGATACCGATGCCGATCTCGCGCGCAGCGGCGATAGCGACCAGCGCGTTTTCCACGTTAAAGTCGCCCGCGATACCCAGCAGGACCTTCTCCCCCGCCTCGGGCTCGTCGGCGCTCATGCCGTGCAGGTTAAACTCGATGTTAAAGCCGAGCATGCGGACATCGCTCGCCCACAGGCTTGCCTCGGGATGCTCAACGCCAACGGTCACCAAGCGCTCGGCCGTCGACGCTGCCCCCAGCACACGGTCAACCTCTTCGGTGCCCAGATTCACCACGGCAGTCTTTGCCTGGCCAAAGATCCTGAGTTTGCTCTCAAAATAATCCTCAAACGTGGGGTGTTCGATCGGCGAGATGTGGTCGCGGCCGATGTTGAGGAAGCACGCCACGTCAAACGGCAGATTCTCGACGCGTTGGTACTTGAGCGCCTGGCTCGAGACCTCCATGACCATGGACTGGCGACCGGACGTGCGGCAGTTGGCGATATGGCGCCAAACCTCGGGGGCCTCGGGCGTGGTGTTGGTGCTCTCGTAGCACTCGATACCATCGTCGGTACTCACCGAGCCGATCATGCCGCAGGACTCGCCCGCCGCCTTGATGATGGACTGGAGCATAAAAGCGGCCGTGGTCTTTCCCTTGGTGCCGGTGATGCCCACGATCTTGACGTCGTGGTCAGGACGGTCGTAGACCTCCGGCGGCAACAGGGCCATGGCCGTGCGAACACTATCAACAACCAGCATCGCAGCACCGCTCTCCTGCGCCAGCGGCTCCAGAGACTCGACCAGCGACTCCTCGCACACAAATGCGACGGCGCCCGCATCGAGCGCCATGCTCAAAAACGCGGGCTTAAAGGCAGCACCTTTGCAAAAGAATACGTCACCTGCCGAGACCACGCGCGAATCAAACGAGCAGCCGGTCACGGCACGCTCGTCAACCTGCTCTGATGCGCGCAGCTCGCCGCACACGTCGAGAAGCTTGGCAAGCGTATCGACCGTGGTCACGGTCGCGGAATCCGAATGGTGCATCTTTCACCTTTCTCAGCCATTTGGCAGGGACGGTTTTTATAGTAACTGAAACGCACCCACGCAAAAACGGCTCCCGGAGGAGCCGTTACGCGCAGGCGTTCGTAAGCCGAGGCTAGGCAGCCTGAACAGAAGGCTGGCCCTCGTCGATAAAGAAGCGCTTGTACCACACCAGGAACACGAGCGGCGTATAGATCTTGCGCTGGAAATCGCCCTTGCCCGCAAAGTGCAGATCGAGCAGGTGCATGAGCTCGTCGGTATCGAAGAACTCGCTTGCCCACGGCGCGGTGAAGTACTCCTTGACATAGTCGTACCACTTTTGCTCGCGCAGCCAGTAGACAATCGGCACCGGGAAGCCCACCTTGGGACGGGTGGCCCACTCATCGGGCAGCGACTTGTTGGCAGCGTGGCGGAGTACCTGCTTGTTGCCGTTCTCGTTGATGCGGTAGCGATCGGGAATGTGCTCGGCGAACTCCATGACTTTGCGGTCCAGGAAGGGCACGCGCAGCTCCAGCGAGTGCGCCATGCACATCTTGTCGGCCTTGAGCAGAATGTCGCCCGGGAGCCACATGTTCATGTCCAGGTACTGCTTCTTGACCAGTTCGGGCTGACCCTTCACGCGTGCGTAGATGGGTGCAGCGAGCTCGAAGGCGCCATCGCCGGTGTTGTACTCGGGCTTGAGCACGCCGTCGACCTCGCGCTCCGGCCATACCAGAGCCTGTCCCAGGAACGACTTCTCAGGGATCTCGGCACCCTTGACCAGGAAGTTATGTCCCTTGAAGTACGGCATATGCAGCGCCAGATTACCGAGCGCGCGACGGATGGGCAGCGGCACCATCTTTTTGTACTTGCGCACCGGGACCGTGTCCTCGTAGTAGGCGTAGCCGCCAAAGAGCTCGTCGGCGCCTTCGCCCGAAAGCACGACGGTAACGTCCTTGCGGGCCATCTCGGCCAAGAACCACAGCGGCACGGAAGACAGGTTGGACTGCGGCTCGTCCATGTGATACTGGATGTCCTCGAGCGCACCGAAGAACTCGTCGGCGGTAATCATCTTGCGAACGTTCTCGACGCCGAGCTTATCGGAAAGTTCCTTGGCGTAGTTGGTCTCGTTGAAGTTCTTGTAGTCAAAGCCCACCGAGAAGGTCTTGTCGGGCATAAGGCAAGCGGCGATGTAGCTGGAGTCGACGCCACCGGAGAGGAACGACGCGACCTTGACGTCGGCGATGCGATGGGCCTCGACGCTCTCGTGCACGACCTCGTCCAGCTCATCGACATACTCTTCGAACGGCTTCTCGACGGCAGAGTAATCGCAATCCCAGTAGCGCTCGATGTTCATCTTGCCGGTCGAGATATCGACGGTAAAGTAGTGCGCCGGCGGCAGCTTGTAGACACCCTCGAAGAAGGTCTCCTCAGTCGCCGAATACTGCAGCGTCATGTACGGACGCAGAGCCTTTTTGTTGACCGCCTTGTGGAAGTGCGGGTAGTCCAGGAAGCTCTTGATCTCGGAACCAAAGAGCACGCCCGGAGCGCCGTCGCCCGCATCGGCCATGGGATAGTAGTAAAGCGGCTTGATGCCAAAGATGTCGCGGGCGCCAAAAAGCTTGTTCTTCTTTTTGTCCCAGATGACGAAGGCGTACATACCGCGTAAGCGATCGAGGACGGCCTCGCCCCACTCCTCGTAGCCGTGCAGGAGGCTCTCGGTGTCGGCGCCGCAGTGGAACTTGTAGCCCTTGGCCTCGAGCTCGGAACGGAGTTCTTGGAAGTTGTAGATCTCGCCGTTGAAGACAATGACGACGCTACCGTCCTCGTTGGCCATGGGTTGGGCGCCAGCCTCGGTCAGGTCGAGGATCGACAGGCGGCGGAAGCCGAGGGCAACGCGGCCGTCGATAAACTGACCGCCCATGTCGGGACCGCGATGGACGATGCGGTCCATCATCTTGGTGAGCACCTCGGATTGGTTATCCGTCCCACCGACAAAACCGACAAAACCGCACATATACTATCCCCTCTGCTGTTGCTGGGCATCAAATCGAATCAGTAGCTTTTGAGTATACCCGAGGGCGTAAAGAGGGGCGGAATGTTCAGGCAATCTCAACTGAATCAGCTCCGCTGTGACACGCGCCAGTTACCTTTAATGGATATGAGGTGAATGGGGCGATTGTTTTGCTATACTCTCTCCGCACGGGCGATTGGCGCAACGGTTAGCGCAGGTGCTTTACACGCACAAGGCTGGGGGTTCGAATCCCTCATCGCCCACCACTGAATTGGAAACGGTCCTCGCAAGGGGACCGTTTTTTGTTTGGGCCCAGCGCATGGGATTCGAACCCTAAGGACCCCTTATTTCAAGGCCGTGGCCAAAAAATGGCAAAAATGAGTACTGCTACTTTGTTTGCAACATATAAAAAGATAGTATTTGCTTAAGTTACGCAACATATGTCCATTATAAGGACTAACAGTTGGATCAAAATCGTGCTTTCATCGCCATTTCGACGGTAGCGCACAGAGATGTGGTGTAAGAGGCGGGGCATGCCCAGCCTCTTACACCACATCTCTGTGCGCTACCTCCGGAACCCGGTCCAAATTGAGTTATTGCGCCGCGTTAGCCCAAAACACCCGACAGTATCTCGATCAGACTGTCCACGTCGGCTTCCTCGCAGACGAGCGGCGGCAAGAAACGCAGCGTATGGGCACCCGTAGCGTTAATCACGGCACCGGCAGCCAGCGCGCGGGCAGCAATGGCATGCGCGTCACCCGCGGCATCATCCAAATCGCAGCCGAGCATCAGGCCACGGCCACGCACCTCTACCACATGCGGAAGCTTAGCCAGCGCCTGCTCCATATAGGCGCCCACCTTGGCGGCATGCTCAGCGTAGTCGCCGTGCACAAGCGCGGAAAGCGTCGCGGCGCACGCCGCGACGGCCAAGCAGCTACCGCCAAAGGTCGAGCCGTGGTCGCCCGGATTAAACACGTCGGCAATCTCCTTCTTTGCCACGACGGCACCCATGGGCACGCCATCAGCAATGCCCTTGGCAAGGCTCATAATGTCAGGCTCCACGCCATAAGTCTGGAACGCAAACGGCTTACCCGTGCGGAAGATACCGCACTGGACCTCGTCGGCGATAAGCACGGCGCCCACTTCGTGTGCCAGGTCGCGCGCTGCCGCCATAAACTCCTCGGTCATAGGGTGCACGCCACTCTCACCTTGGATCGGCTCGAGCATCACGGCACAAATCTCGCTCCCCAGCTGCTTAAAGATCGCACGCAGTTCATCTACATCGTTGGGCGTGCAGGCCACAAAGCCACCCGGCAGCGGGCGGAAGCTGTCCTGCAGCCAATCCTGCATGGTGGCGGCAATGGTCTCGAGCGTACGGCCGTGGAACCCGCCGCGCATGCACACGATGGTGTTGCCGCCATTACCGGCACGCTTGGCGTACAGGCGCGCGAGCTTCATCGAGCCCTCGTTGGCCTCGGCGCCAGAGTTGGCAAAGAAGGTCTCCCAAACCTGCTCATCCGCAGCCGGGGCACCAAGAGCAGCTGCCGTGGTCTCATCGCCGGCGACAATGGCATCGGCAAGCACGCGCGCACCATCTACGTCGTCGTTAGCAAGCTTGGACAGCAGCGCCGCGACCTGTCCGCGCTGCTCGATGTAGAAGTAATTGGAGACATGCATGAGCTTTTTGGTCTGTGCCTCGAGCGCCGAGAGCACAGCCGGGTCGCCATGACCTAGGCTGCACACGCCGATGCCGGCAAGAAAGTCGAGGTACTCACGGCCATCGTCGCCGGTGAGCTTCATGCCGTGACCCTCGACAAACTCGACCGGAGAGCGGCCAAAGGTATGCATAACGTAATGGGATTCAAGCGATTGCTGAGCTGCAAGTGACATGGGATGCCTTTCGTTGGGCGCCAGACGGCGCGGGGCTATGGGTGCAGGAATTGGGCGGCTGCGGGTCAGCTAGACCGTCTGAAGCTTCTCGACCTCGTCAAGGTTTTCGGTCAGACGCGCAGCAAACGTCGAAAGCGGATGCGGATGCGTATCGAACTCGTAAGCCGTCTCGGTGGAATGGATCACGGTGCCGACGCCGGCATCGGTCAGCAGCTCCAGGAGCAGCGAATGCGGCGTAGTACCGTTAATGATGTGGGCACGAAATACGCCGCCAGTAAGCGCATCGACGGCCGCACGCAGCTTGGGAATCATGCCCTTATCGACCTCGCCGCCGTAGAGCATTTCGCTAACCTCGTCGAGCGTTAGGTTGGAGATAAGCGAGTCCTTGTCGCTAAAGTCCTTGTACAGGCCATCGACATCGGTCAAAAAGATCGCCTTATGCGCGTGGAGCGCCGCGGCAACGGCACCGGCGGCGGTGTCGGCGTTGATGTTGAAGAAACCGCCGTCCTCCCCCGCCGCGACGGTAGCGATGACGGGGATGTACTCGCTATCGAGTAAGCGCTCGATATAGTCGGTGTTGACGTGCGTCACTTTGCCCACGCGACCGAGCTCGGGGTCGAGCGGCTCGGCGATGAGCGTGCCGGCATCGCTGCCCGACACGCCCACGGCCAGGTTGCCGTGGTGGTTGATGGCAGCAACCAGCTCCTGGTTAACCTTGCCGCCCAGCACCTCGCGCACGATATCCATAGTCGCCGGCGTGGTCACGCGCTGGCCGTTCTTAAACTCGACGGGAATATCGTAATGGCTCAGCGCCTCGTTGATAGCCTTGCCGCCGCCGTGCACGATGACGGGGCGCATACCGATGATCTTGAGCAAAACGATGTCGCTCATCACGTCGCGGCGCAGCTGCTCATCAACCATGGCGGCTCCGCCATATTTGATAACAACCGTCTTGCCGGTCAGGTTCTTAATCCACGGCAGCGCTTCGAACAGCAGCTGCGCGGTTGCTTCGTTGGATTCGCTCGAACGACAATCGCGTGCGAATTTCATAATCTGCCTCGTCTTTCGTATCGTTATCGCGCCGTGCTCCGCTGTCCGCAATCGCGGCAAGATGCGCAGCGTGCCCGGAATCTAGGAACGGTAGTCGCCGTTGATGGAGATGTACTCATGCGTGAGGTCGCAGGTCCACACGGTCGTTGCCGCGTCGCCTGCGCCCAGGTCGGCCGAGATCACGATCTCGGGCGCCTCGAAACGTCGTAGAGCTTCGTCCTCATCAAAGGGAACAGTCAGACCGTCGCGACAGACAGGCATGCCCATCATGTCGATGGAAACGTCTTCCTGATTAAACTTCACGCCGCACTTGCCAAGCGCCATAGCAACACGGCCCCAGTTGCAGTCGTGGCCGGCGATGCAGGTCTTAACGAGCGGCGAGTTGGCAACGGCACGGGCGGCGATATCGGCCTCCTCGTCGTTCACGGCGCCGGTAACGTTGACCGTAACAAGCTTGGATGCGCCCTCACCATCGGCGGCGATATTGCGCGCCAGGCTCTCGCACACCTCGTGCACGGCAAATGCCAACTCGTCGAAGGCATCGGAGCCCTCGACGATAGGCTCGGCATCTGCGGCAGCGGCGCCGGAGGCAAGCATGATGCAGGTGTCGTTGGTCGAGGTGTCGGAATCGACCGTTACCTTGTTAAAGGTCTGCTTGACGGTCGAAAGCAGCAGGGCATGAAGTGCCGCAGGCTCGACGGGGGCATCGGTAGTAATAACCGCGATCATGGTGGCCATATTGGGCATGATCATGCCCGAGCCCTTGCACATTCCGCCTACCGTATAGACATTGCCCGCATGACCCGCAGCCTCGCTGACATAGGACACGGCGTACTCCTTGGAGTGCGTGTCAGTCGTCATGATGGCGCGAGCGGCATCGGCGCCACCGTGGGCGGAGAGCGCCTCGTAGGCAGCAGGAATGGCGGTCTCAAACGTGTCGATCGGCAGAATCTGGCCAATCACGCCCGTGGAGGCAACCAGAATCTGCTGGGGCTCGCAGCCGATGACCTGCGATGCGATGCTGCACGTCTCGCGCGCGCATGCAAGGCCGGTCTCACCCGTGGCGGCGTTGGCATTGCCAGAGTTGACCGAAACGCCGGCGATGATACCGTAACCCTTGTCGGCACCGCCCAGGTTGGCACGGCTCACTTGCACGGGCGCCGCGCAAAAGCGATTGGTGGTAAACACGCCGGCACCGGGACAGGGTTTATCGGGCACGACGAGCGCGTAATCCAGACGCTCGGGGTTCTTGCGGAACCCAGCGTGGATGCCCGCAGCTTTAAAACCAGCCGCAGCCGTAACGCCACCCTCGACGGCGCGAATCTTGATATCAAACAGCTCGGTATTCATCGTCTTTATGACTCCTTATGTCAAACAAAAAACGGACATCGGTTGGTGCGCCATGCCAGTCGTGATCATGAGACCAGCTTAAGAGTGGCGCCCCACTCGATGCCCGACTACCAAATCGTTAACAATCGAATGTGCTACACCGGGCACGCCACTGTGGGCAAGCCTCGTCGCTCGTCAAAGCCAAAGACGATATTGGCGCACTGGACCGCTTGGCCCGCAGCGCCCTTGCACAGATTGTCGATGGCGCCCGTCGCCACCAGCACGCCCGCGCGCTTGTTGAACGCAAGGCCAATCTGGGCGGCGTTGGTGCCGACGACCGAAGCCGTCTTGGGCTGCTGGCCGGCATCGAGCACGCGCACAAAGGTGCGTCCAGCGTAGAACTGCTTGTAATAGTCGACGACATCCTCAAGAGCCAGGGAGTCGATGGCCTGCGGCGTGAGCGGCAGCGTCACCGTGGAGAGCAGGCCGCGCTTGAGCGGTGCCAGATGCGGGGTGAAGACGACGCGATCGGTCAGGCCAAGAATTTGCTCAATCTCGGGCGTATGGCGATGCTTGCCCACGCCGTAGGCCTCCAAGTTCTCGTCAGCGCTGCAAAAATGCGTACGAGCGTTGCAGGACTTGCCGGCACCCGTCACACCGCTGATGGCATCAACGATCACGGGGCCGCTCTGGGCAACCCAGCCAGCGCGCACGGCGGGCGCGGCGGCAAGGCTCGTTGCGGTGGGATAGCAACCGGCGCAGGCGACCAGCACGGGTTTGCCGTCGGCATGGTCGGATGCGGCGGTCTCCAAGTCCCGGCAGAATAGCTCGGGCAGGCCAAAGGCACGGGTCTTGAGCAGCTCGGGGCTCGTATGCTCGGCGGCATACCACGCCTCGAACACGGCCGGATCGCTCAGACGGTAGTCGGCAGACAAATCGAAGCAGGAAACGCCTGCGGCAAGGAGCGCGGGCACCTGTGCCATGGCAGCCGTGTGCGGCACGGCAAGAAAAACCGCATCGCAGCTCTTGAGCTCGGGGGCGTCATGCGTGGTGAAAACCAGATCGCTCACGCCAGCAAAGCTCGGATACACCGCGGACAGCGGCTGGCCGGCATCGGCGTTGGACGTAATGGCAACAAGTTCAAACTCGGGATGACCGAGCACGAGGCGAATGAGCTCGGCGCCGGCATATCCAGCCGCACCGACGATTCCAACCTTCAAAGACATATCAGACTCCTTGTCTGCGATTTATGCACCGATGCGCATTTCGCAGCGGTCGTTATGAGGTGGGTTGAAACTTTAGCACCAAAAGATGCATGAACACGTAAATGGCTTGTATATTCATGCATTGAAACATTCCCGACACATTCGCTTGAAGGAATTGACAAATGGAGCGGGCCCCGTATTGACCGGCGCTCCTAACGGCGCCGGGCAATACGGGGCCCGCCCATGCGAAAACCAAGTTGTTAGGATGAGCCAGCTGGCTAGAGCTCGACCGGCACCCATTCGTCGTGATTGCAGATAAAAGCCTCGGGATCCTCGACGCTAAAGAAGACGAGCGTGGGGTCGTTAGGCCCCTCATAGTGCTCGCCCAGGCGCTCTAGATGCTTCCACCCGGCTTCGCGCATTTCGTCTAAAGCCCGGTCATCCAAGCCGGCACGCCCGCGCAAGATGAGCCAGCCATGGCCCGGCCACCAACTCGTGGCCTCAAAGCGCTGGTTTTGCAGCAGCTCTTGCCACACATCTTTGGTGCGCGCTGTTACAAACCACAGCTTGCCATCCTGGATCTGCGCAAACGAAAACGGACGCACATGAGGCTGTCCGTCAACGCTCGTCGCCAGATACCACGCCGGCACCGACGTCAGATACTCCAAAACCGTATTCAATCCGTCCACGTTTCCTCCTGTACTAGCTAGTTTGGGAACCTGGTTTGTGCGAGCTAGAGCTCCAGGCGCTCCTCGCTGCCGTCGATATCACAGAAGCGCGCGGCAATATTGCGGACCGAAAAGAAAGCAAGGCGGCCGTCGTTGGCACTCTCGTGTTCCTCGCCAATGCCCACCATGTGCTTAAAACCCGCTTGACGCACCTTGTCGCTCGCAACTGCGTCGTCCTCAAGTGCGGCTTCGCCGGTCAATACGATCCAACATTCCCCCGGCTTCCAGCCCGATACCTCAAACTTGGGATTCGCACTCAGCTCCGCCCACACGTCCTTGTCGCGCGACGTGCAAAACCACAACTTACCGTCATCGACCATGGCAAACGAAAACGGCCTCACGCGAGGCTGATGCCCGTCACTTGCATCGGTCGTGGCCAGATACCACGCCGGAATGCGCCTGAGATACGAACAGGCGCGCTCAAGCTGAGCCGTGCGGTCGTTGTCGGTCATAGGGACCCCTTTCTTGCGCTCGAATCGCGCCTAAACAAGTTGAAGGTTGATGACGATGACACACGCGAGCAGCAGCGCCGTCACCACCGCAGCCAGCGCATCCCCGCGGCGAAATGCAAGCGCATGCAGGCGCGTGCGGCCCTGCTCGCCGTGATAGCAGCGTGCATCCATGGCAGCAGACAGCGTCTCGGCATGGCGGAACACGCCCGTGAACAGCGGAATCGCCACACTGCCGAGCATACGCACGCCGCCGAGCGGGCCTCCCGTCACGCGCGCACCGCGGCTCGCCTGCGCATCGGCCGTCTGTTTCATCTCAGTGGCAAACTGCGGCATAAAGCGCAGCGCGATACCCATAATCATGCCGAGCTCGTGCGCCGGAAGCCCCACGCGCGCAAACGGTGCGAGCAGACGCTCAAAGCCCGCAGTGAGGTCGAGTGTCGGTGTGGTGAGCGTAATGGCGCTCATGCCGGCCATCATCAAGCTCAGGCGGCACGCCATAAACGCCGCAGAACGCAGCGAGCCCTCGCTTATCTGCAGAAACCCGAGCTGCCACAGAATGCGCCCGCTCTGGTCGGAAAACAGGTTGAGCACCGCGACCACGACGACGATTGCCAGCAGCGGCGCCATCGACGACAGAACGCGACGAACCGGCACCCGAGACACGGCATAGATCAGCACGACAAACATTGCGACAGGGGCCAGTCCACGGAAGCCGCCGACGGTCAGCGTTGTGATTAAAAACACAAAGCCCAGGAGCAGCTTGGTGCGCGGATCCAGGCGATGGATCGCACTATCGCTCGGATAGTAGCTGCCAAACGAAAACGCCTCCATTAACAGCCCTCCTCTCGCACGACCGTTTCGGATTTGGCCTTGTCCGAGACGTTAGAAGAACTGTCTGAGCGACCGATCAGCAGGTCCACCAACTCGTCGGCCAACGACTCAACCGTATAGAGCCCGCCGCGACGCAGCGGCACGCCCGCCTCCGTAAGCGCCAGCGCCATACGCTGGGCGGCGGGAACGCCCAAGCCGATCGACTTGAGCTCATCGGCATGCGCAAACACCTGCGCGGGGGTTCCCTCGGCAAACACCGCACCTTCGTTCATCACGACAATACGGTCGCAGCAATTGGCCAGGTCATCCATGCTGTGCGAAACCATGACAACGGTCAGGCCCTCGCGATGGAGTCGATCGATGAGCCCTAGGAAATCCCTGCGAGCAGCCGGATCGAGCCCCGCCATGGGCTCATCGAGTACCAGGACTTCAGGCTCCATGGCGAGTACGCCGGCGAATGCCACACGCCGTTGCTGACCGCCCGAAAGCTCAAAGGGGCTCTTGTCGCCGACCGTGGAAAGGTCGAGGCCCACGCGCGAGAGCGATGACTCGACACGACGGTCGACTTCATCTTGCGGCAAGCCAAGGTTATGCGGACCAAACGCCACGTCCTGCGCCACGGTTTCGGCAAACAGCTGACGCTCAGGATATTGAAACACCACGCCGACCTTGGCCTTAACCGCGGCGGCGTCTTTCTTGTTTGACAGATCGAGCCCCAGCGCGCGAACGGATCCCTCCTGAGGGCGAATCAAACCGTTGAGATGCTGGACCAGCGTCGACTTACCCGAACCGGTATGACCTGCCAAGCCCAGGAACTCGCCGCGACGCACCGTCAGCGATACACCGCGCAGCGCCCACGGGCTGCTGGGGACGTTTCCCCAGAGAGCCTGTTTGCTCGATTTGTCCGCAGTGGCCGAGCGCTTATGCCAGCGGCGGCGCTCGCGCGGACTGAGCGAATAACTGTACGAAACATGGGATAGTTCGATGACGGGCTCCGACGCGTTGCCCTCGTTGTCTACCGGAACAGTGCCGTCAGCGATTTCCAACTGGGATACGGAAGACTGCCCCGCGATGTCCGTCCCACTCCGCTCGGCATAAGCCTGCGCAATCTCGGCGACCATATCCGCCTCACGCACCTGCGCGCAAACGGGCACGCCCTTCGCACGAAGTGACCTGCCCAGACGACACGACTCCGGCATATCCAGGTTGAGCTGCGCAAGCTCATCCGCCCGCGTCAAGATTTCCTCGGGCGTACCGAGCATGGCAACGTGCCCCGCCCGAAACACCGCGACACGATCGGCCTCGGCGGCCTCCTCCATAAAGTGCGTAATCATCACGATAGTCATGCCGCGATCGTGGAGCGCATGACAGGCCTTCATAAGGCCCTTGCGTCCGCGCGGATCGAGCATCGAGGAGGCCTCGTCCAAGATAAGCACGCGCGGCTCCATGGCAAGTACGCCGGCGAGCGCCACGCGCTGCTTTTGTCCGCCCGAGAGCGCATGGGTCTCATGGCGCTCAAAGCCCACCAGGCCCACGGCCTTCAGCGCCTCGCGCACGCGCTGCGCGATCTGGGCCGATTCGACCCCTAAGTTCTCGGGACCAAACGCAACATCGTCCTCGACAAGCGTCGCCACAAGCTGGTCGTCGGGATTCTGGAACACCATGCCCGCGGTCGAACGAATGTCGTAGACCAACTCGGGATCGGACGCATCCATGCCGTTGACGCGCACCGTGCCCGCATCGGGCTGCAGCAGCGCATTCAGATGCTTGGCAAACGTCGACTTGCCCGACCCATTACCACCGAGGATGCAGAAAAACTCGCCGTCCTCGATGTTTAGATCGACGCCGTCGAGTGCCGACACGGCACCGTCATAGCTAAAGGAAACGCCCCGACACTCAATCATGCGCGGCCTTTGACCTGGTCCTTTTTAGGCGTGATGAGGTTGGAGACCGCCTTGTACACCGCAAGCGTCAATACCGAATTAAGCACGGTCTTGATAAGGTTGAACGGCAGCACGGCAGGAATCATGAGCGGGGCGATCACATCTACCGAGCCATACCAGAACCATACGCCAATGGTAAGGTTTGCGACCATAGACAGCGCCGTAGCGGCAATGACGCCGAGCACCAGGCCAATCACAGCACCCTTATAGGTATGCATCTTCTGGTACACGATAGCCGCGGGGAGAATATAGCCCAGCGTAGCCACCAGGTTCATAAGCGCGCCGACCCAGTCACCCGTGGTGAGCGCATGGATAACGATCGCCATAGCGGCAACGGCAGTGCCGGCACCAGGGCCGTACGCAAATCCACACACCATCGCCGGCACCAGCGACGGGTCATACGTCAAAAACGGCGCCGAAGGGAGGATGGGAAGCTGCACGTACATAAACAGGGCGCCCAAGGCGCACATCAACGCCATGGTAACGAGCTGTTTGGTGCTCCACCTATTTGTGTTCTCAAAATGGATATGCTGCGACTGTTCAGACATAAGATCACCTGCCTCTTTCATCCGGACTCTAACCGTTGGTACTGGGATCTCACCAGTTCAGCCGGCATGCGAACCAACACACGCACGGGTCGCGGACTCATCGGCCCGGTCGCAGACGCCTCGCCTGCGCCACGGCACCCCTTTGGCACCGCCCGATTTACCGCCAGTGGGGAATTCCACCCCGCCCTGAAACAGCAATTGCAAGTGTAGCACCAGTAAGCTTTCGCGCAAGTATGCCAAGGGTAATTTGTGGCGGGGATCAGTTGCCGCAACAACCACGTTCCCCACCCATCCCAAAGTAGCGCGCCTTTCGCGCAAAGCGCGAAACAGCGAAGGGGACACGTATCCCTATCGACCACGTCCTTCTCCGCCCTCCGACCTCAAGGCCGTAAACGCAGGGAATCCGGGGGCGGGACGGGGTTTCTCTCCGGAACATTCCGCAGGACGCAAAGAGGCTCCGCAGCGCGAAGCGCGATGCGGAGCCTCTTTGCATGTCCGAGGACGTTCCGGAGAGAAACCCCGTCACGCCCCCGGATTCCCGGTGGGAGTTCTAGACCTTGTCGGCCTTAGTACATACCGCCGCCCTGCTGACCAGCGGTGGCAGCAGCGATAGCGTCCTCAAGCTGAGTGTTCTTGGGCACATCGGAGACGGTGGCCTCGGTGATGAGGATCAGGCTGGCGACAGAAGCAGCGTTCTGCAGGGTGACGCGGCTGACCTTGACGGGGTCGAGAACGCCCATCTCAATCATGTCGCCCCACTCGCCGTTGGCAGAGTTGAGACCCTGGCCGGCGGGCAGCTCGGCAACCTTGTCGACCACGACAGCGCCCTCAAAGCCAGCGTTCTTGGCGATGGTAGCGACCGGAGCGGTCAGAGCCTTCTTGACGATATCGACGCCGATCTTCTCCTCGGGGTCGTCAATCTCAACAGCGTCGAGCGCAGGAGCAGCGTCCATGAAGGCGACGCCGCCGCCAGCGACAATGCCCTCCTCGACAGCAGCGCGGGTAGCCTGCAGGGCGTCCTCGACGCGGTGCTTGATCTCCTTGAGCTCGGACTCGGTAGCAGCGCCGACCTTGATGACGGCAACGCCACCGGAGAGCTTGGCCAGGCGCTCCTGGAGCTTCTCGCGGTCGAAGTCAGAGGTGGTGTTCTCCATCTCGCCCTTGATCTGAGCGATGCGGGCGTCAATGGCCTCCTTGGAGCCAGCGCCGCCGACGACGACGGTGTTGTCCTTGGAGATGGTGACGGACTTAGCGGTACCGAGCATATCGGCGGTGATGTCAGCGACCTTCACGCCCAGCTCGTCCAGAGCGGCCTGGCCACCGGTGAGGACGGCGATGTCCTCGAGGATGCGCTTGCGGCGATCGCCGTAGCCCGGAGCCTTGACGGCGCAGACGTTGAGGGCGCCACGGATCTTGTTGAGGACCAGGGTCGGCAGAGCCTCGCCGTCGATGTCCTCAGCGATGATGAGCAGGCCACGGCCGGCGCGCTGGACAGCCTCGAGAACAGGCATGATGTCCTGAACGCTGGAGATCTTCTGGTCGGTGATGAGGATGTACGGATCCTTCATCACGGCCTCCATGCGGTCGTTGTCCGTGACGAAGTAAGCGGAGACATAGCCCTTGTCGAACTGCATGCCCTCGACAGTGTCGATGGTAATGTCGAACGTCTGGGAATCCTCGACGGTGATGACGCCGTCCTTGCCCACGACCTCCATGGCCTCGGCGATCTTCTCGCCAACCTCGGGGTCACCGGCAGAGATGGTGCCGACGGAAGCGATCTGCTCCTTGGTCTCGACCGGCTTGGCCTGCTTCTTCATCTCGGCGACGGCGGCGTTTACAGCCTTGTCGATGCCGCGACGGATGGCCAGCGGGTTGGCGCCAGCGGCGACGTTGCGCAGACCGTCGTTGACGATAGCCTGGGCGAGCAGGGTTGCGGTGGTGGTGCCGTCACCCACGGTGTCGTTGGTCTTGGTGGCGACCTCCTTCACCAGCTGAGCGCCCATGTTCTCGATGTTGTCCTCGAGCTCGATCTCCTTAGCGACGGAAACGCCGTCGTTGGTGATGGTCGGGGCACCGAACGTGCGCTGCAGAGCGACGTAACGGCCCTTGGGGCCCATGGTGACGGTAACGGCATCGGCCAGAGTGTTGACGCCCTTGGCGAGCTTGGCGCGGGCATCGGTGTTGAACGTAATGTTCTTTGCCATGGTAGGTAATCCTCCAAAAGAAATGTGACTCGCGTCGCCGCTTCCGAGTCCTATGCGGCAGGCGCGTTCAAAGACGAATCAGAGATTCTGACGAGGCTAGGCCTCGACGACGGCGTAGATGTCGTCGGCGCGCATCAGCAGATACTTCTCGCCGTCGACCTTGACCTCGTTGCCACCAAACTTACCGTAGATGACAACGTCGCCGACCTGAACGTCCATGGGAATGCGCTCGCCCTTGTCGTTGACCTTACCGGCGCCAACGGCAACGATGGTGCCGCGCTGCGGCTTCTCCTGAGCGTTGCTAGCGATGTACAGACCAGAAGCGGTCTTCTGCTCGGCCTCGTCGGGCTTGACCAGGACGCGATCTGCAAGCGGCTTCAAAGACGACATGCTTGTTTCCTCCTTTGTGGGCCGCGCGGTCATGCCGCGCGGGTTAACCCTTTTTGTTTGCGTACGCGTTGAATGGTACCCACGAATGGCGGGTTATACAACACGGAGTCAAAAAATCTTATTTTTTGGCACTTAGATTTTCTGAATGCCGGGGGATAACTTAGAGGTGGCTCCCATGTGGCGCCGGAGGGGCGGGGCATAAGGTTTCCTGCTCGGGCAGTCCTGCTCGCACGAAGGCCACATTAAGTGGCCTTCGGCTCGTGCGGAACTCGCGATAAACCTTATGCCCCGCCCCTCCGGCGCCACACGGGAGCTGAGTCAACGTTATCGGGCCCGGCATTCAGAAAAGTCAGTGCAGCAAAATGGCGATGCGGGTAGGGTGCACAAGAAAGGGGCACGTTGCTGAAACGTGCCCCTTAAGTTGCGGTGGAATATGGACTGTTTTTGGCTGTTGAGGTGTTATTTAGTCCGTATTTCACCGCAACTGAGGGATGGGATGTGGGGCTAACGCTCGTAGATTAAGTTACCTGCCAGGTAGGTGGCCTGAACCTTGGTGGCTTGGAGCTCTTGGGGGTCAATGGTGAGTGGGTTTTGGTCCAGGACTACCAGGTCGGCGTATTTGCCGGGCTCCAGGCTGCCGAGGTTTTGCTCGTCGCCCGCTGCGTACGCGCTGCCAAGCGTGTAGTTGCGCAGGGCCGTTGCCGCGTCGATGCGCTCGCTGGGGAGCCAGCCGCCCTCGGGCCAGTGACTGCGAGGGTCTTGGCGCGTGATAGCCGTGTAGAGCACGTTCATGCTGGTAACGGCCGTGATGGGGCTATCGGTGCCGAAGGCTTGGCGGATGCCGCGCTGCTTATAGGTCGCAAACGGCCACATGATGCGGCTGCGCTCCAGGCCCAGGTCGCGCTCCGGGCCACCCGGGTCGAGCGTGATGTGGCAAGGCTGGCTCGAAGCAATGATGTTGAGCTTGCGCAGACGATCGATGTCCTGAGGCAGCAAATTCTCCAGATGCTCGAGCGTGTTGTGACCGTGCGGCGGCAGACCGTAGAGCCCTGCCGCCTCCTCAAAGATATCAAGTGCGGCATGGATGGCACCGTCGCCGATAACGTGGATGCGCACGGTGTGGCCACGCTCGGCTGCCGCCAGAACCAACTTGCGCATGCGCTCGACAGGAACCGTCAGGCGACCCTGGTCGCCCGGGAAGCGCGGGTTGGTATAGGGCTCAGTGAGGTATGCGGTATGCTCGCTCGACACGCCGTCGAAGAACTGTTTAAAGCCTGGCGCCGAGAGCAGCGCGTTGTTCGCGTAGCGGGTCTGGAGTTCTTCCAAGCGTGATTGGTCATCCAGCAGCGTGGGAAACAAATGGGCGCGGATGCCCAGCTTGCCGGCGGCCTGTAGCTTGTCGTAAACATCGTCGCGAATAAAGTCGCAGCCCGGCATGGGCATGAGCGACATATCGCAGATTGAGGTGATGCCTTGCTCGGCCATACGCTTCATCTGGTCGGCGTAAGCGCTCGCGATGCGGTCCTCGCCCAGCCACTCAAGACAGCGCGGCAGCAGCTGCATGGCCGCAGCCTCGTGAGCGATACCCGTGAGTTCGCCATTTGCATCCTTGTCGTAACTGCCACCCGCCGGCGGCTCGCTGTCACGCGTCACGCCGAGGGCTTCGAGTGCGCGGCTGTTGAGCCACAGGGTATGCCCATCGCCCGAATACATAACACAGGGGCGATCGGGGAAGGCGGCGTCGAGGGAAGCCTTGGTAGGATGCTCGGGCGGATCCCAGCGGTAATCGCGCCAGCCCTGGGTCACGACCCAGGCGTCATCGGACAAGCCTTGGGAAAACTTGAGCGCATGCTGCACCAGTGCCGCCTCTGACGTGCCCATATCCATGAGCATGTACGGCGAGGAACCGACCGAGGTATGGAAGAAGTGCAGGTGCGCATCATGGAAACCGGGGCAGATGAATTGCTCGCCGTAGTCGACCACCGGCGTGGCAGCAGGGGCGGCGGCAATCACGTCATCGGGCGTGCCGACCGCGACGATGCGATCGCCCGCAATGGCAATCGCCAGCTCGCGGGCGGTATCGATACCGTCTTGCGCGGTAAAGACGTTCTTGGAGCGAATAATCCGATCGATATGTCGCATGGGCATCCCCATCTCTGGCAGGTAATTCAACACCCCCGAGTGTACTCCCCCGCCCCTGTAACAAAACCCCAAGCGGCAAACGGCAACTTTACCAGCCCTAGCGGCAGGTGGCATACTGGAGAAAGCCTGTACGATTTTGCGATCAACCCAGCAAGGAGCAAATCGACCATGACGAAGACCAAGGCACAGCAAATTATGGCGGCAACCGAGGTTCGCGCGGCAGACGACGTCACCGCGGCCATCCAGGATATCGCCGCCGAGTTCGAACCCTACATCATCAAGCAGCGCCGGCACTTCCATAAGCACCCGGAGCTGAGCCTTGCCGAGGAGCGCACGACTTCCGACATCGCCAACCAGCTCGACGCCATGAATATCCCCTACGAGCGCCCGCTCAAGACGGGCCTGGTAGCGACGCTTCGCGGTACCGCGCCCGATGCCTACCGCGAGGACGGCACGCCGCGCCGCCGCATCCTGCTGCGCGCCGACATCGACGCCCTGCCTGTCACCGAGCAGACCGGCGAGGAGTTCGCCAGCGTCAACGAGGGCTGCATGCACGCCTGCGGTCACGACTGCCATATCGCCATGATGCTCGGCACGCTGCAGATTCTGCGCCACATGACCGATGACATCCACGGCGAGATTCGCATCGTATTCCAGCCCAGCGAGGAAAACGGCCAGGGCGCCAAGCTCATGATCGGCACGGGCGTACTCGACGGCGTCGACGGCGCCTACGCCACGCACATCTGGAGCGAGGTCGATGCCGGCACCGTAAGCTGCGAGCCCGGCCCGCGCATGGCAAACACCGACTGGTTCCGCATCGACGTCCGCGGCACCTCGTGCCATGGCGCCATGCCCCAGCGCGGCCACGACGCCGTTATGGTTGCCGCCGAAATCGTCAACGCCCTGCAGACCATCGTCTCGCGCGAGATTAGCCCCTACGAACCCGCCGTCATCACCGTCGGCGAGCTGCATGGCGGCACCGCGCGCAACGTTATCGCCGGCACGGCGTACCTCGCCGGCACGGTACGCACCTATGGCGACAAGACGCATGAAGAGATGCCCGAACTTATGCGCCGCATCGTGGAGCACACCGCGGCTGCTCTGGGCGCCGAGGCCGAACTCACCGACTACACCATCGCCAACTACAAGGTCGAAAACGATGCCGCCTCGAGCGAGCGCTGCCGCCAAGCTGTGCTCAAGTGCCTGGGTCCCGCGGGCGAGGGCCATTACCGCGGTACGCTTTCGGGCGAGGACTTCTCGGAGTACCTGCGCCGCGTACCGGGCGTGCTCGCCTTTGTTGGCACGCGCAACCCCCAGATTGGCGCCACCTATGCCCAGCACTCCTGCTTCTATAAGATCGACGAGAGCGTGCTCGCCAAGGGCTCCATGGTAGCCGCTCAGTATGCCATCGACTTTTTGGCCGAGCCCACGCAAGAAGAGCTCGACGGCCCCACGATCGCCGCGGTTGCCGAGACCAATCCCGACCTGGCAGCCAA
Organism: Collinsella sp.; assembly: GCA_031292915.1. Classification (GTDB taxonomy): domain Bacteria; phylum Actinomycetota; class Coriobacteriia; order Coriobacteriales; family Coriobacteriaceae; genus Collinsella. The sequence continues at coordinate 57,766 of JAUMSH010000076.1, forward strand.
GCTGCGCTCTGCCAAGGCAACGGCCGCCGAGGCCCGCGACGCCATGCACGACGCCCGCACCGCCCGCCATGCCGCCATCAAGGGCATCCACGATGCGCGGGCTGCCGCTCGCCACGAGGAGAAGCGCGACGAGTAGCCGTCACGCCCACCCATAACAACCTGGCCAGAGCAAAGCGGGGGCGAACGTTATCTCAACGTTCGCCCCCGCTTATGTGTCGACCGCTTTTCTAGCGCATCCTCCGTTACGACAGGTAAGAGCGAAGGATGGTGAGCCAGCGTGGGGTTTCGAGGTGGATGATATCGGTGGGAACTCCGGCGGGAGCGTGACCACCAAAGAGCAGGCCCGCGTCTGCCGGGTTGATAAGGCGCACGATCCATACGGCGACGACCAGCACGCACAGAACAATAACCGCAATGTCGATGCCACGCTTTAGCTTGCTCGATGCCACCTCCTCGCGCACGAACGCGAGCACAAACGCAATCGGCACCACCCAAAACAGCGGATGGTAGGCAAAGGCCGCCGCATAATCGAGGCGCAGTGCTGCCAGCCAGGCCCTCGTCATGCCACATCCCGGACAGGGAATGCCCGTCATCAGGCGAAACACGCAGCCGATATCGAGCAGGTAGAGTGCGAGCCAGGCGACAAAGAGCACGCCGATGCAAGAAAGGGCGCGACGAATGAGCTCCGCCGCGCCCTTATGTCCCTGAGTATTACTCACGACGACTTGATCGTTAGGCACGCACGCCGAGACGGGTGTTGTAGACCGTAGCCATTGCGTTGGTGTTCTTGATGATGATGTTCATGGCAAAGATGGGACCAAGGCCGCACAGGAGCGCACCGACAATCTGCCACATAAGAATGGTGGTGCCGTTCTCCTGGAACACCAGGCCATAGCGAGGGGCGTTGGCCTGCAGGCGGTTACCGATCTTATAGTACCAGTAGAGGGCATAGAAACCGCAGGTCACAAACGACAGCAAGATGAACGCGGCAATGCCCGGCGTGAAATCGCCATCCTCCTGGCACATGGTATTGATGTCGCGAGCCAGGCAGTAGAGGAAGTAATACGAATAGATGCCGCAGGTCACGATAGAAAGCAGGAGCCAGCCAATCACGCTACGGTCGGTCTTAATCGGAGCATAGCCCATCGGGGCAGGTGCAGGCTGCTGAACGTACTGCTGCTGCCCGGCGTACTGCTGCTGCCCGGCGTATTGCTGCTGAGGCTGAGGCTGAACTGCCTGAACCGGAGTGGGCTGAATCTGCGTGGGCTGCGGAGCAGGCTGGGGCTGAGGTGCAGGCTGTGGCGCGGGCTGCGGAGCAGGAGCAGCGGAAGCGGCACCGACGGCAGAACCGCAGACGGGGCAGAATTTGGCATCATCCGAAATGGGAGAACCACAAGTGGGACAGAACATAAGCCTCTCCTTTTCCTAAGGCGTTGCACGCCTTCAAACCTTACACGTCTATGTTCTCAACAATAGCCGCGACGTTGTTGCGCAACATTGGCCAATTTCCGAGAAATTTTGCTGCAACCGTTTTCCCAGGCATTTTCTTGCTTTCGCAATAGAAAAAGGCACCCCGGGCTCAGTTGCCCAGGGCGCCTCGACCGACTATTCGGTTTGATTGTTTTCGGCAGCAGGATTATCGCCCGGCTCATCCGCCGGCGTGGCAAGGGCATCCCAATCGGGCTCCGCAGGCGTCGCCTCGGGCGCCGGTGCAGGTGCAGGTGCCGGGGCAGGTGCAGGAGCGGGTGCAGGGGCAGGTGCCGGAGCAGGTGCAGGGGCAGGTGCCGGAGCAGGCGCAGCACCAGTGGCGGCCGTGGGATTGAATCCCGCAGGAGCAGGCTTCCTCTCACCCGGGAGCACAAACGTCAGGACGTCGTCGGTATCCTCGTCGGACCACTCGCTGGCATGGCGTGCCGCCCAATAGCCAACGGCGCGATACTTGAGCATCTTGCCAAACACAGTCAGGAACACCGTGACAAAGGCAACGATCATCAAGAACAGAATGAGCGTGATGCCGCCGCCCTCGATGATTGCCTCTATGCCCGACGGGCGAGAATAGTAGCCATAATAGCCGTAGCTGCTAATTTCCAGCTCGGCGATAAAGCCAAAGAGGGCAGTGAAGACCCACGTGATAATGTTCGACACGATGCCCGTCAAAAACTCGGGAAGAATCGAGGCGCAGAACAGCTTGCCCAGGTTGGCCTTATAGGACTTCCAAACCTTCTCGAGCGAGAACGCGCTTTCCACGCGCCCCGCGACGGCAAAGTGCATCACGGCAGCATCGCCAAACATCTTAAAGAAGATGCCCAGTACCACCGACACGATCATGGCAAAGACGAGCAGGCCCATCGACCCGATGAGTGCGCCCTCGAGGCCGCTCGAACCGAAGTAATAGTACGAACCAACGGCACCGATCACAGCGCTCTCAAGCACCGAGAACACCACGCCAATCACCGGAATAATGGCCACGAACTCGAGCACACCGGTAATGACAGACGAGAAAATGCCCAATCCAAACGAGGTCGAGCGCAGCAGCGGACGCTCCATGCCGTTATCATCCTTGAGCGACAGGTCACGACCCCACTCGATGGCAAAGCCCGCGCCGCACACGCTTGCCACGTACGCGAGCAAAAAGCCAATGGCCGCTGCGATACCGCCGATAACGGGGATAAACAGCACCAGCACCGAGACAACACAGATCAGCGCCGGCAAAAAGGCGATTTGGCATACGCGAACCAAGGCGCCGGGAACCTTGAGCATGTCGTTGAAGGCCTGAGCCATGCAACCCTTGGGCGCGTTCATAGCCGGCTGGGGCGCAACGAACGGCTGCGGCTGCGGCTGGGCAAACGGCTGAGGTTGAGCTTGCGGAGCGGGGCCGGCGGCCTTGACCTCGTTATTAGGGGCACCACACACGCCGCAGAACTTGTCGTTATCGCCCATGGGGGCGCCACACTGCGAACAGAACATCGAAATCATCCCTTCGTATCTAAAGCAAATCACCTGGATCGCAAACGATGTCTTTGGCAACATTATCGCCTAATGTGGGGACAAATACCCCAAGATGACCGATTTGCAACGTGGGTGGCTTTATTCCAATGATTCGAAGGGTACATCCGCGCTAGTTCGTGCCGCGGAAGCCCTTGCCGACGATTTCGGAGCTATCGACGATGGTGATGAAGGCGCCAGGGTCAATCTCGCGGGCATAGCGGCGCAGTTGCACTGCCTCGCGACGGCTCAGCACGCTCATGATCACCGTGACGCACTTGCCCGAGAAAGCGCCGTAGCCACGGCTGATCGTTGCCGTGCGGTTGAGATGCTTGACAATAAACTCCTCGACTTTAAGGGGCTCGGAGCAAATGATCGTGCAGACCTTACGAAGGTGAATGCTCTCGATAGCCTTGTCGACCACAAGCGTCTTGGCAAACAGACCGAGCACGCAGTACAGACCGACGCGCGGGCCATACAGGAAAGCCGCGATGGTCACGATGCCGATATCGACCAGCAACAGGGCACGGCCGATCTCAAGCGTCGTGCGGCGTTTGAGAATCATGGCAAGGATGTCGGTACCGCCCGTCGAGGCGCCAATGTCAAAGACAATGGCACTGCCCAGCGCCGGCAAGATGACGGCAAAACACAGGTCGAGCCACATATCGCCCGTCATCGAAACATCCGTCGGAATGAAGAGCTCAAACAGCGAGACGTAGGCCGAAAGCGCAAACGAGGCAAAGACACTCCAAAGGATTGCCTTGCGCTCCAAAAAGATAAAACCCAGGATGACCAGGACCGCGTTGATAATCCACATAAAGACGCCGACGGGCAGAGTCGGGAACAGCGTAGAAAGAATGACCGACACGCCCGAGGTGCCGCCGAAGGCAAAGTGATTGGGGGTTTTAAAGGCCACGATGGCAAAGGCCGTGAGGACCAGGCCCAGATTGAGCTCGGCAAAAAAGCGCGGAAAGCCTGGTTCCTGGCTGCGCTTGCGGCCGGCACGCTCGCCACGTTCGATATCCTCGCGACCGACAACGCGCTCCATCGGCACCACCGGAGGACGATGCATCTCCTCGGCGGCACGCGACGCCGCCTCTGCCGCAGCGGCTTCAATCGCCCATGCCTTGCTTTCGGTCTCGTGTTCGTCGGCCATTACGGCAACCCCTCGTTAACAATTTGGAAACAATGCGCCCATTAGGGTAACGCGGAACGCGAAGATTGCAACCCTTAGTTAGACGAGCGGTATGCCTGCATCGGGGGCATATAGAAAACGGTCGACCGCACTTTTGCTTGCGCGGTCGACCGTTTAGCGTTTTCGCAGGTAAAACCTATCGAAACAAACCTGTCCCTATTTGGTAGGTTACTCGTGCTGGCTGGTGCGGTGCTCGTACTCCTCGGGGGTGATGACATCCTCGATGCGCAGGTTGACGCCTGCCACCTCAAGGCCGGTCATCGCGGCCAGACGCTCGGTGACGCGCGCCTTAACGTCGTCAAAGATCGCAGGCGCATAGGCACCGTACTCGATGATGACCGAGATATTGACGACCACGCGGTTGTCGTCGGTGACCTCGACCGTCACGCCCTTGGTCAGGTTCTCGGCACCAAACTGTTCCTGCACAAAGTGCATAAGGTTGCCCTTCATGCCCAGGACGTGCGGCACCTCGCGGGTGGCCATGGCGACGATCTTCTCGATCACGCCGTTGGAATAGGTCAGCGAGTCCTCGGACTCGTCCGCCTCCTCGTCCATCTCCTCGTTGTCCTCGTCCGTATCGGACTCGGCCTCGACGAGTGCCTCGTCCTCGAGCGTCACGTCCCCGGCATCGGCGACGGCCTCATTCGCCTCGAGCTCGGTATCGGCCACATCGACCTTCGTGTTAAAAGCCATGGTTCCTCCTTATGCCTGCCGCAGATGCGACAGTCGAATTCATATTAGCGGCCGCTAAACAGACGGCCGAAGAAGTTGACGATACCGTTCTCGCCGTCGCGAATCTGGCCGATCACGGCGCCGATCAGCACAAAGAATGCGATGACGAGCGTGTCCCACAGACCCAACGTAAGTACCAGCACGGCGAGGATAAAGCCTGCCAAGGCGCCGAGCGTAGTATTGGGGTGGCGCACGGCGTAGCTCCAGATAGCAGCGCCCGTACCTTTGATGAGACCCATGGCCTCGTCAAAGTCGTTGGCGGCGCTGTCGTGCTGCTCGCCGGCCTCGGGCTTGGTGTCGGCGGACTCGCCTGCCGGCGTAGCGTTCTGGTCGATCGTCAGGCGCGGCGTGCGGGCGGTCTTGTCTTGGTTGGTATCACTCACCGGAAACCTCCACGGTCTGGACGGTAGTCTTGGACGGCAAAAAACGGACGCGCGCGGTCGTGCCCGGCGTGCCGAGCATGGTGTCGCAGGCCTTCTCGATGCGCTGCTGCATCGCGGCTGCAAGGGAGGCCACGTCCCGGTCGTCGAGCGCGATGGCTTCGACCTTAAAACGAACGCGCGATTCGTCGGAGCCTTGAACGCGCGCCTCGATATGCTCAACCATCACGCGATCATCGCACTCTGCCGCGGCACGGGCGCACGAGGAAAGCGCTGCGAGCGTGACCTCGATATTGCGCTCCCCCGCCGGATGCACGCAGGACGGCTCGCGGCGCGCGAACATCAGGCGGAAAAAACCGATGAGCACGCCAAGTGCCACAATAGCGGCGCACACCGTAACGACGACGCGAGGCATGGTGTCACGCAACAGCAGCATAAAGCGATACGTATACGGTCCCCAGAACTGGCAGGCAAGCGTACCCAGCGCCACGATGGCGGCGGCAAGATACACGATCGCTAGGGCTCGTTTGAGTACGCGCACGCGCGCTCCCTTCAGGTTTCGGTCCACAGAATGCAAAACGGCTCGCATCATTATAAAAGAGCCGGGTCCGGTGCTGTACGCACGCGGATCCGGCTCATCTATTCCACGAGGCTTGCATGCTCGCTTCATTATGCCCAGATATGCACGGCTTAACCCGTGCAGGCGCTACTCCTCCTCGAGGGCAGCGATGACCTCGTCGGTCATGTCCATGGTGCTGTAGACGTCCTGGACGTCGTCGAGCTCCTCGAGACGGTCGATGAGGCGCTGGACCTTCTTGGCGTCGGTACCGGAGACCTCGGTCGGGGTAGTCGGGACCATGGTGGTCTCGGAGCCCTTGACCTGGACGCCCTGCTCCTCGAGCGCCTTGGAGACAGCCATGACGTCGTTAGCAGCGGTCCAGACGATCCACTCCTCGCCGGCGTCCTCGTAGTCCTCGCCACCGGCCTCGGCGATGGCCATCATGAACTCATCCTCGTCACCGGCAGGACCGTTGGCGATCATGGTCTCCTTCTTGGCGTTCTCGTCCAGGATCTCCTTGGCGACGACGATCTGGCCCTTGCGCTCAAACTGGAAGGCGACGGAGCCCGAGGTGCCCAGGTTGCCACCAGCGTGGGAGAAGGCGGAACGGACATCGGCGGCAGTGCGGTTGCGGTTGTCGGTCAGGCAGTCAACGTAGACGGCGACACCGGCGGGACCATAGCCCTCGTACACGATGTTCTCGTAGACAGCGGCGTCGGCACCCGAACCGAAGGCCTTGTCGATAGCGGACTTGATCTTGTCCTTGGGCATGGACTGGGCCTTGGCCTTAGCAACAGCAGCAGCGAGGCTGGCGTTGTTCTCAGGCAGCGGGTCGCCGCCGAGACGGGCAGCAACGGTGATGTTGCGGCTCAGCTTGGAGAAGAGGGCGGAACGCTTGGCGTCCTGCGCGCCCTTACGATGCTTGGTTGTGGCCCACTTAGAGTGTCCGGACATACGTGTCTCCTATCGGTTTCGACCTAAAGCCCAGCGCAGATGCTCGGGCAATATAAACAAACGTCGTTATGATATACCTACTGGCCTGCGAGATAAACCCCAAAATGAAGGCGTCGTGATGATGCAGCCCCTTGGTGCAAAGTAACCTGTCCCCTTTGCACCAAATTAGGACCAGAGGAGGTCGCTGCGGGTGATGGTGGCGCCGATGGCAAAGGGCATGCAGGCGATGACCGGATACAGGTAGCGCATGTAGGTCGAGCCGTTGCAGGGACCGATCAGGCACACGGCGAGCACGCCCAGCAGCGGCACCCAAATGGCCAGCCCGCGCCACGAATGACGACGTAGCAGATAGACCACCACGGCGATCATGATCCACACATAGGTGGCCGAGCTCATGGTGAGCGAGATAAACGGGATGCGTTGTACTGCCACGCGATACAGGTTGATCAGGTGGTCGCACCAGCGCACAACCTTGCTATCGACCGGATGGAAGTCAAAGTACTTGAGGTTATCGGGCTTCGCCATAATCTCGGCACTGCGCGCCGTGCTGTAGACCCATGCGTCGCGAGCGCTCGGATAAAAGTAGCCGTAGTAGTTATTGATGAGCGCCGAGATATAGCACCCGGGGTCCTTTTTGAACATCTGGGCCCACACCTCAAAATAGGCCTTGATGTCCTCCTGCGAGGCGTACTCGTTAAAGCAGTTCTTGACGGCATCGGACTTATCTGGGTTGTAACGGCGGCCCAGATTCTCGTACTTGAGCACACGGTCGATCACGGCACGCTCTTCGTCGGTCACCAAGCCGTCGCAAGGAGCCTCCACGATGGTGCCGTCCTCCTTAACCGTGGGGTTGACGCCCGAGTTGAGGCCGTCGTGCTTTTGGACGAAACGAGCCGTCTGCTGGAACGGAATCGAGAGGATTTCGCGCTTGGAACCAGGCGTGATATCGTGCGCCGGCATAAAGACCTTGGTGAAGTACATATTGGAGGCAAGACAGAGCGCGAGCACCGCGAGGACGCCGACCCAGCGGAAGCGCGGCGTGGAGCCCGAAGTCGCAGCACCAGTCTGCCTGGCTGCACGATGAGCCACATGCGCGTCCCATGCGCAAAACGCCGCCGCGATTACGCATGCCGCCAGGGGAAACACCAGGCCGCCGTTGCGCAGGAACGTGGAACCCATGGCGCCCAGAGCGAGCAGCAGCCAGTCGTGGCGCGCAAAGAGCACGGGCCTCTGTTCGCCCGCACGCTCGGCATTGGCATCGCGACGGGGCAGGCCGCAGGCCACGAGCTTCACGGTCTGCACCAACAGCACCAAAAACGCGTCGGCAAACAGCACATCTTTGGTAAGCAGAGCCGCGTAGTTGGAGAACATGGGCATAAACACAAAGAACAGCAAGATCACGCCGCGGACCGGCAGGCTCACGCCCAGCTTGCGCAGCGACGAGATGGAATAGGCCATGCAGGCGGCCGTAATGACGAACTGAGCGCAGGTGTAGATGGCAAGACCCGCGTTGGCGCTGTTGAACAGTGAAAGCCCCAGCTGGACGCACGAACCGATGATAGCCGTGTGCACCACGGGGTGATGTCCGTTGAGCAACACATTGGGATTGAGCAGACGCAGGTAGTCACTCGTGCCGTTGGGGTAGTTGAACCACTGGCGAATCTGCGCACCCGTATCTCCCATAAAAAGGCCGGGCAGCGAAGCGATGAGCGTGGGCGCCCAGGCGACCATAAGCACCAGGAAGGGCCCGGCAAAGGGATGGACCGAGAGCACGGCGTGAGTCACACGCCATACGCGGCCAAAGTGCGCTTCGGAAAACGGAATGCGCCGAGAGCTCAGCCAATCTAGACACTCAAAGGCAAGGTAGAAGGCAACGACCGCCAAGAGCATCCAGCCCGCGCCGCCAATCCAGGCGCAGATGATGCGGGCTTTGTCGCCGAGCACGATCTCGGCCGAATCGGTGAGGTCGTAGCTGCGGCCGAACACCATGCAGATGGCAAAGAACAGCGACGGCAGAATGATCGATGGACGCCAGGTGTCGCCACGGCCAAAGAACACGTAGCGAAACGGCAAGGTGAGCAGGCAGGCAAGTGCAAGCAGCATGACCGCGTCGGTATGGCCGGCAAACGAGAGGAGCACCTCGTAGCACACGTACAGCATGCCCGAAGCTTTGGGGTCAATCGCCAAGACTGCGTTGCTCGACACCGGGGCGGGATCGATGGAAAACGCCGTGGTCGCCAATAGCGCGAGCAAAAATGCGATGAGCGTCTGCTTGGCAGGGTAGCGCTTAAACCAGACGATGCGGGCAGCGTCGCGCGCAGCCGTTGTGGAGAGGTCGGAATCCTTCACAGTCCGAAAGCCTTTCTAGAAACCTGCCAAAAGGGACAGGTTTATTTTGGCAGGTTTTATCTGGGGAAACGTTACGGTTCTGTCATCGTTGCCCAGCGAACCACCACAAAGGTTCCTGTCCCCTTTGTGGTGGTTTTGGTGGTTAGGCGTCCAGGTAGACGCGCTGGGGCTGGTTGCGGCGACGAGCAAAGATGATGAGCGCCAGGCCCGCGATTACGAGCGGCAGGCTCAGCAACTGGCCCATGGTGATAACGCCACCCAGTAGATAGCCCAGCTGCGCATCGGGCACGCGCACAAACTCAATGAGGAAGCGGACGATGCCGTAACCCATCACAAACACGCCCATAAACGTGCCTTGGGGCAGTAGCGGCTTTTTGCGGCTGAGCACCTGCAGAATGCAAAAGAGCACGATGCCCTCAAGAAATGCCTCGTAGAGCTGGGAGGGGTGACGCGGCATATCGCCCGCGGTGCCACCGAAGACCACGCCCCAGGGCAGATCGGTCGGCTTGCCCCACAGCTCACCGTTGACAAAGTTGGCACAACGGCCCAGGCACAAGGCCAGCGGCGCGCCTATGACGGCAAGGTCTGCCAAAGTCCATGCATCGAGCTTATACATGCGGCACACAATGATGCCGCCGATAATGCCGCCCACCAAACCGCCATGGAAGCTCATGCCGCCCTCGTTGGTGGCAAAGATCTCGAGCGGGTGCGCCCAGTAGTAGCCATCACCGTAAAAGACGACGTAGAACAGGCGCGCACCGATAATGAGGCCAAAGACCACGCCGACCACGACACTCGTCAGGTCGTCAATCGTGATGTTAAAGCCCCAGCGACGCTGCGCGCGGTACATGACGACCGCCGTGAGCAGGGCGCCGACCACGTAGGCTAGGCCGTACCAGTAGATGGTGATGGGGCCCGCCGAGATCGCGACGGGATCAAGCATATGGTAGAGGTCGTTGAGCATATCGATCTCCCTGCTCCCTACATACAAATGCGGCCGCGGGCCTTGCGCTCGCAGCCGCATATTTGGGCGTAACGTCTATGCGGAGTATGCCGTCCGCAGCTTTCGCATCTTAGAACGGCGCGTACTCGTCGTACAGGTCCTCGGCCTCGCCGGAAGCATTGACCTGCTCAACGCGGGTAACGCCGGGCACATGCTCCTTCAGGATACGCTCAATGCCCATGGACAGGGTCAGCGAGCTCATGGGGCAGCCGGCGCAGGCGCCCTGCAGCTCCAGCTTGACGACGCCCTCGTCGTCGACGCCCACATACTCCATATCGCCGCCGTCGGCCTGCAGGTTGGGGCGAATCTCTTCAAGAACCTTCTTAAGCAGCTCTTCGTTAACAGCCACAGGGGCTCCTTTCTCACAATTACGCGGGCGCGCCCGCGGACAGAAGCTATGTTACTACAGCCATGTACCCGCTCACGAGCCGTCCATGCGCGCAGACGCGACTTTCACGAGTAGTCAATTTGGGACGGGGCTCTTTTGGCTGCTTTTGCCGCCAGCTGGCGTTGCCACGCGCTACTGCTGAGCCCGCCCCTCGGTGCCGATGTGAACATCGACGATAACCTGGCGGTAGCTGATGCCACAGGAGTCGAGGATGCGGCGGCTGATGCGGCCGTCGTCGGTGTCGGCGTACTTGTTGTCTAGGTAGACAACCTCGCCCACGCCCACCTGCGCCAAAATCTTGGCGCAGTCGTGGCACGGGAACAGCGTGACGTAGACCGTGGAACCCTCGAGGTCCTTGAGCGAGCCACGGTAGTTGAGCACGGCGTTGGCCTCGGCATGGACCACGTAGTTGTGCTTGTCCTGCAGCGGGTCGTCGCTCGTACCCCACGGAAAAAAGTCGTCGTTGAGCGCCGAGGGCGTACCGTTGTAGCCCACCGAAAGGATGCGGTGGTTGGTGTTGGCGATGCACGCACCCACCTGCGTGTTGGGGTCCTTGCTGCGGCGCTGCGCGGCGATGGCCACGCTCATAAAGAACTCGTCCCAGCTAATGACGTCCAGGCGCTTGCCTGACGAAGTTTGATGAAGATCGTCCGACATGGCAGACACCTCCGTAATCGCAATAGTTTGACCCATTGTAGCAGGTGAAAGGTGGAGGCGTTTGTCCCACCGGCGCCCTCACTTTTACACGCGGCGGGGCTTTTGGTTGATGCGGTAGAGCTCGGCCAGCCCTCGCAACGTCAGCGCGTCGTCGACCGTCAGACTGTGACCGACCAGCGACGCAAGTGCCTCGGCATCGTCGCCGGTGATGACGATGGGCACGTCGCCCTCCCCCGCGGCCTTGGTCGCGCGCATCTCGGCGAGCACCATGTCGAGCATGCCGTCGATGCGGGCCACCTCGCCCAAGACCACGCCCGAGCGCATCGCCTCGCGCGTGTTACGGCCGATGACATGCGTGGGTGCCGAGGGCTCAACTTGGGGTAGGCGCGCCGCAGCGGCCGAGAGCGAGCGGGCGCCGAGCGCCAGACCCGGCGCGATAACGCCGCCCACAAAGGTACCGCACGCGTCGATGACCTCGATATTGGTCGTTGTGCCCAGGTCGATCACGATGCACGGAGAGCCGTAGACGGCACGGGCCGCCACGGCGTCGGCGATGCGGTCGGGGCCGATCTCGGCCGGGTCGTCGTAGTGGACGGGCATGCCGGTCTTGAGGCCCGGCCCCACGGTGAGCACGCGCCCCGTGCAGGTGCGGGAAAGCGCCGCCTTCCATGGGCGCTCGAGCGCCGGCACCACGCAGCTCAGCACTGCGGCCGCGGGAACGAGTGCACCCGGCATGCCCGCATCGGCTGCCAGTGCGCCCATGACCTGCGCGAGCCTCATGCGCGCTTCGTCGGCCGTAATGCTCGACGGCGTCGTGATCTCGCACGTCGCAAGCGGGCATTCCTGCGCCGCGGCCGAATCCTCGGCAAACAGGCCAAAGCGAATGGACGTGTTGCCCACGTCGACCGTCAATATATATGCGCACCCATTAAGCATCGTCGGCGCTCCTTTCGTCTGCCCAGCAGTATATCGCCTACCTAAACCAGTCATCCCAAAATGACTAGGTTGCGGCTATACTGGTGCGCGGTCGCACGCGAGCTCACGCGGCGGCCCTTGGTAACCCGACTTCCCGCGCCGTATCCGTAGCGGCGCTCCCGGGGGAAGCGGATATACGCAAAGGAGTTCTATATGAGCAATCCCTCGAACCGCGCCTCGATGCGCGGGCAACTCACGCTGCGCGGCGTCGTCATCGGCGTCCTTGGCTGCGTGATTATCACGGCAAGCTCGGCCTACACCGCCCTCAAGATGGGCGCTCTCCCCTGGCCGATCGTCTTCGCTGCCGTCATCTCGCTGTTCTTCCTTAAGCTCATGGGCAACGCCAGTCTCAACGAGGCAAACGTCACCCACACCATCATGTCCGCAGGCGCCATGGTCGCCGGCGGTCTGGCGTTTACCATCCCGGGCGCCTGGATGCTGGGCTATGCCGACCAGATCAGCTGGCTCGACATGTTTATCGTGGCACTCGCCGGCACCATCCTGGGTCTGCTGGCCACCGCGCTCATCCACCGTCACTTTATCGTGGACGCCGCGCTTGAGTTCCCCACCGGCAACGCCGCAGCTCAGACCCTACGCGCCACCGAGGCCGGCGGCAAGACCGGTAAGCAGCTCTTTGGCTCCATGGCCATCGCAGGCATCTACAGCGTGCTGCGCGACGCCCTGGGCATTGTGCCCAGTATGCTGTGCACGCTCAACATCCCCGGCGTGACCTTTGCCATCTACAACTCGCCCATGCTGCTGTCCATCGGCTTCCTCGTGGGCTTCGCCCCGGTCGCTTTCTGGTTTGCCGGCGCCCTGTTGGGCAACTTTGGCATCATCGTGGGCGGCACCGCTGCCGGTCTGTTCGACGTTATGACTGCGCAAGGCATCGTCAAGTCCCTGGGCATGGGCCTCATGATGGGCTTTGGCGTCGCCGTCGTCCTCAAGGACATCCTGCCGCAGGTCGCCGGTATCGTCCGCGGTCTTGCCGCCGACAGCTCCACCGACACCGACGAGCAGTCGCTCATCTCGGGCTCCCTTAAACTCGACGCCGGCATCATCGGCCTGGGCGCCGCCGCCATCGCCGTGATCGTCGCCATCGCGCTCGACCTTGGTCCCGTCCCGGCCGTCATCGTGACGCTGTTCACCTTTGTCACCACCATCATGAGCGCACAGAGCTGCGGCCAGACGGGCATCGACCCCATGGAGATCTTTGGCCTCATCGTTATGCTCATCGTGGCTGCCTTCGCGCAGCTCGCGCAGGTTAAACTGTTCTTTATCGCCGGCATCGTGGCCGTAGCGTGCGGCCTTGCGGGCGACGTCATGAATGATTTTAAGGCCGGCGCCGTGCTGGGCACCAACCCGCGTGCACAGTGGGTCGGCCAGGCCATCGGCGGCATCGTGGGCGCCCTGGTCGCTGCCGCCGTCATGGTCGCGCTCGTAACCGCCTATGGTCCGGACGCCTTTGGACCCGACAAGAGCTTTGTGGCCGCGCAGGCAAGCGTCGTCGCCACCATGGTCTCGGGCATCCCGAGCGTGCCGTGGTTTGCGGGCGGCTTTATCGCCGGCATCGTCATGTACTGGCTCGGCATTCCGGCCATGATGATCGGCCTGGGCGTGTACCTGCCGTTCTACATGTCGCTCACGGCTTTCCTGGGCTCCTGCGTTAAGCTCGCCTACGACAAGTGGGCCGCTCACCGCGACGCCGAGGCCGGTCTTTCGGACGAGGAAAAGGCCGCCAAGGACGCCGCCTTCCAGGAGCAGGGCCTGGTTGTCGCCAGCGGCCTGCTCGGTGGCGAGTCTATTGTCGGCGTTATCCTGGCGTTTGTCTCTGTTGGCTTAAGCCTGCTGGGCTAAGCTGAGCAGCTGCTCGACAGCAACCATATTGCCTACGGCTTGCCCGGTCGGTAGCTTCTGCGGCTGCTGACCGGGCTTTTTGATATCGAAACAAAGAAAGGCCGGCGCGCTGCGTTTAACAGCGCGCCGGCCTTATCGGTTAAGCTATCGAAGCGCTCCTGCTATGAACCGAAGTTCGTTGCAGAAACTACGCTCGAAACGCTACATCTGCTTGCGACGACGATCGCTCAGCGTCACACCAGCGGCCACGAGGGTGATACCGCCAATGACGAACACCTCGCCCGCAAGAGCGGAGTCATCGCCAGTCTGGGCGAGCGCGGCCGACGTGGCCTTCTTCTTGGCGACAGGAGCCTTTGCAGCAGCCTGTGCAACCTGAGGCTTGGCCTGCGGCTCAGCCTTGGGATGATACTTGTCGTACTCGGCCTGCGCGGCAGCCAGGGCATCCTTGGCATCGCCAAGCTCAGCCAGCGCGGCGGCATAGGCGTCGTTGGCATCGGACAGCTTGGCATCGGCATCGCTCAGAGCAGCCTTGAGACCAGCGGCAGCATCGACGGCAGCCTTGTAGCGAGCGTAGGCAGCGTTCAGCTTGACCAGCTTCTCGTTGCCCGTCGTGCCCGCGGCAAGGGATGCCTTGTGGTCGACAGCCTCAAGATCGGCCTTGAGTGCCTCATCGTTGGCAAGCTCGGCCTTGGCCTTGACGATATCGAGGTTCGCATCGACGACGGCTTCGTTGGCGGCCTCGAGCTGCTTCTGGGCATCGGCGACACCGGCGACGGCAGCGTCATAGGCGGCCTTGGCGTCGTCGACCGCCTTCTGGGCACCGGCGAAGCGCTCGAAGGCCTTGTTTGCGGTGGCAAGCTCGTCCTCGGCGGCCTTGGCCTTCGCCTGTGCGTCGGACAGGGTCTGCGTCTTGGCGGCAACTGCCTGCTTGGCGCCCGAAAGAGCGGTCGCGGCCTGGACATCTGCGGCCTGGGCCTTGTCTACACCAGCCTGGGCGGCATCGTCGGCCTTCTTGGCATCGTTAAGCGTGCCCTGCTTGTTCGCAAGATCCGTCTTGGCGGCATCGCACTTGGCGGCAAGGTCCTTGACCGAAGCAGTAGCGTTGTCATACGCCTCGTTGGCCTGTTCGGACTTTGCCTTGGCGGCATCGCGGGCGCTGCGAGCCTTCGCCTTGTGAGCAGCGGCCTCGGCTGCCTTCGTCTTGCTGTCAGCAAGCGTGGCGTTTGCCTTATCGAGAGCTGCCTGGGCAGTAGCGGCCTCGCCCTTGGCGGCATCGAGGTTCTGCTTGAGGGACTCGATGTCGATTCCGCCGAGTGCGTCCTTCGCGGCGTCGTATGCCGTCTTCGCGGCGGCGGTGCCGGACTTGGCCTTCTCGTACTCACCCTTGGCGGTGTTCACGTTCGTGTCGGCCGTGGTATAGGCGTCGCGAGAGCTTTCTTGCTTATCCAATGCGTCAGAATAAGCCGTTCCGGCAGTCCCGAAGTTCTTCTGCGCCTCCGCCAGCTTATTCTGTAGCTGCTTCAGCTGCTCCTTCTGCTCCTGCGTGCCGCCTGCGTTGTAGGCGGAATCGATGTAATCGTTGAGGAGCTTCTTGAACTCGGAGACAGTGAAATCGGCCTGCGTGTCATCATCGCTGTAATCGAAGATGGTTACCTCGGAATCGGTGTTCTTACCGCTACCGGTTGCAATGCCGATGGCTTCCGCAGCGGCATCGATGATGTTGAGATAATGCCCACACTCTTGATAGATGCTGTTGTAGTTCTGGGAGATATAATAGGCATCATATCGGTGGCTGCCGAGTTCGTCGCCATACTGCGCGACGTACTTATCGAATGCCTCTTTCTCCTGGGTATAGAGGCCGGTGTAGGGCCAGCCGAGGGTATTCTCAGTTTCTCCGCCGGTATATGCGCCGCCGCCGGCAAGATTTTCACCGTTATCATAGTAGCAGCCAGAGTGTCCCCAGATGTTCGATGAATATGATGTATTGAGGGCGGCTGCCACAGTCATGCGGAGGCTGACGCTGAGCGCCGACTGGCCGTTCGCCTTGCGAAGGTTGTTCTGGGTGTCGAGATATGTCAGGGCGTTGCGCATCTGCTCCAGGGAAAGCGGGTTGGTGTCGCGAGACATGTCCTGATCGACGTACTGGTCATACCATTCGGCCTTGTCATCGGCACCGGTCAACGTCGATACGGCATCCTGGGCGTTCTTTTTCTGCGTGGCTGTGAACTGGCTGCCGCCGATGATGTAGTTCATGAAGCCGAACATACCCTGACTGATGACTTCCTGGTCAACGGTCATGTTCGACTTGAGGTCGGCAATCTGCTGGTTAAGCTTCTCGACCTCGGCGTTTGCGGCGTCGTATGCATTGTGCGCGTCGGTTACTTCAGCACGAGCCTGATCGAACTCGTTGCTCTTCTGCTGACGAATCTCGACGAGTCGGTCGTACTCAGCCTTCTTGTCGGCCTCGGTCTGCTGGGCCTGCTCGTATGCCGTCTTCGCGGCGTCACGCTTACTGGCCGCGTCCTTGTACTCCTTGTTTGCCGCATCGTATGCAGACTGGGCAGATGCCACAGCAGCGTTGGCGGCGTTGGCCTTCTCCTGTGCGGCAGCGACGGCAGCCTGGGCGGCCTGCAGATTTGTCTTTGCGGTGGCGTCGGCATCCTTCGCGGCATTGAGCTCCGCCTGTGCGGTCTTGAGCTCACCAGCAGCAGCGATCTTGGCGGCCTCAAGCGCACTCAGGTCGACACCCGTACCCGAGACGGCAGCATCGAGCGCGGCCTGCGCCTGGTTGAACTTCTGCTGGGCGTTATCGCGCGCGGTGGTTGCGGCTGCGAGCGCAGCGGCAGTCTCCTGCTTCTTGGCCTGGGCAGTCGTCAGAGCGGCCTCAGTGTCCTTCTTTTCCTGCTGGGCGCTAGCCTCGGCAGCCTTGGCCTGGTCCAGATTGGCCTGTGCAGTAGCAACGGCCTTATTGGCGTCATCGAGCTTTGCCTGCGCGTCCTCGACGGCCTTCTTGGCGGCCTCGTACTCGTCCATACCCATGGCCTCGAGCTTGGCCTGGGCATCATCGAGGGCCTTCTTGGCCTCATCCTGCTTTGCCTTGGCGTTCTTGAGCGCCTGGGTCTTATCCTCGACACTCTTGTTGGCTTGATCGAGCTGATCGTTCAGGTCGCCCAGCTTCTTCTGCTGCTGCTCGGTCTTTTCGACGGCGGCTTTGAGCTCGTCAATCTTCTCCTGGAGCGCGGCGACTTCTGCTGCGTTCTGCTCGATTTCGTTGTCGCTCACAGCCTGCGAGGCCTGATTCTTTTGCTGCTGCGCCTGCTTTTGAGACTGACCCGCCGCGTCGGCCTTCTTCTGGGCGGCATCGTAGGCGGCCTGAGCGTCCTTGAGCTGCTTTGCCGACTCCTCGGCCAGCTGGGCAGCCGTCTTTACGACCGCTTGGTTACCGGCGGCAACGGTATTCTCTACAGAACTACCCCCCCCCCTGAACAGAATCGCCGTTATCGGTTGACGGTGCGGCGATTGCCGCCAGCGGCGACAAGAGCGGCTGAGCGATGAGGCCCGCCGTCAAAACGGTTGCGACGGCGCGGTTGGCAACGCCCTTGACGTTGACGGCCTTGGCCCGAGGCTCAAAGTGTTGTGGACTGTAGTTTGCCATGGCTTTCTCCCTTTGACACGGATGTATCCATACGTATCAAACGGTAGCTGTCGATTTTTGAATTCTGTTGCGCAACATTGGCGACCAGCGTATTTTTGAAATTCACGCTCTCGTGCTTCACAGTTTCGTCACATTTGAAGGAGCTGGTGCATCATATTCTCGCGGGATGGAATTGAGCCTGTGATTTGCATTTGCTCCCGCGTCATCCGCCCTATCGGATTCCGCATCCAACAGACACCCCGCCCGCCACGGTGTAGAGTTAAGACAACGGGCGCGTTGCGCGGACCGCGCTGGAACGAGGTGGACATGGAACTCGACAAACAACAGATCAAGCGACTGCGCGAGCGTCATCATCGGCGTCACGGCATCCGCCCCGCTCATAGCGAAGCCATGGAAAACATCGCCCGCTTCCTCAAGCGCGCATTCAACATTCGCGAGGGTCGCGCGCCCTACCACGTAATTCGCAAGCGTTTTGTAAACGGGGCGCGTCTGACTGGCTCCCACCTATGCATCCTGATTATTGCCATGCTTATCGCGAGCATCGGCCTCGATATCGACTCGGACATTGCCATCGTGGGCGCCATGCTCATCTGCCCGCTCATGGGCTCGGTCCTTGCCATGGCATACGGTATTGCCACGCTCGACCGCGAGATTACCGTCGAAGCCGTCGCCAGCCTTGCGCTGCAGATGGCCTTTTGCCTGGTCACGTCCACGCTGTACTTTAAGCTCTCGCCCCTTGGCACCACCACGGCCGCCATCATCGACAACTCGACACCCACCGTCTGGGACCTTACCGTCGCACTCGCAGGCGGCTTTGCAGGCGGGCTGGGCAACTCGCGCGACCAGGAACCCGCCACGCTCATCGCCGGCGTGGCCGTGGCGACCGCGCTCATGCCGCCTCTGTGCGCGGCGGGCTATGGCATCGCCATCGCAAGCGGGTCGCTGTTTCTCTCGGCGCTTTACGAGTTTGGCATCAACGTGGTCTTTATCGCACTCGCGGCCGAAGCCGTATTACTTATCTTGCGCGTGCCGCTCAAGCGCGACCTCAACGGCGACGGCATTGTAACCGCCGAAGAAGATGCCGAGGTCGACGAGCTATCGCGCAAGGTGCGCCGCCGCATCATTGTGGGTACGGTAGTCTTTGCCATCCCCTGCATCGTTATGACGGCGGGGTCTATTGGCTCGGCGCAGACCGGCGTGCAGGACGGCTACGGTGTCACCGAAACTACGCGCGAACTTGCCGCGGTGCTGCCGGGCTTTAAGGATTACACCGTCGCCGTCGAGACCTCGGCTACCGAAGGCGAGGAGGAGGGCGTCGTCGAGCGTGAGATTGTCGCCCATGTGACGACAGGCGAGGCGCTTGGGGCACACGACCGCCACGTCGCCCGCAAGCTCATAGACCTCAACGTACCCGAACTCGATCGCGTGGAGTTCGATGTGAAGTGATGCAGAGCGCGGGATGAATGCTCGCACGGACGCAAGTTACGACGAGGCGCAGGTGCGATACGGACACGAGCAAATAGCGGGGTGCAGTTCACACCCGCGCCCCGCTCGCTTTTTTATTGCCGTGAATCAACTGTCCGAATCGACCTCGCCAGACTCCACCGTAAACGCCGGATCGGTGCTCACAAGATAAAATCGGGTCACCTTAGTATTTCTAATTAGGTAAATCTGCCCTTGATTGCGTCGGCGCGATATATATGCAACGTGAACCGCGCCGAACTCTTCGCCGTTTTCCTTCTTTAATACCAGGATATTGGGATCGTCCGTACGCTTAAACTGCCCGTCAACGCAGCTGCCGTCTTTGTCGACCAGTTGCCACCGATGGTTATCCTCTTCAAGAAAGGCCAGGGTTTCCAGACTCGTCTTGTCGTCCCGATAGTAACCGTCAATGGCAAACCCTTCGGAAGCGCATTCCTGCATATAGGACGTTTCTCGGCTTATAGCAAACAGCCCTGTAGCGCCCAAGAGCACAGCTAGGCAGACCACTGCAAGGGCTATCGAAATAACACGGCAACCCATGTTAGCCCAACCGATAGTTGTTTAACGGAGCGCGAAACATACCTGGAACCTCCGATGTCAGGGGGAACGTCGCCAGCAGGCTGGCGACAACTATATGTTTCTTTTATCAAACCATATGGCTGCTACTCGCGGAGGGGATATCGGCGAGCGGCGTGTTTTCATACTCCATTGGTCAAACCTAAGCGCGGCCCTACAGCTCGTACTTGTACACACGGTAGATGTACTTCTCGGCTTCCATCTCGTAGGTGGCGATGGGCAGTCCATAGCGATCGTACTCGGCAAAAGTCTTGGCCATGCCCGATGCCACGAGCATGCTATTCGAATCGCCGACGCGCTGCGCACTGCTCGCATAGCCCGAGAACGGCACGGCGATCTGGTCCACAAGCTCGTAGGTGCGCACGGTCTCGTCCACCGTAAAGATGCGCCCAAACGAATGCGTTCCCTTGCTGTAGTCGGTCACCACCGCGGCGCCCAGCTGGCCCCAGTCGAACTTGGGATAGCGCTCGGTCGCACCAAAGTTGTTGTCGTATAGCAGCACCTGGTAGCGACCAGTCGCTGCCGTGTCAGAACTCGGCAGATACGTCACGCTGTGCTGGCCTGCATTGAGCGAGAAATCGCCCTGGGCCTGCAATAACTTGTCTTCAAAGCCCGAGCCAGCCCATTGCCACTCCTTTCTATTTCTGGGTCCATCTTCTCACTGCTGGCGGCCGAAAATGATCCGTTTTCCTCCGACCCCGAGGGATCGTTCTTAGTACTTGAAGAAGCCCTCGCCCGAGCTTTCGCCCAGCTTGCCTTCGTCGAGCATTTTCTTGAGAACGGAGGCCATGGCCTTAAAGTTGTAGGGCATCATCATCTTCTTGAGCAGCGGGCTCACCAGGCCCGGCACCTTCTGATACTGCATGACGATGTTGTAGGCCGTCTGGATACCCACCGTGTCGAATACGCGGAACGGGCCCTTGGGAGCGCCGGTGCCACGCGTCCACGCGAGGTCGATGCTCTTGGGATCGCTCACGCCCGAGACGTACAGATCAAGGCCCGAAAGCAGCCACGGTACCAACATGGAGTTGAGCAGATAACCGTTCTTTTCCTTGTTGACGGGCAACGCCAGCATACGGATGTCGTTGGCAAAGTCGACGAGTTCATCGAAGTAGCGCTTGTCGGTCTGGTCCTGTGCCATGACCTCGGTCATGTTGTTCTTCCAGATAGAGTTGGCAAAGTGCAGCGACAGGTACTTCTCGGGGCGGCCGGTGTACTTGGCAAAGGTGCTCGGCAGCAACGTGGAGGAGTTGGTCACGAGGACGGTCTTTTGCGGGAGGACCGGGGCGAGCTTCTTGTAGAAGTCAATCTTTGCCTGGGTGTCTTCGGCCATAGACTCGATGACCAGGTCAGCGTCGGCCACGGCCTTGGCAATATCGAGCTCCAGCTTGAGTGTGGAGTAGGCACGCTCGACGGCGGCGAGCGCTGCCTCTTTGTCGAAGGGCTTACTGCTATCGGCGATACCAGAGCACCACTCGCCCGTGCCGTCCGCCATACCCTCGATTGCCGCAATGTACTCCTCGCGGACATGATCGATCTTGGGCTGGGTGCGGCCGATGCTGCCCTCGCTGCGCAGCCAAATCGTTACATCAAAGCCGCAGTAGGCAGCCTGAAAGGCAATCTGGCTTCCCAGCACGCCACCGCCGGCGACGCAAACGGTCTTGTAGCTCATGGGACGGTCCTCTCTTACGTAATTCCATAGATGTGTATTTATTCAACCGTAAGGAGGCCGCGAGCCGGGGGCGGGTTCTATAAACGGACGGTATTTCGCGGCGAACGGCTACATTTGTTCATTAACTCTCGATTTTGAGGCCATTTTTTGGCGCTGCTGAACCGCTGTTTTCGGAAGTGCGGGGAAAAATCGGGTTTCGCCGACCAGATCGGGGTAGCGCACAGAGATGTGGTGTAAGAGGCGGGGCATGCCCCGCCTCCGCCCTTTCTTGAAAGGGAGGGAACCCCGCCTAGAACTCGTCGTTGGAGTAAGGAAGGTGACGAAGGGAAGGAAAAGGGATGCCCTAAGAAGAGAGTGTACTGCGCCTCGGTCGCGACGAGGCCCTCGAGGCGGCGAGGCTTTGGCAGGAGTGCGGCGACGCGCGCGAGTTCGCGTGCAGGGTGCTGGGCGGCGTGATGAACGCACTGATGGACTCCGAGGCCCAGC
>JAUMSH010000026.1 GCA_031292915.1 Collinsella sp.
TTCTTGGGGCATCGCCTTTCCTTCCATTCGTCACCTTCATTACTCCAACGACGAATTCTAGGCGGTGTCCCCTCCCTTTCAAGAAAGGGCGGAGGCGGGGCATGCCCCGCCTCTTACACCACATCTCTGTGCGCTACCATGCAGGGGCCTTCGATTGCAGAATACTCGCAAAAATGCACGTCGCCACCGCCCCCACATGGCGCGAAGCAAAACAAAAGGGCGACCTTCCTTTCCGGCGCACTCCGCAGGACGAAAGAACCCCCGCCGCACGTAGTGCGCAGCGGGGGTTCTTTCATGTCCGAGGACGCGCCGGAAAGGAAGGTCGCCCTCGGGCCGGACAGCTAAGACAGCTTACGCGACGGTGTAAACCCAGTTGTGCTTATCCTCGACAGCACCGGACTGGATACCAGTCAGGGTCTCGCGAAGCTTCTTCATCACGGGGCCGATCTCGGTGTAGCCAGCCGGGAAGGTCACGGTCTCGTCGGCGCCGTAAACCTTGTTGTCGATCTCGCCGACCGGGGAAATAACGGCAGCGGTGCCGCACAGGCCGCACTCGACAAAGGTACCGGCCTTGACCTCGGCCCACTCGACGGGACGCTGGTCAACGGTCATGCCCAGGTCCTGAGCAACCTGAACGAGCGAACGACGGGTGATAGAGGGCAGGATGGAGTCGGTGTGCGACTGCGGAACGACGAGGGTGCCGTCCTCCTTCACGAACAGGACGTTGGCGCCACCGGTCTCCTCGACATAGGTGCGGGACTCGGAGTCGAGATACAGGTTCTCGGCATAGCCCTCGCGATGGGCCTCCATCGTGGGCTTGAGGGACATGGCGTAGTTCAGGCCGGCCTTGATGTTGCCGGTGCCATGCGGTGCTGCACGGTCATACTCGGAAACGCGCAGCTTGACGGGCTTGAGGCCACCCTTAAAGTACGGACCGACCGGGGTCACGAGAATGCGGAACGTGTACTCAGGAGCGGGAGCCACGCCGATCACGTCACCGGAGCCGATCATAAACGGACGCACGTACAGGGTCGCGCCGGAACCGAAGGGCGGAACCCAGGCGGCGTTGGCAGAAACGACCTGCTTGACGGCCTCAACGAACTTGTCCTTGGGAAACGGGGGCATCTCGAGGCGCTGGGCAGAGTTATACATACGCTCAGCGTTCATGTCGGGACGGAAGCAGACGATGCTGCCGTCCTCGGCGGTGTAGGCCTTCAGGCCCTCAAAGACCTCCTGGCAGTAATGGAAGATACCGCCGCACTCGGAGACGTGCAGGGTGTGGTCGGTGGTCAGGCCGCCCTCGTCCCACTCGCCGTCCTTCCAATGGGCCTCGTAGCTGTAATCAGTCTTCATGTAGCCAAAGCCGAGGCTACCCCAATCGATATCCTTCTTCTCGACAGTCATATGTCGCTCCTTACATACACAGTTGCATACTCGCGAACCCGCACGCAAGGACCGAGGCCGACCGCGTCGCAACGTCGCACGCCCGGAGCGTAGAGCCGGACGGGACACGCGAACAGCATCAAAGCCGATGGCACGTCGATTCGCATGCACGAGATTGTACTCCGCACGCGCGTCGGATAAAACGTTTTTCTTTAACTAACTAAAGTAATTTTATTTGACCGAAGCTGAAGAGGCCCGCCACCGTAAACGGTGACGGGCCTCAACTGCACGGTTTGCGCGCTGGCTCGAGCTACGCGTTCTTTTTGCCCAGCTTAGCCTTAACCAGACCGACCACGGTCGGGATGATCGACACGGCGACGATGCCAACGATTAGCAGCTCAAAGTGCTCCTGCACAAAGGGAATGCCACCAAAGAAGTAGCCCAACAGTGTAAAGAGCGTTGACCAGGTAATGCCACCCAGCACGTTAAAGATGACAAAGTTGCGCCAGTGCATGCCGCCCATGCCGGCGATAAAGGGCACAAAGGTGCGGATAAACGGGAAGAAGCGGCCCAGGAAAATAGCCAGGTGACCCCACTTGTCCAAGAAATCCTCGGACTTTTTGATGCGCTCGGGCGTCATAGCCTTGACCTTGCCCGAAGCGATGATCTTTTTGCCAAAGAAGTGACCGATCATAAAGTTGCACTGATCGCCCAAAATGGCAGCGGCCCATGCGGTGGCCAGAAGCGCCACGATGTTAAAGCCGCCGTTGTGGGCAAAGAAACCCGAGGCGAACAGCAGCGAATCACCGGGAAGGAACGGGAAGAACACCACGCCCGTCTCGATAAAGATGATCAGGAACACGCAGCCGTAGGCCATAAGCGGGCCGGCGGCGATCCAGCTGGCGATCGCGGTGCGCGGGTCCTTAAGCAGCTCGGCAATAAAATTGATGAAACCCATGAAGTAAAACCTCTCAGTTGTGGGCGCGGATACGTCCAAGTTGACCAGTATACGGTTGCGGTGCCCCCTCGTGCGCAACCCCACAAAAGCATGACTCCATTACCAGCAAGTTTGCATAACTGACACTTGTAGCGCAAAGCCGCCAAGATTGTCCTTTTTAATCCCTAGCGAATCGCTATACTTTATTGAATCGCATTGCCATGGCGCTAAGGGAGGGCGGCCGGTGAGCTTTATCAATACCATTCGCGAGGACATCAAGACCGTCCAGGCGCAGGACCCCGCCGCGCAAAACGGTCTGGTCATCTTCCTTTCCTATCCTGGCCTGCACGCCAAGTGGAACCACGTGCCCGAGCACTGGCTGTGGGAGCACGGTCATCGCTCGCTCGCCCGCGTGCTCTCGCAAATCACCCGCCACATCACCGGCGTCGAGATTCACCCTGCCGCGCAGATTGGCAAGCACTTCTTTATCGACCACGCCATGGGCGTCGTCATCGGCGAGACCACCATTGTGGGCGACAACTGTGTGCTCTACCAGGGCGTCACGCTCGGCGGCACCGGCAACGAGACCGGCAAGCGTCACCCCACCCTGGGCAACAATGTCACGGTGGGCACGGGCGCCAAGGTGCTCGGCAACATCCGCATCGGCAACAACGTCAAGATCGGCGGCAACTCGGTCGTCGTTAAGGACGTCCCCGACAACTGCACCGTCGTGGGCGTGCCGGGACGTATCATCAAGCGCAACGGTTGCCGTGTGTTCGAGGAGAGTTTCGACGCCAAGCAGCATCGCGAGTACATGCCCGATGACGCCGCCGAGCAGTCCGCCCTCAACCGCCAGGGCATCACCGAGAATGCCCGCCGCGTCAAGGAACTCGAGCGAGAGGTGGCCGAGCTCAAGGCCCTCGTCGCCAAGCTCGTGGACGAACGTTAGGAACGCAAGCGGCACAAAACGACATCGGCACCGACGCAAAAGGCGCGCCAGGGAATCAATCCCCGGCGCGCCATTCCTTTTGATGTGACATGCGGGACTGTCCCTTTGTCACATTATGCGAACTGACTCAGATAGAGGTCGGCGTAGGCACCCTCGGCAGCCAGCAGCTCCTTATGCGTACCCTGCTCGATGATATTGCCGTGGTCCATGACCAAGATCAGGTCGGCATCGACGATCGTCGACAAACGGTGCGCGATCACAAAGCTCGTGCGCCCGCGCATAAGCGCGTCCATGGCACGGCCGATGGCAAGCTCGGTACGCGTGTCCACGCTTGAGGTCGCCTCGTCCAGGATGAGAATCGCCGGGTTATTGAGCAGCACGCGTGCGATGGTCAGCAGCTGACGCTGGCCCTGGCTGATGCTCTCGGCATCGTTGGCCACGCGCGTGTCGTAGCCCTGCGGCATGGTGCGCACAAAGAAGTCGACCTGCGCGGCACGAGCGGCCGCGACAATCTCCTCGCGCGTCGCCTCGGGGCAGCCGTAGGCGATGTTTTCGGCAATCGTGCCATCGAATAGCCAGGCGTCCTGCAGCACCATGCCAAACTGCTGCCGTAGCTCGCCGCGGTCCATGCGGCTCGTATCCACGCCGTCGAGCGTAATACGCCCGCCGTCAATCTCGTAGAAGCGCATGAGCAGGTTGATGAGCGTCGTCTTGCCTGCGCCCGTGGTTCCCACCACGGCAATCTTCTGGCCCGGCTCGGCGGTAAACGACACGTCGCGCATGAGCGGCTTGTCGGGCGCGTAGCCAAAGCGCACATGCTCAAAGGCGACGTGGCCCTCCGCACGACCCGGCAGCTTGGCGGCCTCGCCCGACTGCGGATCGGCCTCCATCTCGGGCTCATCGAGCAGGTCGAACACGCGCTCTGCACTCGCCAGCGCGCTCTGCAGCGAGTTGAAGGTAAACGACAACTGCGTCATGGGCTCGGACGCCTCGTAGATAAACTGGAAGAACGCCTGGAACACGCCGACGGTCATGTGACCGGCAACCAGCATGCTGCAGCCCACAAGCGCAATAACGATCTGCGCCAAACGGCCGATAAAGCGCACCGCGGGGCCGACAGCATTGATCATAAAGTCGGCCTTGGTGCTCACACGAGCCAGTTCCTTCGAAGCCTCGTGCACCTCAGCGGAGCTCTGACGTTCGCGGTTAAACGCGCGGATCACCAGACGGCCCGAATAGCCTTCCTCGACCGCACTCGTAATCTTGGACACCCACTCCTGGCGCTCGCCCGTCACATCGTGTGTGCGGCGCGAGACGACCTTCGTCACCAGCAGCGACAGTGCCGTAAAGAACAGAAAGACGAGCGTAAGCTGCACGCTGAACACGAACATCACGCTCACAGCACCAACAACCGTGCCGATCGACACGAGCAGCTGCAGCAATCCGCGCTGCATGCTCTCGGACATCTTGTCCAGGTCGTTGGTCGCGCGGCTGACGACCTCGCCGGGACGATGCACGTCAAAAAAGGCAAGCGGCAGACGGTTGAGCTTTTGTGCGATGCGGTTGCGTAGGCACAGGTTGAGGCGTTCGGCAACGCTCGACATCAAAAAGCTCTGGAGCGCGTAGAACGAGGCAGCGGCCGTCCAGATCATAAAGTAGATGAAGATGGTCCTGCCGCAGTTCTCCCAGGTGATGTTGAAGGTGGTGTCGTTGGCAAACGCCACCTGAATGTGGCTCCACAGCTCATCGATCACGCGGGCGCTATATGCCGGCGCAGCAGTGTTAAAGATGGCATAGAACACAATGCTCGCGAACACGATATAGAAGCGCCAATGGTCGCCGGCAGCCTCGCTCCACAGGCGGCGCACCGTCGCCCAGGTATCTCGAGGCGTCTCGTCCTCGTCTTCATCGTCCACGTCGCGCATACGCTCTGCCTCGGCGCGGGCGCGCTCGTCCTCGGCACGTTCGTTTTCCTCGTAGAGCGCTTGGCGGCGAGCCTCGCGCTCGGCTGCAGCCTTGGCGGCGTCATCCAGCTCGGGTGCCACGGCAGCCGTTTCCTCGACCAGTCCCGCGGCAGCGGCGTCATCAACGCCGCCCTGCTTCTTGAGCTCCTCGGTCATGCTACTCACCTCCCTTCATCTGCGATTCCGCGATGGCGCGGTACACCTCGCAGGTTTCCATAAGCTCGCTATGCGTGCCCAAGCCCACAACCTCGCCATCCTTGAGCACGACGATCTGGTCGGCGTGCAAGATCGTCGAGATGCGCTGCGCGATGATGAGCACCGCAGCGTCACGCGTCTCGTCTTGCAACGCATGACGCAGGGCGGCATCGGTCTTAAAGTCCAGGGCCGAAAAACTGTCATCGAAGATATATAGATCGGCATGCTTCATGAGCGCACGGGCGATTGCCAAACGCTGGCGCTGGCCGCCCGAAAAGTTCGTACCGCCCTGCGCCACCGGGGTATCGAGCCCCTGCGGTTGGTCGAGTACAAAGGTGCTCTGGGCAACCTCAAGCGCGTGAAGCATGTCGCCCTCGGTCGCGCCTTCGTTACCAAAGCGAAGGTTGCTCGCCACCGTGCCCGAGAACAGCCACGCCTTCTGCGGTACATAGGCGATGCATCCACGGATCTCATCTTGCGGAAGCTCGCGCAGATCGACGCCGACCAATCGAATGGCGCCCTTCGTGGCATCGTGAAAACGCAGCAAAAGCTTTGCCACCGTCGACTTGCCCGAACCCGTCGAGCCGACGATTGCGGTCGTCTGACCGCGACGACAGGCAAAGCTCAGGTCGCACAGGGTGTCCTCGTCGGCATCGTCAAAGCGAAACGACATATGATCGAACACGGCAACAGCATCCGCATCGTCCTCGGAGGCAGGCGCCCCGTCACCCAGCGTGCGCTCGCCATCGACGATGCTCGGCTCAATCTCCAGCACTTGCTGTGCACGGCTTAGGCATGCCGCGGCGCGTGGCAGCGTTAGCACCACCATCTGCGCCATCATCACAAAGAACAGGATCAGGATCGCGTACTCCAGCACCGCCGAGATACTCGCAATCTGCATGGCGTGGGCGCCTACGCGGTTGCCGCCCACCCACAGCACCGCCACCTCGGCGATGTTCATCAAAAAGAAGCTTGAGCTGTCGAGGCCCACAAACAGGTGGTTGACTTTGATGGCGTTGGCGGCGTATTCGCTAAACACCTCGTCCAGACGCCGTTCCTCGTGGCGCTCCTTGTTAAACGCACGGATGACGCGCACGCCCACAATATTCTCGCGCAGCACCACGTTCATGCGGTCGATAAAGCCCTGTAGGCGCATAAAAATCGGCGCCGCGTTGGCAACCGTAAAGACCGCCGCCACCAGCACAATCGCAACGACTACGCCCAGAAGCGTGCCCATGGCGGGATCGATAAACCAGGCGAAGATGATGCCCACCACAGCCAAAAACGGCACGGGCAGCACCAGCTGAATCGTCTGCAGAATCGCCTGCTGAATCACGTTGATGTCGTTGAGCGAGCGCGTGATCATCGATCCGGTGCCAAAGCGCTCAAAATCGCTGGCCGCGAGCTCGAGCGATTTGTCGTACACGGCATTGCGGATATCGCAAGCCACGTTGGCGGCCAGGCGCGCCGAAAGATAGCAGCCCAGCACCGTGCCGCCGCTAGCCATGCTGGTCGCGATAAACATGTATAGGCCGTTGCGTAAAATGTAGTCGATATCGCCCGTGGTAATACCGGTGTTGACCATGTTCGCCAGCATCGTGGGAACCAACAGCGTACCGACGTTATCCACCAGCAGCACCAGCAGCGTCACTGCGACAAGCCCTCGATAGGGCTTCAAAAACCTCATTAACAGTCGCACGACTCCCCCTCACGTCGATCTTGCATCTGGCTTGCGGCTGCCACCTGCTGTTTAAATGTCTCGCACTCGTCGCCGAGCACCTGAGAGAATTTGCCGATCAAGCGCATAATCTCGCGCTGCTCACATGGCTCAAGCGCGCCAAAGGCTCGCTGCTCGGCCTTGAGTGCCGGCAGCGCATAACGCTCGGCAAATCGCCTGCCCTCTTCGGTCAGGCTCACAACCTTGTTCTTACGGCTGCCTTCGGCAAACTCCAACGTTGCGAAGCCCCGCGCCGTCAAGGTTTTAATTGCCGAATTGATGGTCTGCTTGCTGTAGAACCATTCGCTTGTCAGACGGCTTACGGCAATACTGCCGCCCGCCGTGCTGGTATCGACGAGCATCCAGTAAGCGCAGTCCGAAAGGCCGCAGGCACGCGAGAACTCCGAATAGATATGGTCGAGTCCATTGAGCAACCGGTCGAAGTCGACCAGTTTAACCGCACCATTCATCTATCCCACCATTCGATTGTCCGATTTTTGACCAATTTTATGTCTCTAGATTAGTCCGAGTTTTGACTATCGTCAACAGCCTCTCCGCAAATGCGTGCACTTTTATGGCCTATCGGCAGAAAAAGACCGCCGGCGCGGGGGCGGCGCCAGCGGTCACGTGAAAATCGGGTTTTATTGCCTGTTAAGCGGCGACGGCCTCATAGACCGTAGCGCCCGAGAAGCTGTCATGCAGGCTCTTGCCGGCAATCCACGGCAGCTCGACGACCTCGCAGACCGTGTTGACCAACTCAGAACAGTCAGTAAAGTGGCCCTTGTCGTTGAGGGCCTCGCAATCCTGAACACGCCAATAGCCATCGGTGTGCGTGATGTAGTACTCGTGATCGTTGATCGACACGAAAGCGCGCGTCTTGGAACGCAGCAGCTTCAGAAATCCTTCGAAATCGGTCTCGACGACATCTCCAGCCTGGAACATGATGTTACCTCCTGGCCCGGCGCCACCACGGCGCATCGATAAACGTTGGTACTCCTTTAGTAAAACCTTTATCAGAGGTTATGCGTTCGTCATTTAGGCAAGTGGTAAAAAACCGCAGGGTAGACGGGATAAAACGTTTAACCATCCCATTTGTTTGTCACATTCTGAAGGTACTTTTATGCAAACCTACTTTCCCAATTGGAATCTATCCTTTTGGCCGGGCAATTGACCGTCTATCGTTTAAGCCCGGCGGGTATGAACGGGGCATCTGCAACGCCACCGCAAGGAGACACCATGGAGACTATCGAAGCACTCATTCACCGCCGCAGCTGCCGCAACTACAGCGATCGTCCCGTCGAGGCCGAAAAGCTTGCACGTATTATCGAAGCCGGCCAATATGCACCGAGCGGCATGGGCCGCCAGCCGGTGACGTTTGTCGCCGTCACCGACCCCGCGACCGTCGAGCGTCTCTCACAGCTCAACGCCCAGGTCATGGGCAGCAACAGCGACCCCTTCTATGGCGCCAAGACCGTTGTGGTGGTGCTGGTTGACCGCAGCGTGCCCACACATCTGGAAGACGGCTCGCTCGCCATGGGCAACTTGCTCAACGCCGCCTATGCACTGGGTGTCGATTCGTGCTGGATTCACCGCGCGCATGAGGTCTTTGACTCGCCCGAGGGCCTGGAGCTGCTGGCCAGCTGGGGCCTGCCCGCCGACGGCAGCCTGCGCGGTGTCGGTCACTGCATTCTGGGCTATGCCGAGGACACGCTACCCGAGGCAAAGCCGCGCCGCGACAACATCATCTACGTAAGGTAATTAGTTCCGCCGTTCTACCGAACGGCGGGCTCGTTGACGCTGCGCGGGCCGCATTCACGCCAATCTGACGTTCAATTTCGAGGGCGCGACCAGAAGGTCAGCGCCCTCTCATTTCACGTCACCTTGGCGCAAATGCGGCTCGCTCGCTTTTGGCGACTGACATCGAATGAGCCACTGTCTTGGGCAGCTAAAAAAGCCCCGTCCCAAATTAGCTACCCCACTCGTAACTTATATTGACGTCGCCGTTGTCGTCGTTTCGTTCGTCTGGGCCGTTTCGGCGCCATCGCCCTGTTCGTCCTCGTCCTTTTGCGCATCGGCGATGGTGGAGGCCGCCGCAACGATACCGCGCTGGGGCGCGACGCCCGTCTGGGCCTGAGCGCCCTCGACAACTTCTGTACCTACATGCGCGAGCTCGGGCGATTTAAACATTGCGTCCAAGTTGGCGCCACCGCCGGCGTAGCCAAGCGCAGCGAGCGCGATGACGATCACTGCAACGGCGGCCACGATCGGCACGTAGCGATGCCAGCCGGCGGGATTGAGCCCGCTGCGGCGAGCCGCCCCGCGGCTGATGTAGCCGAGCGTTCCGTCGTGCTTGAGCTTTGAGCCCACCACGCGTTTGCGGCCCCACAGCGAGGACTCTGCCTGCATTGCCAAGCGGGCGCTTGCCGAAGGGTAGCCGTATTTAGTGCGCTTGAACGAGCCATCAAACCCCGAGGCGTGTTTGCCCCACGTCACCGATGTCGTGCGTCGGTTGACCGGCGCGGCACTCCGCCTTCTGCGGCTCGGTTTTGAAGTCTCAGCCATATGCCCTCGCACGCCGTAACCAAATCGAAACAATAACGCTTTGGACTGTAGCACACGCGTCGCGTGCGGTCACGGGCGCCTCGCTCAACGGTCATCGTCCTTCAGCAAGCGCCACAGCGTTGTACGGCTTATGCCCAGCACCTCCGCCGCACGGGTTCGGTTGCCGTGGAGATAGTCTACAACCAGATGCGCGATATCTCGCTCGGTATCGGCCAGCGGTCGCAGGATATACAGGTCACTTTCAAGCGTCGGGGCGCCAAAGGTTGCGGTCTTAATCACGTCCTCTTGGGCGAGCACTTCCTCCGCCACAGCGCGGTCCACCGTGCCCGTCCCCACCAATATATACAGTCGTTCCGAGACCTCGCGGAGCTGCAGATAGTTGCGCGGCCAGCGGTAAGCATCGAGCGTCTTCGTCGCCGCGGCAGACAGCGTGGGCGCTGCCGTCCCAAATGCATCAGCGAGATATTCCAAATAGCGCGCGACCTTCGTCGACGCGGCTCCCTGCTCGGCGATTGCCGGCGCGACGCTCACCGCACAGGCGAAGCGCTCGGTCACAAAGGCGGCTTGATCACTTTCGCCGCCGCCCGGCATGTCATTCGCCGTCAGCACCACATGGCAGCGCGTCGCCAACGCGGTGTCGGTCATCGTGGAGACCAGCTCGCGGAGGCGCTGGGGGCCAACCGCGTTCCAGCCCTCAATGCAAAGGGTCAGCCCCATTTGGAACAACGGCGATTCGACGCTTTTGAGTACATGGCGCCAACCGCGCTCGGTGAGCTCATCGAGCGCAACGGAAACAAAGGGCTGATCGGCAAAAGGACCGTCCAGATAGAGGCGCTTGGCGATCTCGACCTGACCCGCTCCCAGCTCGCCCTCGAGCATAAGAGGCACACCGCGCGCGTAACTCTCTGCAACCGGCGCAGCCACCGAGGCCGCCCCCTCAACGATGCCGTACGCGCTCGATTCGTAGCGGGCCTCAACTTCGTCGGCGTTGAGCCACTCGATGCCCGCATGCGCCGCGGCACCGCGCACCTCGCGGACCACGACAACCCAAAGCCCCCCGCCCTCTTTGTCGGTGGGGCGAACGGTCAGGCTCAGGCGCGTACCCTCACGCCCCATAACCAGACGCGCGCCGTCTCCTATACGGTCGAGACGCTCAGCAACAAAAGCCGCCACATCCCGCTCAAGCGCCGCGTCATTCATGGTCGAGATCGCGACGTCCCCACGCGCATCGATCGCCAATGCCGAGGCCCCGGCAGCAGCCAGGGCCTCGGTCAAGATGTTCAGCTTGGCATCGCTATCCATGATTCGCCCCTGTCCGCGGCGACGTGCAACCGCCGGCGGTCGCACGACCGAGTGTTTCAAAATTGAACGATATTGCTCACCAAACACTATAGGGCAGAAAGCGCCGTCCTGCGAGTATAGGTGTTGCCCCGCATCGCCATCCTGGCGGGGCGATAAGAGCTCTTCGGGACTTATAAACCTGCGGACAAGCCATACCCGCAAGAGCTCCTATCGCTCCACCGTGAGAATGCGCTCACCAGCAACCAGCACGCAAACAAGCTACTTCTCTACCAGATTCCCAGTACGTGTTGCATTCCCAAACTCATGCACGCAATGCCAATCCAGCAGCAAAAGCCCAATGCGATGGGCTTGCCGCCCTTTTTGACCAGCTCGACGATATCGGTATTAAAGCCAATAGCCGCCATGGCCATCACAATAAAGAATTTCGACAGCTCCTTGATGGGCGCCGTAAAGGACGCGGGAAGCTGAAGCACCGTGGTGATCACGCTCGCCAGCACAAAGAACAGCACGAACATGGGAAACGCGCGTTTAAGCGAGAACGTGCTTTTGGCGTCACCGCCGGCCTTGCGCGCCAGATGCATCTGCCAGCATGCGAGAACCAACGTGATGGGAATAATGGCCAGCGTCCTGGTGAGCTTGACCACTGTGGCGCTCTCGAGCACATTGGCGCCGGGGTGCATGCTGTCCCAGGCGCTCGCCGCAGCCGTTACGGACGAGGTGTCGTTGATGGCGGTACCGGCAAACAGGCCAAAGCCCTCGTTGGTCAGCCCGAGCATGCCGCCGAGCGTCGGAAACACGAGCGCCGCGATAACGTTAAACAGGAAGATGACCGAAATAGCCTGGGCAATCTCGCGATCGTCGGCATCGATGACGGGTGCGGTCGCAGCGATGGCAGAACCGCCGCAAATCGACGAACCCACACCCACAAGCGTCGCGATCTTGCCCGGCACGTTCATAACGCGGCAGAGCACAAAGGCGATGACAAGCGAGGTCGAGATTGTCGCCACGATAATCGGCAGCGACTGGGCGCCCTTGGACAGAATCTGGGAGAGGTTCATGCCAAAGCCAAGCAGGATAACCGCGTACTGCAAGACTTTTTTGGACGTATAGGTGACGCCTGCGGCGAGCTGTTCGCGACGATTCTTGGGAAAGACGAGCGCCAGGACCATGCCAAAGAGGATGGCGAATACCGGACCGCCGACCACCTCAACCTGTTTGCCGAGCAACGTCGCGGGAATGGCGATGATCAGGCAGAACAAGACGCCTTTCCAGCGCTCGCGTACGATATTTGCCAGTTGCATATGGGATTCCTTCTTTCTATTTCACGTTTGCGACGGCTTATGATACGGCAACATTGAGCACAGCCTTGCGCAAACACAGACTAAGATGCCGCGATAGTTCTCAGGCAACAGCCGAATTACCCACCGCGGAGAGCTGATTCGCGGCATAATTAACAACTGACATATGAGTTTGATAGAACAGTTGCGAGGCGCTATGGAAGAATCGATGCACGTCGGCGAGCAGGAAACGAGCCTACAGGACCAGTCCTACCACACCATTCGACGCAAAATCGTCTACCTGGACTACAAGCCGGGCGAAAAGCTGGGCGTCAAGCAGCTTTGCGATGACCTGGACATGGGTCGCACGCCCGTGCGCGAGGCTTTGGTTCGCTTGGCGCAGGAAGGCCTGGTGCGCACCGTGCCCCAGAGCGGCACCTACGTCTCGCCCATCAACCTCACCCTTGCCGAGAGTGCCTGTTACATCCGCGAGCATCTGGAAAAGCAGGTGATTGTGGAGTGCTGTGCGCGCGCCACGTCGGCCGGCATCGAGCAGCTCGACCGCGCCATCGTGCTGCAGGAAAAGGCCATGGCCGAGGAGGATCGCATCGGCTTCTTTTTGAGCGACAACCTCATGCATCACATGATTTTTAGCATCGCATGTCGCAGCACCGTGTGGTCGTGGCTCGAAGAGACCAATGCCGACCTGGAGCGCTTCCGCTGGCTGCGCGCCGCCACGCAGGTTCTCGACAATCAGGACATCGTGAACGAGCACAAGCAGATTCGCCGCGCTATCGCCGGTCGCGACCCCATCGAAGCGAGCTTTTTGGTCAGCAAGCACCTGCACATGATGTTCCGCAATCAAACCGAGGTTCTGGACCAGTTCCCCGAGTACTTCGAGACCAGCAAGCTCCGCTAACCTGCCAAAAAGGGACAGGTTTATTTTGGCAGGTTTTATCTGGGCAAATGCAACAAGGCCCGGCTCCGTCTTGATGCGGAGCCGGGCCTTAGTTGTTAGAACGACGGAACTCGATTATTCGACCGTGACGCTTTTCGCCAGGTTACGGGGCTGGTCGACGTCGCAGCCGCGCAGGATGGCGACCTCGCGTGCGAGCAGCTGCAGAGGAACGCTCGCCGTGATGGGGCTGAACACGTCGCGGACTGCCGGCACGCGGATAATGCAGTCGGCGATCTTGCTGATCTCCTCGTCGCCCTCGGTGGCAACGACGATGACCTTGGCACCGCGCGCCTTGCACTCCATAAGGTTCGACACGGTCTTGTCGTAGGTGGCACTCTTGGTGGCCACAGCGATGACAGGGAAGCCCGGGTCGATCAGGGCAATGGGGCCGTGCTTCATCTCGCCGGCGGCGTAGGCCTCGGCGTGCAGGTAGCTGACCTCCTTGAGCTTGAGCGCACCCTCGTAGGAAATAGCGGCACCCATGCCGCGGCCCACGAACAGCGCCGACTGCGCATCCTTGCACAGCAGGGCAGCCTCATGCACGGCATCGGTCTGCGTGTCCAAAATCCACTGGATCTGCTCGGCAGTATCGGAAAGCTCGCGGAACAGCATGCGTGCCTGTTTGGTGGTCAGGCGGTACTTGACCTGCGCCAGCAGCAGAGCCAGCAGCGTCAGGCTCACAACCTGGCCGATGAAGCTCTTGGTCGAGGCGACCGCGATCTCCTTGTTGGCCTTGGTGTAGATGACGCCGTCGCTCTCACGCGCCACGGGGCTGCCCACCACGTTGGTGATGCCGAAGACCTTGGCACCCTTGATGCGCGCGTCGCGAATGGCGGCAAGGGTATCGGCCGTCTCGCCCGACTGGGACACGGCAACGACAAGCGTCGTCGGCGTAATGATGGGATTGCGATAACGGAACTCGCTGGCCGCCTCCACCTCGGTGGGGATGCGAGCCCAGCCCTCAATGAGATTCTTAGCAATGAGGCCAGCATGATAGCTGGTGCCGCAAGCGATCACGTAGACGCGGTCGATGTCGTTGAGCTCCTCGAGCGAAAGGCCCAGCTCGTCGATGTCGAGCTCGCCGGCCGGCGTCATACGACCGACCAGCGTGTCGCGCACGACGCGCGGCTGCTCGTGAATTTCCTTGAGCATAAAGTCGGGATAACCGCCCTTTTCTGCCATGTCCAGGTCCCAGTCGATGTGGGTGACCTTGGGCTCAATCACGTTGCCGGCCTCGTCGGTATACTCGACGCCTGCGGGCGTGAGCTTGGCAAACTGACCGTCCTCGAGCACCACGACGTCACGGGTTGCGTCGATGAGCGCGATGACGTCGGAGGCGACATAGGCGCCGGTCTCGCCCGCGCCGACCACGATCGGGGAATCCTTGCGGGCCACGGCGATCACGCCGGGCTCGTCAGCGCACACGGCGGCCAGACCATAGGCACCGACCACGTGGGTGCAAGCCTCGCGCACGGAGGCCATCAGGTCGTGCGTCTCGGCATAAGCCTCTTCGATCAGATGCGCGAAGACCTCGGTATCGGTCTCGCTCTTAAAGTGATGGCCGCGGCCCTCCAGCTCTTCGCGCAGCTCGGCGAAGTTCTCGATGATGCCGTTGTGGACGATGGCGATACGACCGTCGCAGCTGGTGTGGGGGTGAGCGTTAACGACGGAGGGCTTGCCGTGAGTGGCCCAACGGGTGTGGCCGATACCGCAGGTAGCGTCGCTGTCGATGTTGGAAAGCTCGCTCTCCAGGCCCGCGACCTTGCCCACGCGGCGGATGACGTCGAGGTGCGCCGCGGCGCCCTCGCCTACCTCGAGCGCGACGCCCGAGGAGTCATAGCCGCGATACTCCATACGCTTGAGGCCCGTGACCAGGATGTTCTTTGCAATATCAGAGCCGGTGTAGCCGACAATTCCGCACATAGGATAAATCCCTTCGTTCGCGTGACTGCAAGACATCCACGCACAGGGGGCGCTGAGACGTATAACGTTCGAGTATTGTACTCACGCAAGCGCAAGCTGATATACCAGAAGTGGTATCTCAACTTAGATACCACCCGATGCACACATGCCCAGCCGGTCCAAACCACCGCAAAGGTGCCTGTCCCCTTCGTGGTGGTCGCGCTGGCAACGGCGTTTCCCCAGATAAAACCTGCCAAAATAAACCTGTCCCTTTTTGGAAGGTTTGGGATGCTACAATCTGGCTTGTACTTGAAACGCATCAAAGGGGCCGCTATGGCAAAGGTAAAAATCAGCGACGTCGCGCGCGAGGCCGGGGTTTCGTTGGGCACGGTTTCCAACGCGCTCAACCATCCCGAAAAGTTGCGCCCCGAGACCCTCAAGCTCATCAACGAGACCATCAATCGCCTGGGCTACCTGCCCAACCAAAGCGCTCGTCAGCTCGCGGGCGGCGCCACCAAGTCCTTTGGCCTGGTGCTTCCCCGTCTCGACCACGGCTTTTCGCTCCAAATCGCCAGCGGCGCCCACAACGAGGCCCGCAAGCACGGCTACGACCTGCTCATCGCCAACGCCGATAACGACGACATTCTCGAGGACCATTACCTGCGCTATTTTATGGGCACGCAGATGTCCGGCGTCATGGTTCAGCCCATGGCGTCCCCCGACTGGCATCCGGCCATGACTAAAATGCCCGTGCCGATCGTCCACCTGGACATCCATTGCTCCGAGCCCGGCTACTACGTAGCGGCCGACAACGAGGCCCAGGGTCGCATCATTGCCGAACTCGCCATCGCCCGCGGCGCGCACCATATTGTCGTCGTCGGCCGAGCAGCATTTATGCAGCTCACCCTGCGCGTGCTTGGCATTCACAAGGCCCTCGCTCTGCACCCCGATATCAAGATCGAAGTCATCGACGCCGGCGAATGGAATACCGCTGCCGACGGCTACGGCATCGGTGCCCAAATCGCCGAGCGCCCCGCAAACGAACGCCCCGATTTTGTCGTCGGCCTGACCGACGTGTTGGCCTCGGGCGTTATCTCGGCGCTGGTCGACAAGGGCATCTCTGTCCCCGGGCAAGTACGCGTAGCAGGCTGCGATGGCAACCCACTCGCTTGGAGCGGATCGGTCCCGCTCACTACGGTGGCACCCCCGGGCTACGAGATTGGCCGCAAGGGCGTTCAATTGCTCATGGAGCAAATCGAGAACAAGGCGCCGGCGAAGACCAAGCACGTCCGCATCGGCTCTGCCGCGCGCACCGTCACCGCAGTCACCGCCGCCGAGGATATCAACCGCCAAGAACTGGTGCGTCCGTTCCTATTGGAGCGCGCCAGCACCCAGGCAAGCAGCCAGACCGACGCCACGGCCATCAACCTCGGCGCGTATCTATAGCACGCCCGCAAGTATGCTTAGGCGCAAACGTGAGCAATTGCTCGTTTCAACGCCGCAATTGTCTAGCGCACGGCCTTGACTGCCGCCGCCAGATCGAACAACGTATCGAGCACGGCCTCGCAGCCATCCACCACGTCCTGCGGCAGCGGCACGATATCGGGGACGGCAAAGACATGGCATCCGGCCGTGATGCCCGAGACGCAGCCGTTGCGCGAATCCTCGACCACGGCACATTCCTCGGGAGCAAAGCCCGCGCGCTCGCAGGCGAGCAAATACATCTCGGGGTCGGGCTTGCCGTGCACGACGTCCTCGCCGCAGGTCACCGTTTCAAACTTGTCAAAGAGGCCGAATGCTTTAAGGTTGCGCTCGGCCGTAACATGGCGCGATGACGTTGCAAGGCCTACGTGATAGCCCGCAGCCAACAGCTCGTCTATGCACTCGGCAGCGCCGGCCTTAAGCTCCAGATCGGTCTTGACCATCTCGTCGCGAATCTCCTTGTGGCGGACATAGATCGCCTCGGCGGTCTCGTGGCTGCCGTAATGCTTATCTAGGATGTCCATGACATCGGGTAGCGTGCGACCGATAAACTGATGGATCAGCGCATCATCAATCGCGAGCCCCAGCTCAGCGGCGCCTGCCTTCCAGGCCCTAATCCCCAAACGCTCGGTATCGACCAGCGTTCCATCCATGTCAAAAATAACAGCCTTGATCATATCGGTCCCCCTCGCCGGATTGCATTACTGCCACTCTACCGCACTTTACAAGCTTGTATATAACGTATATAGCATATTGCACTTTCGTTACATAGCTGGAAGTCTTATGACAAGCAGCTCGGTGGGATTATAGTTTCATCCGAGCTTTAATAACTGTAAGGAACTTTCATGCTTTCAGACACCGCCGCACCCGCAGAGGAGCTTCAGGACAAACTCGCAGCACTCGAGCAGCTGCTTTTGGCATACGGACGCGTCGCCATCGGCTTTTCCGGTGGTGTCGACAGCAGCTTTTTGGCCGCGGTCTGTGCCCGCATCATGCCTACCAATACCCTCCTCGTCCATCTCACCACGCCGCTCATCGGCACGCCCGAACAGACTTCGTTTGAGCAGTCCGTTGATGGGCAAGCTGATGAAGGGGCGCATTTTAAGCTCCCCGTGCTCAATCTTTCGGTGGATCAGCTGCAGCTCCCCCAAGTAGCCTGCAACGATGCTAATCGCTGCTACCACTGCAAGCACGCCGGCTTTACCGCCATCGTCAACCACGCCAAGTCGCTCGGCTTTCCCACCGTCATCGATGGCAGCAATGCAAGCGATCGCGGTGACTACCGCCCCGGCATGCGTGCGGCAGAAGAGCTCGGCGTACGCTCACCCCTTATGGAGGTCGGCTTTACCAAGGACGAAGAGCGCGAGCTGCTGCGCGCATGGGGCTATCCCGTTTGGAACCTACCGGCGGGAGCATGTCTTGCCACGCGTGTTCCCACGGGCGAGGAGCTTACGCGCGAGAAGGTCTCCCTGATTCGCGCCTGCGAGGATTACCTGCACGATCTTGATCTGGCACAGGTACGCGCGCGCTTGGTCGGCGGCTGCATGCATATCGAGGCCGCACCCGCAGATGTCGCCAAGATTGCCACCCTCGGCGGTGCCGCCGTCGACGACAAGGGCAAGACCCCGCTGCCCGCCGTTATCGAGTCCGCGCTGCGCGAGCTGGGCTGCGACCATATCTCCCCCGAGGTCACCCCCTACATCCACGGCAACATGAACCTGTAACCTGCCAAAAAGGGACAGGTTTGTTTTGGCAGGTTTTATCTGGGGAAACGCCGAAGCCCCACATTCACAACCGCCGCAGCTCCATATGAGGCAAATGAGCCAGTAGTGTTTGTCCCAAATCTTAAGTATTTGTTCGATAGAACGACCCTCGGCGGCTCCTGCTAGACTGGTAGATTCCCAACCGTCCATCCAGGAGCCTCAATGTCGCGCAAGTCCGCCTACAAGCAAGTCCTTTCCATCGGCACCGCCGTGGTGCTGGGGTTTGCGCTGTTTACGGGATCGCTCGACGGAGCTCCCAAGCTGCTGTCGCCGCAAAGCGATGAACAGGCGGTAGCTCTGGCCGAGAAGCAAAACGAGAGTCCCAAGCGCACCGGCAACGAGGCAGACCTGGTCGCCCGGCTCGAATCGGGAACAGCCAGCTCCGAGGACTCCGGCGATGGCTCTGAATCCGCCGCAATTGACACCGGTGACGACACTTCCACAGGCAGCGCCGCCACCCCCATCGACGAGGTCGAAAACCCCGACCTCAACCGCGCCCGCGGCGTATACCTCAGCAGCATTCCCGACTACGCCGGCAACCCCTACGTTGCCCTTCGCGCCGACAGCACGCCCCCGCTCGGCACACCATCATTCACGCTCGATGAATACGAGCGCGCTACAGAAGAGGGTTGCTTTAAGAAGTTCTCCAAGCTCGACAGTTTGGGCCGCACCCGCAAAGCGCTCGCCTGCGTAGGCCCCGAATCGCTCGGCCAGGGCAAGCGCGGCGATATCTCGCGCATCCACCCCGCCGGCTGGCGCCAGCAGCGCTACGACTTTATTCCGGGCCAGAGCCTCTACAACCGCTGCCACCTTATCGCCTGGTCGCTCTGCGGCGAAAACGCCAACCGTAAGAATCTCCTCACCGGCACGCGCTATCTCAACGAGACGGGCATGCTACCGTTTGAAGAGCAGATTCTCAACTACATCCACGACACGGGCAACCATGTTCTCTATCGCGTCACGCCCATGTATAACGAAGAGGAACTCGTCTGCCGTGGCGTGCGCCTTGAGGCGCAATCGGTCGAGGACCACGGCAGGACCCTCTGTTTCCACGTATATTGCTACAACCTGCAGCCGCATGTGCAGATCGACTACGCCACCGGCCGCAATCAGGCCTCGGGAGACTAGGGCCGACCAAGCTGCCCCAAAACCTACCATGATCCGTTTTCCTCCGCCCCCTAGGGATCAAAAGGGGCCGCCCTGGATTGCCCAGAGCGGCCCTTGCCTCGGCATGTATATTACAGGCAAAGTCACACGCTACTTGGCGCGGCCCTCCTCATAGCGCTCAACCAGCTTGGCCTGAACGTCATAAGGCACCTGCTCGTAGCCTGCAGGCTTCATGGTAAAGTCGCCCGTGCCGCGCGTGATAGAGCGCAGACGCGTCGAGTAATCCGTCAGCTCGGCCAGCGGCGCCTGCGCGATGACCACGGTATCGCCGCGCTCATCGGTCTCCATACCCGTCACGCGACCGCGCGAGGCCGAGATGTCGCCCATCACGGCGCCGGCGTAGCTCTCGGGGATCGTCACCGTGATTTCCTCGATGGGTTCCAGCACCACCGGGTCGGCATCGGCACACGCCTTGCGCAGGCCGATGCGAGCTGCCGCGCGGAACGCCATCTCGTTGGAGTCGACGCTGTGATACGAGCCGTCGTACACAGCCACGCGAATGCCCGTGAGCGGATAGCCGGCAATGATGCCGTCCTTCATGGTCTCCTGGACGCCCTTGTCCACGGCGGGGATCAGCGAGCGCGGAATGCGACCGCC
This sequence comes from Collinsella sp., assembly GCA_031292915.1. Taxonomy (GTDB): domain Bacteria; phylum Actinomycetota; class Coriobacteriia; order Coriobacteriales; family Coriobacteriaceae; genus Collinsella. The sequence goes on from JAUMSH010000026.1 coordinate 20,156, forward strand.
CACGACCTCGTCCACAAACTCATAGCCATCGCTCGTGCCGTCGGGTCCAATGAGCGGCTCAACGCGCAGCCAGCAGTCACCATACTGGCCGGCGCCGCCTGTCTGCTTCTTATGGCGACCCTGGGCACTTGCCGTGCGGCGAATAGTCTCGCGATACGGGATGCGGATCGGCACGCTCTTGGCCACGACCTTGGTGCGATCCTCAAGGCGATTGAGCAGGACCGAAACCTGCGCCTCACCCACGGCGGAGATGATAGTCTGGCCGGTCTCCTCGTCACGATCGATGCTCATGGTCGGATCGGCCTTGCAGGCCTTCTCAATAAACGTGTAGAGCTTCTCTTCGTCCCCGCGATTCTCGGCCTCGATGGCAATGCGGTACTGCGAGTTGGGGAACTTAAACGCCGCAGCCTCGACCTTGCCGGTAATCGAGAGCGTATCGCCCGTCTCGGCCGCCAGCTTGGGTGCCACGATAATGTCGCCGGCATAAGCGTGGCCAACCTCGGTCATATCGCGGCCGCACATCACATACAGGTGAGCCAGACGATCGCTCTTGCGGGTACGCGCATTGATCAGCTCAAGGCCCGGCTCAAGCGTACCCGTCAGCACCTTGATAAAGCTGATGCGACCCTGCTGCGGATCAGCCAGGGTCTTAAACACAAAGGCCACCGGGCGGTCATCGTCACTCGAGATTTTGAGCGAATCGCCGTCGATAAGCGGCATCTCGCCGTAGTCGGTCGGCGCCGGGAAGTACGTCGCGATGTCGTCCATCAGCGAGTTGACGCCCTGCTCCTTAATGCAATCGCCCGCAAAGACCGGCACAAAGATGCGCTCGGCAATCGCCTTCGACAGCAAGCCCTCAAGCTCCTCCTGCGTCAGCGTCTCCTCGCCTTCCAGGTACTTCATCATCAGCTCATCGTCGGCCTCGGCCACCAACTCGCACAGATGGTCATGGGCCTCCTCGGCCTGGGCACGATACTCCTCGGGAATCTCCGACTCAACGGCTTCGGTGCCGTTGCAATGGCGCGCCTTCATGCGCACCAGGTCGATGATGCCGTCAAAGTCCTCGCCCTCGCCCCAGGGAAGGGTCACGGCGCCCAGGCGCGTGCCAAAGCGCTCCTGCAGCAGGTCCATCGTGGTCGCAAAGCTGGCCTCGGAGCGCGACAGGCGGTTTACGAACACCGCACGCGCCAGGCGCAGGTCCTCGGCGGCATACCAGAGCTTAACCGTCGTAGGCTGCGGGCCGGCCTCGGCGTCGACCACAAACAGAGCCGTCTCGCAGACGCTCATCGCGGCAAAGGCGTCGCCGATAAAATCGGGGTAGCACGGGGCATCGAGCACATTGATGCGCGCGCCCTTCCAGTCGATCGGCGCTATGGTCGTCGAGATGGAGAATGAACGCTTGACCTCTTCAGGGTCATAGTCGAGCGTGGGCTTGGTGCCGTCGTGGCCGCCCAGGCGGGCAGTCTTGCCGGAAAGGTGGAGCATGGCCTCGGCGAGTGAAGTCTTGCCCACCCCGCCTTGGCCTACGAGCACCACGTTCCTTACATTGCCGGTCTTGGGAGCACCCATGATGACCTCCTTGCAGGGCCGCGCGCAATGCGCGACGCCAACGGGGAGAGTTCGCGGTCGGTGCCATCCCGGGAGCAGCATGGTCGGCAACCGAGCCGACTCACCCTCCAAATGTCCTATGCCACCACCCTACCCTCACGGGCGGCCGTCCATGCATACCTTTCGGCGCACGTATGAATACAGGCGGCGAGAGGAAGAGACAAGCTTGTGAGGCGATTATTGAACCCCGTCGATGCAAACAAAAAGCCGCCACAGACCGTAAGACCTGCGACGGCTTCGCCTCAATTAATAGTTGAGTAAATACCTGAGCCTATCCCTCGATACGGCTCAAGAACTCACGGGTGCGCTGCTCACGCGAATGGTCGATGACCTGCTCGGCAGGACCCTCCTCGACAATGCGGCCGCCATCCATAAAGACCACGCGGTCGGCAACATCGCGCGCAAACTGCATCGCGTGGGTCACGATTACCATCGTCATATTCTGCGCGGCAAGGTCTTTAATGACATGCAGCACCTCGGCCGTCAGCTCGGGATCGAGTGCCGAGGTTGGCTCGTCAAAGAATAAGATTTCCGGATCGAGCGCCAGGGCGCGGGCAATACTCACGCGCTGTTGCTGACCGCCCGAAAGCTCACACGGAACCTTGTTCTCGTTGCCCGTAAGCCCCATCTGCGCGATCAACTCGCGCGCACGAGCTTCCGCCTGCTCGCGCGGGCGCTTAAGCACGCGGATCGGCGCGTCGATGATGTTTTTCATCACGGTATAGTGCGGGAACAGGTTGTAATTTTGGAACACCAAGCCGAATCGCGAGCGTGCCCGCTTGGGCACATCGCCCTTCGCATAGACCGCGCCCGAACCCGCATCCGTCGCAACGGCAAGGTCACCAAACGAGAGCGAGCCTCCGTCGAGTGTCTCGAGCAGCGTGGCACACCGCAGCAGCGTGGACTTGCCGCCGCCCGAAGGCCCGATAATCGCCACGACCTCGCCACGCTTCACCTCGAGCGAGATATCCTTGAGCACCTCATTGCCGCCAAACGCCTTACGCGCGTTTTCGATTTTCATCACTGAGTTAGTCATGATAATAGTCCAGCTTCTTTTCGGCGGCGCCCAGCAGCATCTCGACCACAAAGTTAAAAATCCAGTAGATCAGCGCCGCGATCGCAAACGGCACCATGCTCACCTGCGAGGCGACCAGCGCCTTGGCCGTCGAGAACATCTCACCCACGCCAATGGCAAACGCCAGCGACGTGTCCTTGACCAGCGTGATGATCTCGTTGCCCATCGCCGGCAGAATACGCTTGGCGACCTGCGGCATCACGATATACAGAAACGTCTGCACGCGCGAATAGCCCAGCACCTCGGCAGCCTCGTATTGACCGTGCGGAATGGACTGCAAGCCCGAGCGATAGATCTCGGCAAAGTAACCGGCGTAGTTGATGATGAACGCCACGACGCACGCCGTCCACTTGGAATCGGGCGTGAGCGAAATGCCAAACACGTAGTACGGGGCAAAGTAGATGGCAAACATCTGCAGCATGAGCGGCGTGCCACGCATGACCGAGATATAGATGCGCGCAATCCAGCGAAGCGGCGCGATTTTGCTCATGCGCATAAACGCCACGGGAATTCCCAGCGGAATCGACCCGAGCAGCGTCAGCACAAACAGCTGCAAACTGACCAAGAATCCCTGGCCAAGCATCTGCATCATGACTTGGATAGACAACCTAAGCTCTCTTTCGCGACAACAGAACAGCAAACCCAATGCTAAAGCGGGTTTTCCAGGTGCTCGAGTTTGCCGTGAAAGAGGAGCGCCGCGTACTAAATGTACGCAAGCGACGGTTTGAACGGCAAAATCGGGTGCCTGGGAAAGCCGCTATTTCAGAACCCAGTTGTCGAAGGAAAGACCGTAATCCGCATACTTGTCGCACAGGTCCTTGACCGTGCCGTCCTCGTAGAGTGCCTTGAGCGACTCGGTCACGGCGTCGGCCGACTTGGTGTCGCCCTTCTTAAAGCCGACGGCGTAGTGCTCGCTGGACAGCGGCTCATCAAGCTGCGTATAAGCATCGGGCTTGGCGGCGAGCTGATACTGGGCAATCGAAAGGTCGCAAGCCACGGCATCGACCGCGCCGCTCTCGAGCTGCATAAAGGCCGTGTTGTACTCGCCGATCGTGTCGAGCGTGGCAAACGTCGCCGCCAGATCCTTCTGGTCGCCCTCGAGCACATCCTGCGCAGCGGAATCGGTCTGGGTAATCACGGTCTTGCCGGCAAGATCGTCCCAGCTCTTGATGCCTGCATCCTTCTTTACCACCAGCACCTGCTCGTTGAGCATGTACGGCTCGGAGAACGTATAGTCATCCTCACGGCCCTCCATGGTAAAGCCGTTCCAGATGCAGTTGATGGCGCCCGAGTTAAGCAGCGTATCCTTGGCGTCCCAGTCGATGGCCTCGTATTTGACCTCCCAGCCCTGCTTATCAGCGACAGCCTTGGCCAGATCGAGGTCAAAACCAGTGTACTCGCCGTCGTCGCCCACAAAGCCGTACGGAGGATAGGACTTATCAAAGCCCACCACGAGCTTCTTGGACTCCGCAGCGCCCTTCACATCCTTGGCCGCGGCAGAGCCAGCAGCGGAGCCCTTGCCGGCACCACCGCCGCAACCGACAAGACCAAGGCCAAGCACCGTGGCAAGCGAGCCGGCTAGGCCAACAAACTGACGACGAGACATATCGGTATTCATGGTATTCCCCCTTGATGGCACTTTAGTTAGGTAAAGTGAATCATGTAACGACCAGAATCATACACTCTACCTTGATAAAGTACAAGGGAGGGTTTGCCCGCCGCGTGAGGGGCGTGGGGGTTAAGTTTCCTGCTCTACAGTCCTGCTCACGACGGAGGCCACATTAAGTGGCCTCCTGTTCGTGCGGAACTCGCGATAAACTTAACCCCCACACCCCTCACGCGGCGGGCAACCGTCGTTGGGCTTATCACTGACACGATTAAACCGCTTGTATATCGTCTGCTGGCCTGGCACGCTACAATACTTGCAGCTTTAATTCATGAATTAGTGGAGTTATTGATGGCAGAATCTCGTGCGGAGCGTAAGGCTCGTCGTGCTTTGATCGAGGCGGCTGAGGGGTCGAAGGAGGAGAAATCTTCTAAGAGATCCAAGTCTTCTAAAGCTGCAAAAAGCAAATCGACCAAGAACAAAGCTAAGACCAAGCGTTCTGACTCTCGTCGGGGCGGGGACAAAGCGCCGCGGACGCGTTCCAAGCGTCCGCATAATGATTCGGTTCCATCTGCGCATAAGGTTGTGGATCCCAAGTCGCCTTGTTCCATCATGAAATCTTGCGGTGGGTGCACTGCTCTCAATCGTCCTTATAAAAAGCAGTTGGCAGCTAAGCAGGCTGCTATGGAGGAGCTTTTTGCTTCGCTTTGTGAGCGTGAAGGCATTGCTGTAGATCCTATTCGCGGTATGGGAGTCACCCTGGGCGACCCGGGCAAATATCCTGCGCCGCGCGGTTTTCGCCATAAGGCCGCCACTCCCTTTGCCCCCGGCAAAGAGGGCGCTGTCCGCTGCGGTTTCTTTGAGCGCGGCACGCACAAGATCGTTGCCGTACCCGAATGCCCCGTCGAGGCACCGGGCGCCCGACAGATTCTTAACGGCATCGCGCGTGAAGCTGAGCGCCTGCACATTCCCGCCTTTAACGAGGACAAGCATCTGGGCTTGCTCCGCTATGCCGTCGTCCGCTGCGGTTGGCGTACCGACCAGGTCATGGTTACGCTCGTGACCGCCCAGCGTGACTTACCGCATGCACAGGAGTTCTTTGAGGCCGTCGCGGCGCTCGATCCGCATATCGTCACCGTTGCCCAAAATATCAATGGACGTCCCGGTAACGCCATCTTGGGTGAGGAGACTCGTATCGTCTATGGCGCCGAATGCATGCGCGACCAGCTGCTCGGCTGCGAATTCGACATCTCCCCCACCGCGTTTTATCAGACCAACCCGCAACAGACCGAGCTGCTCTATCAGCTCGCTATCGACGGCATGGATTTGCACCAGGGCGATGTGCTCATGGATGCCTACTGTGGCAGCGGTACCATCGGTCTTTGCGCAGCTAAAGATGCCCAGAACAAGGGTATCGGCATTATGCTGCTCGGCGTGGAGCGCAACCCGGCGGGCATTGCCGACGCACGCCGCAATGCCGAGCTCAACGGCCTCACCCGCAGCGCTTGGTTTATGGTCGACGACGCCACCGATTACATCCTGGATGCCGCCGATAACAACGAGCGGGTCGATGTCCTTTCCATCGATCCGCCGCGCGCCGGCTCCACGCCCGAGTTCCTCGAAGCTGCCTGCGCGCTTAAGCCGCGCCGCATCACCTATATCAGCTGCAACCCCGTAACTCAAGAGCGCGACCTGCATCAGCTCCTCGACGGAGGCTATTGCCTGCTCAAGATCACGCCCGTCGACATGTTCCCTCACACCGACCACACCGAAACCGTAGCGGTCCTCGAACGCCGCTAACCGACCTCAGTAGATTTTTGGGACAAGAAAGGGGGCGACCCGCCTGGGCCGCCCCCTTCGCTTGGTTTATAAACTCCGCTACATCCCCTTGCGCAGATCGCACACGCCGGCTGCCGCCATCTCGCGCAGCAGCGTCTCGCGGTCGCGCGTCACGATCAAATCCAGCGGGAAGTGAATCTCGTCGAGCATCTTGCGCGCGTGATCGAGCTTGCCAATGGCCATGCCAATGTGGGCATCGGTTGACACGCCAATGCCCACGCCCAGCTCGGCGCAGCACTCGGCGATCTTGCGGCATACGGCCCAATGCTCAGTGTCGACACCGTGTTCAAGACTATGGTTGTTGATCTCGATAATCTTGTGCTTGGCCTTAGCTGCCAACAGCACCTCGTCGATATCGAACGGCACGCCCGAACGCCCCGTGTGACCCAGCATGAACACCTTGGGGTGCTCCAGGGCATTGATATACATCTCGGTCGTCTGGGCCAGCGTCGCGCCTTCAGCAATCTGCGGATTATGCACGCTCGCAACCAAATAATCCAAATTTCGCGTAACCAAATCGAACAGCGAATGCTGACGGCTGTACGAATCGCCGGCAATATCGAGCGTGACAGGAGTGTCCTCGCCAAACAGGCTTCCGTCCAGCGAAACGATATCGGCCTCGGCACCACGCAGCACCAGCACGCCGCTCCAAATGCGCGGCCAGATATCCTGGTTGATAAAGAATTGGTAACTGCGCAGGTCATTGGGGCAAGCCGTAACCATAGAGCTCAGATGGTCGGCAGATCCGAGCACCTGCAGGCCACGCTCTGCCGCCCAGTACACATTCTCCTCAATGGTCGAATATGCATGCGCAGAGAATATCGTATGGGTATGAATGTCACAAGAAAGCAGGTAGGGCATCAGGTCTCCTTATCTGGCACGGCCGTCGCTTATATTCATTGTACGCATAGCCTTCGATAGTCGTAAAACCACTCCATCCCAAAGACACAACGTCCATGACAACGGGGTCTGGCTTAACACCAAACCCCGTTTCACGTAAAACATTGTAGGCAGAGCGCTTTACTTTTAACGATACTCGTCCGCCAACTGTTTCCAAGCGGGTAGCGAATTGATAATCGTTTCGTAACTCACGCAATAGCCCAGGCGGAACCAACCCGGCATACCAAAGCTGTCCGAGGGAACCGCAAGCAACTCATACTTCTTTGCACGCTCGCAAAACGCATTCGCATCGGGCTCCAGCGCCTTCACCCACAGGTAGAATGCACCATCCGGCTCAACATAGGTGTAGCCGTACTCCGCTAGTGCGTCGGTAAGCGCGGTGCGGTTGCGCGCATAAGCCTCGACATCGCTCGGCTCATCGATGCAATCGATGATTACGCGCTGGAAGAGTGCCGGTGCGCATACAAAACCTAGCGTACGGGCAGCACCCGCAACAGCCGGCATCAGACGGGCAGCCTGCGGATTGGTGTTGGGAACCAAGATCCACCCCACGCGCTCGCCCGGCAGCGACAGCGACTTGGAATACGAGTAGCACACGATGGTGTGCTCGTAGATCGAGGGCACCCAAGGCACCTCGGCACCGTACACAATCTCGCGGTACGGCTCATCCGAGATGAGCATAATCGGATTCTCGGGATCGCGCTGAGCGTTGGCCTCGCGCAGAACATTGGCCAGTCGCGTCAGCGTGTCGCATGTATATACGGCACCGGTCGGATTGTTGGGAGAGTCAATGATGACGGCCGCCGTCTTATCGCTGATCGCCTTGAGCACGTTGTCCACGCTCAGCTGGAACGTATCTTCATCGGCGAGCGCCTCAACACACGTACAGCCGGCCTTCTCAATCCAAACGCGATACTCCGGAAAGTACGGGGCGATAACAATAACCTCGTCGCCCGGGTTCGTAACGGCGTTGAGCGTGCAGGTGAGCGAAGCCGCGGCACCCACCGTCATAAATACGTCTTTGCCCTCATAGCTCGTGCCAAAGCGGCGGTTGAGCGATTCGGCCACAGCGGCACGACATTGCGGCAGGCCCGGTGCGGGCGTGTAACCGTGCAGCTGGTCGCTCGGCAGCTCCAGGGCCTTCTTAATCGACTCAGCCACAGCAGCGGGCGCCGGAACGCTCGGATTGCCCAGCGAAAAATCGAATACGTTTTCCGCACCGATCTGCGCCTTGCGCTCAAGGCCATAGCTAAAAATCTCACGGATGATGGAGCTTTCCGCGCCGCGAGCATACATAGTTTCGTTGATCATCTGTTCCCCTTTCGCATAGGCGCTATTGTACGCTTTAGCCGAGCAAAGTGCCGCAGCAATGTTAATTGGGGACAGACTTAAATGCGTGAAAACGCTCATTTAAGTCTGTCCCCAATCAACAGACGGCCCCATATCGCTCAAAAGAAAAAGCCTCCGCAGGTTTCCCCGCAGAGGCTTTCGCCACAAAGACTATTTGTCGGCGTCGGCGTCGGTATCGGTATCGGCATCGACGACGGCATGGTCATCGTCAGCATCATCGGATGCGGCTTCGGCATCCTCCTGCATGGCCGCCTGCGCAAAGGCCGCGGCATCAGCCGCCAGCTCCTCCTCGCTCATACGAGGCGCGCGCTTCTTGGTCGGCATGCCGGCCGCCTTGGCATTGCGCTCCTCCTTGGCCGCCAGGATATCACCCTCGCGCTCAAGGTAGGCATCCCACTCGTTGTCGAGCAGGGCGTTCACGGCGTCGCCTTCGACGGTCTCGCGCTCAAGCAGCACCTTCGCCATCAGATCGAGCTGATCGCGACGGGCGTCCAGGATCTCGACCGCACGACGATGGGCCTCACGCATAATGCGCTGAACCTCGATATCGATGCGGCGCGCCGTCTCCTCGGAGTAATCCTGGTGATCGGCGTAATCGCGACCAAGGAACACCTGATGTTGCGCCTCGCCAAACACTTGCGTGCCCAGCTCCTCGCTCATGCCCAAGCGCGTGACCATCTCGCGCGCCATCTTGGTTGCGCGCTCCAGATCGTTGCTCGCGCCCGACGTGATGTCATCGCACATGAGCTCCTCGGCAACGCGGCCGCCCAAGAACACGGCGAGCTCGTCGAGCATCTCGTTCTTGGTCTTGAGGAAGTGGTCCTCCTGCGGAAGCTGCAGCGTGTAGCCCAGAGCCTGACCGCGGCTGACGATCGAGATCTTGTGGACCGGATCGGAGTGCTCCAGGATGTGGCCCACCAAAGCGTGACCGCTCTCGTGGTAGGCAATCGTGGTGCGCTCGGCCTCGGTCATCACGCGACCCTTGCGCTGCGGTCCGGCAATCACACGCTCCATCGATTCCTCGACCTCGTCCATCGAGATCACGGAACGATGACGGCGAGCAGCCAGCAGCGCAGACTCGTTGAGCAGGTTCGCCAAATCGGCGCCAGTAAAGCCAACGGTCATCTGGGCGAGCTTCTCAAACTTAACGTCCTCGTCCATCGGCTTGTTCTCGGCATGCACGCGCAAGATCTGCTCGCGGCCCTTCACATCCGGACGGTCGACCGTAACCTGACGGTCAAAACGGCCGGGACGCAGCAATGCCGGATCCAGGATGTCAGGACGGTTGGTCGCAGCGATCAGGATGACCGACTCGCTTTCCTCAAAGCCGTCCATCTCGACCAGCAGCTGGTTGAGCGTCTGCTCGCGCTCGTCGTGACCGCCGCCCAAGCCAGCTCCACGCTGACGTCCCACGGCATCGATCTCATCGATGAAGATGATCGACGGGGCCTGGGACTTGGCCTCCTTAAAGAGGTCACGCACACGGCTGGCGCCGACACCTACGAACATCTCGACAAAGTCGGAACCCGAGATGCTAAAGAACGGCACGCCCGCCTCGCCGGCAACGGCCTTGGCCAGCAGCGTTTTACCGGTGCCCGGAGGGCCAACCAGCAACACGCCACGCGGGATCTTGGCGCCCAGCTTGCGATAGCGATCCGGATCGCTCAAAAAGTCACGGATCTCCTCGAGCTCCTCGACTGCCTCGTCCACGCCTGCAACGTCTTCAAACTTGACCTTGGGGCGTGTGGCCTCGTTGGTCTTGGCGTTGGTCTTGCCAAACTGCATGTTCCTGTTGTTGGCGCCCATCATCTGGCGCATAAAGTAGAACATGATGGCGATAAGGGCGATCGTCGGAAGCACACTCATCGCCAAGTCGCCCCAAAAATCGGGATCGTTGGTGTTGACGATGTACTTGGTATCAGGGTGCTCCGCCATGAGCTCGGCAAGCGAATCGGAGCCGACATAGGTCGAAGAGAAGCTCTTGAGCTCGCTCGTATCGCCCTTGTCCTTCTTCGTCTTCCAGTAATGACCCGTCACGCTTCCGTCTTGAACCGTATAGGTCAGATCTTCGACGCGATCCTGCTTGATGGCGCTCACCATCTCGCTCGTCGCGAGCTTAACGGTATTGCTGGAATTGGCAAAGCCGGAGCCCATGTTAAAGAAGGCGTAGCCCAGAAGCGCGCAAGCCAAAAGAAAATACAGCCAGCCCGTACGCGTGGGCTTCTTGCCTCCGGGCATCCCCGGGATCTTTGGGTCCCGGGGAGTCTGGGAATTGTTGTCGTTACGGTCGTCGGGCATCTTACGAATAAACCTCCGGTTTCAAAATGCCCAGATACGGAAGGTTGCGATAGCGCTCGGCATAGTCGAGGCCGTAGCCCACCACAAAGGCATCGGGGCAATGGGTTCCAACATACTTGGGCGTGATGGCCGAGACGCGGTCCTCAACGTCCTTCCACAGGAAGGCGGCGACCTCCAGAGAAGCGGGCTTGCGGCTCTCGAGGTTCTTCATCAGATACTTGAGCGTCAGGCCCGAGTCCAGAATGTCCTCGACGATCAGCACGTCGCGACCGCGGATGTCGATATCCAGGTCCTTAATGATACGCACGATACCCGAGGACTTCACACCGTCGCCGTAGCTCGAAACAGCCATGAAATCGATGTTGGTCGGCAGCTCGATCTTACGCATCAGGTCGCCCATAAAGACCACGGCGCCGCGCAGGACCGCAATCAGCACCAGATCCTTACCCGCGTAGTCGCGCGTAATCTCCTCGCCCAGGCGAGAGACGATACCGTCGATATCCTCCTGCGTGAACAGAACCTTCTCGATATCCGGATGTTGAGAAGCCATGACAACCCTTTCTTGTGCTTATCGCCCACACACCGCCGTATGGACGCGAACTACACATTCTAGCAGCGCACGGGGTAAATTTACCAGCCCGTGCGCCATCAGCGCGGGAATACCGTCAACGTCGCACAGAATAGCAGGCGTGGGACGCTATTCCGCATCGACCACGCGGAGCAGATATGCCACGCGCGTTGCGGCCGTGCACTTAAAACGCTCGTCCGCGCGAACTCCGGCGACCCACACCACGGCACCCCCCGGCGCCGTCCTCACCATGGGCACGCCGGCGCGCTCGGAAACGGGAATGCGAGCCTCACCTAGCAAATCGGATACTTTCTTGCTTCGGCCACTCATCCCTAACGGGCACATCACGTCTCCCGGCGCGGGACCGTCCACCCACAGGCGCGCCAATCGCGCCTCGGCAGGGATCTCGCCACGCGAGCCCGCCAGGATCCGCTCACTATCGCTGTCGGCAAAACCCAGGGCAGCCGCGTCTACCAAAGCTGTCACTTCCCCGGCAGCCGCAAGCTCACGGGCGCGGCGCACGATATCGCATCCCGGCTCAACGGCCATCGGTTCTGTGACCAGCATACGTCCCCCGCCCAACGGCAAACGACCGGGTACGGTAACCCAGTCCGCGACCAGGCCCTCGCGAGCCGCCGGCGCCTTAAACGCCAGCATGCCAAACTCAATGCGTGCGTCAATCCCCGCCGGAAGCGTGACCGAGCCGGTGCCCTCGGCAACGCAGGAAAGGACTCGCTCCACATGTCGCATCTCGGGACGAGCGTCCGGATCGATGCGCTTAATCGCCAGTCGCACGATGCGCCGCGCGATTACCACCTCGGCCGCAGCCAGGCGCCTGGCATCGAGCACCAGCGCACCCGCTGCCTCTTTGCGCAAACAGCTTCGAAACGCCTGTGCCGAAAGCTGAGACAAAAACGCGTCCTCATCGCCTAAGATCTCGCAGGCGGCGCCAATCGTCTTGCAGACGCTCGCGTTGCGCTGCGCCACCACCGGCATCACTCGATGGCGCACGTAGTTTCGCAGATACGAGATATCCTCATTGCTCTCGTCTTCACGCCACGGCTGACCATGTACCTGTAGATAGCCCACGAGCTCGCCGTGAGTTAGGTCGAGCAAGGGACGCACCACGATATTCCTCCGGCGAGGAATGCTCGATAGGCCAGCGGGCCCCGAACCCTTAATCGCGTTCATCAAAAACGTTTCCGCGCGATCCGAAGACGTGTGCGCGGTGCAGATACGAGCCGCCGTTCGCGGTGCCCCCGTCTGGGCGCAGAGCTCGCGAGCATACCTCCGCGCCGCGGCATAGCGCACCTCGCGGGCCGCGGCCTCAATATTGCCCGACTCCCCATCAAAATAAGCGTGCTCCACACACAGCGGTAAACCATATTGCGCGCAGAGCTCACGCACAAAGGCCTCGTCGCCATCGGACGCCTTGCCGCGCAGATGATGGTTTACATGCAGCACATGCAGGCGCTCGCGAGCAATGGGGGCGACACCGCGTCCGTCTTGGATATCCAGCTTTGATGTGCATGCCATAAGAAGCAGTGCCGTCGAGTCCGCGCCGCCTGATACCATGAGCACGACAGGAGCAGCCTGCTGCCTCGTCCGGGTCTCATCGACTGCCCCAGGCACGGCATGGTGTCCATAATGCTGAGATACCGTAGGCATTTGCTTCCTCCTCTATTCGTCCGCACCCATTGTATCCTTTGGAATCTTATGTCTCGTCTGCACCTTCATATCCTCGGCAGTGGCTCTAAAGGCAACTGCGCACTCATCGAGGGCCCGCAGGGGCTCATTATGGTCGATGACGGACTGTCTCGCCGCGAGACATTAAAGCGCATGGCAGAACTGGGACTCTCGGCAGACAACGTCTCGGCTCTTCTCATTACTCATGAGCATAGCGATCACATCAAGGGTCTCGATGTCTGGTGCAAGCACTGGCACGGTCCCCTCTTTGCCAGCAGGGGCACACTTTCGAGCAAAGAAAATCTTTCGCATCTGCCTGTCGAGGAATTCGACCCCGGTGACACCCTATCCATTGCCGGCATCCACGTGCAAACCTACTCAACATCACACGATGTCATAAATCCAATCGGCTTTCGATTCGACGCCCTCGATGATTCCATCGGCTTTGCTACCGACACCGGAGAGCTATCGAGCCAAGCCATGAACACCCTCAAAGATTGTCGAGTCCTCGCGCTCGAAAGCAACCACGATGTGACCATGCTGCGCGAGGGAGAATATCCCCACTTTCTTCAGGAGCGCATCCTGTCTGCAAGAGGACACCTCTCCAACGGCCAAGCCGCCGAAGCCGCGCGCGAACTTGTTACCGATCGCACCGAACAGCTCATTGCCATGCATATCAGCCAAGACAACAATCGTCCGGGCCTTACCGTCAAAAGCTATGCCAAAGCTCTAGCCGCAACCCTGGATGACGAGCTCGGCAGCTCCGCCACCCTTCTCCAAGGATCGCGAAAACTCTCGATACGCCCCGCAAGCCAGTATCGGCCAGCAACCATTCAATAACTGTCCTAGACAGCAAAAGGGGCCGGGAATCGCTTCCCAGCCCCTTTTGCTGTCTTTTAATATCGAAAAACACCAACGAAGTTATTCGATGGAGATCTTCGTAACGTTCTTCTTCTCGACGATCTTGGGAACCGTAACGGTCAGGATGCCGTCAGCGTACTTAGCCGAGAGGCCCTCGCTCGAAGCGTCCTTAAGATACACGCCACGCGTCGCGCTGTACGAGCTGAACTCCTTCTGCAGGAAGTTCTTGCCCTCGTTCTCCTCGTCTTCCTCGACATTCACGCTAATGGACAGACGGCCCTCGTTAAGCTCGACATCGATATCGTCCTTGGCGACGCCGGTCAGATAAGCCTTGACCTCATAGCCATCGCCCTTATCCTCAACGTCAACGGGGAACGCCTTAGAGGCAATCGAGCTGTTCGCTAGGTCGCTCATATCATCAAACAGATCGAACAGCGAGCTTGCAGAGGGACGAACGCCAAAAACCGAACGATAAGGAACCATGCTTGCCATGTTTACCACTCCTTTATAGGACTGCCGAGTCATCTTCCAGGTGACTGGGACTTCTTTTGACGCTCTTATATATGCCCACCCAGTGCTCATATATACATCGACTATAAAGTTTTTTGAGTCCAGTACTATAAGCATATCTAAGTGCGTATGACTCAGGTTTTAGGAAGGTTAAGGTTCTTTGAACCAGAGCTTAAATACCGAGTATGTCCCCAGCTACAAATTACAAGGGGCTTACAATGAGCGCGTACACGTTGTTGGTAACGAGCTAAAGGGCATCATGGACGACCAAAACCAGAACAATATGTTTATGCCGACGCAGGGGGAAGATACTTCCACGCAGCCGCCACGGTTCCATCGCCCCCACATCTCGCAAGAGCCCATTAATGATCCGGAGCCCGAGTATGTGACGAGAAATCGATATCAAACGCTCGAGGATGCCCAAACGGGACGTAAACATATGGGCGTCGCCTCGGGAGACCCCGTATATCTGAAAGACGCACCATTATCTAAAAACAGCGCAGCTAGTGATGAGCCGATGAAAGCATCCGCCACTCATCAACAAAGAGGTCCTCGACCAAAGCAAACCTTGACGCATTCGGCTCGCTATCTCGAAACGCCAAAACAGGGAAAATCAATCTTCGTTTCGACAAGTAAACGACGCAAGCAGCATCGACTGACAATCCTGCTTTTGATCATTGCGGTCATAGCAGTTGCCCTTGTTATTCGATTTATCTTCTTTAAATAAAGGCTCAATACCAAAAACGATAAGATCGTCTGGTGTAATTGAGTCATTTATGCCCCGTAAACGCAAAAAAGGGGGAGGCCGCGAGGCCTCCCCCTTCTCAGTTCAAGCGTACGGCTCGGTGCCGTCCACCGGTCAGCGGCGCCCTGGCCTCCCACGGGCTGACCCCGCAGTACTCTCGGCGCGATGGGGCTTAGCTTCCGGGTTC
>JAUMSH010000040.1 GCA_031292915.1 Collinsella sp.
TTCTTGGGGCATCGCCTTTCCTTCCATTCGTCACCTTCATTACTCCAACGACGAATTCTAGGCGGTGTCCCCTCCCTTTCAAGAAAGGGCGGAGGCGGGGCATGCCCCGCCTCTTACACCACATCTCTGTGCGCTACCATGACTCGTCCCATCTGGATAGCATGCGGCGAGAAACCAGCCATATATGAACATCGCCAAAGCCCAATCGTCGTGCAAAAGCATCAACAGGGGCCGCGAACGTCACCCATAGCCTTATGCACCAATCTTTGGCTGCTGAAAACTCCGTTTTTTGCACGTCGTCCCAAGCACCACCCTCACCCAGCGGCTGATCCGCCGTAAACCGAGGACGAAAGGACCCGATGGGTTTCCCTCTGAATGCACTCCGCAGCACGAAGCCCCTTCCAAACGCGCGAAGCGCGCCATTAATTCCCCCAGCCAGTAATCCGCCGAAGACCGGACATCGCAGGGCCCGCCATTAGTTTACTTTTAGGCACACTCCGCAGGACGCAAGAAGCCCTCGCCGCACGAAGTGCTCAGCGAGGGCTTCTTGCGTGTCCGAGGACGTGCCTAAAAGTAAACTAATGGCGGGCCCAGACGACTACAGGGCTATCGATTACCCCGTGTTCTGCAAACCTGCCGAGACGCCGGTCACAGTCGAAAGAATCAGGCTCATGTACTCGGCCTTCTTCTCCTCGGCCATCTCGTCCTGGTTCATACGCACCTCGCGAAGGGCGCGGACCTGGGCGATGGACAGGGCGTCGACGTAGGGGTTACGTACACGGACGGCGCAGCCGAGCACGCGACGGCGCTGCAGCGGCCACTCGTCACCGACGATGGCAAGGACCCACTTACGCGTGAGCTGCATCTCGGTAAAGACCTTCTCGGACAGATCCTGGCGGTCGCCCAGGTGCAGATACATCTTGGCGATGCGCTGGTTGGTCTTGGCGATCGACATCTCGATGTTGTCGATAAAGGTGCGGAAGAACGGCCACTCCTGGTAGGCAGCCTTGAGCTGGTCAAGATCGCCAAGCTGCTCGCAGGCGGTGCCCAGACCGTACCAAGCGGCCAGGTTAATGCGCGCCTGGCTCCAGCTGAAGATCCACGGGATGGTACGCAGGTCGTCGAGCGACTTGGCACCCAAGCCGCGCTTGGCGGGACGCGAGCCGATCGGCAGCAAGCCGACCTCGGTCAGCGGCGTCACGGTCGAGAACCACGGTGTAAAGTCCTCGGTGTTCAGCAGGTCCAGATAGCGCTCGTGGCTTGCGGCGTTGAGCTTCTCGGCCATATCCCAGAACTTCTGCGTGGTCTCGGTGTTGGTCTTCTCGACACTCGGGGCCGACTGCAAAAGCGTTGCGGCGGCAACGGACTCAACATGGCGCTGAGCCAGCGTGCGGTTGCCGTAACGGGCAAAGATGACCTCGCCCTGCTCGGTAAGCTTAAAGAAGCAGTTGACCGAACCCTTGGGCTGCGCCAGCACGGCCTTGTTGGCCGGGCCGCCGCCACGGCCCACGGCACCGCCGCGACCGTGCATGAGCACCAGGTCGATATCGTTCTTCTCTGCCCACTTGGCGATGCGCTCCTGCGCGGAGTGCAGCGCGAGCATGGCCGTGGTAGGACCGGCATCCTTGGAAGAGTCGGAATAGCCCAGCATGACCTCCATGCGGCGGTTGGTCTGGGCAAGGCGCTTCTGTACCACGGGCAGCGTAAGCATCTGATCGAGCACGTCGACGCAGCCCTCGAGGTCCTCGAGCTGCTCGAACAACGGGATCACGTCGAGCTCGGGGACATCCTCCTCGTGTGCAAAGGACAGGTGCGCCAGCTCAAAGACGTCGGCCACATGCTGAGCGCTCTTGGTAAACGAGATGATGTAGCGGTGCGCCATCTTCTTGCCGTAGCGCTTTTGGATGGAGCCGATAGCGCGGAAGGTATCGATGACCTCGCGCGTCATGGGCTGCAGGTCGCCATGGATACCGTTCTCGTGGATATCCTTAAGGGCGCGGGCATGCACCACGGAGTGCTGACGGAACTCCATCTCGACCATATGGAAGCCGAAGGACTCGACCTGCCAGATGATGGTCTGGACCGGGCCGTAGGCAGCACGGACGGCACCGCAGGCGGCCAGCGAACGCTGGACGACGCGCAGGTCATCCAGGAACTCGTCGGCGCTGTGGTACATGGTGTCGGTGATACGACGGACGGTGGCGTTCAGGCGGTCGGCCATGACGAGCATGACGGCGCGATGCGGCTCGTGCTCGGAGATCAGCTCGGCGCGGGCCGTGTAACGAGGGCTCATCTCGACCTGATGGTTCCACAGGTTAATGAGCTCGGCCGACGGCTTGCTGTAGGTAGCCTCGAGCGTGAGGTTGCGGCCGATGTGGCGGCACTTGTCCTCGAGCTTGAGCACCATGTGCGTAAAGTACTTGGCGGCGACCTCACGGCTCACCTTGGCGGTGACGTTGGGGTTACCGTCGCGGTCGGAACCGATCCAGCTGCCGGGATGGAAGAACGCCGGGCACAGCGGCGGCACAGTACCGGCCTTGTCGCCCAGCACCCAATCGTCAAAACGACGATAGATAACGGGGATAACGTCGAACAGCGTGTTATCGAAGATGTCGATGATGGTATCGGCTTCCTCGACCGGCGTGGGCTTCTTGAGCGCGATGGGACTCGTACGCACCAGGGCGTCGATCTCCTGCAGCATATGGCGCTCGTTCTCCACCAGGTCGGAGCCGCCCAGACGCGGACGCTCCTCCAGCAGGTTGGAGATACGGCGGATCTTGCCCTCGACGGCCTTACGACGGGCCTCGGTGGGATGTGCGGTAAAGACAGGGTGGAACTCGAGCTTGTCGAGCAGCTCGTTGGCACCCTCGACACCCAGCTCATTCACCAGCTGGTGATAGGCAACGGTAAGCTCGTTGGCAGGATCGACCTCGGTATCGGTCGACGCACCGGCCTCGCGCTCGCGCAGCTGCGCCACACGGTAGTTCTCCTCCGACAGGTTTGCCAGATGGAAAAAGCTCGTAAAGGCGCGAACGATGACCTGCTGCTTATCGAGCGGCAGGCTGTCGATCAAATCGACGACCTCACGAAATGCCACGGCAGTGGGCTCGTCGGCGGTGGGCACGCCCTGCTCGTCGACGGCTTCGTCGGCAGCGCAGGTACCGGGGTTGCCGGCATTGACCACAATCTCGGCTGTCAAAATCTTGTCGAACAGGTCCGCGATCTCGGGATCATACTCGCTAAGCACACGGCGCTCCAGGCGCAAGAACAGCGCCAGATTGTCGCGCAGCTCCTCGGGGATCTCGATCTCGGCGAGACGCTCCCTGG
The DNA here is from genome assembly GCA_031292915.1 of Collinsella sp. Classification (GTDB taxonomy): domain Bacteria; phylum Actinomycetota; class Coriobacteriia; order Coriobacteriales; family Coriobacteriaceae; genus Collinsella. Next base: position 3,328 of record JAUMSH010000040.1, read on the forward strand.
ACTCGGCATTCGAGCCGATTCGGTTAACGAGGCGGTTGACCACGGCAGCGACGCGCGCCGCGGCTTCGGGTACAGACTGGTTGCTTAGGTTCTCAGCCACGTTTCCTCCCATTCCTCCTTCTATGCACGTAACATGCGGTATTCATTATAGGCGCTTGAGAAATACTTTCGACACTGATTGCGCTTTACCACACAAAAGTATTTTCTGCATTGCAAAGGTTTTTGCCCTAAATGGTCGTATTTCTCGGTGGGCGGCATACGTAAACGGGGGCATTCCGCATAAAAGCGAAACACCCCCGTAACAATCGCTCTCCATGAGCAGGGCACGTTAGCAGGCCCGAAGCTCAAAAAGATGCGCTACAGGCGCTCGCGAACCGCCTCGACGACGTTGTCCAGATCGGCGAGCACCTCGTCATGGCTCTGCATGTCGCGCACTTTGACCTTGCCGGCGGCAAGCTCGTCGCCACCCAGGACCAAGATGAGCTTGGCGCCTACCTTATCGGCTTGCTTAAACTGGGCCTTGAGCGAACGACCCTGATAGTCGGCCTCGGTCACGATACCTGCGGCGCGAAGCTCCTGCGTAATGGCAAAGACGTTCTGACGCAGCTCCTTGCCGGCGTTGGCGACATAGACGCACGGGGCCTCATCGGCACCCAAATCGCTGCCAAAGGCCTGCAGGGCCAGCAGGGCGCGCTCAAAACCGACAGCAAAGCCGACGCCCGCCGTGGGCTTGCCACCCTCGAGCTCGACCAGGCCATCGTAGCGGCCGCCGCCGCCGATGGAGCCGACGCCGGCGCCAGGGGCCTCGACCTCAAAGACAGTACGGGTGTAGTAGTCCAGGCCGCGCACCAAGGTGGGATCCTCGACATACTCGATACCGGCGGCATCCAGATAGCGCTTGACCTGCTCGTAGTGCTCGCGGCACTCATCGCACAGGTTGTCACCCATCAGCGGAGCCTCGGCCATGATCTCGCGGCAGTGGTCGTTCTTGCAGTCGAAGGCACGCAGCGGGTTGAGCTCGGCGCGCTCGCGGCACTCATCGCACATCTCGTCGGCGTGATCGAGGATGAACTGCTTAACCTGCTCGCGATAAGCCGGACGGCACTGGGCGTCACCCATCGAGTTGATGAGCAGACGAAGCTTGGAAAGATCGAAGCCCAGGCGCTTGTAGAACTCCATGAGCATGATGATGCACTCGGCGTCTGCCGCCGGATCGGGAGCGCCGAGCCACTCGATGCCCACCTGGTGGAACTGGCGCAGGCGGCCCTTCTGGGGACGCTCGCCGCGGAACATGGTCTCGGCGTAGTAAGCCTTAAACGGCGTGGAGCCCTGGGGCACCAGATTGTTCTCGACGACGGCGCGCACCACGCCGGCCGTGCCCTCGGGGCGAAGTGCCAGGCGCTGCTTGGGCTTGAGTTTGGTGTCGGTGCCCTCGGTAAAGACGCGCTCCAGGTTGGCACCGCTGAACACGCGGAACATTTCCTTGCGCACGACGTCGGTCGACTGGCCGATACCGTGGACAAACACGTCAACCTGCTCGATCGCGGGCGTCTCGATGGGTTTAAAACCAAACGGCTCGAACACGCCGGCCGCAATCTGCTGCATCTTTTGCCAGGCGCGCATCTCGGCGCCGATAAGGTCGCGGGTTCCCTCCGCCTTCTGTGCCTGCATGGGCAAACACCTTTCTTTTGTATCGCGTCATAGGTAGTGGTCATTATACGGCACAAAAACAAAACGCGGTGGCGCGTCTGACCGAACGAGGGTATGGGGGCTCATTCGGCCAGACGCGCCACCGCTGTTTGTGATCCGCTTTCCTCCGTCCCCTTCGAATCACGTGATCTGTTGGGGACGGAGGAAAACGGATCATTTCGTAGGCCCGTGGCCGCCTTGGAAACCGAATGATGGTACGAGCATCCATTCGGCTTCCAGGGCAGCCACGGACAGAACGGGGCGAACAGAAAAGAGCGACGGACGTCTACTCCCCCGCCACGCTCGCGCGCAGCTTGGCGGCGATGGGCTCGGATGCCAGCAGGAACACGAGCATGACCACGGAGCACGCCAGGCACACAATCCCGGCGCTCGCAAAGGAGCCCGAGACGGCAAAGAGCACGTAGACCTGCCACAGCTCACCGACAAAGCTCATGCCGGCAAGCACCGCCGAGGTAGCGATAACGGTAAGCGAGCCCAATACGCGGCCACTCACCTTATCGGCAACATGACCGATAACGAGCGAACCCACGACACTCACCACGGTGGAGATGGCATTGGAGACGTTGTACTGCGCAAGGGAAATACCCAGGTCGCTGACGATCAGCGGCTGGAACAGGCTCATGCAATTGACAAAAATCGTGTAACACGTGGCCATGATCACGAAGCCGGAGGCCACCACGAGTCAGCCGGGGAAGAACTTACGCTGCTGGGGCATACTGCTCCTTTTAGACAAACGAATAGCCTGCGCCGGGCGCCGGTAGTGCCCAAGATTGCCTTGAAAGACAAGGGCATAGGCCTTACGGCCATGCCCGCAGGCTTGAAAGGCAAGGTTGGGTGCTACCGGTGGTCGGCGATATAGCCCAAAGCGACGGCGGTATAGGCCGCGGCACCGAGCGGCAGCTCGGCATCGTTAAAACGTGCCTTGGGATGGTGCTGGGCAAAGTGTTCGTCCGTGTCGGTTACGGCCGCGCCCACGGTAAAGTACGCACTCGGAATCTCGCTCGAGATAAGCGCGAAGTCCTCACTCGCCATGGCATGGAAAAGCGGCAAGAAAGCCGCCTTGGGCAGCACTGCGTCCACGTAGCCAAGCGACGCCTGAGTCATATCGCTGTCGAGTACAAGCGGCGGAACATCCGAAAGTGTCTCGATGGTCGCCGGCGTACGATAGGTCGTGGCAACGCCGTTAACGACCTCCGCGATGCGGGTCTTTAGGTGAACCATGAGCTCAACATCAAAGCCGCGCAGCGTTCCCTCGAGCACGCAGGTGTCGGGGATGACGTTGGCCGCTTGGCCACCGGCAAACTTACCCACGGTCAGTGCGACCTCCTTGGCCGCCGGCACTTCGCGAGCAATGAGCTCCTGAAGCGCCAGGTGCACATGGACGCCGGCCGTGACGGGGTCGATGCAGATCTCGGGGCTCGAGCCATGTCCGCCCTTGCCCTGCAGCATGATGCGGAAACCGTACACGCCCGAAAGCGCCGGGCTCCCATAGAGCACCAGGCCGAGCGGCGATTGGCTGTTAACATGCATGGCAAAAGCCGCCTGAGGACGCGGGTTCTCGAGCAAGCCGTCGGCGATGGCAGCGCGTGCCCCCTCAAAGGTCTCCTCGCCCGGCTGGAACAGCAGTTTGACGGTAGCGTTGGCGTCGACAAGCTCGGCCTCGCGGGCCTTGAGCAAGCGCGCCGCACCAAGCAGCGCCGTCGCGTGCATATCGTGACCGCAAGCATGCATGCAGCCGTTCGTAGAGGCGAAAGGCTCGCCCGACTCTTCGGCAACGGGCAGGGCATCCATGTCGCCACGCAGCATAATGACCGTTCCGGCCTGTTCGTCCGTGCAGACGCCATTGCCCTGGGCCGCGGTGGCACCGGCACCGACAAGGCCCACAACACAGGAACCATCGACGAGCGTGGCAAACGGGATGTCCATCTCGGCCAGGCGCGCTTGGATATACGCAGAGGTCTGCGGGAGGTCGTTACCAAGTTCGGGCGTCCGATGCAGATCGTGACGCCATGCGGCAAGCTCATCGGCAAAAGTTTGAGCCTCTTTGACCAGACTGTCGCCAATGGCGGCTTGCGCCGCCGCGGTGGCCTTGGGCGCTGATTGCGGTTGAAGATCGGACAGTGCTGGTGCCATAGATGCCCTCCAGTAACGTTTTTGCAGCAAGCACTTTGATAGCGTAAAGTGCAAGGTACTACTTTAAGGGCGACGCATAAAAAATGCCGCCCCGGGAGGCGGCGCAACAAATTGTTTACAATTGCGGGCGCGGCTTTCGACGCAAAAAATCGAAATGCGTCTCGCTCAAGATAATCGAAAGAAAGATGAGCGCGAAGCCGGCGAGCAGGCGCGAGGTGAGCGCCTCCCCCATCAGCAGCACCGAGAACAGCACACCCGAAGGCGACTCCATCGAAAGGAGCAGCGAGCCCGTCGAGGCCGGGACATGCGCCAGGCCGACGTTTTGGATGAGCAGAGCCACACATGTGCAGCCCACCGAGAGAAACGCCATCACACTGATAAAGCTCGGCGTCCAAACGGACAGCGGCGCTTGGGTCTCGAATAGCAGCGACGAGATCAGGCTCAGCACGCCGTTGCCCACAAACATCCAAAACGTGATGACGTTGATGTCCATCTTGCGGCCATACTTGGCGGTCACCGCCATCTGGATGGCAAAGAAGACCGCACCGCCCAGTGTGATGACATCGCCGACATTGAACTCGACGCTATCGAGCGCCACCAGACCAATACCCGCCAGGCACAGCAACGCGGCGCCCAAGTTGTAACGGGTAAGCTTTTCGCCGCTTAGAACGTAGCTCGCAAACGGAACCAAGATGCAGTACGTGCCCGTCAAAAATGCACTCTTGCCTGCCGTGGTCTGTGCCAGGCCGATCGTCTGCAAACCGTAGGCACCCCACATGAGCGCGCCCATGCCAAGTCCAACAATCAGGTTTCGAGCGTTGAAATGGGCAACAATGCGCTCGTGGAAGATGGCAAGCATGACCAACGACGCCGGAAGAAAACGAATGTAGAGCAGCTCGAACACCGGAATGGTATCGAGCGCATCCTTCATGGTGGTGAAGGAATAGCCCCAGATGACCGCCACCGAAAGCAGCAAGACCTTCCAGAACAGCGGCGAGCGCGCACCGGCACCGCGAGAGGCACCGCCGGCACCTAGGTCTTCGCGGGCTACAGGGCTATCGGGCATATTCTCGATTTCGTTGGCAGCGTATTGGGCCATGGAACATCCTCACACTCAATCTGGGCGTGGTGTCCGCACGCGTATGGCTGCGTGCCGCCTCATGGTCAAATAAAAACGGGGCGCACCGGACCCCCGGTACGCCCCGCTACTGTAGCAACAACCAGCGTTGCATCGCAATCCAGCATAATAAAGTGTCAAACTGGAAGACCTCGATGTTCCGACGGCGTTTACGTGGCTGAACTAGATCAACTTAGTTGATTCCAGCTTTTCGATGATCCAGTCGTTGGCTTTGATGACCGGGCGGCGGAAGACGACGCCCAGTGCCAGCGACGGAATCAGATAGCTCGCCAGAATACCCAGCTCAACCCAGTACTCCATATGATAGGCACCGGCCATGGCGGCGTGCATGGCGTTGATGCCGTGAGTAAACGGCAGGAACGGATAGATCGCTTGGAACACGGGGCCGGTCATCTCGATGGGGAACGTGCCGCCCGAACCGCCGACCTGCATGACCAGCAGCACGACGGCGAGCGCCTTGCCGATATCGCCAAACGAAACCGTAAGCGTGTAGACGATATTGGAGAACACGAGACTCGCGACCCAGCCCGCCAGCACAAACTGCAGCGGGTCGTCGCACTGGATGCCAAAGAACAGGATGTCGCCCGCGCACACGAGCGTTGCCTGCAGCAGGGCCAGACCGCCAAAGAACAGGTAACGGCCCAGGTAGATCTCGTGCAAGCGCACGGGGATCAGCTCATTGATGAGTTCGTCGTCAACCGAGACCTTCATCATGGCCGCCAGCACGATCGAGCCGACCCAGAGCGACAGAATCGTGTAGAACGGTGCCATGGCCGAACCGTAGTTGCGGATCGGATAGACCGGCTTGCGATCGAGCGCGACGGGGCCGGAAAGCGACACGGCCAGACCCTCGGGATCATTGCCGATCATCGTCTTGATCGTAGCGAGGTCATCCGACATCAAGGCGCCGTCGAGCTCGTCCTTAAACGCACTGATCTTGTCCGACGCCTCGCCCAGCTGATCAGAAGCCTTGTTGACCAGCGTCGCGGCCTTGGAAAGTCCCTTTGCCAAAGAGCCAGACGCATCGGTCAGGCCGCTTACAGCGCTATCCAGATCACCCGAAATACCATCGAGCGAATCCAAGACACCCAAAATGGTCTTCTTGAGCTGCTTGGCTTTGACCGAGAACGTGGAATCGTAATCGGACTTAGCACCCGAAATGCCCGACTTGGCATCCGCAATGGCTTGGTCGACTTCGGCACGCGTGTCGTTGACCTTGGTCATGTTATTCGAAAGAGACGTTGCGATGCCCGTCAGTTCCTTGGCGTTGTTGCGATACTCCATCGCGATCCTGCCCAGCGATGTTGCGACGGACTTCAAGCCATCCTGGAGCTTTTCGCCCTTCACCTGATCGGCAAGGCCGCGAATCTTGTCCGAAGCGGCATCAATCTCATCGGCACGCGTATTGAGCGAGTCGGCGGCATCCTTAAGCTGAGACACGGTAAGATCGACATGCTGGTTCGCGGCATCAAATGCCCCCGCAAGCTCGGTGGATACGCTATCGAACGAGTCCGCGCTTCCGTCTATTGCAGAATCGACGGCATCGCTGGCGGCCTTGAGCGCCGCCTCAGAATCGCCGATGCCGCTCTTGGCATGCTCCATCAACTGCTTCGTCGATTTCTCGGTGGTTCCGGTCTGCTTGAGCATGCCGCTCGCCGACGTGAGGGAATCAGCGGTCGAACTCAAAATGCCCGCCAGCGACGAAGCATTTGCCTGAACGTCTCGCAGGTCCTCAATCGAATCGCCAAGCGTCGAGGACAGGTTGGCGATAAAGTTGCTGACCTGGTCGGTGCTCATGTAATCGAGCAGGCTGGACACCGTCTTAAGACCGATGCTCGTAATGGTCTCGGTAAAAGTTTCGTTAACCTGGCTCTGAACGGCACTCGAACCCTTCTCGGTCACGATCTGCGCAATGGCGTTGGCCTTCTGGTTCTCGTAGAACTCGATATCGGCATGCTTCACGTCGGTCGAAAAGAGCGTCATCATATCGGCACTAAACGTCTTAGGGATAACGACAGCCGCATAGTATGCGCCCGATTTGACGCCCTCGATGGCCTTTTCTCGATTGTTGAGTACAACCCAATCGAAGCTCTCGTTGCCGCGCAGGGTGGCGGTCACGTTTTCACCCACGTTGACCTCAACGGGGATCAGATCGCTCTCGTAACCCTCATCGGTGTTGACCACGGCGATCTTAAGATTGCCGGTGTTGCCGTACGGGTCCCAGCTGCCGGCGATGTTAAACCACGCGTACAGGCACGGTACGATAACGAGGCCCATCACGACAACCAAGCCGATTACGGAGCGAGACACATTTTGGACATCGCGCTTAAACAGATGCAGGATGTTCTTCATTTATGCCTCACCTCCTTTGGAGTGCTTGCCAAGCGGAGTGGCATCTCCATCATTTGTGGCTGTACTGTCGCTGTCCTGAGATTTATGGTTCGAGCCGATATGCGGCAAGCGGCCCGTGGACTGATCGCCGCCCTTGGCACCACGCTCGCTGGCGTTGAGGCCAAACATGTGGCGGGCGGCAGGAATGGCGGCCGTGTGTTCGCGCATCTCGCGACGCAGGTCCTCATCCGAAAGCGCCGAGATGCGCATCTGGGTATTGAGGCTCGCTCGGATATATTCGATATTGATCAGCCAGCCGCAGATGGCAATAACCGAGATAATCCAAATGACAAGCAGGATGATCTTGCCGTTATTGTCGATATCGAGAACCGTCGACAGGACAAAGAGCAGGACCTGAACGCCCACCACGGCGGCAAAACCGCCCTTGATGTAGTACGGGTAGCGATGTTCAAAGGCGACCGCATGATCGAGCAGTTCGCGACGGTACGAATCGGAATCGAGCATGACGCGCATGGCCGTGCGCAGCGAGTAGCGCTGGCGCGGCAGGTCGTTGGACTCGCAAATCATCATACCGGTCGTGGAGAGCTGTTTATCAAAGAGCAGGTTAAGGTTGAGCAGCAGCGGACGCAGCTGCAGGCCGATAAAGAGCGCCACGATCAAGAACACGCCCAGAATGCACAGGTTGAACAGGTAGTTGAACGAGTACATGCCGCCGACGGTCTCGCGCAGCAGATTGATGCCGTAGGTGAAGGGCAGCAGCGGATGCAGCCATTGGAAGAAGCCGGGCATCATCTCGATGGGATACATGCCCGACGAACCGGGAATCTGCACGATAACCAGAATGACGCCGATTGCCTTGCCGATGTGCTTAAACGTAGTGGACAGCGCGTAAATGATGTTGACGTACGTAAACGAGATGGCGATGCCGCCCAGCACGAACAGCAGCGGGTTGACGCACTGTACGCCAATCACCAGATCGCCTACCGTAACGATGATGGCCTGCAACGCGCCCAGGATCACCATGAGCAACCAGCGGCCAAAGTAGCCTTGGCGCGCCGTAAAGCTGCCGATGCCTTCGCGATCGACCTCGAGCTTGTAGATGGCGATAAGCACGTAGCCGCCCACCCAAAGCGCCAGATTGGTGTAGAAGGGAGCGATGCCCGAGCCAAAGCTCTTAACCGGATAGATCGACTTGGACGTCAGCTCGACCGGAGAGGCCATGAAATCTGCCACGTCATTGACATCGACGCCCATAAGGTCGGCGAGCTCGCCCATAGACTCAGATGTCTGCAGCGCCGCGATGTCATTGGCTGCGGTCGCAAGCTTGTCCTGGACCTTGGCAAGCGAGGAATCGGTCTGGGACAGCGTGGTCTTGGCCTGGCCGAGCGTAGCGTTAAGCTGCGAAAGCGTACCGCGCGCGCTTGCAATCGTGGGCGTGAGGCCAGATACGATACCCGTCAAATCACCCGAGACGGCGGCAAAGGAATCAAGCGCGCTCGAGGCCTTCGGCAGCGCGTTTTGACCCAGGTCCGTCTGGGCCTGGCCAAGGTTGGTCGCACCGGTCTGAATTGCGTTATTGATAGCGTCGCTGGCACCCGAGACAGCCGCGGCGTCATTCGCCATGGCGCTCGACTGCGCGGACAGACCGTCCTTGATGCTCTGCAACTTCTCGTTCTGCTCACAGAGCGTATTGATGGTCGATACAATGCGCGCGTCAATTTCCTCGGAACCTGTCGACGTGTCATTGGCGAGAATCTCCAAGTGCCCGATAACGGCCTTATTGTGGTCGATCGTCGCTTGAAGAGACTCGAGCGAGTTGTCGATACGGGTGGTCGTAGATGTGACCGCGCCCGTCAGCTTGCCGATGGCAGCGTTCGCAGAGGCCGACGTCTTGGTGAGCGCAAGGCTGCCTTCCGAGAGCGCCTTGGAGAGCGAGGTGATGGAGTTGCCCGCCGTGGTGCGAGCTTCGCTCAGCAGGTCGTTGCCCTGGGAGATCGCCTGCGTCAGCGACGGTGCCTGGCCTTGCATGCCGGCAAGTGCCGCATCAGCCGAGGCGATAGCGCCACTCGTCTTATCGATGGCGGCATTCATGTCGCCAATCGAATCGCGCACCTCGCCCAAGGTATCGGATGCCTCGGAGACAGAACTTGCCAACGAATCCTGAGTCTGGGTTGCCTTGTCCTTTAAATCGACTCCGGCATCCTTGGCAATGCTGGCAACGGTCTCGCCCACCGTGGAGACAAATTCCGAGTTGATCTGCTCCTCGATGGTGCTTGCACCGGTGTCGGTAACCTTGGGCGCAATAGCGCTCTTCTTCTCATTGACGTAGTACGTAAGCTTGGGCTGATGGTAGTTGCCGTCGAGCATCGAAACCAGGTTATCCGAGAAGTTCTTGGGGATTACGATGGCCGCATAGTACTCACCGCTCTCGACGCCCTCCTTGGCATCGGCCGTCGAGTCGACGAACGTCCAGCCCAACTGATGATTCTCCTTGAGCTGGTCGACCACTTTGTCGCCAGCGTTGAGCTCACCCACCAAGTCGTTTTGGGTGCCTCGATCGTTGTTGGCGATAGCAATCTTGATGCCTTGGGTGTTTCCATACGGATCCCAGTTTGCCACGATGTTATACCAGGCATACAGCGAGGGAATAACGCACACGCCTAGGGTAACCACCAGGGCGACGGGGTTCACAAGCAGTCGCTTAATGTCGCGCTTAAATATCGCAAAGGACACCTTTGCATTGGATAGTTTGCTGCCGAGACTCACGCTTGGACCATCCATCCTGTCGTTAAATCGAATCGTACTATCGACAACCATTGTAGTAGGCGCTTTAACGTCTCAAAGCACAATGGTGTTGAGTTTTGCGGGTAGCAATATACTACGAAGATGAGTTAACGTACAGATGTACAGTATCCTAAATTTCAGCAGGTCACAAAACCACAGCCCGCACAAATAAATGATCCCTTGGGGACGGAGGGATCATTCAAAAGGAAACGAGAGTGGAAAATCTCCCACTTCAAGCCCGCATTCGAGCCAAAAGTGGGAGATTATCCACTCTCGTTCTAATCTAGTTACGGTGCCGTATCCCCGAACTACATCAAGTTGCAAACAGCTGCTGCGAAGGCAACGGGATCCTCGGGGAGGATGCCCTCGACCAGCAGGGCCTGATCGTAGAGCAAGCCGGAGTACTGCTTGATCTTGTCGGCGTCGCCTGCCTTCTGGGCAGCGACAAGCTTGTCGAAGACCGGGTGCTTGGCGTTGAGCTCGAGCACGCGCTGGCTCTTGGGCATACCGTCGGGCGCGCCCTCGGGACCCTTCTGGAGCACCTTCTCCATCTCGAGCGAAAGCGGGCCCTCGGTGGTGATGCACGCGGGAGCATCGGTCAGGCGCGCGGAGACGGCAACCTTCTCGACCTTGTCGCCGAGTGCCTCCTTCATGGCGTTAAAGAGGTCCTCGTTCTCCTTGGTGGCGTCCTCGGCCTCCTTTTTCTCGTCCTCGGTCGCCAGGTCAAGATCACCGGTTGCGACGTTCTTGAGCTCCAGGTGACGATCCTCAACCTCGGGCTCGGCACCATCGACCACGGCCTTCTCGGCAGCCTCGCGGGCGGCATCGTCCTCGTAGATCTTGGGCATATCGGCGGCAACGTACTCACGCATAGCCTGGAAGGTGAACTCATCCACGTCCTGCGTCAGCAGCAGCACGTCATAGCCGCGGTCGAGCACGCCCTTTACCACGGGCATCTTGGCCAAGCGCTCACGCGAGTCGCCGGCGGCGTAGTAGATGGCCTTCTGATCCTCGGGCATGCCCTTGGCATACTCGGCCAGGGTAATCATCTTCTGTTCCTTGGCAGACCAGAACAGCAACAGATCGGCGAGCTCATCGGCCTTCATGCCATAGCTCGAGTAGATGCCGTACTTAAGACCGCGGCCAAAGTTCTCAAAGAACTTCTCGTAGGCCTCGCGGTCGTTGTCACGCATATCCTCAAGGTCGGCGGTGATCTTCTTTTCCACACGCTTGGCGATGGCCTTGAGCTGACGGTTCTGCTGCAGCGTCTCACGCGAGATGTTGAGCGACACATCGGCGGAATCCACGACGCCGCGGACAAAGTTGTAGTAGTCGGGCAGCAGGTCGTCGCACTTCTCCATGATCAGGACGTTGGAGCTGTAGAGTGCCAGACCCTTCTCGTAATCCTTGCTGTACAGATCGAACGGCGCGCGGCCCGGCACAAACAGCAGGGCATCGTACTCGAGCGTGCCCTCGGCATGGAAGCTGATGGTGCGCGCAGGATCGTCAAAGTCGTGAAACGTGGACTTGTAGAACTCGTCGTAGTCCTTCTGCTCGACATCGGAGCTGCGCTTCTTCCAGATCGGTGTCATGGAATTGACGGTCTCGAGCTCCTGGTAGTCCTCGTACTCGGGCTTGTAATCGTCGCCGGCGTCCTCGGGCTTGGGTTTCTGGCGGCTCTTGGACACCATCATCTGAATCGGGTAGCGCACATAGTTGCTGTACTGCTGAATCAGGCTCTTGAGACCCCACTCGGTCAGGAAGCGATCGTAGGTCTCGGCCTCGCCGTCGGCATCGAGCTTCTCGTTCTCGCGCAGCGTCAGGATGACATCGGTACCGTGCTCGGCGCGCTCACCGTCCTCGATGGTGTAGCCCTCAAGACCGTCGGATTCCCACACATGGGCGACATCCTCGCCATAGGCGCGGCTGACGACCTTCACATGGCTGGCAACCATAAAGGCAGAGTAGAAGCCCACGCCAAACTGACCGATGATGTCGACATCGGAGCCCTGCTGCTCGGCGTTCTCGGTCTTAAACTCCTCGGAGCCGGAATGGGCGATGGTGCCCAGATTGCGCTCCAGCTCCTCGGCGGTCATGCCAATGCCGTTATCCGAGATGGTAATGGTGCGGGCGTCTTTATCAAAGGAGACGCGAATGGCCAGGTCGCCCTGGTCGATCTTGACGCTCGGGTCCTGCAGGCTCTTAAAGTTGAGCTTGTCGACGGCGTCGCTCGCGTTAGAGATAAGCTCGCGCAGGAAGATTTCTTTATTGGTGTAGATGGAGTTGATCATGAGGTCGAGCAGTTTTTTGCTCTCGGTCTTAAATTGACGCATGTGCAGTCCTTTCGCGCTACCCCTGTCCGCAAAAACGGCCCGGTCGCCCGAGCCGCATCGCAGACCTGCTATGTTCAGACTTAGATTTTATAACCCATTAACGCGCATATATACATACGGAATCGAAAAACTGTATGTCTAAGCGCTCCGATGCGTCAATTGCCAAGGAGTGTCCCCAACTGCCGGCAGAAAAGGAACGTCCCTATCTGCCATCTACGCGCTTGGCCATCCAGACATGGGGTTGGCCCTCGTCTTCGTAATCTACCGGGGCAATTTGCGTGTAGCCCGCCTTTGCATAAAGCGGCAGCACGTATTCCTGCGCATGCAGCTTAATAAGCTTAGCGCCGGCATCGCGTGCACACGAAGCACTGGTCTCCACGATCGCACTCGCCAGTCCGCGACGACGCATAGCCGGCAGCACGGCGACGCGCCCCATAATGTAGGTCTCCCCCGCCGCAACGTCTTCGTCCATGTCGCATGCCGGCAACACCGGGGCCTCTGCGTCAGCCACGCGCTCAAGCTCTTCGGGAAACACGCGCGAGCAACCGGCAAGCTCGCCGTCTACATAGAGCGTCACATGAATGCAGTTCGGATCCTCGTCGATAGCGTCGAACTCATTCTCGTAGCCCTGCTCGTCCATAAAAACGACGCGGCGCACCAACGCCGCGTCATCAAAGCATCCCGTCTTAAGTTGGATATCCATGGCTGCCCTTTCATTCAACGCGAACGTTAGGGACAGATTTTAGCGAAAATGAGCTCCGCGCACGCTAAACTTCGCGCGAGCCTTCGCCAGGCAGTCGTAATGACCCACGTTATGGGCATCGCTCGCGATGAAGCTGTACAGGTTCTGATCGAACAGGCGCTGTGCCGGCTTTTTTTCGCGACCAAAGCGACCGCCGGCAATAAAGTCCGCCGAAGCCTGCAGCTTGCAGCCCATATCGACCAGGCGCTCCGCCACGCTTACATCCTTTTGAACCGCACGATAGCGCTCAGGATGAGCGATGATCACCTGGTAGCCACGGCACTGCAAATCGTAAATCGTGTTCTCGTACTCTCTAAACGCATACGCATCGGCATGCGTCGAAAGCTCGAGCAGAAACTCGTTGGTCCCATCGAAATGCAAGTGCTCCGCGGCATCGATACCAAGCTCAACGAGCTTTCGATGGTTGACCTCGAAGCCCATCTGGAGCGGAAAACCGTCAGCGTTATCACGCAGCAGTTCAAAGGCATCCCACATCTTGTCGTAATCAAAATAGGGATCACGGCAGTGAGGAGTGCAAACGATTCTGGTTACACCGGCCCGCTTGGCAGCCTCGAGCATCGCCAAGCTCTCATCGAGATCGGCGGCGCCGTCGTCTACACCCGGCAAGATATGGCAATGAATGTCACGCATAGGTCAGCCTTAATCAACTAAACGTTTGCTCGGTTGGTGAAGATGCCCTTTTTGGAAGTCCCCTGATCGTCGGAGCCCTTCTTCACCTTCTTACCGTCCTTGGTGTAGTAGGAGTAGTAGTACTCGCTGGTCTCGGTCTCGCAGTAGTTCATAACGGTACCGATGAGCTTGACCTTTTCGGACTTCTTAAGCTGGCCGATAGCGTTGAGTGCCTCCTCGCGCTTGGTGAAGTCCTCGCGCACCACGAACAGCGTGCCGTCGGTCAGACTTGCGATCTCGGCAGCATCGATGAAGGTGCCTACCGGAGGAGCGTCGAAGATGACGTACTGGAACTTGGCAGACAGTGCCTTTACCAGCTTGGCAAAGCGGTGAGAGACGATGATGTCGGCAGGATTGGGAATATGCGGCTCGGCATCGAGGAAGTAGAAGTTCTTCTGACCCGTCTCGACAATTGCCTGGTCAATGGAGATCTGCTCGGAAAGGACCGCATAGAGTCCGCCGCGCGAACGAACGCCGAGCATATCGGAAAGAGACCTGCGGCGCATATCGGCCTCGACCAGGAGCACGGACTTGCCGCTCGTGGCGATTGCCTGAGCAAGGTTAATGGAAACCGTAGACTTGCCCTCGTTGGGAATCGAGGACGTGACGGTAATGGTGCGAATGGGGTCGTCCACGCTCGCAAAGCGGATGTTGGCCAGAAGGGTCTTGGCGGCATTCTGTACAACGAGCTTATCGGTGTTCTTTGCCTTAGCCATGCCTATTTACCACCTTTCATAGCCGGAATTCGGCCAACAACGGGAATGCCCAGGAGCTCTTCTGCCTCTTCGGCACCGCGGATGCGGGTATTGAGCATGTCCGCCAAAACGACATAGGCAACTGCAATAAAGATACCGGCGAGGAACGCGACGGCAATATACAGCGTGCGCTTGGGGCCGCTGGGGGCTTCGGGGGTCTTGGCCTCGTCGATAACGTTGATGCTCTGGGCAGCGCCGACGTTCTGAGCGACCGTACTCACCGAGCTGGCCATGGCCTTTGCGACCTTAGCCGTCTCCTTGGCATCGGTGCCGGTAACCGAAAGCGTAATGACACGCGTGGTGGTCTCGGAGGAAACAGACACCTTGTAGTCATCCAGATCGGTGAGGCCCAGTTCATTGGCTGCGCCGCTCTTAACGCTATCGCTATCCAGCAGCGTGGCGATATCGTTGGAAAGCATCTGGCTCGCCGAGAGATCGTTGTAGCTCATCTGACCGCTATCGTCGGTCTTGGCGAGAATGTACATGCTCGTCGTCGCGGTGTAGGTGTTGTCCATCGCAACGAAGGACACGATGCCCATAGCGATCGCGCAGACCACCGGAAGGGTGATGACCAGCTTGAGGTGCTTCTTCAGCAGCTGGAACAGTTCGAGAAGGGTCATGCAGCTTGCCTTTCATTTCCCCAGTTCGGATTGACAAAACTGTCCGTATGTTATCGCATCTTTTTGCCGAGACCAAACTCTATACATAAGAAACAGGCTCTCCTGTAAAAATGTCGGAAGCAATCGTAAAATTGCACAACAACGCCGCACCCGAAAGTCAAATGCGGCGTCTACATCAATATCTATGTTGTATCGCTATGCGAATGGCTCGTCCTGCTGTATGGGAAACGTCACCGTAATGGTGGTTCCCACGCCCAACTCGCTCGATAGATCGAGCGTGGCGTGATGATACAGGGCCGCATGCTTGACAATGGCAAGCCCCAGACCGGTTCCGCCGCGTGCCTTGGACCTACTCTTGTCCACGCGATAGAACCGTTCAAATACCTTGCCCTGTTCTTCAGGCGCGATACCGATTCCCGTGTCGGCGACCGCGAGGAACGGATGGCCTTCGTCGTTGGTGCCGCACTGCAGCGTAACCGTACCGCCGGGTCGATTGTAGCGGATGGCGTTGCTTGCCAGATTATAGATGAGCTCGTCGATCAAGCGCGACACGCCTTCGATGACCACAGGCTTGGTCTCATGACTGATCGTCACATTCGCCTGACGGGCGACCTGTTCAAGACGCTGCTCAACCGCGTAGATGGCACGCGAGAGCTCAATAGGCTCCGTGGACCCAATGGGCACCGCCTCGCCCTCAGTTGCACGCTCGGCCTCGTCCAAGTTAGACAGCGTAAGGATGTCGTTGACAAGCGCCGCCAAACGGCCCGCCTCACGATAGATGCGACCGCCAAAGTTGCGCAGGTCGTCCTCGCCCTCGACCATGCCGTTTGCGATGAGCTCGGCATAGCCCGAAATCGCCGTAAGCGGCGTCTTGAGCTCATGGGTGATATTCGCCGTGAACTCGCGGCGCATACGGTCGTTGTCCGCTAGCACCGCCATTTGGCGCTTGAGCTCCTGGCGCTGCGACTCGATACGCTCAAGCATGGGGACCATCTCGGCATAGGCGTGCTCATAGCTACGGCGTGGGTGGTCCAAATCCACCTCTTGCAACGGCGCGATGATGGCACGGGACTCGCGGCGCGCCATAAAAAACGAGAGTACCGCACCCGCTGCTGCGATAAGCAGCATCGGCGCCACCATCGACAGCAAAATCGCCGCAACGCCAGGCTGGGCCTGCGCCAAGCGGACAACCTGGCCGTTATCAAGGGCGATGGCGCGATACAGCATAATCTCGTCGAGCGTAGAGCTTGCGCGCTCCGCGGAACCCGAACTATTCTCAAAGGCCTCGATGACCTCGGGGCGATCGCCGTGGTTGGGCAGTGTGGAAGGCGACGCCTCGTTGTCGTAGGCAACCGATCCATCCTTGTTAATCAGCGTGATGCGCAAGTCCTCGCGATCAAGGCTACGCAAGAACGGGATGGGCTCCTGCTGCTCGTCGAGGGCGGCAGCAATGAGCTCGGTTTCCTGCGCCAGATTGGCACTCGTGGCATTCGCCAAGGTGTTTTGCACAAAGAACGCACCCAACACCGTAAACGCCACGATAACCGCCATGGCGCAGACAAAGATCGTCACAAAAACGCGGTGCGACAGCGTATGTTTTCCCTGGGGGGCGAAGACCACGGGTTACTCCTCCGATGCGGTGGCCGCGGTGACGTCACCTTCGGCACCATCACCGGCAGAAGGCTCGGCCAAGCGGTAGCCCACGCCGCGCACGGTCTCAATGGCGCTGGCATGCTCGCCCAGTTTTTGGCGAAGCGTCTGCACGTGCACGTCAACAGTGCGCGAACCGCCGTCGAAGTCCCAGCCCCACACGCTCTGCAGCAACGACTCGCGGGTAAAGACCACGCCGGGCTTGCGCATGAGGTACTCGAGCAGGTCGAACTCGCGCAGGGTGAGCTTAAGCGGCTCGCCGGCAACGGTCACCTCGCGATGGCTGGGCGAAAGCACGATGTCGCCCACGCTGAGCACATCGCTCGCCTGCTTGACCATTCCGCCGCGACGCAGCAGTGCGCGGCAGCGGCTCGCAAGCTCCATGAGCGAGAAGGGTTTAGTCAGGTAATCGTCGGCACCGCCATCGAGCGCCATCACCTTGTCGAGCTCGGTGTCCTTGGCGGTAAGCATCATGATGGGCACCGTCGCCGTCAGGCGGTCGGCGCGGAGGCGGCGCATAATCGCCAAACCATCGGTATCGGGCAGCATGATATCGAGCAGCACAGCATCGGGCACCCGTCGCGCCACGGCGGCCTTAAACTCGCCGTCGCACGAAAAGCCCTCGGCCTCGATTCCCTGCTTGCGCAGCGCATAAACCGTCAGATCCCTGATGTTGTCATCGTCCTCGACGTAATAGATCATGTTGAACCCCTTTGCGGCCGACATGACCGCATCTTAACCCTAAAGGTGCCTGTACTAGATGGTATCAGCCAAAACGGCCCGTCAAATAATCCGCCGTGCGCGGATCGATCGGGTTTTTGAAGAGCTGGGCAGTGGGCGCATGCTCCACCAGCTCGCCCAGCAAAAAGAACGCGACCGAGTCGGAGATGCGCGCAGCCTGCTGCATGTTGTGCGTAACGACCACCAGCGTGCAGGTCTCCCTGAGCTCGCAGGCCAGCTGCTCCACCACCAGCGTCGATACGGGGTCGAGCGCCGAGGTCGGTTCGTCCATCAGCAGAATGTCGGGCTGCACGGCCAGCGCACGGGCGATGCACAGACGCTGCTGCTGGCCGCCCGAAAGACCCAGACCCGATTCTTTGAGCTTGTCCTTGACCTCGTCCCACAGAGCGGCGCGTCGCAGGGAGTCTTCGACCAGCTCGTCGAGCACGACGCGGTCGCGCACTCCCATTCCGCGAGGACCGTAGGCGACGTTGTCGTAGATGCTCATGGGAAACGGGTTGGGGCGCTGAAACACCATGCCCACGCGCTGGCGCAAACGGCAGATGTCGTAATCGCCCAGGATATCTTGACCATCGAGCGCAATCTTGCCCTCGATGCGGCAATCCTTGATGCCGTCGTTCATGCGGTTAAAGCAGCGCAGCAACGTGGACTTTCCGCAGCCCGAAGGCCCGATAAACGAGGTGATCTGCTTGTCGCGAATCTTGATATTCACGTCCTTGAGCGCATGATGGTCGCCATAGAACAGGTCGAGGCCCTCGACATCGATGCGCGTCGGCGAGGCGGCAAGATCCTCTGCCGTGGGGCGAGTCGCATCCCCAACCTCGCGCTCGTGCGCGGCCTCGGCCTGCGCTTTCATGAGTTCTTCAAGCTCCGTGGGCTCCACAGCCGCAGCAGCCGTCATACCGCATACCTCCACATCGATATCAATTCAGCAGTATCGATAGTAGAAATCGCGGCTCATATGCACGTGAGCGCATTGTCAAGTGTTTGTAAGGGCACGCTGACTATGCGGCGGGCAGCTCGATGGTGAATATCGTGTGTTCGGGCGTCGATTCACATGCAACGGTACCGCCGTGTGCCGCGATGATCTCCTTGGCAATAGCAAGGCCCAGACCGGCACCACCGCGATTGGTCGCACGCGCCGCATCCAGGCGATAGAACTTCTCAAAGATCACCTTGAGCTTTGCCTCAGGGATGGGATCGCCCTGATTGATAAAGCGCACGCGCACGCCACCGTCGTCCCGGCGTCTGGCCTCAATCGTGATAGTCGAGCCCTCATAGCTATAGGCGACGGCGTTTTTCATGATGTTGTTGAACACGCGAGCCATCTTGTCGCCATCCACGAGCACCGTCAGGTCCTCGCGAATATCAACTTGGGCTTCCTTATGCTGCTCGTTGAGGATGGGATAGAACTCGTCAGCCACCTGAGCCAGCAGCAACCCCAGATCAACATAGCCGCGCGTGAGCACGATATCGTGGAAGTCAAAGCGTGTGATATCGAAGAACTCTTCGATGAGTGCATCGAGCCGGTGCGCCTTGTCGAGAGCCACGCCCGTAAAGTGCGTACGTTGCTCAACCGGCAGCTCAGGAGCCTCTTGCAGCAGCGAAAGATAGCCCACCACACTGGCAAGCGGGGTGCGTAGGTCATGTGCCAAGTACGTGACCAGATCGTCCTTGCGATGCGACTCGTCACGCAGAGCTTGCTGCACCTTGCGCTCACGGTCACGCACGCGGTTAAGGGCGCCCTCGACCTCCAAGAAGTCGCCGTCGATGTTGTCCCAGGTGTCGGGGTGATCGATCAGGCGATCTTGAATACGAACAGCCAGCACACAATCGGCATGCTGCTCGCCCTGCTCGTAGCCCTGGTAGTACAGGGCGCGGCCGCACAAGAACAGCACGCACACGGCAAGCGCCAGCACAAAGCCAAGCATGTTGAATACAAAGCCGGCATCAAACAGCACCGGCCCTTCGATGCCGCCGAGCGCCATGGCGCCAATCGCCAACGTCATGGCCCATGCGGCGCCGCCAATCACCACGCAGCGGCACACGATCTCAAATCGATCGATCAGCAAAAAGCCGACAAGCAGCGCCGCCAAGATTCCGACGATGTTGTCGATGCCAATCAGCAACAGGCTCAGCAAAAAGAGCAGCACCGTTGCAAGCGCGCGGTTGTCGACGACCGACCTCACGTATTCAAAGAGCCGATCGGGCACCTCGAACGCTTGCCTATCGTCTTTTGTCATATCAAGATCCTCACAAGCGAAAAGCGTTATTCGATGATGTAGCCGACGCCCCAGACGTTTTTGATAAAGCGTGGCTTTTGTGCGTCGTCGCCGATTTTTTCGCGCAAATGGCGAATGTGCACCATCACCGTATTGTTGGAGCCGGGCATAAAGTCCTCGTTCCATACCGCGCGGAACAGGTCCTCCACGGCCACCACGCTGCCGCGATGCTCGACCAGATACAGCAAGATTGAATACTCGGTGGGTGTGAGGCGTACCGGTGAACCGTCCACCGTTACGGAACGAGCATCGCGGTTGATCTCCAAGCCGTCGAGCTGAATGGTCGGCGACTCGGCCGCCTGTGCACGGCTACCGTAGCTGGTGTAGCGGCGAAGCTGAGCGTGCACGCGCGCGATGAGCTCCAGCGGACGGAACGGCTTAACCACGTAATCGTCCGCGCCAAGCGAAAGGCCCCCGATCTTGTCTTGCTGGGCATCGCGCGCCGTCAGCATGATCACAGGATAGGTATGGCTGGAACGGATCGTACGCAGCAGCTCAAACCCATCGATATCGGGCAGCATGACATCCAGCAGCGCCAGATCGAACTCCTGCTCCAAGATTGCCTTGGCAGCATCGGCCCCGCTATAGGCAATCTGGACATCAAAGCCCTCTTTTGTAAGGTAGATACCAACCAAGTCGGCGATGGCCTTTTCGTCATCAACTACCAAAATGCGCTCGTTCATGCGTGCTCCTCTCGCGCTCCATTATGCCCGAGGGGGCGCCCGTCACACACAACAAGCGTGGGTGATTAAGTCGGCCTTAAGCACCCTTGTGCCCGTTCGGGCGCGGATGTGGGCCACACACGCACGCGATGATCGCCGACGCCGGCAAACGATATACTCTAGTTCCAGAAGAGACCATCCCGTCGAAAGCGAAATCTGTGAAGTCCCTCACCTCTTTTGCAAAGCGCTCAGCCCAGCTTGCCGCCGGCTTTGTCTGCGCTATCGCTCTTGCCGCTGGCGCGCCCACCGTCGCCGGCGCCCAAGTGCTCACGACCGACAATGTTTGCGGCAAAACCGCCGATGCGCGCGGCATCACGGCCGAAAACCTGCCCGATATCGATGCGACCAATGCCCTCGTCATGGGCAAAGACGGCACCGTCTACTATGGGCGCGGCGCCGATGAGCAGGTCAAAATCGCCTCGATCACCAAGGTCATGACCGCAATCCTAACCGTCGAGAATTGCAAGATGGACGAGAAGGTCACGGTGAGCAACGCCGCAGCCACCGTGGGTAATTCGACCGCCGGCCTGCTCGAAGGCGACGAGCTTACCGTGGAGCAGGCGCTGCGCGGCCTGATGATTCCCTCGGGCAACGACGCCGCCATCGTGCTCGCCGAATATGTGGGCAAGAAGATCGACCCTAAGACCAAAGACGCCGAGGCCACATTTGTGAAGGCCATGAACGAGCGCGCTAAGAAGCTCGGCTGCACCGGTACGCTTTTTGAAAACCCGCATGGTCTGGACTTTGATGAGTGGGCTGGCGATATGCACTCAACCGCACACGACGTGGCGCTGATGATGCAGGAGGCCATGAAAAACGACACGATCCGCGAGGTCGTAGCGAGCGAGGATTCCTGGATCGAGGTCACGGGCGCCGACGGCACCGACCATTCGCATTCCATGGACACGCATAACTATTTGCTGGGCCAAGATGGCAACATCGGCGGCAAGACCGGCACCACCGACGACGCGGGCTATTGCTTTACGAGCGCCTACAACCGCGACGGCGACGAGATCTACACCGTTATTTTGAACTCCACCACCACCGATCAGCGCTTTACCGATACCGCCACCCTTGCCAATTGGTACTACGGCCACAAGGTCACGGTCGCGATCGCCAACACGCAGGAAAAGACCGCCAACGGCAACCCGCTTATGGCACGCATTAGCCAGACAGATTGGACGGACAAGACGATCGACGCCACGCTCGCCGACCCCACGGCGCAAGCGACCGTGTTTTCCCTTGCCGGCGAGGTGACCGAAAAGGTTAGCTACGACGATCTTTCGGGCACGGTGCATGTGGGCGACAAGGTGGGCAGCGTTACGCTCAAGCAGGACGGCACCAAAATCGCCGTTATGGACCTGGTTGCCGACGAGGAAGGCGCAGGGCCGAATCCCATTGAATGGATACTCGTGAAGCTCGATCGCTTGGGCCGCCGCATCGACAACCGCCCGCTCACAGCCGAGAGCGAGACCGTAGCCAAGGCGCCCGAGATGTAAGATCGAAGAACAATACACTCGCTGAAAGGAGGTGTCCGAAAGGATGCCTCCTTTTTTTGAGGGTTCGAATCCCCAGCGCCCTTTCTCGATAATAAAAAAGGGCCCCCGATGGGACCCTTCTTTAAAGTTAAACTGGCGGAGAGCTGGGGATGTCCGGACATGCTACGCATGCCCTCCGGCTTCAAAGCCTGGCGGCTTTTCGCCCACGGGCTACAAACGCTTTCGCGTTTGCTTAACGCCCGTGCCCTCTCGGGTTCGAATCCCCAGCCTCCTTTCTCCGCACAAAAAAGGGCCCCAAATGGGACCCTTCTTCAAATTCGTACTGGCGGAGAGCTGGGGATTCGAACCCCAGATGCCCTTTTGGGGCATACTCGCTTAGCAGGCGAGCACCTTCGGCCTCTCGGTCAGCTCTCCGTAACAGCCGTTCTATAGTAACCAAACAGCCAAGGATGGGCAAGAGGAAATTTTCTAATTGCCTAGCATCCTTTCCTCCTTGGAGGCTTCGCCTACCCCAGCGAGCGGTTGAGGGAGCCGAGCTCGTCGTTGCCCATGGTGCGCCACATTTGGAAGATGCAACCGCGTGCCAGGAAAAAGAAGCCGTTGTCGACCAGTTGAACAGCGGCATCTGCAAGCTGATTCGTCACGGCGGACACTGGCGGCAACTCAAGTCCAGCCTTGCAGATAGTCTCGACCGCTTCCTCGAACGTCGGAGGCTCGCTGACGCCCATCTCGTTCATAAGGCCCTGCATTTCTTCCAGCGCGCTGCTGCCCGACTCCTCGCCGCGCGGCACCAGACGGTAACAAGCCAGCGCCAGGTCGAGCTGATCGCAATTCCAATAGGCAAACGCCAAACGATAGAACAGGTAGCCGATTGCAGAACGATCGCTGGCAATACGTAGGCCGTGGCGCGCCACCTCGATAATCTCGTCAAAGCGCTCCAGACGCGCAAGCACGTTGATGAGCGCAAAGTGCGATTGCATGGACGAGCGCGCCAGATCGTAAAGATGGCGCACCTCGGGCAGCGCCCGTTCAAAGTCCTCTTGCTCGGCGTAAAAGCTGCAGATCTCGTGCTGGGCAAAATACAGCGCATCGGGCGCACGTAGGATTCGCACAGAGCGGTCTTCTTCCAACACCGGTAGCACCATGCGCACCAGCTGGTTATCGCAAAACTGCGTTTGAACCGGGCCCGTCGCCAAAAGCTCGGCGACGGCGCACTTAGCCTCCAACTCCTCGACAAGCCGGGAAAAGCCTTCAAAAGCACCTGTACGGTCGACTTTTGCCTGCTCGCGCAATTCAACAACACGCGCCACGTATGGGTCGTCGTCCTCTTCCATGACCTCCAACTCGTCAGCCGTATCGGCAAGCAGCAGATCACGCAGCGCCGGCGGCAGGGTGCGGTGGTCATCACGCGGACGAGCATGAACCTCCGCAGGCTCAATCGTCTCCGGAGCGGCTGACTCATACGCCTCAAGCACACGCTTGCACGGCATATCGTCCATGTCCATGCTCTCAAGATCCTTGGCGACAGGCACGCAATCGGCCAGATAGGCCGCGCGCCCAAAGAAATACGTTGCGACAACGCGCTCGCCCTGCTCACTGTCGGGAGCAGCAATCTGCACATAGCAGCGCGTGATGCAGGTGCCCGCGGCAAAACACGCTGCCGCAAGCGTGAGTGCCACACGTGCATCGTGCTCCGCGGCCCAGATCGCGCGCGTGTCCTCGTCCAGCTCGCGCCAGGCGTCATCTTGAGCGTCGTATTCACGTTGCGGCATGGCATCAACGACAGACTGCCCAAACCGAACGAGCATAATCCCCTCGGCAACGTTTACTCGATAGGTATAGTCGAGCCGCGTGACCACGTTGAGCGCCTCAACGATTCGCGCAAAACGGGTGCGCACGTCCCACTCGCCGCCCGGCTGGCAAGCCACCGTACCCGGCTTGCCCCACGGGTTATCGCTCGAAGCCGTATCGAGCAGTCGGGGAACATCGTTGGTCGTCTTGGCGATATGCCATGCATCAAAGAGCGCGCAGCCCTCAAGGCTCGGCGAGGATGCCGCAGGGGCCAATCCGGCCCCGATGCGCTCGAGGATGCCAGAGAGGCGGTTGAGACGGCACTCGATGGCAAGCAGCATGTCAATCTCGTCCTGGTCCAGCAGGCTACGATCAAAATTGAGATAGAAAAGCTTTGACCGGTCGATGCGCGCTAGGCTCATTTCTGACTTGGCGGCAATGGTGCGCAGACGGGGCAAGTCGACCTCGCTCATAAGGGCGGCGGCATAACGCTCGATACCGCTCGGATTCTCGGCATGGTCGACACGGTAGAGCAGCGTCTCGATAGCGTCAGGTAGCGGTGCCGTGTTAAAGCCCAAAAACACCTCGACCGGCTCGGGCAACTTTACGAGCTTTATTTTGTCGACAACGTTTTGCATACCCTCGTCGAGTCCGCCGGCGTCCGCCGTGTTCACAATAGCGCTTTCGGAGTTGGCAAATATCACGTAGCGCAAGAACATCGAGGCCATGAACTCGCCGTAAGGAAGGGCGCGGGTCGAATTCCATGTCTCGTGGTCGGACTGCTCGCGCATGGGGCCTTCGGGAGAGCCGACAGTTTGCGCACACGCGCGCATTGCACCGTTGGCTTCCCTTACCATAATCTCACCAATACCGGAATCCGACTCGTCAAGGACCAGTTCCATGTCGGGATCGTTGGGCAGCGGAGCCTCACTGACGGGGCGGTCCACCTTGTACACCTCACCCGAAACGTTTACGTAGCCCAAAAGCGACACATGACTTTTGCCAACGAACTCGACGACATAACAAGATTCATGCTGATCCTCGCCAAAGAGTTTCCAGACCACGCCATATGAGCGTCCCGCAGGCTGCTCGGGCAACGCCGGAAAGCGCTTCTTGGGATCGAGAAACCTGAGCTTGTATGTCGGACGCTCTGCCACGAAATATCACCCTGATCGGTCGTTGAGAGAAGGAGTGGTCGCAGATGGGCCGCGACACCTACTCGGAATCTTACACGAGTCGACAGGAAATCGTCCCTTTGGACGAAAGCACTCAAGCTGGCGCAAAAGAAAAGCCCCCGTTGCCGGGAGCTTTAATCTCAAATGGTGCGGCGTATAGGATTCCGCGCATCCGCTGCGCGGATCCGCACCGGCTTCGCCCGCCTGCCGGCGTGCTCGCCCGCTCGCTACGGACGCTCCGCGTCCGCTTCACGCTCGCGCCTCGACCGAGGTTCGAATCCATGCAGTGCTTACGTAAAAGAAAAGCCCCCGTTGCCGGGAGCTTTAATCTCAAATGGTGCGGCGTATAGGATTCGAACCTATGACGTTCTGATTCGTAGTCAGACCCTCTATCCAGCTGAGGTAACGCCGCGACTTGTTGATTATTATGCACATGGACTGAATAAAGGTCAAGCGTTTTTCAAAAAAAGTTATTGAATTTGATTTTTACTCATTTTGACCACTTGATGCGATCTTCGACGCATCGCGATATAAGAAAAGCCTCCGTTACCGGAGGCTTTATAATTCAATTGGTGCGGCGTATAGGATTCGAACCTATGACGTTCTGATTCGTAGTCAGACCCTCTATCCAGCTGAGGTAACGCCGCAACGCACGGTTTATTATGCCTGTCTCTTATA
>JAUMSH010000047.1 GCA_031292915.1 Collinsella sp.
GGCGCCGACAGGCGCAAGAATCGGGTGTGTTTTTGCGCAGCAAATGCGCGCACGCCCCCCCCCCCCTACGATATGTAGCTTTCGACCCCGTGTCCCCAAGGTGTGCGGGCTCGTTTCTTTTACACGCCGGTGGGGCTCTAAGTTGCGGTGGAATAGTTCCTGTTTTGGCAGTTTACCAGCCCATTTAGGAACTATTCCACCGCAACTTAGGTTGGTGTTCCCACATTTTCCAATTGAAAAACGTGGCTGTCTCCCACATTTTCCGATGGAAAAACGTGGTTGTCTCCCACATTTTCCGATGGAAACTCCCAAATGGCCTTATACTAGCCGAGAGGGTTGGGAGGCAATATGCAGCGACAGCTTATGAGTGAACTTATCGCTTGGAAATCAAGGGCGAATCGCAAACCCCTCTTGCTTAAGGGAGCCCGCCAGACAGGAAAGACTTGGCTTCTTAACGAATTCGCAAGCCAGCAGTATCGAAACGTCATTCGTTTTGACTTTATGCTCGAGCCGAGCACACGCTCGCTGTTCGATGGGAACCTCGACCCCAAGCGCATCATCTCCCAGATAGAACTCCTACGTGGCCAAACCGTAACGCCGGAAGACACGCTCATCATCTTCGACGAGATCCAAGAAGCGCCACGCGGGATCACCTCGCTCAAGTACTTCAACGAGCTTGCGCCCGAATACCACATCGTAGCAGCCGGTTCCTATATGGGCCTCGCGCTCCGACGCGAAAACGAGTCATTTCCCGTCGGCAAAATCGACCAGCTCACCATGCGTCCCATGGGGTTTGCTGAGTTCGTTCGTGCCGTCGACGGCAACCCGCTCGCCGACGCCATCCTTGCCGCAGACATGAACCTTCTAGCAAACGTTACCGAAAAGCTCGAGCACTTGCTCAAGGAATACCTTGTTGTCGGCGGTATGCCCGAAGTTGTCTCCACTTTCGCCGAGACACGCGACTTCATCGAAGCCCGAAGGCTTCAACAGCAAATCATCGAGGCTTACGAATCCGATTTTGGCAAACATGCACCCGCCCGCATCGTCGAGCGCATGAGGTTGGTTTGGAAATCCCTTCCCGGCCAGCTTGCAAAGGAGAACAAGAAGTTTGTCTATGGCGCCCTTCGTCCCGGAGCGCGCGCACGCGATTTCGAGGAAAGCCTCCAGTGGCTCACGGACTACGGAATCGTTCATAAGGTGCCACGTGCTTCCGCTCTAAAGGCGCCGCTCTCGAGCTACGAAGACCTCTCGGGCTTCAAACTGTTCTGCATCGACACCGGCATCCTCGGAGCGCTCTCCGGTCTCTCTCCGGCCATCGTTCTTAACGGATCCGCTGTTTTTACCGAGTTCAAAGGTTCGCTGACCGAACAATACGTCGCGCAGGAGCTTTTGCTCCAGGACAAAACTCCCGCGTATTGGTCCTCTACCTCCGGCAATGCCGAAACCGACTTTGCCATCGACCATGCGGGAACCGTGCTTCCGCTTGAGGTCAAGGCGGCAGAGAACCTTAAAGCGAAGAGTCTGAAAGTAGCCTGCGAAAAATTCAAACTCGAGCGTTGCGTGAGGAGCTCCCTGGCGGCATATAGAGACGAGGGCATGCTCATCAATATTCCGCTTTGGGAGATTGGGCAGATCGACAAGCTGGCATAGGCGCTGTGGGGACGCCCCGCAAGGACTGTCCCCAGGTGCCGGCAGAAAAGGAACGTCCCCAGGTGCCGGCTGTTGAGTTGCAGTGGAATAGGGACTGTTTGGTGCCCGAAAGGGCGATTTTAGTCCGTATTTCACCGCAACTTATTTAGAGGGTGCTGAGAGTGGGGGTCCAGGCGATGGTGGGGGTTGCACCGTCAAGAGTCTCGTTGATGGTGGCGGCCATACCGGCGAGTAGGCTATTCTCGCTTACGGTGAGCGTCTTGTAGCCGCCGGCACGCATGAGCTCGCGAATCACCACGGCGCCAGCCAAGATCACGCCCGCGCGTTTGGGCTGCACACCCGGTAGCGCGGCGATGCCGTCCGCGTCCAACACAGACATGTGCTCGATAGCAGCCGAAATCTGTTCCATCGAAAGCTCGCGCAGGTGCACAAAGCTCGAATCATACGGCTCCAGCTCGTGAACCAGCGCCACGAGAGTGGTGACGGTGCCACCCACCGCGACCAGGCGCTCTGCACGCTCAAAATTGCTCGGCAGGCCCTCAAAATAGGCGGCGAACTGCTCGCCCGCCCAGTTGGCAGCGGCAGCAAGCTCGCCGTCCGCAGGCGGCAGTGCCGAGAAAAACCGCTCCGTCACGCGGCGACAACCGATGTCCAGCGAACGCGTACCCTCCAGCGCGAAGACCCCACGCTCCGGTGCGTACACACCCGTCGCGAGTTCCGTGGATCCGCCGCCCGAATCGGCAACAATGATGCGCTCGCCGGCAAAGTCGTGCGCCACGCCAAAAAACGTCAGGCGCGCCTCGACCTCGCCCGGAATCACCTGCGGTTCGAGCCCCAGCTTACGCAGGCCGTCCAGCAGCAGGGCGGCATTGGATGCATCGCGCGCGGCGCTCGTGCATGTGGTGCAAATGCACGCGGCCCCAAAGGCACGCGCCTCGTCCACAAACATGCGGCATGCAGCGAGCACGCGCTCGACCGCCGCCTCGCAAAAGCGGCCCGTCGCGTCGACGCCCTCGCCCAGATCGGTAATCTCGGTGTGCTTGGACGATTCCACGATCGCCCCGCCCTCGACCTGGGCCAACACCAGTCGCGACGACACCGTTCCTAGGTCGATCGCCGCCACCTTATAGCGTTTGCAATTTGTCATTGCGGCCCCCCTCCGGGCGCTATTTGCCGTTGGACACGACCGCCTGGCCCTCGACACCGTTAAACCCAAACAGCATGTCGAGCGCCTGGATGTACCACGGCGCGTCCTTACCGACTTCTTCGATTTCCTTGGCAACTTCGCTGGCCTTCTTGGCGTTCGACGACTTCTTGCTCGAAGACGAATCTGAATCGTCATCCAGACCCAGCACGTCAATCTTGGTCTCGCCGGGCATCACCAGGCCCAGGTCCTCGGACGCCGCGTCCTTAATGCCCTCCTCCGAGAGCAGTTTGTCGACGCTTTTTTGCAGCTCATCATTGTATTGCTGACGAATCTCGACCTGCTTGGCCAAGATATCGCTCGAACGCTTTGCCACGTACAGATCGCGCACAGGGAAATACAGGCTCACGAGCACCAGGGCAACGACAATGCCGATGAATAGCCCTCGCTGAGGACCGTGGGTAAAGTCGTAAATTGCCTTGACCACTGCGTTGTCGTTGGCGTAGTGCATAAAGTCCGAGCCGGAAAGACGGCTTGAGGGCCTGGTCGACTTTTCGTGCGTTTGAGCCGAGGGGCGCTGCGTACGCGAAGCATGCGTCGGGCGCGCCGAACGTGACGGGCGGTCCGTCGACATATTCATTTGAGCATGGGAGTCCGAATTGCCTGCCGTGCGATGCGTGGGACGGGCAGCGCCCGTATAATCGGGCCCGCCAAGCTGCACCGAATGCGCACGACGAGACGACGGCTCACGCGAACCGGCGGAATAGTACCTGTTGTCGTAAATCTGATCCATGTGCGCCTTGTGCGGTTGAGGTTTGTTTGCGCTAAGTCCTTTAGTTATAGCACGAGCGCCCGCACCGCCTTCGCCAGCCTTTGCTCGACATAAAAAAGGCGCTGAGCCACACGGCCCAGCGCCAATAGTGCTTTGCGGCATCCGGCCAAGGCGGGGCGGAACCGAGTCCACCCCCTCCCCGCCAGGCTCATCTGTCTAGCGGATGTTGTAGAACGCAGACTTGCCGGCGTAGCGCGCGCTGCCCTCGAGCTCGTCCTCGATGCGGATGAGCTGGTTATACTTGGCGATGCGATCACTGCGGCACGGGGCGCCCGACTTAATCTGGCCGGCGTTGACGCCCACGACCAGGTCGGCGATCGTGGAGTCCTCGGTCTCGCCGGAACGGTGGCTCACGATGCAAGCATAGCCGGCCTCCTTGGCGGTTTCGATGGCCTCGAGCGACTCGGTGAGCGTGCCGATCTGGTTGACCTTGACTAGAATCGCGTTGGCAGCGCCCAGTTCGATGCCCTTCTTGAGGCGCTCGGTGTTGGTAACGAACAGGTCGTCGCCCACCAGCTGCACCTTGTTGCCAATGCGACGGGTGAGCTCAACCCAGCCGTCCCAGTCCTCCTCCGCCATGCCGTCCTCGATGGAGATGATGGGATAGGTGTCGACAAGCTTCTCCCAGTAATCGACCATCTGAGCGCTCGTGTACTCCACGCCCTCGCCCTTGAGCTCATACATACCGGTCTCGGCGTTGTAGAACTCGGTGGACGCCGGATCCATGGCGTACATGAAGTCGACGCCGGGCTTAAAGCCGGCCTTCTCGACGGCCTTGGTAATGTACTCGAACGGCTCGGCATTGGTCTTGAGGCTGGGCGCGAAGCCGCCCTCGTCGCCCACGCCGCCGCCCAGGCCGGCCTCGTGCAGCACGCCCTTGAAGGTGTGGTAGACCTCGGCGCACCAGCGCAGACCCTCGGCAAAGCTCGGGGCGCCCACCGGCATGATCATGAACTCCTGGAAGTCAACGTTGTTGTCGGCATGCACGCCGCCGTTAAGGATGTTCATCATGGGCGTGGGCAGCAGGTGAGCGTTGACGCCGCCCAGGTACTGGTACAGCGACAGGCCCGCCGACTCTGCCGCAGCGCGGGCAACGGCCAGCGACACGCCCAGAATCGCGTTGGCGCCGAGCTTGGTCTTGTTGGGCGTACCGTCCGCAGCGATCAACGCGGCATCGACAGCGCGCTGGTCGAAGGCGTCGAGGCCCACGACGGCATCGGCACACTCGTTGTTGACGTGCTCGACGGCCTGCGAGACACCCTTGCCCAGATAGCGGCCCTTGTCGCCGTCGCGCAGCTCGCAGGCCTCAAAGGCACCGGTCGAAGCACCCGAAGGCACCATTGCGCGGCCAAAGCTGCCGTCCTCGAGCACGACCTCGACCTCGACGGTGGGATTGCCGCGGCTGTCGAGCACCTCGCGACCGTAGACGTCCAAAATATCGCTCATGTTGTCTCCCTCTCACTTGGAAACGGGTTGAATGCTTGGCAACGCGGCTTACACGCTGCAGCGACGTGCAGGTTCATAAGTTAGCCTTGTCGCACTTTTTGCATTATGCCCTAAGTTAGCCAAGGGATACAATCTTTTTTAAAAAATAATGGGGCGATGGGACAAGTCCGTCCCATCGCCCCCGCGGTATTACTCCCCTGCCTTTGCTGCGTCCCACAGGTCGTTGAGACCATGGGTCGAAAGCTCGGCAAGATCAACATGGGCATCGGCCGCCATCTGCTCCATTGCAGCCCAACGGCGACGGAACTTGGCCGTGCTGGCACGCAGGGCGCTCTCGGCGTCAATCCCCTCTTTGCGCGCAACGTTGACAAGGGCAAAGAGTAGGTCACCAAACTCCATCTCGCGCTCGGGCGTTCCGGGAGCCTCGGCCTCAAACTCGGCACGCTCCTCGGCAACCTCGTCCCACACATCCTGGACCGTCTCCCACTCAAAGCCCACGGCCGCCGCCTTGCGCGAGACCTTTTGCGCTTGCATCAGCGCCGGCAGGTGCGTGGGCACGCCGTCGAGCAGCCCCTCGGGCGCGGCCTCGCCTGCCGCCACGGCCTTGTCCTTGGCGGCCTTCTCGGCAAGCTTGACCTCGTCCCAAATCTTGAGCACCTCGTCAGAGCTGTCGGCATCCGCATCGCCAAACACGTGCGGATGACGGCGAATGAGCTTGGCGTCGATATCGTGCGCCACGTCGGCCAGCGTAAACTCGCCGGCGTCCGCCGCGATCTGCGCATGCAACACTACCTGCATGAGCACGTCGCCCAGCTCCTCGCGCAGGTGCGCCGCGTCGTCGGCCTCGATGCAGTCGAGCGCCTCGTAGGCCTCCTCGATCATGTTCTTGCCAATGCTGCGGTGCGTCTGCTCGCGGTCCCACGGGCAGCCGTCGGGCTGACGCAGACGCCAGATGGTCTGCACCAGATGCTGTAGCTCGGCCGATGCATCTACCAGCGTGGACAGGTCACGCGAACCCTCGGCATTTTGCTGAGCCATATGCTCGGCCATGGCTAGTCCTCCTCCATGATCACGTGGCGGAACGCGCCGCCCTCGTAGATGCCGTAGCTGTGCGTACCGTCCTTGGGGATGCTCACGCTGCCGGGGTTGAAGAGCCACAGACCAGGATGCTCCTCGCTCGCTTCGTTGACCTTGATGTGCGTGTGACCGTAGACGAGCGCGGAGCCCTCGGGCAGCGCGGGCGCGTGGTCGACGCTGTTGTGCATACCGGCGCCAAAAACGTGGCCGTGCGTCAGGAACAGCTCGCGGCCGTTCTCGTCGAATAACGTGGCATAGTCGGCCATGATGGGAAAGTCGAGCACCATCTGGTCGACCTCGGCGTCGCAGTTGCCGCGCACCGCGATGACGCGGTCGGCCAGGGCGTTGAGCAGCGGAATCACGCGCTTGGGAGCGTAGTCGCGCGGCAGGTCGTTACGCGGGCCGTGGTAGAGCAGGTCGCCCAGCAGCACAATGCGATCGGGCTGCTCGGACTCGATGGCGGCGCAAAAGCGTTCGGTCCAATATGCCGAGCCGTGGATGTCGGAGGCGATGAGGTATTTCATGGGGAGATCCTTTCGAATGGGGTTGATGGGGGCTGAATACGGGGTCCGGCGGATGCGGAGCCCATCTACCGTGTTACTCGAATCGCAGCGCCGCGCTCTGAGCCGCCTGCATCACGCGTTGGAGCGGCACGCCATGTTCGCGGGCAAGACGGGCGCAATCCTCGTACTCGGGAGCCGCGCGCTCGCTGCCGTCGGGCAGGGTCGCCACCTTAACGGATACCTCGCCCCATGGCGTCGTTACGCGCTCAAAGCGGCGTGGCAGGCAAACGCGTTCCATCACCTGGCGACGAATGGCGTTGGTCGTGGTCTCCAAAAAGATAATCGTCTGCAAGCGCTCGATATCATCGTGCGAGCAGATTACCTGCAGCTGCCAGCCGGGGCGGCCCTTTTTGCAGTAAAGCGGCAACCAATGCACCTCGCGGGCGCCGGCCTTGCGCAGGCAATCGGCAGCGTAGGCAAGCACCTCGGGCGACGCGTCGTCGATGTCGCATTCCAGCTTGACGATGGTTTCGGGTGCATCGGTCTCGCGGGACAGCGGAGATTTGCTATCGCATTGCATACGGTCCGGATCCTTTCCGCGCGGGCTCGTTTTGTTCATCCAAACGCTAGCACATCGCGGGCGGCGCAGGGGCGGCGTCATGGGATAGGTGCGACTTTTGCTGGGCGCAAGTGCTGGCGCGCTCCAACGCCGGCCCGCTCCACTCAAACGTGTACGCCAGCCTCCAAACATGTCAGTTTCTGCAGCTTTTGGAGGCTGATGTACATGTTTTGAGAGCGCAAGCGAGGCCGCACCGCGCACCCTTTCCAGTCGATTTCGGCCCCCCGGTGCGCTCGTCGCATCGGGGGCCGCGCCATTACAATGGAGCGGATTCGCCAAATGCAAAGGAGTCGCCATGCCCGCATGCCCGCTGGTCGATTGCCACACCCACACCTCGTTTTCGGACGGACATGCCTCGTTTGAGGACAACGTTCGCGCCGCTGCTGCGGCCGGTTGCCGCGTCATGGTCTCGACCGACCACCTCACCTTACCCGCCAGCATGGATGCCAACTGCGAGGTGCAGGTTGTCGAGGGCGACCTGCCGGCACATCGTCTGGCTTTTGAGGATGCCCGCAAGCTTGCCGCGCAGATCACGCCGGAGCTCGAGCTTATCTATGGCTTTGAATGCGACTGGTACGAAGGTTGCGAGCCTCTGGTTGAGCGCTGGTCCGCGAGTGCCATAGTGCGCTTGGGCAGTGTGCACTGGATTGGCTATCCGGGCGATATCATGGCCGGTGCCGCGGGTGCGGCGGGAACGGAAGACGTCGCTCGCCCCGATACACCCGATTCGCGCTGCGGCTGGATCGATGATGACACCAACCTGCATGTTTGGGAAAACCTGGGGGTGCGCGGCGTGTGGGAGCGCTACGTCGACGACTGGTGCCGCGCCTGCGAGAGCCCGCTCAACTTTGATGTGATGGCTCACCCCGACCTGGTCATGCGCTTTTCGAAGGAAGGCTTTGCGCCCGACTTTGACCCCGCACCGTTTTGGCAGCAGTTGGCCGAGTGCGCGCACGATACGGGCCGCCGCGTTGAGGTCTCGACGGCCGCACCGCGTAAGGGCTTGGACGACTACTACCCCGCAACCGGTCTTTTGCGCTGCTTTGCCCATGCCGAAGCGCCAATCACCTTTGGCTCGGACGCGCACCGCGCCTGCGATATCTGCTGGAGCATCCGCGAGGCCCAGGCCCACGCCTACGACTGCGGCTATCGAACCTTCGACATCCCCCACCTCACCGGAGAATGGGAATCCACACCCCTCGACTAGCCATCCCTTCATAAGTTGCGGTGGAATAGGGATTGTTTTGCCTGATGAAGCGCTTAAACAGTCCCTATTTCACCGCAACTTCCATGACCCCGTTACACCAACAAAGACTGTCCCCAACGACTAGTGGCGGCGGGCGTTGAGTTCACCGGCGAGTTCGTCGAGGGTGATACCGTAGCGCTCGAGCGTCACGAGCAGGTGGTAGACCAGGTCGCCGGCCTCGTAGCGGATGTGATCGTGATCGTTATCCTTGCAGGCCATGATCACCTCGCTTGCCTCCTCGGCAAGCTTCTTGAGCAGCTCGTCCTCGACGTCGGTCAGCAGACGCGCGGTATAGCTCTCCTGCGGCGATGCATCACGACGACCGTGAATCACCTCGGCCAGACCTGTCAGCGTCTCACCGATATTTCCATCCTGAACGTTTGCGGTGCGCACACCCATGGTTCAATCCTTTCTGGCTGGCCAAGCGCTTGGTCGAGCGCCCGCCCTACGCGAGTTTCTTAAAGAAGCAGGTACGGTTGCCGGTATGGCAGGCCGGGCCCGGAGAGTCAACCTTAACCAGTAGCGTATCGCTATCGCAGTCGGCCCAGAGCTCCTTGACCTCCTGCATATTGCCGCTCGTCGCGCCCTTGTTCCAGAGCTCCTGGCGGCTGCGACTCCAAAACCACGTGGTACCGGTCTTGAGCGTCAGCCCCACCGACTCCTCGTTCATCCAAGCAACCATAAGCACCTCGCCGGTGTCATACTGTTGAACCACGCAAGGAATCAATCCTTTGGCGTCGTATTTAAGATCCGCTGGAGTAGTAATTTCTCTCATTTCAATTCCCCAATTTAAACATCGCCGGTCGGCGAGGGTTGTCCAGGTGCCCGAGATTCCGAGCGACAAGCCCGACGACGCGTACTTAAGTACGCGAGGAGGGTTGGAGCCGGAAGGTCGGGTGCCTGGGCAAGCCGCAGCGCTAGAAGTCCAACCTCACAGGAATGCCCTGCGACGCCATATACTCCTTCACCTGACGAATGCTGAAGGTTCCAAAGTGAAAGACGCTCGCCGCCAGCACGGCGTCGGCTTCGCCCTCGATCACACCCTCGGCAAAATGCTCGAGCGTGCCCACGCCACCACTCGCGATGACGGGGATTGGCACCGCGCGCGCCACGGCACGGGTGAGTGCCAGGTCAAAGCCGGCCTTGGTGCCGTCGCGATCCATGCTGGTCAGCAGGATCTCGCCGGCGCCGCGACGAGCCGCTTCCTCGGCCCACGCCACCGCGTCGATACCCGTGGCGTTGCGGCCTCCTGCGGTAAAGACCTCCCACTTATCGGCGCCCGGCTCCCCGGGCAGCCCCACGCGCTTGGCATCGATCGCCACGACCACGGCCTGGCTGCCAAACGCCGCGGCAGCCTGGCTAATCAGCGATGGGTCGCGCACGGCCGCCGAGTTGAGCGATACCTTGTCGGCACCGGCAGCCACCATGGTCCGCATGCCCGCCAGGTCGCGAAAGCCGCCGCCCACGGTGTAGGGAATGGCCAGCTCCTCGGCCGCGTGCGCCGCCATCTCGATGGTCGTCGCACGGTTGTCGCTCGTCGCGGTAATGTCCAAAAATACGACCTCGTCCGCACCCTCGCGGTCGTAGGCGCGGGCCAGCTCCACCGGGTCGCCCGCATCGCGCAGGCTCACAAAGTTGACGCCCTTGACCACGCGGCCGTCCTTAACATCCAGACAAGGAATCACGCGTTTGGTAAGCATGGGTTACTCCTCCCCTCGGGCGGCGGCCAGCGCCTGAGCCAGCGTAAAGTTGTCCTCGTAGAGCGCACGGCCGGTAATGGCACCTTCAATCGTGCCCTCACCCACCGCGGCCAGCGCGCGGATATCGTCGAGCGTCGAGATACCGCCCGAAGCCACGACGGGAAAGCCCGCGACCTCGGCCACATGGCGATACGCCGCCACATCGATGCCCGTCTGCATGCCGTCGCGCGCGATATCGGTATAGACCAGGTGTTTAAAGCCCAGCTCGGAAAGCTGCGCCACGGCGTCGTCGAGTGCCACGCCCGCGCCGTCACGCCAGCCGTTCACCTTGACCTGGCCGTCGCGCGCGGCGATATCTGCCACCAACAGCTCGCCAAAGCCTTGGGCTGCCACCTCGGCAAAACCCGGCTCGGTCACGAGCACCGTGCCGAGTGCGATGCGACACGCGCCGTAGCCGGCCAGCTCATCGATGCGCGCGAGCGAGCGAACGCCGCCGCCCACGTCCACGGACAGACCGTCGACGCCGCAGATAGCCTCGATCGCCGCTGAGTTGGCGGCGCATGTGTCCTCGTCCTCGCCAAAGGCAGCGGACAGGTCGACGACGTGCACCCAGCTCGCGCCCTGCTCGGCAAAGGAGCGGGCAACGGCCACGGGGTCGTCGGAATATACCTTGCAGCGGTTCCGGTCGCCGCGCTCCAGGCGCACGACCTTGCCGCCGATCAAATCGATTGCGGGAAACAGAATCATCGGCCGGCCCCCTCGACGATGCTCACGAAGTTCTTAAGAATGCGCTGACCCAGCGCAGAAGATTTCTCGGGATGGAACTGGCAGCCCCACACGTTACCGTGGCGCACGATGCACGGGAAGCTCCGCGTGTAGTGTGTGCGCGCCAGAACATCGGCGGCATCAGCGTCGTCTGCCACCGCGTAGCTGTGGGTGAAGTACATGTTGGCACCCTCGGCAAAACCGGCGAGCAGCGGATCGGCCGCACCGGCGGGTGTCATGTGCACCTGGTCCCAACCCACGTGCGGCACCTTCAGTCGGCTCGACTCCAGGCGCGTGCACGAGCCGCGCATAATGCCCAGGCCATCGACCCAGGGGCCGCCGGCCTGCTCGGAGGCATCGTCGTCCGCGTCCGTGCCCTCGTCCGCAGGCACGCCCTCGTTGCCTCGCTCAAAAAATAGCTGAAGGCCCAGGCAGATGCCGAGCAGCGGAGTTCCGGCGGCAACGGCGTCGAGCACCGCGTCCGCCTCGCCGCTCTCGCGCATAAAGGCAATCGCGTCGTAGAACGCACCCACGCCCGGGATGACCAGGCCGTCGGCGTTGCGGATCCGCTCCGGATCGTCCGACGTGCAGGCGGCGGCACCGGCGCGCGCAAGCCCGCGCACAACGCTCGACAAGTTGCCCTTGTGGTAGTCGACCACCACGATCTTCGGTTCGCCCACGCGACCCTCCCTTATCTCATCATCCAAAACCACCACAAAGGGGACAGGCACCTTCGTGGTGGTTTTACCCTTGTGACGGTTACAGTGAGCCCTTGGTGCTGGGGATGCCTTGCACGCGGGGATCGAGCTCACAGGCGTGACGCATCGTGCGGCCCACGGCCTTAAAGGCCGCCTCGATAATGTGATGCGAGTTACCGCCCGCCAGCTCGCGCACGTGCAGCGTGAGCTTGGCATCGCGCGCAAAGGCGTAGAAGAACTCGACGGCCAGCTCGGTATCAAAGGTGCCCACGCGCTCGGTCGGCACGGGCAGCTCGCAGTAGGCCTGCCCGCGGCCCGAAATATCAACGGCAGCCATCACAAGCGTCTCGTCCATGGCGATCGCCGCGTCGGCAAAGCGCGTAATGCCCGCCTTGTCGCCCAGCGCCTGACAAAACGCCTCGCCCAGCACGATGCCCGTATCCTCGACGGTATGGTGCGCGTCGACCTCAACGTCGCCCACCGCGTGTACCGTCAAATCGAACAGGCCATGGCGGCCAAAGGCGTTGAGCATGTGGTCGAAAAACGGCACGCCGGTCGAGATATCGCACGCACCGGTTCCATCCAGGTCGAGCTTTACGACAATATCGGTCTCCCCCGTCTTACGGGTTACCTCGGCATAGCGGCCCATCTACATCTCCTCCTTCACCAGCGCGGCAAACGCAGCCAGCACCTCATCGTTTTCCTGCGGGGTACCCACGGTAATGCGCAGGCAGTCCGCAAGCCCCGACGCATAGCTAAAGTCGCGCACCAAAATCGAATACTCATCGCGCAGACGCTCGCGCACGCGCGTGGCATGCGGCGTGCGCACGAGCACAAAGTTCGCCGCGCTCGGCCACGCCTCCACGGGCAGACCCTCGGCAGCCATTGCACGCAGGGCGCACAACTCGCGCTCGCGCTCGGATGCAACCTGCGCCACCACGGGCGCGTACGCATCGCGGGCACGCACACAGGCAAGCGCCGCCGCCTGGCTCAGCACGTTGACCGAATAGATCTGGCGAATCGCCGCGAACACGTCGATGACCTCGGGTGCCGCGATCACGTAGCCCAGACGCGTGCCGGCGGCGCCAAACGCCTTGGACAGCGTATGCAGAATCACCAGGTTGGGATGCTCGGCGATAAGTCCCTGCGCCGTGGTGGTCGCGCCAAACGAATCGTCGGCAAACTCAACGTAGGCCTCGTCGACCATGACCATGCCGGGGCACGCATCGCACAGGGCCGCGACAAAGTCGAGCGGCGCCACGTCGCCCGTAGGGTTATTGGGCGAGGTCACGATTGCCAGGTTGCACTCGAGTGCCGCTGCAAGCACGGCTGCCTGGTCGAGCTCAAAGGTCGCCGGGTCGCGCCACACGTCGCGCACCTCGGTCTGGCAGAGCGACGCAAAGAACGCGTACTCGCTAAAGCACGGCGGGCAGTTGAGCAGGGTCCTCCCCGCGCCGCCAAACGCCAGCAGATAGTTATAGAGCAGCTCGTCGCCGCCGTTTCCCACGCAGATGTTCTCGCGCGTCACGCCATGCCAGGCAGCAAGCTCGTCGCGCAGGTCGTTGGACATGGGATCGGGATAGCGGTTGAGCGGTGTAGCAGCCAGGGCGGCGTCGACCGCCTCGCGCACGCCGGCCGGCACGGGATAGGTGTTCTCGTTGGCCGAAAGGTTGATGCGCGTGGGCGTAAAGTTGGGATCGTAGGGTTCAATGCCGGCCAAGTAGGGCTGGACGAGCTCCTTCATGCGAGACGTCAGCTCGGCCATATTAGGCCTCCTCGACGACCGCGCCAGCGGCACCGCCCGCCGCCGCCGTCAGGACCACGCCCTCGGCAACCGTCGTCACGGCGTCGCCCGGCCAGGCAACCTTAGTCAGGTCGGCCGCGGCCAGTGACGCGGCGCTCACGGCATCCTCGCCCTGCTCCAGCACGCGGCGACGCAGTGCGGCCGAAAGCGCGTGTGCCCACAGGCCCTCGGCCTCGGCTAAGCGCTGCGTAGCGGGAGCGTCGGAGAGCAGGCCCTCGGGTGTATAGCAAATGACACTCGAGCGCTTGACGAACTCTTCGACCGAAAGCGGGTTGGAGAACATGGACGTGCCGCCGGTCGGCAGCGTGTGGTTGGGTCCGGCAACATAATCGCCGAGCGGCTCGGAGCTCCAAGCGCCCACAAAGATGGCACCGGCGTTGCGGATACCACCAAGCAGGCCCATCGCATCCTTGCAGTGCAGCTCCAGGTGCTCGGGCGCCACGGTGTTCACGGCCTCGACAGCGGCAGCCATATCGGCGGCCACTACGATGGTGCCCTCGTTATCGAGCGAGGCGCGCGTGATCTCGGCACGCGGCGACTGCGCCACCAGAATGTCGATACCCGCCTCGACCTCACGCGCAAACTGCTCGTCGCAGGTCACCAGATAGCAGGCTGCCAGCGGATCGTGCTCGGCCTGGGCCATCAGGTCGGCCGCAACCACCATGGGCTTGGCCGTGGCATCGGCCAGCACGCAGACCTCGGAGGGGCCGGCGACCATGTCGATACCCACGTCGCCCGAGACAATCTGCTTGGCGGCGGCGACAAAGGCGTTGCCCGGACCGGTGATTTTGTCGACGCGCGGAATAGTCTCAGTACCGTATGCCAGCGCGGCCACGGCCTGAGCGCCGCCCACCATGTAGATCTCGTCCACGCCGCCGAGCTTTGCCGCGGCGAGCGTGTAGGGGCTGATCAGGCCATCCTTTTGCGGCGGGGTCACCATGACCACGCGCTTAACGCCAGCCACCTTGGCGGGAATGGCGTTCATGAGCACCGTGGAGGGATACTGCGCGCGACCGCCCGGCACATAGATGCCAGCCGCCGCGAGCGGAGTCACCTTAACGCCGAGCATCGTGCCGTCCGGGCGCGTGGTAAACCAACTCTGCTCGACCTCGCGCTGGTGGAACTCGCGAATCTGGCGTGCAGCCTTTTCGAGCGCCGCGACAAAGGCCGGATCGAGGCCTTCGAGCGCGGCATCGATCTGCTCCTGCGGCAGGCGAAAACTCTGCAGCTCAACACCGTCAAAACGCTGACAGTAATCGCGCACCGCGGCATCGCCGTTGGCGCGCACGTTTGCCACGATATCGCGGGCGGCGTCGACGATGTTTTGCGGCAGCACGCCCTTGCGATTGAGCTGATTGGTAACGAGACGCTCACCGGGAGCAAGCTTGATAGTCTTCATATCGGTATCCCCTATCGGTCGAGGTTGCGTTTGAAAAACGAGAGGCCGGGCGGCGGCGCCAATCGGCCCGCAGCCCGGACGTTGGGGCGCCCGTACGTGCTCGCGCTATTGTGCCGAGCCCGCGACGGGCTCAAAATGCTTGTCCTTAACAGCAGCTGCCAAGCGATCGGCCAAGTTGCGTACGCGCGGATCCAGGCGCGCGGCACCTGGGTTGACGAAGAAGCGGGCCGTGCAGTCCATGATGCGGCCGGTGATGACCAGGTCGTTGTCGCGCAGGGTGGCGCCCGTGGCGGTAATGTCCACGATGCGGTCGGTCATGCCGACGATGGGTCCCAGCTCGATATTGCCGTGCAGCGAGACGATGTCGGCATTCACGCCGCGCTCGGCATACCAGGCGCTCGCAATGCGCGGGTACTTGGTGGCCACACGAAGCGACCCGCGGCGGGCGTAGTTGCGCTCGGCCTGGCCAGCGCGCCATGCGGGCTCCGCCTCAATGAAAGTGCACAGGCCGTAGCCCAGGTCGACCAGCTGCAGCAGGTTGAGGTCGGCCTCGATAAGCGAGTCCCAGCCGCAGATGCCGCAGTCGGCGCCGCCGCAGCCCACAAAGGCGGGTGCGTCGCTGGGGCGCACAATGACAAACTCGATATCGCCGACCGCGCCCTCACCGGCACGCGTGTCGCGACCGCGCACGATCAGGTGACGACCGGGATCGCGCAGCTCAGAGACGTCTAAGCCCGCTGCCTCGAGCACGTCAAGCGTGTCGGCCTTAAGCGAGCCCTTGGGCACGGCAATGCGCAGCGGACCCTCGGCGCCACGGCCCACGGCGTGATCGCCGTCGGAAGCGGCGTCCTCGGCCGAGGTGCGCGCGGCCTCCAGACGCTCGAGCGAAAAGGCGAAGCCCGCCGCCGGCACCTCGACGCCGTCGCCGAACGCGCCGGTAAAGATGGAGTCGTAGCGACCGCCCGAGCCCACCGGATCGGGCAGGCCGCCGGCATAGGCCTTAAAGACCAGACCCGTGTAGTAATCGAAAGAGTTCATGATGGAGAAGTCGAAGGACAGCACCCGGGCGTCCTCGGGAGCCAGGCCCTCGACCAGGGCACGCAGCTCGCGCGTGAGCGGCGCGGCGATACCGGCAGCCTCCAGCAGCGCGTCCACGCGGTCGAGCACCTCGGCGCCGCCGTGCAGACGCGGTAGCTCGCTAATGGCAGCCTTGACGGCATCGGACTCGACACTTGCTGCCACGCGGGCATCGAGGCCCACAAAGTCGTTGGCGTGCACGCAGCGCAGGGCCTCAGCGGCCAGCTCGCGATCCTCGCACGCTGCGAGCAGCTCCTTAAACGGACGCACGCTACCTGCGATAATGCGCGCATCGGGCAGCGCCAGCTTGCGCACGGCCTCGGCCACGAGCGAGACGATCTCGACATCGCCCGCGGTATCGCCCGCACCGATAAGCTCAAAGCCCAGCTGCGTAAACTGGCGCGAGCCGCCGGCGTTGCGCTGGCACTCACGAACCACCGGCGCCTCGTAGCGAAGGCGCAGGGGCAGATCGGCCGCGCGCATGCGGGTCGAAACCAAGCGCACGATCGGCAGCGTGTTGTCGGGACGGACCACCAGCAGGCGGCCGTCGTCATCAAAGAGCTTAAACGGCGTGTCCGCAATGCGGCCGCCCTCCTCGAGCGAGCCCTTGTCCTCGAGCAGCGGCGTCTCGACCGGAAGGTAATGATGCTCCCTAAAGCAGCCCTTCACCGTCAGCGCAATCTCCTCGCGCGCCTGAGCCTCCTCGGGCAATATGTCCCGGAATCCCCACGGTGTGGCCGTCATCTGGTGAGCCTCCTCATGCTGTATTTCATATAGAACAGAAGACCGGCATAGCTCCGCCGGTCTTCTGGGTACTTTAGCATACTAGAGTGCTTGCGGGGAAAATCCGTCGTAGCCGCTCACACCGTATTCATTTGGAAACATAGGATAGGTTGCCGCAACCCAACCCCACCTAGGCGCCAATCGCGCGTCGGTACTCCGCCATAACCTGAGCGTCGGCCGCCGCAGGATTGGCGAAATAGCGCCAGTCATAGGTCTCGGCCGAAACAACTCCGCGATAGCCGCGCGCCACCAGCCTATCCAGGTCGGCGCGCATATCGCGGTCGCCGTCACCCCAGGCAAGATGCGTCGTGCCGTCTGCCGCAACATCGACAAAATGCACGTGGGCGACATCATCGCCAAGCAGATCGAAATAATCGTCGATGGTATCCCCCGCCACCGCCATAGCGCCCAAATCCAGACATGCCTTAAGCGCCGGATGATCAACTGCCTCGATCATGCGCTTCGTATCGGCCGCCGAGTTCACGATCATCGACTCAACCGGCTGTAGGGCCTCGAGCACCAGTCGCACGCCGCGTTC
Source organism: Collinsella sp. (assembly GCA_031292915.1). Lineage (GTDB taxonomy): Bacteria > Actinomycetota > Coriobacteriia > Coriobacteriales > Coriobacteriaceae > Collinsella. Next base: position 17,282 of record JAUMSH010000047.1, read on the forward strand.
TCCCGCATGCTCGGCAATCGCACGCAGCATCGAGGCGCTGCGACCCCACGCGTCCTCGATCGGCTCGTTCAAAAATGCCCAGCCGCTCGAGACCATGACCTGCTCGGCTCCAAGTTCCGCCGCGATATCCACAACGTTCTTAAAGTACGCGAGCGTGCGGGCGCGCGCCTCATTCCCACGCGCCGCAATATTCCACGGCTTGGGGTTGTTCTGTTCGGGACAAAGCCCCACAATCCGAACGCCATACCGCTGTGACAGCTCCCGCACCTGCTCGAGCGAATCGTATCCATGGCAATCGACATACAGATGCATCGCCCCGGTCCAAAGCTCGCAACACGTGTAACCCGAGGCCGCTGCCGAAGAAAAGAATTCCTCAAGGTCAAAATAACGATGGCTGATATTCATGACGGCAAGCTGCGGATACTCCATCTTGTCCACCTTTCGGCAAAAGGGCGCCGCAGCACAGTGTGCGCGACGCCCCCTCTTACATTGTTCTCATTATGACGGATACTCTACTGGACACCAAGCACTCCAAAGAACGCGCCGGCGATACTCACGAGCAGGATCACGAGCATGATGAGCAGCGGATTCATCTTCTTCTTGAGCATGAGATAGACGATTCCAAACAGCCCCATCGTGACAAAGCCCGGGAAGATTCCGTTGAGCAGCTCGGCCAGCGTCTGAGCACCATCGCCCGCGCCGACCATGAGCGGAATGTCCACGGTGACCATCTCCATGGTCATAGCACCGATCACCATGGCGCCCATGATAGAGGCCATCTTGACGATCGTGTCCATAATGCCCGATTCCTGGACCTTGCTGATCATGTCCGAGCCAAAGCGATATCCCACAAACGTCAGCAGGTAACGGATGATGTAGTGAGGGACGTTGAACACGAGCAGGAACAAAATCGGGCCAAGAATGGAGCCCTGCAGCGCCAGCGACGTGCCGACACCCGTTGCCAAAATTCGCAGCGTGCCCCAGTAGAAGGCATCACCCACGCCGGACAGCGGTCCCATCAAAGCAAGCTTGACATTAGAGATCGCGCTCGTGTCAAAGCTATCGTCAGTAGCGTTGACCTCCTCCATTGCAGCGGCGATGGACATGGGGAGCGTCGAGATGTACGGCGTGACGTTATAGAGCTCCATATGGCGCTTAAGGGCGGCCTTAAAGTCCGCATCCTGCGGATACAGCTTGCGAAGAATCGGCATAAGGGCCCACATAAAGCCGATATGGCCCATACGCTCGTAGTTCCACGAATGCTCATAGGGAATCGAGCGCCAGAACAACTTCTTAAGGTCTGCGCGGGAAATCAGCCCGTCGTAAGAAGACTCAAACTTAAAACTCATCGAACCCACTCCCAATCGCAGGATCCTCGGTTGCCACTGCGGGCTGCTCCGCTTTTTTCTTATCACCCAAAACCGTCATCGCGACGACGATGATCGCGGCAAAGATCGCCACGCCCGTCGTGCTAATGCCAAAGTAGGCGACGAGGAAGAAGCCAGCGAAGAAGAACGGAGCCACCGTTTTGTTCATAATCATCTGCGCCAGCATCGCAAAGCCGAGTGCGGGCAAGAAGGCGGCGGCGACATCCATGCCGGTCTGAACGAAATCGGGGATGATGTTGAGCAGGCTGGCAACAGCATCGGCGCCAAAGAAGAATGCCAGGGGAATAATCAGCAGGCCGCACCAGCTCTGCGCGTAACCGGCGATGAGCATGTTGCGCGTGATGGCCTTGGTGTCCCCGTCCTCGACGTTTTTGTCGATACGGTGCACCAGCAGCAGCATGACCGGCTGGCCCAGGGCAGTATCGAGCGCCAGGACGATCGTTGCGATGGGAATGCCCAGGGTCAGGGCCGCCGAAGCGTCCGCGCCGGCCTGCATGGCAAGCGACACACCCAGGATGGTTCCGGAAATCGTATCGGGCGGGTTATACGCACCGACCGAGATGGCGCCGACCATGGCAAGCTCCATCGTGGCGCCCATGATCGTGCCGGTCACCATGTCGCCCATGACAAGGCCAACCAGAGGTCCGAGCACGATCGGGCGCTGGAGGTAGCTCGTGCCCGTCAGCCACTCGGAATAGCCCAAAAGGGCGATCAGGAAAATCAGGATTGTCTTGATAACCATGACAGCCCCTAACCGATGACCTTCGCGGCGTCAGTCTTCGCATCTGCCGGAATCATCTGAATGAACAGCTCGTAGCCCTCGCCGAGCAGCTCTTTGACGTATGCCTCGTTTTCGGGCGTAAGGAACACGCTCGTCGAGACCTGGCGGGCATCCTCGCTAAAGGCAACATTGCCGAGGTTGATCTTCTTGACGCCCATCGCCTTGGCGACGGCACCGGCCTGCTGGATCGTCTCGCAAACCACGAAGAGCTTGTACTTATCGGTCACACCGCTTTGGAGCGCCTTGACGGCATCCTCGGTGTTTTTGACGACAACCTTGCAGCCCTCCGGTTTTGCAAGAGACAGGGCCTGCAGGCGAAGCTTGTCATTGAGGACCGTGTCGCTTACCAACAGGATGCAGTCGGCACCCAGAGCCGAGGTCCAGCTAACGGCAACCTGGCCGTGCAGCAGTCGATAGTCCACGCGAATCATCTGAATCATGATGTGCTCCCTAGTGGTTAAAACTCATCGAGTTCGGCCTGCCCCAGCAGGTCGTTGACATACTTGACCTTGGTGTCATCCGCCTCGACGATCTGGCGAATGGCCTCATCGATCGGAGTGGATTCGGGCACGAACAGCAGCTGAATAAGGAGCGGCAGGTTCATATTGGTCACCAGGTGCGTGTTGGGGCGCGTCTGGACGATCTTGGTGAACTCGTTGTTAACGCTACCGCCAAAGAGGTCGGTGCAGACAACGACATCATCGTCGGCAGACATGCCTGCCAGCAGTTTTTGGGCCTCCTCGGCCACGTCCATGCGGCCATCGACGAAC
>JAUMSH010000057.1 GCA_031292915.1 Collinsella sp.
AGTTCGGCCACGAGCTCGCGAATATCGTTTTGGCTCAAGTCGCGAATGTCCTGAGATTTAGTCCTGGGATTCATGGAAGCCTTTCGATTTTGGGGAAACGTAGAGGGTATCGCTACAATATGGTATCAGCTGCAGAAATTATAGAGGAGGAGTCTGCCCATGCCGGGTAAAAGCCTAGAGAACATGCACGTAGCGGTCTTGGCGGGCGGTCATTCCGCTGAGCGCGAGATCTCGCTCAATTCGGGAAAGAACGTTGTGGTGGCACTGAAGGAAGCCGACTACACCTCGGTGGAGCTGCTCGATACGGCCGCTGATGACTTTATGGTAACCATGGCAACCGGCGGCTTTGACGTGGCGTTTATCGCCATGCACGGTGCCGGCGGCGAGGATGGTGCCATGCAGGGCGCCATGGAGACCCTGGGTATCCCCTACACGGCCTCGGGCGTGCTTGCTAGCGCCTGCGGTGCCGACAAAGAGGTCTCTAAGCTCCTGTACGCCAAGGCGGGCATTCCCATTGCCCCCGGCCTTGCGCTCGAGGTGGGCGATGAAGTCGATATCGATCATATCGTCGAGGTTTGTGGCGAGCGCAGCTTTGTGAAGCCGGCCGTCAACGGTTCCAGCTATGGCATTTCCCTGGTCCATGAGCCCTCCGAGCTGCCCGCGGCAATTGCCAAGGCGTTTGAGTACGGCGACAAAGTGCTGGTCGAGAAGTGCATCGAGGGTACCGAGATCACCGTCGGCGTGTACGGCGAGGACGACGTGCGCGCCCTGCCGATTGTCGAGATTCGCAAGCCCGAGGACTGTGAGTTCTACGATCTGGACGTGAAGTATGTCGACCCTACGGACATCCATCGTATTCCGGCGCAGATTTCACCCGAGAATTACGCTCGCGCTCAGGAGCTTGCCTGTGCTGCTCACAAGGCCCTCGGTTGCCTGGGCATCTCGCGCAGCGATTTTATCGTGAGCGAGGACGGCCCCGTCATCCTCGAGACCAACACCATTCCCGGCATGACCGATACGTCGCTGTATCCGGATGAGATTCGCCACACAGACGACATGACGTTCCCGCAGGTCTGTGACAGCCTGATCCGTATGGGCCTTCGTCGAGCGGGCATTGCATGCTAATCGAGGACGCGGTTTCGTCAGGAACGCCGCAGTTTGTCATCGACTCCTATGCCACGCTTGCCGAACGCGCCAAAACGCAGTCCTTCGGCCTTATCGAGGAAGATGTGATTGTCCTCGATACCGAGACCACGGGTCTTTCGGTGCAGGACAACGAGCTGATCGAGATCTCGGCGGCCCGTCTTTCGGGCCGCGAGATCGTCGACCGCTTCGATACCTTCGTGCATCCCAAGCAGCTAATTCCCGCCGAGATTACCGAGCTCACGAGCATTACAAATGCCGATGTGGCAGATGCCCCGTCGGCCGCTGAGGCCGTCGCCGCTCTCGCCGATTTTGTCGGTGGTTGCCCGGTGATCGCACATAACGCCACGTTCGATCGCTCGTTTATCGAGTCGGTCAAAGGCGGCGTCAACGTGAGCGATATCTGGATCGATTCGCTGGCGCTGTCGCGCATCGCGCTTCCGCGCCTGGCCTCGCACAAGCTGTCTTTTATGGCCGATCTGTTTGGCTGTGACTCGGTATCACACCGTGCCAATGCCGACGTCGACGCCCTGTGTGGCGTATGGCGTGTGTTGCTCGTGGCGCTCACCGACTTGCCCCAGGGCCTCATGGCGCGCCTAGCCGACATGCATCCGGATGTGCCTTGGTCCTATCGTCCTATCTTCTCATTCTTGGCGGGGCAGAACCCTGGTTCTATCTTCTCTCTCAGCGCCGCTCGTGCTGACGTTCTCAAGGCCGATCGCGCCGACGATCGGGTGGACGCCGACGAACTGCCGGTCCTCAAGATGCCGAGTCGTGAGGAGATTGAGGCAGACTATGCGCCGGGTGGCCTGGTCAATCGCATGTACCCCACCTACGAGCCGCGTGATGAGCAGATCGCGATGGCGCTCGAGGTCCGCGATGCGCTGGTCACGGGCACTCATCGTGTAATTGAGGCGGGCACAGGCGTCGGCAAATCGATGGCCTATCTGGTGCCTTTTGCCGAGGCGGCACGCCGTAACAACATCACGGTTGGTATTGCGACCAAATCGAACAATCTTGCAGACCAGCTCATGTACCATGAGCTGCCAAAACTTGCCGAGCAACTGGACGGTGGTCTGTCATTTTGCGCTCTCAAGGGCTATGACCACTATCCGTGCCTGCGCAAGCTTGAGCGCATGAGCCGAGGCCAGGTCGAGATTACCACCAAGCGCGATCCGGCGGACACGCTCACGGCGGTCGCGGTCATTATGGCGTACGTCTGCCAATCAGCCGATGGCGACCTCGACTCGCTTGGCATTCGGTGGCGCAGCGTCAACCGCCCCGACTTTACGACGGCCTCGCGCGAGTGTGCTCGCCGCCTCTGCCCGTTTTTCCCTGATAAATGTTTGGTCCACGGCGCCCGCCGTCGTGCGGCGCATGCCGATGTGGTGGTCACCAACCATTCCCTGCTGTTCCGCAATGTTGCGGCCGAGGGCAGGATTTTGCCTCCGATTCGTCATTGGGTAATCGACGAGGCTCATTCTATCGAGCGCGAGGCGCGCCGTCAGTGGGCGCGCGTGGTGTCGGCGGACGAATCACGCGTTCTGTTTGAGCGCCTGGGTGGCTCGAGCACCGGTGCGCTAAGCCAGGTCTCCCGTGATTTGGCAACCTCCGAGGGCTCTACGCTCTATTTGGGCCTTACTGCCAAGGCGACGTCAACGGTTGCGCGCGCGAGCATGGCAATCGCCGACGTGTTCGATGGCGTTCGCGAGCTCGGCCGCCGTGCCCGTGGGGGTTATGACAATGCCAATCTATGGATTGGCCCCGAGCTGCGCGAATCTGACGACTGGCATGATTTCTTACCGTCGGCCTACACTGCCATCGACGCATTGGAACAAGCTGACAAGAGCGTCGACGCGCTGGTGCAAGCCGTCGCCGCCGACAAGCCCGAGGTTGTTGTCGACCTGGGTGATATTTCGCGCCGCCTGCACGAGCTGGCCGAGAACCTCAAACTCATCATTGACGGCACCGATGAACACTACGTGTATTCGCTGCAGGTCAATCGCAGGCTGCGTGCCGGCGGAGAGTCAATGACCGCAGAGCGCATCGACATTGGCGAGGCCTTGGCAACCGAGTGGCTGCCCGAGGTTCACACGGCTATCTTTGCCTCGGCGACCATGACGGTGTCCAAAAGCTTTGAACACTTTAACCACGCGGTCGGTCTCGATCGCATCGGTGCTTCAACATCCTCGTCGCTGCACTTGGACTCGAGCTACGACTTCGATTCGAACATGGCTGTAGTCGTTGCGGGCGATATCCCCGATCCGCGCGATCGTGAGAGCTATCTTACAGCGCTCGAGCGCGTGCTGGTCGACGCCCATCTTGTCATGGGCGGATCGGTGCTCACACTGTTCACCAATCGGCGCGACATGGAAGACCTGTACGCCCGCGTTGAGCCTAAGATGGCCCGTGCGGGTCTGGAGCTCAACTGCCAGCAGCGCAACTCATCTCCTCGTCGCCTGCGCGACCGGTTTATCAACGAGCCGACCTCGTCGCTTTTTGCCCTTAAGGCCTTCTGGGAGGGATTCGACGCCAGCGGCGAGACGCTGCGCTGCGTCATCATTCCCAAGCTGCCGTTCTCGAGTCCCACGGACCCGCTCTCGTGCGAGCGCAACCTGCGCGAAGACCGCGCTTGGGCGCGCTATTCGCTGCCCGAGGCGGTGCTTGAGGTCAAGCAGGCGGCCGGCCGCCTTATCCGCTCGTCGACCGATTGCGGCGTGCTGATTCTGGCCGACCCGCGCCTGGTGACGAAGGGCTACGGAAAGAAGTTCTTAACGTCGCTGCCCACGAGCTCCTACCAGCGCATCGAATCGGCGCAGATCGGGCACTATCTGCAACTGTGGCGCGCACGCCACGAGCGGCGTCGCTAAAGCGGACAGACGAGGGTTTTTGCCATATCGCACAGACGCTTTGACAGGGCGGGGTCATCCAAGATGCGGATGGCTCCGCCCGCTGCGATTATCTGGCTCAGTAGCCAACGCTCGGAGCCGTAATGCACGGTTACCGTTGCCGTGTCTGCCCCGCTGCGCTCGATTAGGGTGATGCCGGCCCAGTCCAGATGCTCCGCCATATCGAATGGCATCAGGAGCTTTGCGCTACGCTGCGTCCGGGCAAGGGAATCGTGGAGGGATGCGACATCCGGTGCGTGAGGCACGACGGAGTCTTCCGTCAAGGCGAGTCCCTCGATTTTATCCATGCGATAGGTGCGCTGCTCATCGACCGCGATGTCCCAGGCAATCAGGTATGTTTGGTCGCCGTTTGACGTAATGCGCAAGGGGTCGACCAGACGCTCGCGTGGCCGTGCATCGTCCATCGAGCGATACGAGATGCGGCAGCGAACGCCGTCCTGAATGGCGCAGCTCAGCTGCTGCCAGTGCGACCCGTGGTTGACGGTGTCAAAGACGCGCTGGTTATAGCCGAGCTCTTCGGGTAGAAGGGCATGTCGAATCCGAGCTGCCGTCTGCGGCTCGATCCCCAACGATTCAAGTTCATGGTTGAGCACAGCGCCCTCGGCGGCACTCAGGCGCAACGGTAGCACACGACCGGCGTCACCGGTGAGGACCACACGCTCGCCGCGGCATTCGCAGATGATGCGCGCGCCCGATTCTCGGTCCGCGAGCGTCGAGACGATCTCGAGAATCTCGTCGAGCGACACCCCCGTGATGTCAAAGCGACTGCAAATCTCGGTTCGTGTCATGCCACTCTCGCCGGCGGCGTAGAGGGCCTCCATGATGTCGATGGCACGCGAGAGCCTCTGCTCGCTGGTGAGTTTACGCACGGGCATGCTCGTGCACCGTCCTTTCAATGAGGTGGTTCCACGCCTGCTTGAGCGATTTGGGGGCCACGGGCCTCATGCCGTCCATGGCGTGGGCCATGCAAAATGAGGCGGCGGCTTCAAGGTCGCGCACGTCAACGGTCCAGGTCCATCCCACATCGGTGTGTGCGAGCTCACCTCGCCCACGCGTGAGGCCGTTGATCATATCGATCTGCGTCTGAGGGGCGAACGAGAACGTGGCTGCAACGGGCGGTCGGTCGGCAAAATCGAATTCAAAGAACAGATAGTCGTTGAGATTGAAGTTCGCGGGGATGACGTAGGCCTTCGAAGGACGCCAAGCGCGTACGATACGGTCGCAGCGGAATGTCCTGATGTCGTCGGTGACGTTGTCGAGGCCGCAGAAGTACGCCACGCCCTCGCGCTCGAACATGCCGTAGACGCAGACGGTACGTTCTTTCTGCTCGCCGCGTCCGTTCTGATATAAAAATCGCAGCGCGCATCGCTCGGCAAAGGCGCTCCATACCGCATCGACGGTGGGAGAGCGGCTGATCGGTGCTTCGTCCGCCGTCGTCCTACCGGTGAGGTAGGCAATCTTTGATCGAATATCGGCAAGCGGTGCGGCAAAAGTGGATGAGCCGGCCGCTAGTGTCTGGTCGATGGCGTTGAGCAGGATATCGGCGTCGTCTGCGGTGATGAGGCCGCCTGCTGCAAAGGTGTGCTCGCGGTCAATTGTCCACGAGCTTTCCTCGGTCTCCTGCGCGCCGGCGGGGCGAACCTCCTTGATTAAGATGCCACGCTCGAGCAGTTTGTCACGATCGCGCCGAAACTTGCGCTTATCCGAGTCGATGTTGCCCGAGCCATATCCCAGGTCAGAATCCAAGACGATCTGCTCGGTCGTCAGCGGTTCGGGGGAGCTATTGAGTACAAAGAAAAGATTGAGGATGCGCTGAGCCGTTTTATCGAAACTGGGCTCCAAATTTCCCTTTTTAATTGTCTCGGTCGTGTCGCTTGCCGTCATAGAGTCCTCGCATGAGAAGGTGGTTTGCTGTCATGATTTTAGTCCGATATGGAGATTAGGCTATATCCTTGTCCGCTCGGGGCGTTAAGATGGGCCGAATTCGGTCGTTTGCGCTCGCTCGGGGTATACTTTCGACTATATACGGTTCTAATGTGCATGCATTGGGCCTATTTGTCGGATTATGGATGTGGAGCGCACATGGCGAACACCCAGAACTATATTAACCACCTGCTGCAGAACACCGGCATTACGCCGGCATGCAGCGAAGAAGAGCGCTTGGCTGCCGAGGATATCGCTCAGATCTTCCGCAACCACGGCTTTGATCCCGAGGTTCAGGAGTTCAATGCCCCGGCGCCCAGTAGGTTGGCATTTGCCGTTACCGGTATTCTTGCGTTTGCCGGTGCCCTGCTGATGGGCATCGGCGGCGGTATCGGCTTGGTCGGCACCTTGCTGGCCATTGTCGGTGCCGTGCTCTACGTGCTCGAGCGCACAGGGCATCCCGTGGTTTCGCGCCTGGGCAAGACGGGCGTGAGCCAAAATGTCATCGCCTACCACAAGGCCTCGGGCCCGCTCGCGTCTCCGCGCAACCGCCCGGTGGTCGTTGTCGCACACTACGACTCTCCCCGTGCTGAGCTGCTCGCCCGCGAGCCCTATGCTTCGTATCGTGCGCTCATTGCCAAGCTGTTGCCCGTTGCCACGGTTGCCCCTGCTGCCGTTGCCATCCTGCGTATCCTGCCGCTCCCCGGCGCGCTCAAGGTTCTGCTGTGGATTGTCGCGATCCTCGCTTCCCTCGTTGCACTTGCCAACGCGGCAAACATCATCTCTAACCGCCACATTCTTCCCTATACGTCCGGCGCGGTGTGCAACAAATCTTCTGTCGCCGCTATGCTCGGCGTTATGGACAACGTTGCTCCCTTCCAGGGTGAAAACGAGTTTCCCGACGATGTTCCGTTCGATACCTATTTTGGGGAGCAAAAGCGCCGTGCCGAGGAAATGGCGCGCGCAGCGGCGGAATATGCCGCGGCCCAGCAGCAAAACGACTACGGCAACACCATCGAGTATGAAGAGCCTACCTGCGCCGAGGACGAGTTCGGTCAGCCGATTGCTCCCGACGCTCAAACCGAGCCCGAACAGGGTGAGGCTTTCGACGAGCAGATCGAGGGCTTTGAGGGTGCGTCTGCCGACGAGACGCTGATCGGCGCCATCGTGCCCGAGGATCAGAATCAGGCTGTCCAGGCCGAAGAGTTCAATGACGAGGTTTCCGCTGCCGAGCCGGTGGAGGAGCCTGTCGCGGCCGAGCCCGAGCCCAAGCTCTATCGCAATGCCGCCGGCAACATCCGCTTTGGTTCGGATGCCATCCGTGCGCTCGGAATGCTTCCCGAGTCCTGCACGCTCGATTACGAGGAGGGCGAGGAGCCGACGTTTGAGCCCGAGCCTGCCCCCGTCGTGACTGCACCTGCGCCCGCTGTCACCGTGGATGATGAGTCTGCCGCGGTTGCCGCTGCCGTTGCCGAGCCCGAGGCGGTGTCCGCGATCGATCCCGCGGCAGGACTGGACGTTTTGGCTCCCGCCGCGCCGGCGCAAGACGTTGCGGACGAGTCTGACGACGATTACGTTGAACAGCCGAGGCGCGTGTCTTACGAGAGCGATACTGATTTCTCGGCCGAGATTCCCGCGGCAACGCCCCATGCCGACATTGCATCCGCGTTCTCGTCGATTGGCGCCAGCGCTTCCAACTTCTTTAAGGGTGCGCTTGCAAAGGGCAAGAAATTTGTCGACGATTTCGAGGAGAAGCGCGCTGCCGCACGCGAGGCTGCCGAGCAGGAGGCTATCGCTCAGCAGCAGGCAGCCGAGGCGGCACGTGAGCACGCGGCGCAAGAGTTCGAGCAGAACGAGGCTATGCAGTCCGCGCCCGTCGACGCCGCCGAAGCTACAACGTCCTTTGAGTCCCAGCAACCGACGTCCGCGGATGTTGTTGAGGCAACAACGTCTTTCGAGGCTCAGCAGCACGTCGATAGCACCATGTCGTTTGATGCCGCGAAGTTCGATTCCACGATAACGTTTGAAAAGCAGGGCACCGCGATTGCTGAGCCCCTTCCTATTTCCGATGAACAGGGCGACGCGGTGGACGATGACGAGCCCATTGATGCTGCCGAAATTCAGGATGCTGCCGAGGACGAGTCCGTCGAGGCCAACTCTGACGAAGAGCAATACGCGGCAGCCGATCAGGGTGATTCGACCGAGGTCGAGCAGGAGGAAGTGCCTGCGGTTTCCGAGACTCCCGAGACGGATGAGTCGAGGCCTTATTCCACGCAGATTTTCACCATGCCGACCCCGAGTGGTTCCGGTGCCACGGTTGCCAATGTCGCTCCCACCCAGGACGAAACGGTCGATTCCCTTATGGCCCAGATTTCCTCCCAGGCATCGCCGCGTCCGCAGATGAATGTTCCCGATCCGGCGTCGGCACCGTCGCCTGCACCTTCCTCGTCTCCGCTGGCTTCAGTCCCCGATCCGTCGCTGCCGTCTATGAAGCAGGCAAACGTTGCGTCTCGCACGTCGCTGTTCGATCTTCCCGATCCCTCTGCCCAAGTCAACGACCCCTTTGCTACCGCCCAAGGTCCCGAACCCACATCGGCACCCGTTGCGCCTCCTATGCCCGTTGCGTCGGGCGCGCAGCCGATCGAGACCATTTCGGCTCCCGCCCCGGCGGCACCCAAGTCTCGTAAGCGCGGCCTGGGTGGCCTGTTCGGTCGTAAAAAGAAAAACGAGCAGGACAGCATGAGTGACTGGCTGGGCGTCGAAGACGATTACGATGCCAAGAAATCCGGTCGCGGTATCGGTTCGTGGGATAACTTCGAGGACGATAACGATGGCTGGAAGGGCGGCGCTACGTCTTCCGATGGCGCTTCTTCCGAAGATATGCTCTCGGCTGTCGCCTCTATGGGCGATGATGAGCTGCTCGGTCACGATATCTGGTTTGTGGCAACGGGTGCCTCGGATTGTGATGGCGCCGGCATGAAGGCCTTCTTGGCTTCGCATCGCGATAAGCTCCGCGGCGTATTCTTTATCAATCTTGAATCCGTCGGCGCCGGTAGGCTTTCGGTTGTGACGGTCGAGGGCGAACAACAACTGCTCAAGGGCGATCGCCGCATCATGAACCTGGTCAGCAAGGTCTGCAAGTCGTTCCATGTCGATTGTGGCGCGCTCGAGATGCCCTATGCCAAGACCGATGCCTACGCCGCGCTCGAGGCGAGCCGCCGAGCCCTCACCATCGCCGGTGTGGACGGCACACGTCTGGCTTGCGCTCGTACCGAGGACGACCTGCCCCACAATGTCAACCCGACGAACATTGCTACGGTATCCGAGGTCGTGACCGAGGTTATCCGCCGTTCGTAGACGGAGCTCTAAGGAGTCAACGTGTTTTCGTATATTAAGCGCCATTGGCCTGTCTACGTGATTTTGACCTTGATTGCCATTGCGTTAGGATTTGGGGCTGCCTACATCGTGGGTGCAAAGGGCTCGACCCCCGCCTCCGCAATCAGCGAAGAGGTGGAGCAAGAACAGAGCACGGGCGCCGATGGGATTCCTGAGTCCGAGCAAGCAATCGTTGATGGTGGATCTTCGTCTGCAGAGTAGATACGGCGATTTACATGATTGAAAGCGGGCGAGCCAGGGGACTGGCTCGCCCGCTTTTTCATCGCGCTAGCGCTTCTTTGGGATCGACCTAAGGCGAGCGAACCATAGGGTTGCGGCACCCGAGGTCAGGAGCGCGGTGATGCAAGCGGCGATGGGAACTGGTCCTGTTGCCGGTAGGTCCTGCGGTAGGGTACAGCGTTGAATGACACAGTCCTCGTCATGTGACTCAAGTTTATCGCCGCCGCCGTTGCGACAAAGATCGACGCGTGCGCTGTTGGTGAGTGCGGTTTGGGGCGTATAAGCCGATGTTGCCTGCATGTGCACGACTGCGCCCCGAGCGTCTGCACCAAGGATTGCTTTGGCATCGTCAAGGTCGTCGTGCTCATCTTTGAGATCATCGCGGGTCCAAGAATCCGCATCGCTTCGAGTCGTAAAGTCGGCGGCTACCGCACCGTATTCAATTCGAATGGCCGTTACGACGGTATTGGATGCAAGGTCGAGTTCTTTCGCCTCGAGTGTGGTGGATTCCGTGGTCGAGATATCCGCCTTCCAGAGGTGCCAACCGTCGTAATCGACGAGGCGACAGTCCTCACCCAGGCTCTCTTTTACTTCGTCGGACTCAAGCCAAGGATTTTCGTGCCCATCGTCAAGTGTCGCGTTTGCCGGCTCATCGACGTCTGTCGAGTCCAACGGCGTCGTGCGATACCATACGTTGCACAGACCGTTGAGGTCGCCGATGGCGACGGGGGTTTCGATTGAGATGAATCTCGCCGTGCCGTCTTTGGCGCACTCAAGATCATCGGTAATCGTAAACTCATCAACCCAAGTAGCGGAATCGTTTCGAGCATCGATGGTATAGGAGAAAAGCCCATCACTATTGGTTTGCGTCGTGGCGCGGTTTTTACCATCGCCGTTAGCCAACAGGCCTTTTTCGATAGGTTGGACAAGTTCCTGACGCTTGTCGACCTGTCCCTTGATCTCGATGGGCGCATCCTTCATCGCGACGGGTTGGACATCTCCCGTATCCTTTATTTCAAACGTTATCTCCTCGGCAAGGTCATAGGTCCGCGGAGACATCATTTCGCGCAACGAGTAGGTGCCGGGTGCAAGATGTTCGACGCGGTGCGGCTTGTCGGATGAGGTCCAGGAGTCTATTTCGGTTTTATCGGGACCATATAAGGTGAGTTGTGCGCCTTCCACTTCCTGCTCACCGCTTGCATCGACCTTGGAGATATCAACCTTGGTGTAATCGTCGGATACGTTAAGCCGTGCTTCTACGACGGGTGTTTTCTGGTCGGCATAAGCGAGGTCTACGATATGGGGCGTCCGGTCGAGTAAAAAGCCGGTCGGCGCTTGAGTCTCGACGACCTCGTAGCGTGCGGTGCCAGATCCCAGCGGGAGGTTGTCCGCGCGTGCTTCTCCAGTTTCATCCGACGTGACGGTCGCGACGGTCTCACCGTCGAGCGCGGCAATGCTACCGTCGGGGCGCACGATATCACCCGAGGCACGGATCTCAAAGACGGCGCCCGCGAGGCTGCTGCCGTCTATGGCATCGGTTTTAACGATCCTGATGTTTCCGGTCGCGGCGTGGTCATAATACGAGGCGATTGCAACGGGCGTTAGGTTCATGTCGGCGGGTATGTTTACCTCGATTTCTTCGCCGACAAGATAGGGCTCTTTGGCCGAGGTTTCGCGTACATAATAGGTGCCCGGTACGAGCGATTCGGGCAGTGTGACGGTCCCGGTCGCGTCAGTCGTAAAGGTGTCCATTACGTTATGTGCTGGATACCAGCAAGTTTGTGAGACAGGTTCGTGATTGCTGTCGAGGAGTTGGAAGGTGAATCCGGCTAGTGGAACAGAAGCGCCTGTTTGGGCATCGCGTTTTACAATCTGGAGATGCGTCGACAGAGCGTGGTTGTCCACGATATATTGAAGCTCGGCGCCGTTGGAAATCTGATTGGCCCCGACGGTCCATTCCCCTGCACGTTTAAAACCCTCGGGGACGGTTTCCGGAACCTCGCGAACCGTGTAGCCGGCACGGTCGTATGGGACGGCTCCGTGGACACCGGCGGGTCGCTTACCTGTGCCGAACCATGCTTCGGGCTGGTCTTTGGTGGAGGCAAAGCCATAGATGTTTGTGGTCAGTGTGCCAACAACCTGCTGAGAGCTGTTGCTGACAACCTCAAAGACAACACCACCCGCCGGCTGCTCCAGGCCGGATTGGTCGCTATTGCCGTAATCCTTGAATTTGGAAATCTCAAGGTCAAACGCAATGGAGATATCGGAAATGCGAGATTCGATCTCGACCACGCCTGAATCGCCGAGCTGGTCGGCTCCAACGGTATAGGTCCAGCTGTCGTTGGATGGCAGGTAGCCCTCGGGGGCTTTTGATTCGTAGATGGTAAAGGTTCCTAAGGGGACATCGGCGAGGGTGGCCCGACCGCTTTCGTCGGTCGTGAGGATTTGCGCCCATCCAGGGGTTGATTGCGACACACACGTGAACTCTGCTCCTGCGAGTGAAGAACCCACCTGGGGGCCGGCATTCGTCGCGGCATCGAGTTTTACGATACGCAGGTTGATGGTGCCGGGCTGTTCATCAATGGCGACCTGCCCGCCGTCATTCCCCGTGGTAAAGGCAATACGATCGTGGCGGGGGACATAGCCGGCCGGCGCCTTCGTTTCAACTAGGTAGTATGCCGTGTTGGGCAGAAGTGTTGCTTGCGCCCGACCGTTGCTGTCCATCTGGATGGTGCCGACATGCGCGCCGCTGGCGCTCTCAAAAATATCGAATGTTGCCCCGTCAAACTGATAAGTATTGTTTCCGCTGGTAATGGCGGCGTTTGCAGACTGTTTTTTGAAGGAAACAGAGACTGCCGGCAGTACATAGAGCATGTCTTGACGTTTGCTGCCGCCCGATACGGCTCCTAGATAGCGCCGCGCGCGGTGCGGAGCGGCTTTGATGCTTCCTGATTTTGCGTTGTCGTGGAGCCACCGCGCAGCCGCCACGACTTCATTGTCGGCGGTAAAGTGCCCGCTCTTGGTTTTGCCCTGAGCGGTCGTGTAGGAATAGGTACCGTCGACATGGGTAGTGCCGTTGAGCATCCATACGGCAAGCTGGGTTGCGGCGCGGGCGCGATCGGGTGAAAGATGGTAGCCGCCAAACGATGTGGCGGTAGGATATCCGTGACAAACGATTGCCGCGAACTCGTCGTCGAGCCACACCCAGCCATGATCAAAGTTGAGCCATGGGCCGCCCGGCTTGGTGGGGCCGGGGCGCTCCTGGTTCATACAGTAGGCAATCGAGGCGTCTTGAGCTTCATACTTGCCGATGAAGAAGGGCCCACAATCATCGCTAATAGTGCGGAAGCCGAGCTGGTCGTAGCCATCGACGGCAAATGCGGCTCCCGGTGCCAGGCAGCCGAAAAGCAGGAAGAGGAGCAGGAGCAGCGGACCTGTTGCGATTGCGCTGTGGACAGAGTGCGTGGGTGCGTTGGACATGGCTGCTCCTTATCCCTCGTGCGTCGCACGGGGAGGCTGCGACGCGTAGGATGAGGCTACCCCCGAGGTTCATGCGGGTAAGTACCGGAGCCTGACCAAAAGCTTGCCCAATTCCTGACAAATTGAGCTCAAATACAACAATCAAGCAAAAGCGCAGGTAGAAGATAGGGAGAACAGGAAGTCAAAGGTCCTCGTCTCCACAATTGACGCGATTTTCAAACGAATCTCCACAGCTAAAACAAGCATCGCTACCCTTGTATCGAACAAGACAACCGCGTTATACTAGCCAACACACAAGCGGGCATCGCCAAGTGGTAAGGCATCAGCTTCCCAAGCTGACACTCGCGGGTTCGAGTCCCGTTGCCCGCTCCAGAAAAAGTAAAAGCACGACACCGTTCCGGTGCCGTGCTTTTTTCAATAAAGCGCCGGGACTCGAACCCGACAGGGTGCGAGCGTAAAGCAAACGCGAAGCGTTTGTAGCGAGCAGGCGAAGGCGCCGACAGGCGCCTGAAGCCGGTGCGGATTTGCGAAGCAAATACGCGGATGTCCCGTTGTCCGCTCCATGGAGCACAGAAGACCTCGGGACGGCCAATTCAACAAAGTCTTCCCCATCGTCACCGTGAATCCGAGGGGATCGACCGCAGCCGGTGCGGATTTGCGAAGCAAATGCGCGGACGTCCCTATGCTCGCTCCAATTCCAAAATGTTAGGTTAATGCCTGCTGCCCATACTTGCACCTGCGCACGGTACAATGGTTGGGTTACGACCAACGTGCCAATAACCAAAAAGGAGCCGCTATGATCGATCGCTATACCCGCCCGGAGATGGGACACATCTTCTCCCTCGAGAACAAGTACGCCATTTGGCAGGAGATCGAGGTCTTGGCCTGCGAGGCCCAGGCGGAGCTCGGCAAGATCGGTATTTCCAAAGACGAGGCCCAGTGGATCCGCGACCATGCCAACTTTGAGAAGGCGAAGGTCGATGAGATCGAGGAAGTCACGCGCCACGACGTCATTGCCTTCCTGACCAACATGAAGGAATACATCGATGCCGATGTTCCCGAGGGCGACCCCAAGCCCAGCCGCTGGGTTCACTATGGCATGACCAGCTCGGATCTGGGCGACACGGCCCTGTGCTACCAGCTCACCCAGGCCTGCGACCTGATCATCGAGGACGTCAAGAAGCTCGGCGAGATTTGCAAGCGTCGCGCCTTCGAGGAGCGCAACACGCTCTGCGCCGGCCGCACTCATGGCATCCATGCCGAGCCGATGACCTTTGGCATGAAGTTTGGCTCTTGGGCCTGGGAGCTCAAGCGCGATCTGGACCGTCTTGAGGATGCCCGCAAGAACGTTGCCTTTGGTGCCATCTCGGGCGCTGTCGGCACGTACAGCTCCATCGAGCCGTTTGTCGAGGAATATGTCTGCGAGCACCTGGGCCTGGTTCACGACCCGCTGTCCACGCAGGTTATTAGCCGCGATCATCACGCCTACCTTGCCGGCGTTCTCGCCACCACCGCGGCCACCTGTGAGCGCATCGCTACCGAGGTTCGCAACCTACAGAAGACCGATACACTCGAGGCCGAGGAACCGTTCCGTAAGGGTCAAAAGGGCAGCTCCGCCATGCCGCACAAGCGCAACCCCATCACCATGGAGAAGGTCTGCGGCCTGTCGCGCGTCGTGAAGGCCAACGCGCAGGTTGCCTTCGACAACGTCGCCCTGTGGCACGAGCGTGACATTTCGCACTCCTCTGCCGAGCGCGTCGCCCAGGCCGACAGCTTCATCGCCCTCGACCACATGTTCCAGTGCCTCATTCGCGTTATCGACGGCCTGCAGCTGTACCCTGCCCGCATGATGGCCAACCTCAATAAGACCCGCGGCCTCATCTTCTCCTCCAAGGTGCTGCTCGCCCTCGTCGATACGGGCATCACCCGCGAGGACGCGTACGCCATTGTGCAGGAGAACGCCATGGCAACCTGGCACGAGGTACAGGATTGTGTCTCCGGCCCCACCTTTAAGGAGCGTCTCGAGGCCGACCCGCGCTGCACCGTCAGCCAGGAGAAGCTCGACGAGATCTTTGATCCATGGGACTTCCTCACCCGTATCGACACGGTCTTTGATCGTCTGGAGCAGCTGAGCTTCGAGTAGGTTCGGACATAACGTTAGCTTTTTAGGGCGCTTTGCTGGTAATGTGTGTTGCCGGCAAAGCGCCTCGTTGCATTTAGGGAAAGACGGGGATAATAGTCGTCTCGAATAACATTCTGAGAGGGGATCGCATGATTTCGTTTGATTACAAACCTCAGGGCGTGTGTGCTCGCAATATTCACCTTGACCTTTCCGATGACGGCAACAAGGTGATAGGCGTTGAGTTTACCGGTGGCTGCGACGGCAATCTCAAGGCAATCTCCAAGCTGGTCGAGGGCGCTCCTGCCGATCGCGTAATCGAGGTTCTCGCCGGTAATACCTGCGGTATGAAAAAGACCTCCTGCGCCGACCAGCTTACGCGCGCCATCGAGGCCGCTCGCGCCGAGATCGCCTAATGGGTATCGCCGATCACATCAAGAACGGAATATCGCGTCGCGGCTTTGTACTCGGTGGGGCTGCCGCGGGCGCTGCCACGGTGCTTGCCGGATGCTCAAAAAAAACGGGCACCAGCGATGATGCCGCCGGCGAGCCGCAGGTTATCAAGGATGATTCCAAAATCATCTCGATTACGGATGAGTACGAGGCAGTCGACATCGATCTTGAGCCGGCGGCGTCATGGACGCTGCCTCTGGGTACGCTGCTGTACTACTGCGACGGCGATTACGCCGCGGCGATGATGGCGCCCGCATCGGCACTGCACGCCAACACACTCGGTGTGCTCAACCTGGGCGATGGCTCGCTTACCACATTAATCGAGGATCCTATCGAGGGCACGGGATATGCATTCTACGATGTCCGTGCCGGCGACAGCGTATTCGCGTGGGTTGAGATGAACTTTGCCAATTCATCGTGGAAGCTCTACGGTCAAAATCTGTCGGGCGCTTCGCTCTCTGGCGACGTGGTTGAGCTCGATCGAGGTGGCAAGGACTGTGATCCGCCGCTGTTTACGGCGTTCGGGTCATCAGTCATCTGGTATAAAATGCCCTCGGCAGGTGGCAATAAAACGAGTAGCGATTCGTTTTGCTATCGTCGCTCGCTTGATGAATCCAAGGCCGAGACAATTTGGAAATCGACGGGCCGCTTTGCATCGGCCCCGCGCGCGAGCGACGGCATTTTGACCATCTCGCCGCGTGTCCGCAACGACGAGGGCGTCTACTACGGCATAACGGCAATCGATTTGACCGACGGCAACAACACCAAACGTGCCCAGCTAGTCCTTCCCTCGTCAGTCTCGCCTTTCGAGGCCGTATATATGGGCGATACCTTCGTGTTTTCTATCGAGGCGGCCTATAGTGGCGTGGGCAGCCTGGGCAACATGGGCACGTATATCGGTAATGAGGGAGGGCCGTATCTCTTCCTGTCCCGTGAGCCGCTCGCATGTGCGGCTGGCAAGAAGAATAAATACCTTGTTAAGGTACAGGCGTCGCATTTCCTGATCGACACCTCTGCCAAGACCTATGGCTCGCTGCTGTCGCCCGACCGCGCTTTGGAGTATGGCGATTATCCAGCTACGGCGGGAAAATCGGACTCATTCCTTACGTACGCCACGGTGCGCAACAGCCAGGGTATACCAGAGACGGTCACTGCACGCCTATTTTCTCTTTAAGCTTAGAGGGGTTAAAAAGGCGCCAACAGGGGAATAAACGCGTTGTAATTGTGAGTACCGCCCGCCGAGCTGCCGCGTCATAGCGGCATCCGGCGGGCTCAGGTGCGTTAAAATGGGCTTGTTCTTAGCTAATTGAGACAGGGGGGCCGTGTTATGGCTTCAGATGCAAAAAAGATTCTGCTGGTCGAGGATGAGAAGGCAATCCGTGACGCCGTCGCTGCCTATCTCGAGCGCGAAGGCTACTGGGTTGTGGGCGTCGGCGACGGCCAGTCCGCGATCGAGGAGTTCGAGAAGCATCAGTTCGACCTGGTCGTGCTCGACCTTATGCTCCCCAAGATCCCCGGCGAGCGCGTTTGCCGCACCATTCGCGATACCTCGGATGTCCCCATCATCATGCTGACGGCTAAGGGCGAGATCGAGGACCGTATTATCGGTCTTGAGCTCGGCGCCGACGACTATCTGATTAAGCCGTTCTCGCCGCGCGAGCTCGTCGCCCGCGTTCGCGCTCTGTTCCGCCGTGCCCATCAGGCCGACGAGCCCGCCGTCGAGGTACTCGACTTCGGCGATCTGGTCATCGATATCTCGGGCCACAAGATCTTGGTCGAGGGCAAGGAAGTCGATCTGACGGCTTCCGAGTTCAAGCTGCTCACCACGCTTGCCCGCCATCCCGGCCGTGTGTATAACCGCATGGAGCTGGTCGAGAAAGTGCTCGGGTATGACTTTGAGGGCTATGAGCGCACCATCGATAGCCACGTGAAGAATCTTCGCGCCAAGCTGGGCGATGATCCCAAGAAGCCCAAGTGGCTCTACACCGTCCATGGTGTCGGCTATCGCTTCGAGGCTCCGGCCAAGGCCGATAAGTCGGACGAGAAATAGGGAAATCACATATGACACCTGCGCGCTTTGAAATCGGACAAAAGCACAAGCAGGAGAGCGAGGCGGGTTCCAAGGCTAGTTGGAACACGCCTCGTTCCGATTCACGGCCAACGATGAGCTATCCCTCACGCATGGCACTTGCTTTTGCTCTGACATCGCTCATGACGGTATTGGTGCTGGTGGGCGTTGTCTCTGTTGTGTGGGGCACGGTCTTTTCGGATTACACACGCTCCAATATCGTCGAAATCGCAAATTCCGCTGCCGAGAAGTTGGCAACCTCATATGAGGAAAACGGCTCTTGGACCGCGGGAGAACTGCGCACGGTCGCAACGTCGAGTTTGGTTTCCGACGATCTGGGCATGCAGGTCGTCAATAAAAAGGGCGTGATCGTTTATGATGATTCCTGGCCCTCGGCAAGCGCCACCGCCGATGTACGCGAAAACCAGGCTACGACCGACGACACGAGCGGCAAGAGGGCATCGCATAGCCCGGTCTCGTCTGCTCCAACCGACTCCGATAGCGTTGCTAACGTCGAGATTGTAACGTCTTCCGGCGAGCATGTCGGACAGGTAAAGCTGTGGGCCATCGGCTCCGACGCTCTGCTCACCAAGGCGGACTCTGCGTTTAGGGAGAAGACCTTTAACGCCATGGCCCTCGCCGCGGTTGTTGCAATTTGCATTTCGGTCGTTATCGGATCGCTCGTGTCGCGCATGCTCACCAAGCCGATTCATCGCATCACCAGTACCGCAAAGCAAATCCGTGACGGCGACCTGTCGGCTCGCACGGGACTGCGCGGTGATGACGAGATCGATCAGCTGGGTGAGACCTTCGATGAGATGGCCACTTCGCTCGAGAAGGATATGAAACACGAGAAGCGCCTGACCTCAGACGTTGCACACGAGCTTCGCACGCCGCTTATGGCCATGCTCGCAACGGTCGAGGCCATGCAGGATGGCGTGTATCCCACCGACGATGAGCATTTGGAGACCGTTGCTTCCGAGACGCGCCGCCTGGCTCGTCTGGTGCAGCAGATGCTCGACCTGTCGCGCATGGAAAACAGCACGGCTCCGCTCAACCTTGAGCCGGTGGACATGGTTTCTTTCGTGCGTTCCATCGTCAATGCCCAGGAGCGCCTGTTTGTCGACCGCGATCTGCGCCTGCGTTTTGCGGACGAGACCCAGGGTCACGACGATGTCGTCGAGGCCGATCCCGACATGATCACGCAATGTGTTATCAACCTCATGAGCAACGCCATGCGCTACACCCCCGAGGGCGGTTGGGTCGTGGTGTCGGTGCTAAGTGACCGCAAGCACGTCAGCATTGCCGTTTCTGATACCGGTATCGGTATTGCCAAGGACGATCTGTCGCGCATCTTCGGGCGGTTTTGGCGCGCCGATGCCAGCCGCGCCCGCGAAGCTGGCGGCCTGGGCGTTGGCCTCGCCGTGACCAAACAGATCGTCGAGCGTCACCATGGCTACATATCCGTGGAGTCGGAGCTTGGAAAGGGTACGACTTTTACAATTCATCTGCCCCGCGAGCACACGGCAGACGCGGCATCTACTACAATGGAGCACTAGCTTTTCGCTATTCGGTGAAGGAGGGGCCGCGTCCCTGCCGCTCCGAGTTTGCGAAAACATGCGGGAAAGAACCCGCATTTCTGTCGTATTTAGGTAAGGAGTGACTCACGTGACAACGATGGAGCGTCGTCCGGATTCCCGTGGCAAGGTTCGTGATATTTACGATGCCGGTGAAAACCTGCTGATGGTTGCCACCGACCGCATTTCTGCGTTCGACTTCATTCTTCCCGACGAGATTCCGTTTAAGGGAGAGGTACTCAATCGCATCTCGGCATTCTGGTTCGATAAGTTTGCCGACATCGTCCCCAACCATCTCGTTTCCATCGACCCGGCGGATTTCCCCGAGGAGTTTGCTGAGTATCGTGACTACCTCGCTGGCCGCGCCATGCTGGTTAAGAAGGCCCAGACGATTCCTATCGAGTGCATCGTCCGCGGCTATCTGACCGGTTCGGG
Source organism: Collinsella sp. (assembly GCA_031292915.1). Taxonomy (GTDB): domain Bacteria; phylum Actinomycetota; class Coriobacteriia; order Coriobacteriales; family Coriobacteriaceae; genus Collinsella. The sequence continues at coordinate 19,723 of JAUMSH010000057.1, forward strand.
CAAGAAGACCTACGACGAGAACGGCACCGTCTGCGGCATCCAGCTGCCTGAGGGCCTGACCGAGGCTTCCAAGCTTCCTGAGCCGCTGTTCACGCCGTCCACGAAGGCCGAGATCGGTGACCACGACGAGAACATCTCGTTCGAGCGTTGCTGCGAGATCGTGGGCGAGGACATCGCCACGCAGATTCGCGACCTTTCCCTCAAGATCTACAAGGCTGCCGCCGAGTACGCCGCGACCCGTGGCATCATCATTGCCGACACCAAGTTCGAGTTTGGTGTCATCGATGGCAAGGTCACGCTGATCGACGAGTGTCTCACGCCCGACTCCAGCCGTTTCTGGCCTGCTGCCAGCTACGAGGAGGGCAAGATCCAGCCTAGCTACGACAAGCAATTCGTCCGCAATTGGCTCAAGGCCAACTGGGATATGACGGGGGAGACCCCGCACCTGCCCGCCGAGGTCATCGATGGCACGTCCGAGCGCTATCGCGAGGCCTTCCAGATCATCACGGGCTCCCAGTTCACAAGCATGAAGGAGAACGCATAAGTGAGTACCCGTAGCGCCACGAACAAGCGCACGCAATCCCACGAAGTTACCGGGGTTGCGCGCAAGTCTGCCGCATCTGCTAAGCCCGCCCGCCAAGCAGCGAGCTCCGTTCGCGTCGTGCCGGCTTCGTCTAAGGCACGCCGCAAAGAGCTCGAGAAGGGCGAGAACCTCGAGGGCCTCTCTAAAGAGGAGAAGCGCGCCCGCAAGGCTAAGCAGCGCGCCAAGGAGGACCGCATCTATACGGTGTCGAATATCCTCCTCAAGCAGGACGAGGACTACACCAAGCGCCGTCGCATCTGGTGGATTGTGCTCGCCATTGGCATGGTGCTCGTCGTGGCAATTTGGGCCTCGCTGTACTTCGCTCCCGCTGGCATGGTGTCCAGCCCTGTCCAGATGGTCGGCATTGTTTTGTCCTACGTCATCATTTTGGGCGACTTTATCTATGACTTCGCTCGTATTCGTCCCTTGCGCAACATGTACCGCGCGCAGGCCGAGGGCATGTCCGAGAACAAGCTCAACGCTCTTATTGAGCGCGCGGCTGCCGAGGAGGACAAGAAGGACTCCAAGAAGAAGTAGCGTTTGCATACATACTTATCGCTAAGATATAAGGCGCGCCGTTTTTGCGGTGCGCCTTTTTACTGTTCTATAGATAGATGGAGTGGCACATGATTCGAGCTGCCCTGACGGTCGAAGAGGCTCTGGAGGGCATGAAGGCCCTGGAGCCCAAGATTAAAAACTATGCGCGCCTGGTCGTCCGCAAGGGCGTAAACGTCAAGCCCGGCCAGGAGGTCGTCGTTCAGTCTCCGGTCGAGTGCGCGCCGTTTGCGCGCGTGGTGGTCGCGGAGGCCTATGCTGCCGGCGCCGGTCACGTGACGGTCATTTGGGCCGATGATGCCGTGACGAGGCTCACGTACGAGCATGTCGAGAAAAGCTATTTTGAGCAGACACCCGAGTGGAAGCGCATGCAGCTGGATTCCTTGGCCCAGGATGGTGCCTGCTTTGTCTTTATCGAGGGTGCGGATCCTGCGGCCCTCAAGGGCATCGATCCAGCCAAGCCGGCCGCGGCATCAAAGGCGAGGAATACGCAGTGCAAAGTTTTCCGCCGTGGACTGGATTACAACATCAATCCGTGGTGCATCGCCGGCGCTCCGGTCGTGGCTTGGGCGCACGAGGTGTTCCCGGGAGACGCCGATGAGGTTGCAATCTATAAGCTGTGGAATGCGATTCTGCGCACCGCGCGCGCCGATGGCCAGGACCCAGAGAGCGACTGGGAACTCCATGACGCCGCATTCGAAAAGAACCTGCGTTTCCTGAACGACAATCGTTTCGACTGCCTGCATTACACCGCGGCAAATGGAACCGATCTGACGATTGGCATGACGAAAGGTCACGAGTGGGCCGGCGGCAAGGGCAAGACGCCCGATGGGCACCCCTTCTTCCCCAACATTCCCACCGAGGAAGTCTTCACTTCGCCCGATCGCATGCGCGCCGACGGTATCGTGTACTCGGCCATGCCGCTCATCCACCACGGCAATAAAGTCGACGATTTTTGGATTAAGTTCGAGGGCGGCCGCGTGGTGGACTACGACGCCCGCGTGGGCAAGGCAACGCTCGCAAGTATCATCGATACTGACGAGGGCGCTGCTCACCTGGGAGAGGTCGCGCTCATTTCCAAGAACACGCCGATCCGCGAAAGTGGTGTTCTGTTCTACGATACGCTCTATGACGAGAACGCTAGCTGCCATCTCGCGCTAGGTGTCGGTTTCCCCGAATGCATCGAGGGTGGGTATGGCATGTCCAAGGAGGAGCTTCTGGAGCATGGCGTTAACGTCTCGAGCACGCACGTCGATTTTATGATCGGCACGGACGACATCGATATTGTGGGCATTACGCCTGATGGACGTGAAGTTGTGATTTTCCAGAACGGCCAATGGAGTTGGGAATAGTCCCAGACCGTGGTACAATGCCACCCGCGGGCCGTTAGCTCAGCTGGCAGAGCAGGGGACTTTTAATCCCAAGGTCCAGGGTTCGAACCCCTGACGGCCCACCCAAAGATTGTTGAGACGGTCAACTTCGGTTGGCCGTCTTTTTTGTCGCCCTTTCATGGGTTCGGACCCGTCGGGGCGCGGAGCTGAGTAAACGCGTGAGCGTTTGCCAGCGCAGCGCGCAAGGCGCGAAAGCGCCGCAGCGGCCGCCTGCGAAGCAGGCTGAACCCCTGACGGCCCACCATGGAATAGAAAGCGATCAACTCCGGTTGGTCGCTTTTTTGTTGCCGGTGCACGGGTTCGAACCCGTATCTAGCTATATATAAGAACGCTTGGCGAACAAAACCCGCCTTTTACCGATGGGAAACAAATAACTGATGCCTTTAGAGTAAAGTAGCGCTCCAGAGATGACCGATGTCTCAATACACATAAAACAGCTGGTCATCGCCAATATCAGAAGCCAATGCTTCAGTTTTAACCTCAGTGATGCGACTGAGGGACCTATTCATTTGTGAACAAAATATGGAGTGCGCGATTCCCGCCCCCGGGGCCCCTCCGGTCTGGCAATATATCTCCTTGCCGCGCGGCCCGGTGGAACCGGGAACCGGCGCAGGCGTGCACCTTGAGAACCGGATACTGCGAGGATGGACACTTCAAGTGTCGCATCCGGGCAGACATCGAACCATTTGAAATGGTCTAACTTGGATTTGTTTTTCGCAAGGCCGCCGAGAGGCGGCCCCGAGAAATTCCTTTTCCTATACTAAAACCATATGAATCGAACGGAACCGATCAGCGAA
>JAUMSH010000001.1 GCA_031292915.1 Collinsella sp.
CGATGACATAGGCGCCCACCCCCGATAGGGGCAGGTCGCCGCGATACCTCTCACGGTTCATAGCGATGAGTCCTCTGTGTATGCCCGCTTCGGCAGGCAGATCTGTTGAACGGATTTATTATACCGTGCAGCGCGGACGCAAATCGCCGCAGCACGCCGCGGTTTCGGTAAACGATGCCGGTAATACCCTCGAAATAATCGAGCGTTTCTGACGCACGGACGCATGCGAGCGTCTAGCATATCCATTCAAAACGGATTCACGAACAAAGGGAGTCACAAGCGCATATGAAGCAATGGGTTGGACTGGGCAAATTTCTCGCGAGGCATATGCAGGTCATCGTTCCGATTTGCGTGGCGCTCGGCGTGCTCTTTCCCCACCAGATCGGCGTGCTCAAGCCTATCGTTCCCGCCCTGTTTGCCTTTATGACGTTTCAGGGTGCGCTCAGCAACACCTTCCACCAGGTAACCGAGGTGTTCCGCCATCCCCTGCATCTGATTTTGGCGCTGCTCGTCTCGGCGGTGCTTATCCCTATCGCAGCCTATGCCATGGGATCGTTATTCTTTGGCTCCAATCCCAACCTTGTCTGCGGTATCGTGCTCGAATACAGCGTGCCCGTGGCAGTCACTGCCTTTATGTGGATTAGCATGTTCGGCGGCAACGGCCCGCTCGCGCTCACCATCATCCTGACGTCCTCGGTCATCTCACCTGTGACGATTCCTCTTACGCTCAAGCTCCTGCTGGGCGCCACCGTCTCAATCGACGTGCCGAGCATGATGCAGAATATGGCCTTTATGATCGCCATACCCGCCGTGCTCGGTATCGTCATTAACGAACTCACGCGCGGCTGGGGTCATGAGAAACTCTCCCCCGCGCTTTCGCCCGCCTGCAAGTTCATGATGATGGGCGTCATCGCGTCCAACTCCACCGCCATGAGCGAGTACGTGCTGCACATGAACATGGTACGCCTGGAAGTCGCCCTCTTTATCCTGGCGTTCGCCATCAGTGGCTTTATCATCGGCATCCTGGTCGCACGTGTCCTGCATCTGCCGTATAGCGAGACGACCACCATGTGCTTTACCTGTGGCATGCGCAATATCTCTTCGGGCGCCGTCATCGCCACACAGTATTTTCCCGGCGAGGTCGTGTTCCCCGTCATGTGCGGCACGCTGTTTCAGCAGGTACTCGCCTCGCTTATCGGACATCTCTTTGAACGTCTGACCGGCGAGGAGCGCGCCAAACAGCGCAAGCGGGTCGAGGCCGGGCGCGACGCGATGGCACGCTAAGCAGCACTTTTTTCGCAGGCGCTCGCCTTGCTACGCGAGCGTTTCCAGATGCGCACGCAGGCGCTCAGCATCGGTATCGAGTGTGGTCTCGGCATTGACCTGGGCCAGACGATAGCCCACAAAGTAGGGCGATACCACCCAACGTGGCAGCGCCTTGGCAATGGTCCGACCGCCCAGGTGATAGAAGAACAAGTTGTATGACTCCGCGCGACCACCGTGGTGCTCGTTCAGGATATAGCGCAGGGTCACCTTAATCGCATCGGCAAACAGGTCCGCTTCGGCTTGATCGCGGACGTCATCGCTGGCGGCGATTCCCTGTGGAGCTGAGACGTTGACCTCAAAGAATCCCATGATCGGCTCGGTTGAGATATTGACCGAGATTCTCCCCTGTTGCCAGACATTGATGCCTTCGAAATTGGCGGAAGTCAGCGAAGCATAGCCGTCTTCCTGCTCCAAACCCACAATCTGCATGTGTGGATGGACGAGGCTGCCGCCCGAAAGCGGGCCTTTGTTCTTGTACATGAGCACACTGCGGTACTGTTGAGAATCGATCATCTGCTGCCAACAGCCCAGGGCAAACCGCATCACATGATGCAGCCCATCCGGTTCATAGGTCACCAGGTCGGCGTCGTGATTGGCCGACTCGATCAATACGGTCTGACGGGTGGCTCGCAAGGTCTTGAACTTATTCTCGAGCCAGATGCAGTCACCATCGCGCCGGATGATATTGGCGAGTTCCTCGGTATCGCAAAAGGGGCACGCGGTGCCAGGGCGACGATTATCGTCGGGCTTGCCGCTCGCCTGTTGAACGTCAAATACCAGCGCCACGGGTTATACCTCCAGCGGCACGATCTTGGTGCCATGGAGCTCGGAGACGCCTAGCGCCGCCGCGACCGCGTCGCGATTTGCCGTAGTGATGCCGCCGCCGGGAAGGATGGTCAAACGATCGCCCGCATACTCGATTAAACGAGCCAGGTGATCGAAATTATCCTCGATCGACGTACCGGTCGCACCGCCATGCGTGAGGATGCGCGTAACGCCGCAGTCGGCAAGTGTATCAATCGCATCGAGCTGGGCCTCGGGCGAGAGCTGGTCAAATGCCATGTGGAAGGTGATGTCAAGGGACTCACGCTTACATTCCTCGGTCGCGCAGCCCGTAGCCATAACGAGGGCGCCGAGGGTGAGCTCGTCGAGCGTCCAGCCGCCGGCACAGGGCTTACAGCAGCCAAAGACCAGGCCGTCAACGCCGGCACTCACCGCAAGGCCCAGGTCCATCTCCATCATACGCAACTCGTCCTGGTTGTAATGAAAGTCGCCACCACGCGGGCGAATCATGCACATCACTCGCGCGTCATGCTCGTGAGCATAGTTGACTGTAGCGCTAATAACGCCGGCGGAAGGCGTGGTGCCACCGACGGCGAGGTTGTCACACAGCTCAATGCGCCCCGCACCGGCATCAATTGCCGCCGGCACCCGCTCAAAGTTCTCGGCACAAAACTCGTACAGCATAGATAGGCCCCCAAAGACAGCAGATGTTTTCCGACGGGCATTGTCACACATCCCCATGAAGTTGCGGTGGAATAGGGACTGTTTTGGCCTCTGGAGCCCCCATTTTGTCCCTATTTCACCGCAACTCAGAATGATCTCTTGGGGACGGCACTGCTGGCCGAAAAATGTTGCCGATGGTGAATGTTGCGCAACAAGATTTCGGAATCCCGATTAACCATGGCAGTATCGACATTCATATCCAGAGGAAAGGATTGCCATGTTTAAGAGCATCCAAAGGAGCGGAAGGATTGCAGCAGTCGCCATCGGCCTGATCGCAGCCCTGTCTCCGCTCGCAACCCCTCCCGCAGCATTAGCCGGCGGCAGCGTACCAACGCCTGAGCTGGAGAAGTCGTATAGCTTTAAAACCAGCAGCGACTATTCTGACATCGGCAAGAGCGGCGATTCAATGTTCGGCTATTTGTACGATTACGACGACGATGCCAACTTAAAGAGCATAGTCCTCATCAATCTCAATGATGGCAGCTCGAGTCCCATTGCCATCCCAAAGAAAAGCCTTGACTCCGCATACCGCACGGGCAACAACCAACTCTATTGGGTTGACGGAAACAATGTGGTCGTTTTCTCTCCTGAAAACCAAACCCAGACAGCCCATCCTATCAATTCGGCGAAATATGCCCACACCGATGCAACCGTCTCCAATGACGGTAAAAGAGCAGCCGTGGAACATTATGATTATGAATACGAGCCCAAAAAGGTCGAAATTTATGACCTTAAAACCGACAAGTTAATTCAAACATATCAATCTAATAAAGATGACTCTTGGTACAGCTACTCAAAAGACATGAGCCGTCTCTATACTTTGCCGGTCAATACTGACAAAGGCGTTGTTTCGCTTAGGGTTTTCAACTGCGATACGGGGTCAACGGAATTGAAAACGGTTAACGTGAAAAAAGACGACAGGTCTTCGGACATCGATTACATTACCCCAAGCTCTAACTCGGATGATATCTATCTTTCAAACGACATCACGTTGATAAAAGCCGACCACGATGGGAACATGAGCGTTCTATTTAACGATTATGATCATTCCCCCGATTTCTATTCATCAGCATCAGCTGAGCTTTTTTCTATCTACGTTAAAAATGGATCGAACGATCTTTTTGAAGAGGATGACGGGGATTACTACCTGAATGAAAAGGATGCCGGCCTTGGCGTTTGCGACCTGAATAGTGGCAAGGTCATCAGCTCGATTGCCTTCCCCTTTGGCAATGGCTACCTCAACGATATTTCGCATGATGGTGGCATCTTACTTGGGAGATACTCAGACGACGACAGGTCCTCAGCATGCCTAGTCGATGCTCAGACCGGGGCAAAGAGCGAGTTTGACTCTCATTTGTGCAACCTTCGGTTCATGAACGGCGATCGCAAGATTTTGGCAACCTATTTCGACGAGAATGACTCCACCACGCTTCACGTGAACATCTACAAGTCGAACATTCCCCATTCACTACCTGAGGATGTTCTCTACTTTGTCCAGACTCACCTGCCGTTTGTTATTGGCGGTGGCATGGCGATCGTCCTCATCATCGGTGGCGCGATTGTTGTCCTTTGCATCCGCAAGAAGCGCGCGAAGGCAGCGAACGGAGTGGCTGCCTCAGCGCCCAAGCTTCAGCGTAAGCAGCGTCGTCGTCAGAAGCACGCCCAGCAGAACGCCGTGGCACCCGCGGCACCGACGATGCCGGCAGCTCCAACCGAGCCTGCCCGCTTCTGCCGTCACTGCGGAACCCCGCTCGTGCCCGAAGCCCAGTTCTGCCCCACATGCGGACAAAAAGTAGACTAGCGAACAAAACCCAATAGCCCCCAACCACCAAGGCCCCGTTCCGAAACACTCCAGAACGGGGCCTTGGCTTGGTGAAGGGGTGCTAATTTGGGAAGGTCATCGTCGCACGCCCCAATGAAGTTGCGGTGGAATAGGGACTGTTTTGGCGTCTAGAATCCCTATTTAGTCCCTATTTCACCGCAACTTAAAAAAGGGGCGCTGACCGGGATAGTCAGCGCCCCTTTGTTGAATGGATTAACCACCAAGATAGGCTTTGCGGACGTTACCATCGTGCAGGAGTTCTTGGCCCGTGCCGGTCATGGTGATCTTGCCGGTCTCGAGCACGTAGCCGCGCGTAGCAATCGAAAGCGCCATCTGCGCGTTCTGCTCGACCAGGAGCACCGTGGTGCCGGCCTTGTGCAGGTCCTCGACAATCTGGAAGATCTGCTCAATCAGAATCGGCGCCAGACCCATGGAGGGCTCATCGAGCATGAGCAGCTTGGGGTTACTCATAAGGGCGCGACCCATAACGAGCATCTGCTGCTCGCCGCCCGAAAGGGTACCGGCGACCTGGCGACGGCGTTCCTTCAGGCGCGGGAACTGCTCGTAGACGCGCTCCAGGCCCGGAGCAACCGTGGACTTGGGCTGCGTGTAGGCGCCCATCTCCAGGTTCTCCTCGACCGTCATCTGCAAAAAGGCGCGACGGCCCTCGGGGACCTGAGCCAGGCCCTTGCCCACCAGCTTGTCGGCAGGCGTATGGGTAATGTCCTCGCCCATAAACTTGATGGAGCCGGTCTTGGAACGCAGCAGACCCGAGACAGTTTTAAGCGTCGTGGACTTACCGGCACCGTTCGCACCGATCAGAGCAACGATCTCGCCCTCGTTGACGTTAAAGGAGATGTCCTTGATGGCGTGGATAGCGCCGTACCAGACGTTGATGTTGTAGACGGAAAGCATCGGCTCTGCCATTTAGTTCTCCCCCTTATCCTGCTTGCCCAGATATGCCTCGATAACGGCGTCGTTGTTCTGGATTTCCTCGGCCGTGCCCTTGGCGATGACCTTACCAAAGTTGAGCACGCAGATGCCCTCGCAGATGTTCATAACGAGCGACATATCATGCTCGATAAGCATGATGGCGATGCCAAAGGTGTCGCGAATCTTAACGATGTTCTCCATGAGTTCCGCGGTCTCGGACGGGTTCATGCCGGCGGCAGGCTCGTCGAGCAGCAGCAGTTTGGGGTTGGTGGCAAGCGCGCGGACGATCTCCAGACGACGCTGGGCGCCGTAAGGCAGCGAGCCGGCCTGCTCGTTTGCCAGATGCTCCATATCAAAGATGGACAGCAGCTCCATGGCGCGCTCGTGAGCAGCCTTCTCGTGCTTCCAATACGTCGGCAGGCGCAGCACGCCCTCAAAGCCGGAGTAACGCTCCTGGTTATGCAGGCCGACCTTAACGTTATCCTCCACCGTCATGGTGTTGAACAGGCGAATGTTCTGGAAGGTACGGGCAATACCCATGCGGTTGACCTGGTAGACGGACTTGCCCGAGGTGTCCTCACCGTCGAGCAGGATGGTGCCGTGCGTGGGCTGGTATACCTTGGTGAGCAGGTTGAAGACCGTGGTCTTGCCGGCACCGTTGGGGCCGATCAGACCGGCGATCTCGGTCTTGCCGATAGTTAGGCTAAAGTCGTCGACCGCCTTAAGGCCACCGAACTCAATGCCCAGGTGGATGCACTCGAGCGCCGGGCGCTCGCCCAGATCGCGGTCGGGAACGATGGCGCCAGAAGGATACGGGACCATCTTGCCCTTCTTGAACTCAAATTTACTGGGCATCGGCTGCCACCTCCTTCTTGGAAGCAAAGCGGTCCTTGACGCGACCGAAGAGCGCCTTGAGCTGCGGGTTGTTGGTAAAGATCATGACCAGGATCAGCACGATGGCGTAGATGAGCATGCGGTAGTCCGAGAACTGACGGAGCAGCTCGGGAAGCACCGTGAGCAACGCCGCCGCGATGACGGAGCCGCGCATGTTGCCCAGGCCACCCAGGACCACGAACACCAGAATGAGGATGGACGTGTTGAAGTCGAACTTGGTGGCGGAGAGCTGCGAGAAGTTACCGCCGAAGAGAGCTCCGGCAGCACCGGCGAGGGCAGCGGAAACCACGAAGGCGATCATGCGGTACTCGGTGACGGAGATGCCTACGGACTCGGCTGCAATCTTGTTATCGCGCACGGCCATGATGGCACGGCCGGTACGGCTGCGAACCAGGTTGAGCACGATCACGAGTGCGACCATAACCAGGATGGCACCGGCGAGGAATGTCGAGTACGTCGACACGCCCGAGGCGCCCTGGGCGCCCTTGATTATGGCGGTGCCGTCCTCGAGCAGGTGCAGGTCATCGATCGTGGAGTTGCCCGTGATGTTAAAGATCACGTGCAGGCCGCGCGAGTCGACGCCCACGATAAGGCAAGTGACGATCTCTTTGATGATCTCGCCAAAAGCCAGGGTCACGATGGCCAGATAGTCGCCGCTCAGGCGCAGGACCGGGATGCCGATCAAGAAGCCCAGGATGGCGGCAGCGATGGCGCCGACCACGATGCTGATGATAAGGCGCACCGGATCGGAGGGAACGGCGCTCTCGAGGGCGACCGCGGTGACGATACCCGTGTAGGCACCGACACTCATAAAGCCCGCATGGCCCAGCGACAGGTCGCCCGCGATGCCGACGACGAGGTTGAGGGAAATGGCCATGACGATGTAGGCCGTAATGGGGACCAACTGACCGGCGATCATGCGCGGGATCATATGGTTGGACTGCATAATGAACACGATGGCGAAGGCCACGATGCACATGGCATACGTGACAAAGTCGTGACGCGTCTGCTTGTCTTTAAGAAACTTCATAACGCTCACCTACACCTTCTCGGGGACGTACTTGCCCAAGAGGCCGGCAGGCTTGACGAGCAGGACGATGATCAAAACACCAAAGACGATGGAGTTGGCAAGGCTCGTGGAAATGTAAGCCTGCGCCATCGCCTCGATGATGCCGATGAGAATGCCGCCGACAAAGGCGCCGGGGATGGAGCCGATGCCACCGAAGACGGCGGCGTCGAAGGCCTTGATGCCAGGCATGGCACCCGTCGTGGGCTGCAGCACCGGCGAGTAAGAGCACAAGAGCACGCCGGCGATGGCGGCAAGGGCAGAGCCGATGGCGAACGTCATCGAGATGGTGCGGTTGACGTTGATGCCCATGAGCTGAGCGGCGGCCTTGTCCTCGGACACGGCGCGCATGGCTTTGCCCATCTTGGTCTTACCTGTAAAGAACATCAGGCCGGCCATGATAACCAGGCAGGCGACGATGGTGACGAGCGAGACGGCGCTTACGTTGAACTTGGCCAAGAACTCCGGCACCTGGAAGGTGACGAGCGAAGTGAAGTTCTTGGGCGTGGCGCCCCACAGAAGCTGCGCGGCGTTCTGCAGGAAGTAGGACACGCCGATAGCCGTGATCAGAACGGCCAGCGGGCCTGCTTGGCGCAGCGGCTTATAGGCCAGACCCTCGATGAGAACACCGAGAACGGTACAGACCACACAAGAGAGAACTACAGATGCCCAGCCCGGGAGGCCGAGATACGACGTGGCGCAGAACGAGACATAGGCACCGACCATGATGACATCGCCGTGAGCGAAGTTCAGCATCTTGGCGATACCGTAGACCATGGTGTAGCCCAACGCGATGATGGCGTAGACGCTGCCCATGGACAGGCCGTTGACCAGGTATTGGATAAAGACCGTCATGTTCCACATCCCCCTTTCGAATAGGTTTCCAGTTGATGTATGAAACAGGGACGTTACATCGTCCCTAGATACCAAGCAAGCAGGGAAGGCCAAAACCTCCCCTGCTTGGGATCAAAACCGCTCTATGTAAGGCGGCCAATTAGGCCTGTACGTACTTGCCGTCGGTGATGACGTACGCCGTGGGCTCCTTCTGGACCTGGCCCTTATCATTCCAGGTGAGCTTGCCGGTCAGACCGTCAACGGTAATCTTGAGCATAGCCTTGGACAGCTTCTCGGCGGCCTCGGTCGGATCGGCGTCGACTCCAAGACCGGCCTCCTTGAGGGCCTCGGCCACTGCGTGCACGCCGTCGTAGGCGTCGGCGGCAAACTGGTCGGGGGTATCGCCGTACTTATCCTTGTAAGCGTTGACGAAGTCGGCATTCTTCTCGTCGTCGGCGGAGAACGGGGTCATGAGCAGCAGACCCTCGGCAAGAGAGGTGTCAAAGCCCTCAACGCCCAGGATGCCGTCCATGCCGTCGCAGCCCATCATCTTGACGTCGTAGCCCATGTCCTTGGCGTTCTTGAGCAGGACGGACGCCGGCGTGTAGTAGATCGGCGCAAAGATCATGGTGGCACCGGCCTGCTTGGCCTTGGTCAGCTGGTTCGTAAAGCTCGTGGCGGAGTCGTCCTTAAAGGTCTCCTCGTCGACAATCTCGAGCTTGGACTCAGCGGCCTGGGCCTTAAAGGAATCTGCGATGCCCGAAGAATAGGCGTCGCCGGAGTTATAGAACAGCACGAACTTCTCGTCCGCATACTTCTGCGCCAGGAACTTGGCAGCGTTGACACCCTGGTTGGGGTCGGTGAAGCAAACCTGGAAGACGCAATCCTTGCCGTCGGTGACGTCCTCGGAGGACGCGGACGGGGTGATCATGAACGTCTTGGGGTCGTTACCACACTCTGCGGCAACGGCAACCGACGCACCCGTGGTGGTCGGGCCGACGAGGGCCTGCATGCCCCAGTCGAGCAGGGTGTTGAAGGCGTTGACGGCCTTCTCGCCGTCGGCCTGGTCATCCTCGGCCTTGCTGGCAAGCGGCAGCTCCTTGGTCGAGAAATCCTTGCAGCCGAGCTCGACACCCTGGGTAACGGACTTGCCGTAGGACGCGTTGGCGCCGGTCAGCGGGCCGATGGTGCCAATCTTAAACGAAGCGTCGCTCGAAGCGGAACCGCTGTCGCCGCCGTTGGAGGAGCAACCAGCTAGAATGGACATCGCCCCCAGACCTGCTGCGCTCGCGATAACGCTCCTGCGATTCATAACAGGGTTCAATGACTTACCGGTGAGGCTCGACATGCGGCTCTCCTCTCAAATCTCGTCGGGTTTCGGTAACCCGACAGGCCATCCTTCGCCGTGTTCGGCGTTCGCAAAATAGTAGACGCTTTAGTTGAGAAAAGCGGCGATTATTTCAACTTTTCTTTTGTTTTGTCCATTTATCCATATTCATGCGTATTTCTGTCGGTTTATGCAGTTTAGCCACTTTATTGTGTGAAAGTATTGTTTCCGTTCTGTTACAAGCGTCTCTGCCCTGATTAAAACAGCCTCACCGGTCGCGTTTTGTGCACACCTAGGCGGCGATGTACTTGCCGTCCTGAATCACATAGGCCGTAGCGGGCTTTTCGACCTGGCCCTCGTCGTTCCACGTCAGCTCGCCCGTCAGGCCCTCAATCTTGATCTTGCGCATGGCCTTGGTCAGCTGGTTGGTAAAGCTCGTGGCGGAATCGTCCTTAAAGGTCCCGGTATCGACGATGTCGAGCTTGGACGCCTTGGCCTGCTCGGCAAAGGCGTCGGCAACGCCCGAGCTGTACGTATCGCCGGAGTTGTAGAACAGGGCGATCTTGGCATCCGCGTACTTCTCGGCCAAGAACTTCGTGGCACTGGTGCCCATGGCGGGATCGGTAAAGCAAGCCTTATGGCGCAAACGTTGACAGTTTGTTACGGAGTTTCGTTTGTAGCGAGCATGTTTCCAATGTTTCCGCAGCGTTTCGGGGGTGCCGTTTTGTGCGACTCCTGTTGCCTGGCGAGCACGTGCTCTCGGTTCACGCTAGAATGCACTCAACCTGTAATCGGTTAATCCATCTATAAGATGCACGAAGGAGCTATCTATGAGCGAACCCCTGCGCACCGTGAACGTCGGCCTGATCGGTCTGGGAACCGTCGGCGGCGGCGTGGCCCGTCTGATCAAGAGCCACCACGATGAGTACCTGGCAGCCTACGGCATC
>JAUMSH010000023.1 GCA_031292915.1 Collinsella sp.
CTGCCCGGTGCCGGAAGGTCACGCGGAGGAGTTAGCCGATTCGGCGAAGCCCCGAAGCCAAGCCCCGGTAAACGGCGGCCGTAACTATAACGGTCCTAAGGTAGCGAAATTCCTTGTCGGGTAAGTTCCGACCTGCACGAAAGGCGCAACGACTTGGGCGCTGTCTCGACCATGGACCCGGTGAAATTGCACTGGTCGTGAAGATGCGACTTACCCGCGGAAGGACGGAAAGACCCCGTGAACCTTCACTGCAGCTTGGCATTGGCCGCTGGTCCCGCGTGTAGAGGATAGGCAGGAGGCACAGATCCGGAGGCGCCAGCCCCCGGGGAGCCGCCCTTGGAATACTGCCCTCGCGCGACCGGCGTCCTAACCCGAGGCCGTCAACCGGCTCGGGGACCGTGCCAGGCGGGCAGCTTGACCGGGGCGGTCGCCTCCTACAGGGTAACCGAGGCGCGCGAAGGTCCGCTCGGGACGGTCGGCAACCGTCCTTTTGAATGCAAGAGTACAAGCGGGCTTGACTGCGAGGCCCACAAGCCGAGCAGGTGCGAAAGCAGGCTCTAGTGATCCGGCGGCCCCGAGTGGGTGGGCCGTCGCTCAACGGATAAAAGGTACTCCGGGGATAACAGGCTGATCTTGCCCAAGAGTCCACATCGACGGCAAGGTTTGGCACCTCGATGTCGGCTCATCGCATCCTGGGGCTGGAGCAGGTCCCAAGGGTACGGCTGTTCGCCGTTTAAAGCGGTACGCGAGCTGGGTTCAGAACGTCGTGAGACAGTTCGGTCCCTATCCTCCGTGGGCGCAGGAGAATCGATGGAGGCTGCCCCCAGTACGAGAGGACCGGGGTGGACGCACCTCCGGTGAACCGGTTGTCGACCAACGGCACGGCCGGGTAGCCGCGTGCGGCGCGGATAACCGCTGAAGGCATCTAAGCGGGAAGCCGTTCCAGGGATTAGTTCTCCTTCCGGTAAGGGCCCAGGTAGACTACCTGGTCGATAGACGGCAGGTGCAAGGACGGCGACGTCCTCAGCCGAGCCGCACTAATCGCCCGAGCTCTTCCGGAACCGCACCTCGCGGCCCGCGGGACAAGCGCTCATGCGCGGTCCGGGCACGAGGATGCCCCCGAGTCATCTCCCCTATGCGCCATGCGGCCCCCAGGGCACGTGTAGAGTGAGACCCAGGACACCGTAACGGTGGGCGCCGCCCACCGGTCAGCGGCCAGAGCATGGGGGGCACGCCCGGTCCCGTTCCGAACCCGGAAGCTAAGCCCCATCGCGCCGAGAGTACTGCGGGGTCAGCCCGTGGGAGGCCAGGGCGCCGCTGACCGGTGGACGGCACCGAGCCGTACGCTTGAACTGAGAAGGGGGAGGCCTCGCGGCCCCCCCTTTTTGCGTATATACACGTTGTACTTCGGGATTTAGCTTCCCCGTATGCGCTCTTACTGTTTGGCTGTATTTTGAGTCCTTCTAGTGTATTTGAGCGATAATTACTCGCATTGGCGTTAGGGAGGGCTTGATGTTTACCGTATTTGTCTTGGGCAATATTGCTTCGGGTAAGTCGACTGCCTGCCGCTATTTCGAATCTCGTGGCGCTATGCTTATCGATCTGGATGAGCTTGCAAAATCTCTGTATGTGCCGGGCTCTGATATCGTCAATACTCTCGCGGATGAATTCGGTTGGGACATTTTGGATGAGGAGGGCGGCATTCGCCGCAGCATCCTCGCTTCTCGAGCTTTCGCTTCTCCTGATTCGGTCGCACGACTCAATGGCATCGTGCATCCCGTTCTGATTGAACAGCTTTCGCTTAGGATTCTCGATCCGGTTTGTTGTACGGTTTCATCTCCCCGTTACCCCTTTGCGGTGGTCGAGGTTTCTGCTCCGACTGGTTTTGAGGATGCATTTGGCTTGGCTGATGAAATTCTGGTCATTAGCGCCCCTTTGTCAGTTCGTCGCGAGCGCGCTATTCAACGTGGCATGGAGCCATCTGATTTCGATGCCCGTTCTGCTTGTCAGCCCGATGAGTCTGCGCTGTGCAATCTCGCTACAACGGTGATTGATAATGCCTCAGGCGATAATTCGCTCTTTGAGCAGCTTGACTCATGGCTTGCATGCCATGGGTTCGGGGATGTAGTGGATAAGGAGGAGGCTGATGCCTAAGACACGTTTCCTTACGTGGTATCGCCTTATACCGCTAGCTGCCGTTTTTGCCTTCGGCCTTATCTCATTCGTTTACTCGTATGCTCCTGCCGCTTTCTTTAAGCCGCTGTATCCGATTGACTACGAGGCGTATGTAAAGCAATCCAGTATTTCGCATAATCTGGATCCGTATCTGGTGTGCGCTGTCATTAAGTCTGAATCGAATTGGGATCCCGAGGCCGAGTCGAATCAGGGTGCTCAGGGATTGATGCAGCTGATGCCCGAGACTGCCCAGGATATGATCGCCAAGGGCCTTGTCGACGGTGGCGAGTATTCGGCCGACAACCTTAACGATCCGGCTACGAATATCGAGTTTGGCTGTGCGTATCTCTCGTATCTTCTAGCGTATTTTAACGGGTCGACTGACAGTGCCATTGCCGCCTATAACGCCGGCATGGGCAATGTGGACGGATGGGCGCAGCAGAGTACGTCGCTTCATAATGCAATCACCTTTCCCGAGACGCAGGCGTATCTGATTCGTGTCAATAATGCCTGGGCTCGCTACAAGACCCTCTATCCCGATCGGTTCGTATAGGACTATGCCTGCCGCCTGCGTATACTGCAGATATATGAGTTAGGAGTATCCATGGCGGAATTTGAAGTAGAACGCGTTGGTGGTGAACTTAAGCGCTTTGGCGTTGAAGGCTCTGACGTGCCGTTTAAGGTCGTGTCTCCCTATGAGCCTGCCGGTTCCCAGCCTAAGGCCATTGAGTCGCTTGTGCAGGGCGTGAGGGACGGAGACCGCTATCAGGTTTTGCTGGGCGTGACTGGTTCGGGCAAGACCTTTACGATGGCAAAGACTATTGAGGCCCTGGGAAAGCCGACGCTGGTCATGGCTCCGAATAAAACGCTCGCCGCTCAGCTTGCGAGCGAGCTCAAAGAGTTCTTTCCCAATAACGCTGTGGTCTACTTCGTCTCGTATTACGACTACTATCAGCCCGAGGCGTATGTGCCGCAAAGCGATACATATATCGAGAAAGACTCCTCGATTAACGAAGAGGTCGAGATGCTACGCCATCAGGCGACCGCGTCACTGCTCTCTCGACGCGATGTGATCGTTGTCGCATCGGTCTCGTGTATCTATGGCATTGGTTCTCCCGAGGACTATGCGGGTCTGGCTCCAAACGTCGACAAGAAGGTGCCGCTCGAGCGTGATGACTTTATCCATGCACTTATCGATATTCAATATGATCGCAATGACTATGACCTTGCACGCGGCACTTTCCGCGTGCGCGGCGATGTTGTCGACGTGTATCCGCCTTATGCCGAGCATCCGTTGCGGTTTGAGTTCTTTGGCGACGAGGTTGAGCTGATTGCCGAGATCGATGAGGTCACCGGTGAAATGCTGCGTGAGTACGAGGCCATCCCCGTATGGCCGGCATCGCACTACGTGACCGAGAAGCCGAAGGTCAAGGCGGCTCTGAAATCGATCAGCGAAGAGTGCGAGAAGCGCGTGGCGGAGCTCAAGGCGACCGACAAGTTGCTCGAGGCGCAGCGTCTGCAGCAGCGCACCGATTATGATCTTGAGATGCTCGAGACGATGGGCTTTTGCAACGGCATCGAGAACTACTCGCGTCATCTGGACGGTCGCAAGCCGGGTGAGCCGCCGTTTACCCTGATCGATTACTTTCCTAAGGACATGCTCTGCATCATCGATGAGAGCCATGTGACGGTGCCGCAGATTCGCGGCATGCACGAAGGTGACCGCTCGCGTAAGGTGACGCTGGTGGAACACGGTTTTCGCCTGCCCTCGGCGCTCGATAACCGCCCGCTTCGTTTCGATGAGTTTGAGGCAAGGATACCCCAGTTTATCTATGTTTCGGCCACGCCGGGCGATTACGAGCTGCGGGTTAGCCAGAACGACGTTGAGCAGATTATTCGTCCGACCGGTCTGCTCGATCCCAAGATCGATGTGCGTCCGGTTCGCGGTCAGATTGACGATCTTGAGGACGAGATTCGCGAGCGCGTTGCCCGCAAGGAGCGCGTGCTGGTGACCACGTTGACCAAGCGCATGGCCGAGGACCTGACCGACCATCTGCTTGATGCGGGCATTAAGGTCAATTACATGCATTCTGATACGGCGACAATGGACCGTGTCGAGATCCTGCGAACGCTGCGCGAGGGCAAGATCGATGTTCTCGTTGGCATCAACCTGCTTCGCGAGGGCTTGGATCTTCCCGAGGTCTCACTGGTGGCAATTCTCGATGCCGATAAGGAAGGCTTCTTGCGCAACCGCCGTTCGCTGATTCAGACGATTGGTCGTGCGGCCCGTAATGCCGACGGCGAAGTCATTATGTACGCGGACGTCGTGACCGATTCGATGAGAGAGGCAATCGACGAGACGCAGCGCCGACGCGAGATCCAGATGGCCTATAACGAAGAGCACGGCATTGTGCCCAAGACGGTTCGCAAGGCCATCAATGACATCTCGAGCTTCATTGCCGAGGCGGAGAAAACCGTTGGCTCCAAGGGGCGTTCGAAGGGCGATTCGTTGGGCCACGGCGCATTCTATACGCCCGATGAAAACGGCGAGGGCGCTGCGCCGGAGACGGTGTCGTCCGAGCAGACGCTTGCCGGGCAGCTCGAGGAACTGCCACATGATGAACTTGTGCGGATCGTCGAAACCATGGAAGAGGATATGCGCAACGCTTCTGCCGCCATGGACTTTGAGGAGGCGGCGCGCCTGCGCGATGCCGTCGTTCAGATTCGGGCGATGCTCGAGGGTGCGTCTGAGGACGAGACGATCGAGCGCTTACGTTCGCAGGCCCGCAAGGGTTCCACGTTCGCATCGGGCAGAAAACGCCAGGGTGCACGGTTTAAAAAATAGCGAACAGGCCCCGAGTTCCCTGTGGAGCTTGGGGCCTGTGTCTTTTGCGCGCTGGAATTCGTGCGTTAGAGGTCTGCGATCAGGGCTTCGGCACAACGGATGCCGTCGGTGGCCGCGCTCATGATGCCGCCGGCATATCCAGCTCCCTCACCACAAGGGTAGAGGCCCGGGGTCGACACGGCATGGCACGTTCGGTCTCGGGTGACAGTGACCGGTGAGCTTGAACGAGTCTCCACGCCGGTAAGAACGGCATCGGGGCGGTCGTAGCCTCGTAGCTTTTTTCCGAGTAGGGGAAGTCCCAGGCGGAGCGACTCGACGATATGCTGCGGCAGGGCTTCGTCAATTGTCGTCCAGGTCACACCGAGCGGATAGGTGGGCTTTACCTTTCCGGGCGCCTTGCTGACGCGTCCTGCGAGGAAATCTCCGACGAGTTGTGCTGGTGCGTTCCAGTTGGAACCGCCCAGGCGATAGGCGGCCGCCTCGCAGGCACGCTGGAGCTCGATGCCGGCGAGCGGGTCATCGTTGGGAAGGTCCTCAGGCGTGACGTTAACGAGCAAGGCGGCATTTGCGTTGCGTCCGTCGCGGGCATTGAGGCTGGCGCCGTTGACGCACAGGTGGCCCTGCTCGGAAGAGGCGGCGACAACCTGTCCGCCGGGGCACATGCAAAACGAGAACACGCTGCGGCCGTTGGGAAGATGGGCAACAAGTTTGTAAGGGGCCGCCCCGAGCGCTGGATGTCCCGCCGAGGCTCCATATTGGGCTCGGTCGATGTCGCGCTGCGGATGCTCGATGCGAACGCCCATGGCAAAGGTCTTTTGTGCGAGGGCCACGTTGTGGTCCTTAAGGAGCTCAAAAATATCGCGAGCAGAATGCCCGCAGGCGAGGATGAGGTGCTTTGTCTCGATTGGCTCGCAAGCGGCGTCTTGGGACGATTGGACATCAATACCGGTAATGGCGCCAGACGCGTCGATGTGAATGTCGACGAGCTTTGTTCGATAACGGACGACACCTCCGAGCTGCTCGATGCGCTGGGATATAGCGGTGACAACCGTGGGAAGGATGTCGGAGCCAATGTGCGGCTTGGCATCCCACAGAATATCGCGGGGCGCGCCCGCCTCGACGAAGGTTTCGAGGATAAGGCGATGGGCGGGATTTTTGGTTCCCGTATTGAGCTTGCCGTCCGAGAAGGTCCCCGCGCCGCCCAGGCCAAACTGGATATTGCTCTCGGGGTCGAGGATGCGCTCCTTTAGAAAGAGATCGATCGCATGCGAGCGGCGAAATGCTGGGTCGCCGCGCTCGATGAGCAAGGGCTTAAGACCCGCTTCGGCAAGGGTGAGTGCAGCGAAAAGGCCGGCGCATCCGGCACCGACAACGACAGGGCATTCTTGAGGTGCGTCGGAGACGGGGGAGGGGAATGAAGACCCATCGTCTTCTATCGCGCGTACGCGCGAGCGGTCACGCTCGGCAACGCTGTCGACCGCTTCTCGCTCGAGGTGGGGACTAGTCAGCTCAACACGAAAGCTCAGGATAAAATGGACGTCTCGTTTTTTGCGGGCGTCGATTGACTTGCGGTGGAGCTCGATGGACTTGATCTCGGAGTCCTTGCAACGTAGGACGCGCTTGGCGACTCGCTTGCCAACAATGAGGCAGGCATTTTCATCGCCGGCTTCATCGAGTGACGCGTTGACTTGGGTGATTTCGATCATCGAGGTCTCCTTAGAGGCAAGAAAGAGGCCGTCCGGTATCCCAGACGGCCCGAATGCGTTTTTGATTATAGACTGCGCGGCTACAGACTGCTTGCAGCGCGAATGCCCGAGAGCCAGGCCCACGCAAGGTTAAAGCCTCCGCAATCGGCGTCGATGTCGAGCGCTTCGCCGCAGACGTAAAGCGGGGGGTCGACAACGCTGCGCGCGCGTAGACTGGGTGTTGAGATGCTCTCGACAGATATGCCACCACGCGTGACCTGCGCCGAGCGCTCCTCGGCGGTTCCTTCGACGAGCAACTTAAAGTGCTTGAGGATCGAGACCAGGTGGATGACATCGTTGGAGCCTGGATGGCACTGCTCGAACGCCGTGCAGACGACGCGGGAGAGTTGCGGGGCAAGTATACCGTCGAGCCAACGGGGATCGCGGGGCGAAAAGCCGCCGAGCAGCTCAACGCGCCGGTTGAGCATATCGAGCAACTCGTCTTTAGAGAGGTCGGGGAAAACGTCGAGCAGGATCGTATCGCCGCGCTGGATACGACGGGAGAGGTTGAAGACAGCGACGCCCGAGATACCGAAGGTTCGAAACAGGACTTCACCGTCTTCGTGCCAGAGCTCATTATGATTGCGGGCGAGCGTCAAGCGGGCGCGGACGCGCAGGCCATCCAACGTCTTGAGCGCCGCCCGATCGCCGACGACCGTTGCCGATACGGGGCAGAGGATGGGGCGCAGCGAAGTGAGGGGGAGGCGAAACGTATCGGCGATACCGGTGGGGTTGCCGCCCGTGGCGATAATTACGGCATGTGCCTGCAGGGCCTCGTTCTTGCGAGGGACATCGGCGAGCGCTTTCCGAAGCGAGCGGAGCTCCGTTTTTCGGTCGTCGTGCTTTTTTGCCTTGAGCGCCCGCGCTGGACGGTCTATTTGGAGTGCCCAGCCTTCGGAAGCTTTGTGCGCCGAGGCAACGTTGGCTCCGCAGATTAAGGTGATACCCAGGCGGTCGCAAACATTGAGAAGCGCGTCGCGCACCGATTCGGCGCGAAGGGAGCGCGGGTACAGTCGGCCTTCCTCGGAGGTTGTCATGATGCCCAGCGAGGAGAAGAAACCCATAAGCTCTTGTTCGGGCTGGGGGCCCATGACGGATTCGACGAATGCGGGGTGGTTATACCGCTGAGGATCAATCGATTCGTTGGAGAGGTTGCAGCGGCCGTTACCGGTCGCAAGGAGCTTAAGGCCGCAGGCGACATCGCGCTCAACGATGCAGACGCTTTTGCCAGCGCGTGCGGCCGTAATGGCGGCGGCGAGGCCTGAAGCCCCGCCGCCGATTACCAGGACGTCATAGAAGGCGCTCGTGTTCACTTAGGCCTCGTCGGTCTCGTGCGGGGTAATAGCCTCGACGGCAGAGACTGCCTTGGGCAACATGCCATCGGGCAGCGCGGTCTCGACCTCGCCCTTATCGCAGGCCTCGGCGAGTGCCGGATTAATGGGAAGCTGGCCCAAGATGTCGAGGTTATAGCGCTCTGCGACCTCGGGGAGCTTGCTCTTGCCAAAGACCTCGATCTTCTTGCCGCAGTCGGGGCACTCGATATAGCTCATGTTCTCGACAATGCCCAGAATGGGGACGTTCATCTTCTCGGCCATGTTGACCGCCTTGGCGACGATCATCGAGACCAGATCCTGCGGGCTCGTGACGATGACGATGCCGTCGACGGGCAGCGACTGGAAGACGGTGAGCGCGACATCGCCTGTTCCCGGAGGCATGTCGACCAGCAGGTAGTCGATGGGGCCCCATGAGGTCTCGCTCCAGAACTGCCTAATGGCGCCTGCGATGACCGGACCGCGCCAAAGGACGGGGTCGGTCTCGTTTTGGAGCAGAAGGTTGGAGCTCATGACCTTGACGCCGTGCTCGGAGATTTCAGGCAGCATAAGGTTGCCAAGGGCATGGACGTGGCGTCCGCTCATACCGAACATCTTGGGGATGGAGGGACCGGTGATGTCGGCATCGAGGACGCCGACCTTGTGGCCGTGGCGGGCAAGCTCGGTGGCGATGGCACCGGTGACAAACGACTTGCCGACACCGCCCTTGCCGGAAAGCACGGCGATGACGCGCTTGACCTCGGACAGCGTATTCTCCTCAAATTGCGACGGCGACGTTTGTCCGCCGGCGGCCTGTGCGTGCTCGCAACCCATGTATGACTCCTTTGTATATGTTGGGGCCGGGGCCCCGCGATGTGACACGAGCGTCATTGTACCCTCGTTTGCGAGCGGGAGTCATTTGCGATGCAATTGGGCCGAGCGTGCTTGCAATACGATGGGCCCAAGCGAATGGGCGGGCTTACTGAACTTTGCTGGCGAACTCGAGGTATTGCATGCGCTGCAGCTTGTCGATCGTCGAGGTGTATGGGCTGTCTTCAGATTCCAAGTCGTAGCGCAGCCCGTCGGCACCAAGGTAGCCGGCGACATTGATGGTGGGCACATCTGACCTTGTTGCAAGCAGAGCCTTTTGATAGTCGGTGAGCGGGGCGCCGATCTTATTAAGGGTAATGGCTGCAATCTCGTTTGCCCCGACGGTGTCGTAGACGTTGAGCTCGGTATTGCCGGCGATTTCATAGTTAGCCCAGACAAAATATGTCGACTGATAGATACGGAAAGCGTGGCTTGCCGTATCTTCCTGAGGGTACAGCTCGTCGTTGAGAGTCGTTGCGGCGCTCGGCTGATGGTCGCCAAAAAAGACAAGGACAACCGGTCTGCCGATATTGCGGAGCTCGTTGATAAAGTACTCGAGGTCCCGGTCGGATGCGTTGATGCAGGTAAGATAGGTGTTGAGCGCGCTATTGGCACCCTCGCTGGCTCCCTCGACCCAATAGTTTGTCAGCTCCTCGGCGGGAACGGTGCCATAGTCGTAGCCGCCGTGATTTTGCATCGTGACGTCAAAGATGAACTGCGGGGCTTCGTCGGTTCTAAGCAGGTCGAGTATCTTGTCGTAGGTGGCGTAGTCGCATACGCCGGCATGGTAACAGGGCGCACCTTCGAAATCGCCGATTGAAAGAAAGTCTCCAAAGCCCAGCTGCTGATAGATTTTATCTCGATGGTAGTTGACGGGGTTTTGCGGGTGCATGGCGGTAGCGGTATACCCAAGCTCTTTAAGGTCCCTTGCCAGGCTGTTGACGCCATTCATCTGATACAGCTGATAGGGGATCTTGCCTAATCCGACAAAGGCCGTTGTCGCTCCGGTCAAAAATTCGAATTCGGAGTTTGCCGTTCCGCCACCGGTGACCGAAGCGAGCATGGTGCCGCGAACAAGTGTGTCGGGAAGCGAGTTGTAGAATGCGGGGCCGGTGTACCCGGCCGCCTGGAGCTGCTCAAAGCACGAAAGGTCGCTAAAACTCTCGTTCATGACGGCAACAATCGTCGGCTTGATTTCATTGAACTGGGCAACGGCAGCCGCGCGCTGCTCGCTCGAGCCATACGTGCTGTCGTAGGCGGCGGCGAGCTCCTGCTCGATGCTCTGCGCCTCATCGGGCGTATAGTCTTCGGGCTTCTCAATGGGCAACTCGTTGACCATTTCGGTGAACGAAGTGATAAAACCCTGAGACGTATATGTGGTGATGGGCTGCCAACGGTCAAATCCAAAATCCAGCGCCTGCTCCAAGTCGATGCTGGAAAAGCCCGAGAGCCCCACAACGGTCACTAGCAGAAAAGCGCAGAGGTTAGCGGCGATTGCGGGGAAGACATGGGTGGGTGTACGGAGCTTTCTCGGTCGGATAAGCGAAAGAAGCCCCAGGGAAATCTCCAGCAGGGCTAGAGAGGTTACGATTCCGGCGGTAAAGGTAAACTCGTATCCCTCGCTCACTTCCATTGCGGTGCCAAGGGCCAAGATATCGCTTGGCAGGATGGCCTCGCCTTTAAACGTTATGACGAAGTGCTCGGCAATGCCAAGGATGCAACAGGCGACGGGCACGAGGGCCATGACGCCTCCATGACGCTGTCCCAGCAAATAAAGGGAGAGCAGAACCGTCGCGAGCAGCCCGACGGAAAACCCGAATGAGTTGGCGGGAATGCGATAGAACGTTTCGTTACAGGCAATTTCGAGTGAAACGAACGAGAGCGCTGAAACAGCGGCGATGACAAGGATGTCACGGCAAATACAGGCAACCGTTCCCGTCGCAAGATCGGTTTGGTCGATAAGTCCCGAAACCAAGGGCTCGACAAGAAGCATGACGGCGGTAGCACCGAGCGCCGAATAAGAAAGGACCCATAGGGAATTGTCCTCATTTACGAGCAATTGATTCGTAATCCATGCAGCTACCATGCCGAGCGGGATGAGGAGCGTCGCGCACCAAAAGACGCGGGCAATGGGCGGCTTTTCATTGTGTTTGATTGAAAAATATACGCGCACCACGACGATGGCCACGATAAGGACGGCGATGAATATGGGCAGATTGGCCATGTCGCTCGAAGTGATTTCAAGGGGGATATCTTCGGTCATGGACGTTCCTCTGTTACGGCAAATTAAGTTCAGTATTAGATTACTGTAACCTTTCCACGGCATTTCGAGAAACAAAGCGCCCGATACGCAAAGCTAAAGGTCTGCGAATCTTGTATTACGAACATCTGTGCGCGTCGAGTGCGCTAAACTCATCGACAGTATGATTCGATGCAATAGGAGGCAAGGAGCTTCCATGTCTGATTCTTCTATCGTTATTCGCGGCGCTCGTGAGCACAACCTCCGTGATATCGATGTTTCCATTCCGCGTGACCAACTCGTGGTCATTACCGGTCTTTCTGGCTCGGGCAAGAGTTCGCTGGCATTTGACACTATCTATGCCGAGGGCCAGCGTCGATACGTCGAGAGCCTTTCGAGCTATGCGCGTCAGTTTTTGGGCCAGATGGACAAGCCCGATCTGGACTCGATTGACGGCCTGTCGCCGGCTGTGTCGATCGATCAGAAAACGACGTCCAAAAACCCACGCTCGACGGTGGGCACCGTAACCGAGATTTACGACTATCTGCGTCTGCTGTTTGCTCGCGTGGGAACGCCGCACTGTCCTGAGTGCGGTCGTGTCATTGAGCGTCAGACGACCGATCAGGTCGCCGATAAGGTGCTGGCAGCGGGGGAGGGCCGTCGCGCGTTTGTGTTGGCGCCGGTGGTTCGTGGACGCAAGGGCGAATATGCCAAGCTGTTTGAGGACCTGCGTGCGGAGGGCTTTAGCCGTGTGCGCGTCGACGGCGAGGTGCGCTCGCTTGACGACCCTATCGACCTGGACAAGAAGTTCAAACACGACATTGAGGTCGTGGTCGACCGTATCGTGATTCGAGAGAACTCCCTGGGTCGCATTGCCGAGTCCGTTGAGCAGGCGACGGCACTGGCGCACGGTAACGTGAACGTGTACATGCTGCCCGACCGCGACGCTCCCGAGGGAACCGAGGGCGAGCTGCTGGAGTATTCGCTGGCACTGGCGTGCCCGGAGCACGGGCATTCCATCGACGACTTGCAGCCGCGCGATTTCTCGTTCAACGCGCCTTATGGTGCATGTCCCGAGTGCGATGGCCTGGGCTTTAAAAAGACAGTCGATGCCGAGGCGCTGATTGAAGACCCCTCAAAGTCGATTGCCGACGGAGTCTTTGGCAGCCTGTTCGGCAATTCCAACTATTATCCGCAGATTTTTGCTGCGGTCTGCAAACACTTTAAGGTGAGTGCCGATACGCCATGGGAGGACCTGCCCCCGCGGGTGCGTCGTGCGTTTTTGGATGGCATGGGCGACACGAAGATTTCGGTCGACTATCAAAAGCTCGATGGGCGTCGCAGCCAGTGGGACACTAAGTTCTCGGGCGTGCGCAACATCCTGTACGAGCGCTACAGCGAGACGACGAACGAGAACACCAGGGCTCGCTTGGAGAAATACATTCGCGAAGAGCCATGCTCGAGCTGTCACGGTGCTCGCCTGCGTCCCGAGATGCTTGCCGTCACCGTGGGCGGCAAGTCCATTTACGATGTCTGCTGCCTGTCGTGTCGCGAGTCGCTCGAGTTTTTTGAGGGCCTGGAGCTTACCGAGCGTCAGCAGTTTATCGGCGGGCGCATTGTCAAGGAAATCCTGGAGCGCCTGCGTTTTCTGGTCGATGTCGGACTCGACTATCTGACGCTCGATCGCGCCTCGGCGACGCTTTCCGGCGGTGAGGCCCAGCGCATTCGCCTGGCAACGCAGATCGGTGCCGGCCTCATGGGCGTTCTGTACATTCTGGACGAGCCGTCGATCGGCCTTCACCAACGCGATAACGAGCGCCTGATCAAGACGCTCGAGCGCTTGCGCGATATCGGTAATACCGTTATCGTCGTCGAGCACGACGAAGATACGATTCGCGCAGCCGACTACGTGATCGATATGGGTCCCGGTGCGGGCGTTAACGGCGGACACGTGGTTGCCGCGGGAACGCCTGCCGATATCATGGCATGCCCCGATTCCATGACGGGTGCTTATTTGACCGGCAAGCGGATGATCCGCGTGCCCGATGAGCGCCGCAAGCCCGGCCGCGGCTGTCTTAAGATCACGGGCGCCCGCGCTAATAACCTCAAAAACGTTACCGCCAAGATTGAGTTCGGTACGCTCACAGTCGTTACCGGTGTTTCGGGATCGGGCAAGAGCTCCCTGGTCACCGATACGATTGCGCCTGCCCTTACGAATGTCATTCACCGTTCGACGCGCCCTGTGGGTCCGTATAAGAAAATCGAGGGCATCGAGTGTATCGATAAGGTTATCGATATCGACCAGTCGCCGATTGGCCGCACGCCGCGTTCCAACCCTGCTACCTATATCGGCCTGTGGGATGATCTTCGCGCGCTGTTTGCGAGTACGCCGGAGTCGAAGGCGCGCGGCTACTCGCCGGGTCGTTTCTCCTTTAATGTGAGTGGCGGGCGCTGTGAGGCGTGCAAGGGCGACGGACAGATCAAGATCGAGATGCACTTCCTTCCCGATATCTACGTTCCCTGCGAAGCCTGCGGCGGTAAACGCTACAACCGCGAGACACTCGAGGTCACCTACCGTGGCAAGACCATCTCGGACGTGCTCGACATGAGCGTCACCGAGGCGCTGGCCTTCTTTGGGAATATCCCGCAGATTAAGCGCAAGCTCCAGACGCTGTACGATGTAGGCTTAGGCTACGTGAGCCTGGGCCAGCCCGCCACGACGCTCTCGGGCGGCGAGGCGCAGCGTGTGAAGCTCGCCAAGGAGCTTCATCGACGCCAGACGGGCAAGACGTTCTATATTTTGGACGAACCGACGACCGGCCTTCATTTTGAGGACGTCCGCCAGCTGCTCGATGTGCTGCAGCGCTTGGTCGATGCGGGCAACACGGTGCTGGTGATTGAGCACAACCTTGATGTCATCAAGGTTGCCGACCGCCTGATCGATATGGGTCCCGAGGGCGGTAACGGCGGCGGAACCGTCGTGGTTTCGGGCACACCGGAGCAGGTTGCGGACTGTCCGCAGAGTTATACGGGCAAGTTTTTGGCGCCGTTGCTCAGGCGTGACCGGGAGCGTCAGGCTCAACTTGATGCTCAATAAATAGGCGATTCAGTTTATGGGCGCCATCGACTCCTTGTGATTCGATGGCGCTTGCTGTGCCGAAGTGACGTATGCAGTCGAATTGGACATATACTTAATCCTTGCGTCCGAATGCGAGGGAAAGGATATGTCATGGCAAAGGCTGTAAAGACGCCAAAAACCAATGCGATGCGCGAGCTGGAAAGCGCCGGCATTTCCTATGTTCTACATACGTACGAAGACGATGGTGATGAGTCGGTGGGCCTGGGGGTTGCGATTTCGGAGCACCTTGGCGAGGAGCCCGGTCAAGGATTTAAGACTTTGGTCTGCGTGACACCGTCCAACGACTATGTCGTGTGCTGCATCCCTGTTGCCGACGAGCTCGATCTAAAGTCCGCCGCGCGTGCCGCGGGGGAGAAGTCCTTGGCCATGATGCATGTGAAGGATTTGCTTGCGGCGACTGGCTACGTTCGTGGCGGCTGCAGCCCGGTCGGTATGAAAAAACGCTACCGGACGCTCATTGATGAGACATGCGTCCTTTGGGATACCATTTTTATTTCGGGAGGCAAGCGTGGTTATCAGCTCGAGCTTGCACCCGATGATTTAATTGCATTTTGCGGGGCGACGGTTGCCGCGATTACGAGAGAGGACTGAGCGATGCCGCAGGAAGAATTGAAGTGCGGAGCTCATTTTGCAAAAGAATCTGCGCCTCAGACGCCCTCATCCGAAGCTTCTTCGTCTCGAGATGACACTGACGACATGGGCTCGTCGGACTACTCCACGGTTGGTCGTTCCGCCGGGCTTATGACCATCCTGACCATCGTGTCTCGCGTTACCGGTTTTATCCGAACGTGGGCAATGGCGGCCGCTATTGGCATGTCGCTGCTCTCGTCCTCCTATCAGGTTGCCAACAACCTGCCCAACATGCTCTACGAGCTCGTGATGGGCGGCATGCTCGTTACGGCGTTTTTGCCGGTGTATATGGGCGTGAGGCGCGAGCAGGGCCGTGAGGCATCGAACGAGTATGTCGGCAATCTGCTCGGTATTCTGCTTCTGCTGCTGGGCGGTATCTCGCTGCTGGGCACCGTGTTTGCTCCCGGCTTTATTTGGACGCAGTCGTTCCTTTCGGGCGATGGCGGCAGCATGGATACCGCTGCGTTCATGTTCCGCTTCTTTGCTATCCAAATTCTGTTTTATGGCTTGGGCTCGGTGTTCTCGGGCGTTCTCAACGCGCACCGCGACTACTTCTGGTCGACGTTTGCCCCGGTTCTCAACAATGTCATCGTCATCGCCAGCTTTATGGGCTTTGCTCCCGTGTCTGCACAATTTGGCGAGCAGGCCGGTATTATCTTGATCGCAGCTGGTACGACCCTCGGCGTCTTTGTCCAGATGGCCTGCCAGATTCCCGCGCTTGGCAAGCATGGCGTGCATCCTCATATCCATATCGACTTTAAGGATCCCGCGCTGCGACAGACGATCGCGCTTGGTATCCCGACGCTGCTCGCCACGGTGTGCATGTTTGTCTCGACTTCCATTACCAATGCCGCCGCGCTGGTGGTGCAGCCCGAGACCGGCCCTTCCGTCATCGCATATGCGCGCCTGTGGTACACATTGCCCTATGCGCTGATCGCTGCCTCGCTTTCGACGGCACTCTATACCGAACTCTCTCACGATGCACAGGAGAAGGATTACGACAGCGTCCGCACGGGCATTTCGCGCGGTGTCGCCCAGATGCTCTTCTTCCTGATTCCGTTTGCGATGTACCTGATTGTCTTCGCCCGTCCGCTCAACATGATCTACTGCGCCGGCAAGTTCGATGAATCCGGTGTGGCGCTGGTGTCGGAGTTCCTTATCTATCTGGCACTTTCCCTGCCGCTCTACGGCGTGGTCGTGCTGATGCAGAAGAGCTTCTCGGCCCTGCTCGATATGAAACCTTATAGCCGCTATTGCCTGTACTCCGCTATCGGCCAGGCCGGTTCGGTTCTGCTGTTTGGCGTGGTGCTGGGCTACGGTATGCCGGCAATTGCGCTTTCGTACGTCGTTGACTACGTGGTCTTGGTCGGATGCTCACTGTGGTGGCTGCGCCGTCGTCTGCATGGACTTCAGGTCAAGTCTATCCTGCACGGCGGTTTCTTCGGCCTATTGTTCGGTGGCTTGGGCGCTGCCGCGGGCGCCGGCGTCATGTGGGCACTTGAGCACTTTGTCGGACTGCTTGGCAGCTCGATCCTCATTACCCTGGGCTACGTTTGTGTTGCAGGCGTCGTCTCGCTCGCCGTGACTTTTGGCCTTGCCTTCGTCTTTAAGATGCCCGAGGTCTCGGCGCTGCTTCGTCGCAAGTAGGTGCGTGTGGCAGGTCACGACAACATTCCAACACTTGCCGAGCAGGTTTCGCGCGTTCCCACGCAACCCGGCTGCTACCTTTGGAAAGATGCCAAGGGCGATGTCATCTATGTGGGCAAGGCAAAAAACTTGCGTGCCCGTATGCGTCAATACGTGACGCTGCAGGACGAGCGTCAAAAGATCCCGCTCATGATGCAGCTGGTGGCGAGCTTCGACTATATCGTGGTGGAGACCGAGCACGAGGCATTGGTGCTCGAGCGCAATCTGATTGGCCAGTACCATCCGTACTTTAACGTCGACCTTAAGGACGATAAAAGCTATCCCTTTATCGCCATTACCAAGAGCGACTTGTTTCCGGCTATTAAATACACGCGAGAGCGTCATAAACCGGGAACGCGCTATTTTGGCCCTTATACCGATAGTCGTGCGGCGCGTGAGACCGTCGATACGCTACGCAAGGTTATTCCTATTTGCTCGGCATCCTGTGCGGAATGGCGCCGCTGCCGCCGCATCGTCGAATCTCATAAGGGCGAAGAAGACATCGTCAATATGATTTGCGCGCAAAACGGGCGTCCCTGCTTTGACTACCATGTCGGGCGCGGGCCGGGCGCATGTGTCGGCGCAATTTCCCCTGCCGACTATGCCAAGAACGTCAAGCGTGTCGAACGTTTCTTGTCGGGCCATCGCAAGGATGTCGTCGACGAGCTCACGTCCGAGATGACGGAGGCAGCCGAGGCGCTCGATTTTGAGCGTGCGGCGCGCGTCAAGCGTCGCCTGGAAGTCATTAGGGGCCTGGACGATCGCCAACAGGTCGTTTTTCCATCAAGCGTCGATATCGACGCCATCGGCTTCTATCGCGAAGAGACTATCTCTGCCGCCTGTGTCTTTGTCGTTCGCGAGGGCCGAACGGTTCGAACTTGTGAGTTCATCCTCGATAAAGGCCTGGATGTCGACGAGGAAGAGCTTCAATCGGGCTTTCTTAAGCGCTATTACGACGAGACGGCTGATATTCCAGCCGAGATCAATCTCTCTGTCGAGCTTGAGGATGCCGAAGCGTTGGGGGAGTGGCTTGCGGCCAAGCGCGAACGCTCTTGCCATCTCCATAGGCCGCAGCGCGGCGAAAAGCACCGCCTGCTCGATATGGCTTCCAAAAATGCGCGCCATGCCCTCATGCGCTACATGATGCGCACGGGGTATGCTGACGATCGCACCAATCAGGCGCTCCTAGAGCTCGAAAGTGCGCTGGCGCTGCCTGCGCCGCCGTTGCGCATCGAGTGTTTCGATATCTCGACGTTGCACGGCACCTTTACCGTCGCTTCGATGGTGGTATTTACCAACGGCCGTGCCGACAAGGGCCAGTATCGTCGCTTTAAAATTCAGGCCGAATTGGACGAGGCGAACGACTTCGTATCGATGTCCGAGGTTCTGGGGCGTCGCTATGCTCCCGAGCGCATGGCGGACGAGCGCTTTGGCTCGCGCCCCGATTTGCTCGTTGTCGATGGCGGCAAGCCGCAATTGACCGCTGCAATTAAGCAACTTGAGGCGCTTGGCCTCGATATACCAGTTTGTGGCTTGGCAAAGGCCGATGAGGAAGTTTTCGTGCCGTGGGACGAGACTCCCGTCGTGCTGCCGACCGGCTCCGCTTCGCTTTATCTGATCAAGCAAGTTCGCGATGAATCCCACCGATTTGCGATTACGTTCCATCGCGAGTTGCGCGATAAGGCTATGACGGTTTCGGTGCTTGACGACGTTCCGGGCGTGGGACCCACCAGAAAACGTGCCATTATGCGCCATTTTGGCTCGATGAAGCGTTTGCGCGCGGCAAGCGAGCAGGAGATTGCAGAAGTTCGAGGCGTTCCGGCCGATGTCGCCAAAGCGGTCCACGAGGCACTTGTTGCATGGAATGCCGAGCGCGCCCAGGCATCGGCCAACCGTTCCGAAAACTAAACGCGCTTCTAAACAACTGATATACATGATTGGCCGATTTTCAATCATTTATTTCGCGGCGATTACCTGTCGATTTCGGGTTTTATTAACGCTAAAACGTTTGACTAGCCATGGTGAACAACCCTGCTATCCTGCGGGTTGACGAAGACTGATATCTCACCTCGTCGATACATACTGTCTGGCGAATCGTTTGTCAATGAATTCGGTGAACGGTAGTAAATACCGTTCAAGCGTATGTATGTATCGGTCACCGAGCGCGGCACCTCAGTTGGGTTCGTCGGTAGGTAAGGTATATATCGTCCGCAAGTTGCGCGGGGGCAAGTCTAGGTGCTCCCGGGTAAGATTCTCTATTGATAGGAGAAGACATGGCCATCATCAACAAGGGTATGTCCAGGCGTTCGTTCCTCGGCCTCACCGGCAGCGTCGCTGCTGTCGCAGGGCTTGGTCTCACCGGCTGCGGTGGCAGCTCTAACGACGAGGGTTCCGCTTCCGGTTCCACCGATTCCGCCAACCGTGGTGGCGGCGTGATCACCGCTGGTTCCGCTTACGCTCCGTCCAGCTTCGATCCCGCCAGCACCGGCTCCGCTGTGGGCCTGGGTGCTAACTGGCACGTCGTCGAGGGCCTCTACGGCATCGATTACCACGACTACAGCACCTTCAACGAGCTCGCCACCGACGATCCCAAGTCCGTGGACGACACCACCTTCGAGGTCACCATCCGCAAGGGCGCCAAGTTCTCCGATGGCACCGAGGTCACTGCTGACGACGTCGTCGCTTCCTACACCGCTTGCGCTGCTTCCGCTACCTATGCTCCGTTCTTCCAGCCCTTCGAGTCCATCGAGGCCAAGGACGCCAGCACCGTAACGGTCAAGACCAAGGTCCCCAACTTCTCCCTGCTCAAGGATCGTCTGGCCATCATCCGCGTTACCCCGGCTACCCAGTCCGAGGAGGATCGCGCCAAGCAGCCGATCGGCTCCGGCCCCTGGATGTATGACTCTATCTCCGATACCGAGATCACCCTGGTTCCCAACCCCGAGTACAACGGTGAGTATGCTGCCGAGGATAAGAAGATCCAGTACAGCATCCTGACCGACCCCACCGCTCGCGTTACCGCTCAGCAGGAGGGCTCCACGCTCGTTATGGAGCTCGTCACCGCTGACGCCGTTGACCAGCTCGAGAGCGCTGGCTGCAAGATCGATAACGTTCAGGGTTTCGGCACCCGCTTCATCATGTTCAACGTCGCCAAGGAGCCTTGGAACAACGTCAAGGTCCGTCAAGCCGTCATGTACGCGCTCGACACCGAGAAGATGATCACCAACACCTTCGCCGGCCTTGCCACCGCTGCCAGCTGCTACCTGCCCAAGAGCTTCACCAACTATCATGAGGCTTCCACGGTGTACAAGACTGACGCCAAGAAGGCCAAGAAGCTCATCGAGGAGTCTGGCATCACCCCGGGCGCCATCACCCTGCGCACCACCGACAACGAGCAGATCAAGGGCATGGCCGCCCAGGTCAAGAACGACCTCGACGCTCTCGGCTTCGATGTGACCATCCAGACCGATACCTCGCCGGCCACCTACGCTGCCATCGACGGCGGCGAGGCCTACGATATCCTCCTTGCCCCTGGCGATCCTTCCTGCTTCGGCGCCGACCCCGACCTGCTGCTCAACTGGTGGTACGGCGACAACGTCTGGATGCAGACCCGTTGCCCGTGGAAGGAGTCCGCTGAGTGGGAGAAGCTCCACGGTCTCATGGACGAGGCTCTTGCCGCCGAGGGCGACGAGCAGCAGAAGAAGTGGAACGAGTGCTTCGACATCATCGCCGACAACGCTGTTCTGTACCCCGTTGTCCACGTCAAGACCGTCTCTGCTTCCTGGGACGATCCGTCCACCGCGCCCAACGGCGAGGCCCTCGATGGCTTCAAGGGCATCGGCACGACGAGCATGTCCTTCAGGGGCGTCGCGACCGTCAAGGCCTAAGACTCGCTTGAGTCATATGTGGGGCGTCGGTCGTAAGGCAACGTCCTCATAGTTGAAACAAAGACCCGGGCGGCCTCGATGTCGCTCGGGTCTTGTAATGAGTATCCATACTCATATACCAGTTGGTCCTACCGACAAAAGAAAGGGGAGAGAACGTGAACAACTTTCTACGTTTGATTGGAAGGCGTCTCGTGGCGCTGCCGATCATGGCATTGGGCGTCACCGTCCTGGTGTTCTTCCTTATGTCGTTCTCCAAGACCGACCCCGCCTATACGGCGTTGGGTGACGGTGCCTCGCCCGAGGCGGTTGCCGAGTACCATGAGAAGTATGGTCTGGACGACCCCTGGCCCGTGCGCTACGTGCGCTACATGGGCGATCTGATCCATGGTGACATGGGCACCTATGGTGCTGCTCGCAACTCCGTTGCCAAGCGCATCTCCACGGCCCTGCCCGTCACGATGCAGCTGACCTTCATCGGTCTTGCCATCGGCGCGGTCGTCTCGTTTTTGCTCGGCGTCATCGCGGCACTGTATCGCGATAAATGGCCGGACCAAGTGATCCGCGTCTTCTCCATCGCCGGCTTGGCAACCCCGTCGTTCTGGCTTGCCGTTCTGTTGATTCTGCTGTTCTCTTCCTACCTTAAGGTGCTCCCGGCGTCCGGTGCTCTGCCTCACTTCACCACCAACCCGGCTGGCTATCTGGGACGTATGATCATGCCCGCTATCGCTCTGGCATTCCCGCTGACGGGCCAGATGACTCGTATCGTGCGTACGGCCATGGTTGAGGAGCTCGATAAGGACTATGTCCGTATGGCTCGCGGCGCCGGCGTTCCCGAGAAGGTCGTCGTCGGCATCAACGTTCTTCGCAACGCACTGATCACCCCGGTCACCACCCTCGGTCTTAAGATCGGCTACCTCATGGGCGGTGCTGTCGTCATCGAGGTCATCTTCAACCTCCCCGGCATGGGTACTGCGATCCTGCAGGGCGTTCAGGGCAACGAGGCGAACCTGGTTCAGGGCGTCGTCATCGTCGTTGCTCTTGCCTTCATCATCATCAACATCGTGGTTGACATGCTCTACCTGCTCATCAACCCGCGCATCAGGACGGTGTAGATTATGGTAAAGATTCGAGAGAAGCAAACCGAGCAGCTCGAGAAAGCTGCCTCCAAGGGGCTCAAGCTCGGTGGCTGGAAGAAGATGACGCTGTCTTCTAAGATTGCCGCCGTCGTGCTGGTGCTGGTCGCCCTGACCGCGATTCTGGCGCCCCTTCTTGCCCCCTATAGCCCGGTCGAGATCTTTACGGCTCGCCAGGCTCCCGGCAATGGATTTATCTTCGGTACCGACGATAAGGGTCGCGACATTCTGTCGCGCATGCTCTACGGTGGTCGTTACTCGCTGATCATCGGCTTTGGCGCTACTGCCATGGCTCTGGTCTGCGGCTCGGTCGTGGGCGCCCTCGCGGCGGTTTCGCGCAAGTCCGTTTCCGAGGCGATCATGCGCATCCTGGACATCATCATGTCCATCCCGGGCATCGCCCTTGCTGCCGTCTTCGTCTCCATCCTGGGCAATTCCGTGCCGTCGATCATCTTCGCCATCGGCTTTATGTACACTCCGCAGATTGCCCGTATCGTTCGCGCCAACATTGTGTCCGAGTACGGCGAGGACTATGTCCGCGCGGTCATCGTTTCCGGCGCCAAGGCTCCGTGGATTTTGATCAAGCATGTTCTGCGTAACTGCATCGCCCCGATTATGGTCTTCACCGTTACCCTGGTCGCCGACGCCATCATCTTCGAGGCCTCGCTGACCTTCATCGGCGCTGGTATCCAGGAGCCCACCGCTACCTGGGGCAACATCCTCGCTGACGCTCGCGGTGGCGTGCTTGCCGGCCGTTGGTGGCAGGCACTGTTCCCGGGCCTGGCCATCATGATCACCTGCCTGGCACTCAACATC
This sequence comes from Collinsella sp., assembly GCA_031292915.1. GTDB lineage: Bacteria > Actinomycetota > Coriobacteriia > Coriobacteriales > Coriobacteriaceae > Collinsella. The sequence continues at coordinate 22,476 of JAUMSH010000023.1, forward strand.
CTCTCCGAGGGCATTACCGACGCCATGGCCGCTGCTCCCTCCGCTGCCCTGGATCCGACCGACTCCTCCAAGCGCCGTGAGGCCGACCTGCTGGTCTCCGACCCCGTTCGCGCTTACAAGGAGCAGGCTCAGTCCCTGTCCGCCCGTCTTGGCGCTCTGCGTGATGTCGAACTCAAGCGTAACGACCGCCATGTGCCCGATGAGTCCGTTGAGCCGATCCTTTCGGTCCGTGATTTCTGCATCCAGTTTGAGCACCACGGTGATATCAACGTCGTCGACCACGTCAACTTTGACGTCCGTCCTGGCCAGACCATGGGCCTGGTCGGTGAGTCCGGCTGCGGTAAGTCCATCACCACGCTGGCCATCATGGGCCTGACCGACGATGACGAGCATCTTTCTGGCGAGGTTCTCTGGGAGGGCCGCGACCTGCTCAAGATGAGCAAGAAGGAGTGGTTCGGCCTTCGCGGTACCGATATCGCCATGGTCTATCAGGACGCCCTGTCCTCGCTCAACCCCTCCATGCTCATTTCCGCCCAGATGAAGCAGCTCACCAAGCGTGGCGGCACCCGTAGCGCCGAGGAGCTCCTGGAGCTCGTGGGCCTCGACCCCAAGCGTACGCTCGAGAGCTATCCGCATGAGCTTTCCGGTGGTCAGCGTCAGCGCGTTCTGATCGCTATGGCCCTTACCCGCGACCCCAAGCTGGTCATCTGCGACGAGCCCACGACCGCTCTGGACGTTACCGTCCAGAAGCAGGTCATCAAGCTGCTTAACGATCTTCAGGCCAAGCTCGGCTTTGCCATGATCTTCGTTTCGCACGACCTGGCACTGGTCGCCGAGGTCGCTCATAACATCACGGTTATGTACGCCGGTCAGGTTATCGAGCAGGCGCCCACCAAGGAGCTGCTCACCAACCCGATTCACGAGTACACCCGCGGCCTTCTGGGTTCCGTCCTGTCCATCGAGAGCGGTTCGGGCCGCCTGCACCAGGTGCCCGGCGCCGTTCCGAGCCCGCGCGATTTCCCCAAGGGCGATCGCTTCGCACCCCGCTCGAGCCATCCGCGCATTGGCCTGGACACCCGTCCGGTCTTCAAGCGCGTGCCCGGCACCGAGCACTTCTATTCCGAGCTCCCCGATGAGGTGCTCAAGGCAAATGGTTTGACCCCTCACGCGGAGGTGATGTAGATGAGCGAGACCGCAGTCAACGGCGTCGAGCCGATCATCTTCCTTGATGACGTCCACGTCACCTTTAGGACCCGTACCGGCTCGATTCTGCACCCCAATCTGGTTCACGCCGTCCAGGGTGTAACGATTAAGCTCATGCCCGGACAGACCATCGGCATCGTCGGCGAGTCCGGTTGCGGAAAGTCCACCACCGCTAACGTCATGTGCGGCCTGCAGGCCCCCACGAGCGGCAAGGTCTACTTTAAGGGCAAGGACGTTACCAAGCGTACTGCCGAGGACCGTCGCCACATGGGTCGCGTCATCTCGGTCGTGTTCCAGAACCCGGCCACGGCGCTCAACCCCCGCATGGTCGTTCGCGAGCAACTGCTCGACCCCATGCGCGTCCACAACCTGGGTACCGAGGCCGAGCAGGAGAAGCGCGTCAAGGAGCTCTTGGAGCTCACCGGTCTGCCCAGCTCCGCCGCCGAGGTTCTTCCCGGCCAGCTTTCGGGCGGCCAGCGCCAGCGCGTCGCAATTGCCCGTGCCCTTTCGCTGAACCCCGATGCCATCATCGCCGACGAGCCCACCTCGGCTCTGGACGTTTCGGTCCGCGCGCAGATTCTGAACCTGCTGACCGACCTTAAGAAGGAGCTCGGCCTGGCCATGGTGTTCATCAGCCATGACATCCAGACGGTCCGCTATATCTCTGACGACATCATCGTTATGAATGGCGGCAAGATCGTCGAGCAGGGCGAGGCCAAGCAGGTCTTCCAGCACCCTCAGGACCCCTACACCAAGATGCTGCTCGGCGCTGCGCCGTCGCTGCTGCATCCCAAGCTCGGCGAGTAGCCTCGCTTTCCCTCCCGTGCGCCTGGTTCCCTTGCCGGGCGCACCTCCGTTGCGATTTCGAAAGGTTGGGTTCACGAGCCATGCCAAGTGCTCAAGAGCTACAACAGCAATTTGGTGAATATCGAGGCGCTATGCCCCGTCCATCGGATTTCGATCTCTTTTGGAAGGACCGCATGGCCGAGGCCGACGCCGTCGAGCTCGACTACGCGATTGAGGCGGCTTCGGTTGCGGATTCCGCGACCTGTCGGTTTTTCGACCTCTGGTATACCGGCATGTGTGGTGCACGCCTGCATGCCAAGTACCTCAAGCCGGTCTCGGAGGAGCCCATGCCGCTGGTGCTTCAGTTCCATGGATATCCGGGTGCGAGCCGCAGCTGGTTTGAGCAGGCGTCGTTTGCGGGCATGGGCATGGCGCTCATCGCCCTCGACTGCCCCGGCCAAGGAGGCCCCTCCGAGGATATTGGTGGATTTGAGGGCGCGACGGTCGCGGGCCATATCGTCGCCGGTATCGACGGCGACCCGGCCAATCTCTACTATGTCCGCTTGCACCAGGATATCCGCATTCTGTGCCGTATCGTTCGCGAGCTCGAGGGCATCGATCTTACCCGCGTGTATGTGAACGGCGCATCGCAGGGTGGCGGTTTGGGTATTGCGACCTGCGCGCTCAATAGCGATTTGGTTGACCGCGCGGCCATCCTCTATCCCTTCTTATCGGACTTCCGCCTGGTTTGGGATCTGGACGCCGACGATATTGCCTACGAGGGCCTGCGCTATTGGTCGCGTTGGTTTGACGAGGACTCGACTCGCATCGAGGAAGCCTATGCCAAGCTGGCGTACTTCGATTCCAAGAATTTTGCCCCCATGGTCAAGTGCCCCGTGCTGTTTGGCACGGGCACGGCCGATATCGTCTGTCCGCCGGCAACGCAGTTTGCGGTGTACAACAACCTGTCCTGTGACAAGCGTCATGAGTTCTTTGAAGGCTTTGGCCACGAGGAGATTCAGGATTTTGACGATCTGATCATTCCGTTTTTCTGTGAGGAAGGGGAGGCTCATGTCTAAGTGCGAGAGCAATGTTGACGAGCTGATAGTCCCCGGGCTCGTGGGAATTCCTGGAACGGTTTCGTCAAGGCTCGCAGAATATCGGGACTGGCACGGTGATGTCCAAGCAGATGTTTCTGATTTAGAGACATCCGCTTCGAATCTTGAGATTCAAGGCCTGGCCATTACGGCGATTGATTTTGTTAACCCCTGCGCCCGCTACTCGGAGATTTCCTTTGAGCTCGGTGACGATGCGGTCCACGCTCGTTTGATTGAGCCAGTTGGTCGTGCCCGAGTATCTGAGCGCGTGCCACTGTGCCTGATGTTTCACGACATCGATCGGCCTGTGCGCGGCTGGCATCACATGACGAGATTTGCCGCCATGGGGTATGCCGTCCTCGCGCTGGATGACGATGTTGCTGGTGCGGACGACCTGCAGCGGGGGATTGCTTCGCCCGCTTTTGTCGAACGCGTCCGTTGGGGTTGCGCGTTGGCGAAGGTCGCGCGCAATCTTGATGGCGTGGACCCCGACCGCATTTTTGCATGGGGCGAGGGTCTTGGCGGCGGAGTCGCGCTGGCGATTTCTGCTCTGGACGAGCAGGGCTTTGCCTGCACGGCGGTTGCCAATCCGATTCCCGGTGGCATCGAGGCGCTGTCGTCTCGGGTGCGCGGCTCGGTGCTCATGGGCACATCGCTTATGGATACCGTGAGCGACCCCAAGGGTCAGTTTGCCGTATTCAACGGTTTTGAGTGTGACCGGAGGCATATCATCTATGCCAAATACGCTCACGAGCGCATCAATGCGTTCGAAAACGAAGTCGTCGACTTCTTTAACCAAACGTTCTACCCGTGTTCTTTGGCCTAGACGGCCTGGACACTGCCAACAAGAGTGGGCGGCATAGGGCTGCCCGCCAGACAACTAAGGAGATTCTTGTGGCAACTCAGAAATTCACCGGCGTTATCCCTCCCGTCGTTGTTCCCGATACCGAAGATCACCAGCTCGATGTTGCCTCCTTTGAGCGCAGCATCAACCGCATGATCGATGCCGGCGTCGATGGCCTGTTCTTCCTGGGCTCCTCGGGCGAGGTCGTCTTCTCCACCGACGAGCGCCGTCGCCAGATCGTCGCCGAGGCCGTGCGCATCGTCGACCACCGCGTTCCCGTTCTGGTCGGCATCATCGACACCGAGACCGAGCGCATGATCGAGCACGGTAAGGTCGCTCAGGAGCTGGGCGCCGATGCGCTTGTCGCTACCTGCCCGTTCTATGCCCTGCAGGGCATGACCGAGGTCGAGGAGCACTTCCGCATCCTGCACGAGGAACTCGACCTGCCCATCTTCGCCTACGACATCCCCGTGTGCGTCCACACCAAGCTCCCCTGGAAGCTCCTTGCTAAGCTCGGCGCCGAGGGCGTCCTGGCCGGCGTCAAGGATTCCTCGGGCGATGACATCTCGTTCCGCTACCTCGTTCAGGAGAACGAGAAGAACGGCCATCCGATGAGCATCCTCACCGGTCACGAGGTCGTTGTCGACGGCGCTTACCTCGGTGGCGCCGACGGTTCTGTCCCGGGTCTCGCTAACGTTGAGCCCGAGGGCTACGTGCGCCAGTGGAAGGCCGCTCAGGCCGGCGACTGGGCTACCGTCAAGGCCGAGCAGGATCGCCTCAACGAGATCTCCCACATCTGGGATGTCACCTCGGGCGTTCAGGGCTATGCCGGCGGCGTTGGTGCCTTCAAGACCGCTATGAATCTCATGGGCATCTTCGACAGCCCGACCATGCCGCGCCCGGTGAAGGCCATGACCGGCGAGAACGTCGAGGCGATTAAGAAGGTCCTCCAGGACAACGGTCTCCTGTAAAGCTTCCCCGGGCACCCGATCTTGGGGCTCAAGCGGTCGAGCGTGACCCATTAGGTCAACGCCCGACCGCTTTCACCCCAACCTCGGGCACCCGGGAAACCTTTACCAAGCTGCGGCGATAACGCAGCCTTCATTTCCTGTAGTTGTTTTTTATCTCCTAAGGAGAGCGACATGGAGAACAAGTACGTCTGCTCTGTCGATATCGGCGGAACTAAGATCGCGACTGCCATTATGGAGTACCCGGCTGACGGTAGCGTGCCTCATCCCGTTTTTGAGGCCGAGGTTCCCACCGAGGCCCAAGAGGGCGGCGAGGCCGTCTTCCAGCGTATCGAGGCGTCCATCAAGGCCGCTCTTGAGGCGAATCCCGATGTCGAGGTCCTCGGTGTCGGTATCGGTGCCGCCGGCGTCGTCGATCCCAAGACGGGCGCCATCGCGTATGCCAACGAGATTATGCCCGGCTGGTCCGGCGTTCAGTTGGGGCCGCGCCTGCGCGAGGACCTTGGTCTTCCCGTTGCCGTGGTGGGAGACGTGCAGGCTCATGCTCTGGGCGAGGCCCACTGGGGCGTCGGTAAGGGCAAGTTCTCCGTCTTGTGCCTTGGCATCGGTACGGGCATCGGCGGCGCATATGTCGAGAACGGCCGCGTGATGCAGGGCTTCCATGGTGCTGCCGGCCATATGGGCCACATCGAGTGCTCGGCTGCTGCCGGCATTCCCTGCGCCTGTGGTCGTTCTGGCCATCTTGAGTCGGTTGCTTCGGGCACTTCCATTGGTCGTATGTACGATGAGCGCTTTGGTCGCGTCGACCCCAGCCGTCCTTCGGTCGGTCGCGATGTGAACGACCTGTGCCGTGCGGGCGACGCAAAGGCGACCGAGGTCATCCATGACGCCGGCTTTGCGTTGGGCGCTAGTTTGGGCTCACTCGCCAATATCCTTGACCCGGAGGTCATCGTGCTTTCGGGAGGTGTGATTCACCAGGGTCCCGATTGGCGTTCGCAAACGTGGAAGGACTCGGTGCACGAGGGCTACGCCAGCCAGGCGCTCGACCCGCTTCAGGACACGCCGATCCTCATCGGTTCTCTGGAGGGCGACGCCCCGCTTATCGGTGCCGCCGAACACCTTCTTGCGTCGTTGAAGTAAACATAACTACCAAGTGCGCCTTCTGAGGTGCCGCAGATTGACGTGAAAGAGGAGCGAAGCGTACTTCGGTACGCGAGCGACGGTTTGAACGTCAAGGCGCGGTGTCTCAGAAGGCTATTTTGAGAAAGGTTGAGTCGAACATGACCGTTGATCCTTTGATTCAATCCCTGAAGGGCAAGCTCGTTGTGAGCGTTCAGGCCTATATGGGCGAGCCGCTTCGTACGCCCGAAACCATGGCTCAAATGTCTCGCGCTTGCGAGCTCGGCGGCGCCGCCGCCATTCGCTGCCAGGGCCTTGCCGACATTGCCGCCATTAAGGGTCGCTGTGAGGTTCCTGTTATTGGCCTGTGGAAGGATGGGCACGAGGGCGTCTACATCACGCCGACGCTGCGCCACGCTCGCGCCTGCGTTGCCGCCGGTGCCGACATCGTGGCAATTGATGCCACTGATCGCCCACGTCCCGATGGCAAGACCGTCGAGGACACCTTCCGTCCGCTGCACGAGGAGGGCGTGCTCCTGATGGCCGACTGTGCCACCATCGAGGATATTCGTCGTGCTGTCGACATGGGCTTTGACCTGGTGTCCACCACGCTTTCTCATGGTGTTGCCGCTATCGATTGCACCATGGCCGACGGTCCTGATCTGCCGCTCCTGCGCCAGGCGACCGAGGAATTTCCCGGCCTTCCCATCATCTGCGAGGGCCGCGTGCACACGCCCGAGGAGGCCCGCGCCGCGATTGATGCGGGCGCCTGGGCAGTTGTCGTGGGCACTGCCATTACGCACCCCACGAGTATTACGAGTTGGTTCAAAGCCGCGCTTGAGGCGTAAGACGGACCTCGTATCCGCTCAGGGCGGTATACTCATTAAAGGCAATTGACCGCGCGGGATCCGGGTTGCTGGGTCCCGCGCTTGTTTTTAGGAGGCAGCACATGCAAAAGGGAGATGCCATGGATGCGGCGGAGCGCTCGGAGCGCATCCCCGATATCGTCATCATCACCGGAATGTCCGGTTCGGGCCGAACGCAGGCCATGCATGTGTTCGAGGACATGGGCTACTTTTGCATCGACAACTTGCCTCCGCGTCTGATCGCCCAGCTTGCTGAGCTCGTCGGCATCAATACGGGCGTGGGCAGGCATCTTGCCGTCACCTGCGACCTGCGCAGCCAGGGCTTGTTCGATGAGCTGCTCGATGCCGTTGCCGCACTCGAGGAGCGCGAGATGAGCTGCGACATCGTGTTTCTCGAGGCCTCTGACGAGGTGCTGATCCGTCGTTATAGCGAAAACCGCCGCCGCCATCCCATTGCCAAGCCGGGGGAGACTACGGCCGATGCGATTCAGCGCGAGCGCCTGCAGCTGCAGGGTGTGCGCGATCGAGCCGATATGATCATCGACACGAGCCGCCTGCGCACCTCTGCCCTGCGCAACAAATTGCGCATGGCGTTCTCCGAGTTGTCCGACCAGCAGCTCATGGACGTTCACGTGTTCTCGTTTGGCTTTAAGCACGGTATGCCCGTTGAGGCGGACATTATGATCGACGTTCGCTTCCTGCCCAATCCGTTCTACGATCCCGAGATGCGCACCATGACCGGTCTCGATAAGAAGGTTTCCGACTTTGTTCTGGACCATCCCAAGACCCAGGAGTTCTGGAAGGCCTGGACGCAGCTGCTCGATACGGTCATGCCCGGTTATATCGCGGAGGGCAAGCCGCAGCTTTCTATTGCTATCGGTTGCACAGGCGGTCAACACCGCAGCGTTGCCATCGCCGAGGCCACGGCACGTTATTTGGAAGGCGCCCAGTATCACGTGAGCATTTCCCATCGCGACCTGTCGCGCGCCAACACGAAAGCATAGGCCTGCATGTCGTTTACCGCCGAGGTGCGTGACGAGCTCGCGCGCTGCGAACCCGAATGTGAATACTGCGATTTGTCGACGCTTGCCGCCCTGACGCGTGTGAGCGGTACTCTTTCGCTGGCCGGCTCCGGGCGGTATCGTTTGACGGTCGCGACCGAGACGGGTGCCGTCGCGCGCACGATGATCACACTGACGCATCGCATCCTTAAGCTCAAAACGGAATTCACCGTCCGTAAATCGGTCTTGCATAAGGTCCGTAACTATCTCATTACCCTACCCGATCAACCCGACCTGGACAAGGCTCTGGTGCTGCTGGGCATTCTCGACCGCAGGGGAGGGCTCGTCGCCGGTGTTCCCCGGCACATCGTTGCCCGTCCCTGCTGCAGGCTTGCCTACATCCGCGGCGCGCTCATCGCCGGCGGTTTCGTGGCCGATCCCCGCGGCGACTTTCATTTGGAGATCGCGGTGCAGGGCGAGCAGTATGCCCGGGGACTTTGCGATCTATTGGAGCAGATTGGGGTCCATGCGCGCGTTAACGCGCGGCGCGGGTCCTTTGCCGTCTACATTAAGAGCGCCGAGGAGATTGAGCAGCTCCTAAAGCTGGTCGGCGCCAAGCGCAGCGTTGCCGAGATCGAGGAAGCGCGCGCGGTCAAATTGGTTAAGAACGACGTAAACCGTCGCGTGAATGCCGAACTGGCCAATCAGACCAGAAGTGCGGGTGCCGCCCAGCATCAGCTTGCGTTGATCGATGAGCTCGAACAGCGGGGTTTGCGCGACACGCTTCCGGACGCCTTGGCGGTCTTTTGCGACCTGCGCGAGCGCTATCCCGATCTGTCACTGCGCGATCTGGGGGAGATGGCTGACCCTCCCTTGTCGAAGTCTGCCCTGTACCATCGCGTTTTGAGGCTTGAAAAGCTCATTGAAGCAAACAGGTAGTTGAGCGAAACTGCTTATATATGGATTGAACTGCTGTTTTACTCTTTAAAACGTTTTAACGTAAATTTGATTTTCAATTTCGAGCATTCTCGTGAAATTCAAGTCAAAAAAAAGGTATATTAGGCGAGTGGTTAGTTTGTGGGCCTCAACGGCGGGCGCTGTAGCTCGCGGGGGCCTTACGAAAGGAGACACAATGGCAGTAAAGGTTGCTATTAACGGCTTCGGTCGCATCGGTCGTCTGGCTTTCCGTCAGATGTTCGGTCATGAGGGCTCCGAGATCGTCGCTATCAACGACCTCACCTCTCCCGATATGCTCGCTTACCTGCTGAAGTACGACTCCACGCAGGGCAACTACGCTCGCGATCACGAGGTCGTTGCTGGCGAGGATTCCATCACCGTTGACGGCAAGGAGATCAAGATCTACAAGGAGGCCGACGCCAACAACCTGCCTTGGGGCGACCTCGACGTCGACGTCGTTCTCGAGTGCACCGGCTTCTACACCAGCAAGGCTAAGGCTCAGGCTCACATCAACGCTGGCGCCAAGAAGGTCGTCATCTCCGCTCCGGCCGGCAGCGATCTGCCCACCATCGTGTACAACGTCAACCACGAGACGCTGACCGCTGAGGACAACATCATCTCCGCTGCTTCCTGCACCACCAACTGCCTCGCCCCGATGGCCAAGGGTCTGAACGACTTCGCTCCCATCGTGTCCGGCATCATGACCACCATTCACGCCTGGACCGGCGACCAGATGCCGCTCGACGGCCCGCAGCGCAAGGGCAACAAGCGTCGTAGCCGTGCCTGCGCCGTCAACATCGTCCCCAACACCACCGGTGCTGCCAAGGCTATCGGCCTGGTTCTCCCCGAGCTCAACGGTAAGCTCATCGGTGCCGCCCAGCGCGTCCCGACGCCGACCGGCTCCATCACCAACCTCTACGCTGTCGTTGACAAGAAGGTCACCGTCGACGAGGTTAACGCCGCTATGAAGGCCTACGCTGCCACCATCTCCGAGACCTTCGGTTACAACGAGGACGACATCGTCTCCACCGACATCATCGGCGAGACCCACGGCTCCATCTTCGACGCCACTCAGACCATGTGCTCTGACCTCGGCAACGGCCAGACCCTCGTTCAGGTCACCTCTTGGTACGACAACGAGAACTCTTACACCTCTCAGATGGTCCGCACCATCAAGTACTTCGAGAAGTTCGTTGCTTAATTTAGCTTTTAGCGAATAGCTCGTTGAGCGTCTAAAGAAGGGCGCGGCCTTATAGGGCTTACACCCTAGGGTCGCGCCCTTTTTTATAGGAAATCGTCTGCCGTAATGGGAGGCAGACACGTACGAAAGGTAGAAGCAAACATGGCCTTTACCAAGAAGACCGTCCGCGACATCGATGTCGACGGCAAGCGCGTTCTCGTCCGCGTTGACTTCAACGTGCCTATCAAGGATGGCGTCGTTGGCGACACCACCCGTATCAAGGCTGCCCTGCCCACCATCAACTATCTCGTTGAGCACAACGCTCGCGTCATCCTCATGAGCCACCTCGGCCGTCCCGATGGCACCGGCTTCCAGCCCGAGCTGTCCCTCGAGCCCGTCGCCAAGAAGCTCGCCGAGCTCTCTGGTCTCGACGTTGCCTTTGTCGCCGACACTTACGGCGAGAAAGCTGCCGAGGCTGTCGCTGCCGTCGAGCCGGGCAAGGTTCTCGTTCTCGAGAACGTCCGCTTCGATAAGCGTGAGAAGAAGAACGATCCCGAGATCGCCAAGAAGCTCGCTTCCTATGGTGACGTCTTCGTTCTCGATGCCTTCGGCACCGCTCACCGCGCCCAGGGTTCCGTCGTGGGCCCCGCCGCTTACCTGCCTGCCGTCGCCGGCTTCCTGCTCGAGAAGGAGGTCGACACGCTGACCGGCATCTTCGCCGAGCCCGAGCGCCCCTTCGTCGCTATCGTCGGCGGTTCCAAGGTTTCCTCCAAGATCGGCGTTCTCGATCACCTCATCGACTCCGCTGACACCCTGATCATCGGTGGCGGCATGGCCTACACCTTCTTCCTGGCTCAGGGCCTGTCCGTTGGTCAGTCCCTCAAGGAAGAGGACTGGGTCGAGCGCGCCGGCGAGATGCTCAAGAAGGCCGAGGAGAAGGGCGTCAAGATCCTGCTCCCCATCGACAACCGCGTTGCCGATCACTTTGGCGAGGACGCTGTCCCCGAGGTTGTCGCTTCCGACGCTATTCCCGACGATCGTGAGGGTATGGACATCGGCCCCAAGACCGAGGAGCTCTACGCCGAGGCTGTCAAGGGCGCCAAGACCGTGTTCTGGAACGGCCCCATGGGCGTCTTCGAGTTCGACAACTTCGCTCACGGCACCCAGGCTATCGCCGAGGCTGTCGCCGAGGCCGACTGCACCTCGATCATCGGCGGTGGCGACTCCGTCGCAGCTGTCAACAAGTTCAACCTGGCCGACAAGATGAGCTGGATCTCCACCGGTGGTGGCGCTTCCATGGAGCTCGTCGAGGGTAAGGCCCTGCCCGGAGTGGAGGCGCTTCTCGATGCCTAATCGCACCCTTCTTATCGCTGGTAACTGGAAGATGAACAACGACGTCGCCGAGGCCGCCAAGCTCGCCGACGAGCTGGCTCAGGCTCTGCCCGAGGTTCCGGCTGGCGTCGAGGTGCTCGTCTGTCCTCCGACCATCGACATCACCACGGTTCATGACCGCATTCAGGCTGCCCCCATCGCCCTCGGTGCACAGAACGTGTACTGGGAGGCCAAGGGTGCCTTCACCGGTGAGTCCTCTTGCGACATGCTCAAGTCCGCTGGCTGCACCTACTGCATCATCGGTCACTCTGAGCGTCGTGATTACTTCCACGAGACCGACGAGGATCAGAACAAGAAGGCCAAGGCCCTCGTTGCCGCCGGTCTTGTTCCCGTCTTCTGCTGCGGCGAGTCCCTTGAGGTCCGCGAGGCCGGCACCTATGTCGAGCACGTCGTGAACCAGGTCAAGGCTGGCCTTGCTGGTCTTGAGATCACCTGCCCCAAGCAGGTCGTCGTCGCCTACGAGCCCATCTGGGCCATCGGCACCGGCAAGACCGCTACCGCCGAGGACGCTCAGGAGGTCTGCGGCGCTATCCGTGAGACCCTCAAGGAGATGTTCGGCGAGGAGCTCGCTAACGGCATCCGCGTTCTCTATGGTGGCTCTGCCAAGCCCGGCAACATTGCCGAGCTTGTCGCCAAGCCCGACGTTGACGGCGCCCTCGTGGGCGGCGCTTCGCTCAAGGCTGCCGACTTCGCCTCTATGGTCGTCAAGGCAGGCGAGTAGGACATATGGCACAGCGTCATCTTCCTGCACTCCTGATCATCATGGACGGCTGCGGCCTGGCTCCGGCCGATGGCGAGAACGCCGTCGCCGCTGCCAAGACACCCTTCCTTGATAGCCTGTACGCTCAGTACCCGCACACCACGCTCGGTGCTTCGGGCGAGGACGTGGGCCTTCCCGACGGTCAGATGGGCAACTCCGAGGTAGGCCACCTCAACATCGGTGCCGGCCGCATCGTGTTCCAGGAGCTTTCGCGCATCAACAATGCCATCAAGGACGGCTCCATCGCCAAGAACGAGGTTTTCGTCAAGGCTATGGACGATGTCAAGGCTGAGGGCAAGACCCTTCACCTTATGGGCCTTATGAGCCCTGGCGGCGTTCACTCCCACATGAACCACGTCGAGGCTCTGGTCAAGATGGCTGCCGAGCACGGTGTCAAGACCGTTCGCGTCCACGCCTTCATGGATGGCCGCGATGTCGACCCGCAGTCTGGTGCCGGCTACATGAGCGAGTTCTGCGCCTTCCTGGCTAAGATCTCCGAGGAGACCGGTTGCGACGCTCGCGTTGCCACCGTCTCGGGCCGATATTGGGCCATGGACCGCGATAATCGTTGGGAGCGCATCCAGCGCGCCTACGACGTCATGGTCAACGCGTCCGATGCCGATGTCGACCCCGTTGCCGGTATCAAGGCCTACTACGAGAAGGATCCGCGCGGCGACGAGTTCGTCGAGCCCTTCGCTGCCCACAACGAGGGCATCCACGAGGGCGACGCGGCCATCTTCTTCAACTTCCGTCCCGACCGCGCCCGTCAGATGACCCGCGTGTTCACGGACAAGGAGTTCGACGGCTTTGAGCGCGAGCAGATCAAGCTTTCTCACTTTGTGACGATGACCGAGTACGATCCGACGTTTGACGTCGAGGTCGCCTTCCCCAAGACGTTCCCCGAGAACGTCCTGGCCGACGTTATCGCCGCCAATGGCCTGAAGCAGCTGCACACCGCCGAGACCGAGAAGTACGCCCACGTGACGTTCTTCCTCAACGGCGGCATCGAGGAGCCCAAGGAGGGCGAGGAGCGCGTGCTCGTCGCTTCCCCCAAGGTCGCTACCTACGATCTGCAGCCTGAGATGAGCGCTCCCGAGGTTACCGAGAAGCTTGTCGCCGCCATCAACGAGGATCGCGCTGATTTCTACATCGTGAACTTCGCGAACTGCGACATGGTTGGTCACACCGGTGTCTTCGACGCCGCCGTTAAGGCCGTCGAGGCTGTTGACGATGCCCTGTCCAAGGTTGTCCCGGCGATTCTCGCCAAGGGCGGCTTTGCGCTGATTACCGCCGACCACGGCAACGCCGATCACATGTTTGACGTTGCTTCCGACGGTTCCAAGCATCCGTTTACGGCCCACACCACCAACCGCGTGCCGTTCATCATCGTTGATGAGAAGGCACAGCTCACCGGTATCGAGGACGGCCGTCTTTCCGATATCGCTCCGACCATGCTCACCATGGCTGGTATTGAGCCTTCCGCCGAGATGACGGGCCGCGTGCTCGCCACCGAGGCCTAATAGAAAACAAATACCGTTTTCTAGTAAGGGGGTTGTCCACAACCGGACAACCCCCTTTTTGGTATTTCTGCCATTTCCACCCCGTCCTTGAGTGGCAGGTAGGGGAGAGCGGGGGATTGTGGTACAGTACTGGAGTTTGAACTGTTCTATTAAGGAGCTTATCTATGGGTCCGTTCCAGATTCTTCTGTTTGTCGTTTGGGCTGTTTCTGCCGTGGCGCTGACGATTCTCGTCCTGATGCATTCCGGTAAGGGTACCGGCGTTTCGGATATGATCGCTAGCTCGCTGTATAACTCCAGCTCTGCCACAGGTGTTATGGAGCAGAACCTCGACCGCCTGACCGTCATCATGGCTGTCGTGTTTGCCGTGTGCGTCGTGCTGTGCATGTTCTTCTTCCCGCAGGGCATCGTGGGCTACTAATCACGAGCCGCATAAGTACTTGTAAAGGGTTCCGCAAGTGCGGGACCCTTTTTTGTTTACATATTCGTAACAGAGTCAAAAATATCACCACATACTGCGCCCAACTAAAGAAATTCTTGACCGTTAACCGGAATTAGCCCCAAATCGTGCATAAAATGCGCTACTGTATTGCAAAACGTTGGCCTGTTGTGCATAACCAGCCATAGCAGCGGGCAGCGTTTTGATGGTTCGGATCGGATTGTCTCGACATGTGTCCGACTGAACATTTCTTTGTCCTATCTCATAAGGAGGATGGCATGGCTGATTCTATGTTCCACCAGCCCGTTATGGGTCGTCGCGTCTTTGTTGGCGGCACCCTTGCTGCGAGCTCCATGGCTTTTCTTGCCGCATGTGGCAAGAAGGGCGGCGACGCTTCCGGTTCTGAGTCCGGTTCGACGCTGAACTTCTACATCAACAACCCGGTCTGCATCGACCCCTACAACGTCCAGGAGGACCAGGGTACTCAGGTCGAGTATCAGCTCTTTGACGCTCTGACCTCTTACGACGCCGAGAAGGGCGAGATCGTTCCGCTGGCTTGCGAGTCCTTTGAGTCCAACGACGACGCCACCGAGTTTACCTTCAAGATCAAGAAGGCCAAGTTCCACAACGGTGACGACGTTACCTCTAAGTCCTTCAAGCTCGGTTGGGAGCGTCTGGTCAACACCAAGTCGGCCATCGCTACCGAGTATGGCCCTTCCGAGGTCTCCTATCACCTTTCCATGGTCGAGGGCTATGACGATCTGCTTGCCGGTAACGCCACCGAGCTCAGCGGTGTTACGTGCCCTGACGATGAGACCCTCGTCGTCAAGCTGTCTTCCGCTTACGCCGACTTCCCCTTCGTCGCCTCTCACCCGGCTCTGGCCCCGGTTCCCGAGTGCGCCGAGTCCGATGTCAAGAGCTTCTACCTTGCCCCGGTCGGTAACGGCCCGTTCATGATGGACGGCAAGTGGGAGGATGGCCAGGAGATCAACGTCAAGAAGTTCGACGATTACTATGGCGACAAGGCCAAGATCGATGGCATCCACTTCCAGGTCATCAAGGACATGGAGACCGCTTACAAGGAGTTCCAGGCCGGTAACCTCGATGTCTGCGACGTTCCCGTCGCTCAGATCGATGCCGCCAAGAAGGATCGCGGCGTGTCCAAGGACGGCTACACCATGGGTGACGGCGAGCGCATGCTGCTCGGCGCCGAGCCTTCCACGTACTATCTGACCTGCAACACCACGGCCGAGCCGTTCAACAACGCCGACCTGCGTAGGGGCATCTCCCTGGCCATTAACCGTGAGGCCATCTGCAAGACCATCTTCAAGGGTACCCGTACCCCTGCCGACGGCATTGTTCCTCCGGGCATCGATGGCTACAAGGAGGGCGCATGGGAGTTCTGCGCCTACGATGTCGACAAGGCTAACGAGTACCTCGACAAGGTTGCTCCCGCTGGCGCTAACGGCGATCGTGGCATTAGCGTGACCCTGTCCTACAACCAGGACGGCGGTCACAAGGAGATCATGGAGTCCATCATCGGTGACCTCGCCAAGGTTGGCGTAACCGCTGTCTCCGATACCCCTGAGTGGTCTGCCCTGCTCGAGCAGTATCAGAACTTTAACTATCAGTTCGGTCGTCTGGGTTGGATTGCCGACTACCCGATCATGGACAACTTCCTGTATCCGCTGTTCCACTCCGACTCCCTCGGTGGCGACAACCGCTCCGGTTACAACAACCCCGAGTTCGACGCCAAGGTCGACGAGGCTCGTACTATTGTTGACGACGAGGAGCGCGTCGCTAAGATGCAGGAGGCCGACGCAATGGTCGCTGCCGACTGCCCGGTCATCCCGATTATGTTCTACACGCACACCATCGCCGGCTCCGATCGCATTAAGCACCTCTATGTCGATCCGCAGAAGCACGCCGATCTGGGTACCGCTGAGCTCGCCTAAGAGTTTGCAGCTTCCGTGAGGGTCAAGTATTTACGTAGACCTCATGGGAAACATACAGTTCTCCCTAACCTGGGGTAAACTGGCTGATGGTAATTTTGGGATGCCGGTCTGGCGATCGGCATCCCATTTAGGTTAATCCCTAGATAGGGGAGTGGTATGGGTAAGTACATCGTTAAACGTGTGCTTCAGTTCATCCCGGTGTTTTTGGGCGTTACGCTGATTCTGTTCGCCCTCCAGAATATCGTGCCGGGAGATCCGATCAAGCTGATCGGTGGAGACAAGGCTCTGTCCCCCGAGGTGGAGCTTCAGCTTCGCGTCCGCTATCACCTGGTCCAGACGGACGAGGACGGCAACGCGATCCTTGACGAGAACGGCGACCCCGTTCAAACGTCGCTCGTGGACCGTTACTTGTATTACATGAACGGCCTGCTTCATGGCGATCTGGGCAATTCGTATCAGCGCAAGCTGCCGGTTACGGAAATCTTTGCCCAGAAGTATCCGTATACGGTCAAACTTGCCGCGTGCGCCATCGTGCTCGAGGCAATTATGGGTATCGGTGCGGGTATCATTTCGGCGGTAAAGCGTTATTCCTTCTGGGATATTTTGGTAACGCTCACCACGTCGATCCTCGTTGCGGTCCCGGCCTTCTGGCTCGGTATGTTGCTGCAGCTGTTCTTTGGCGTCATCCTCAAGGACGCCACGGGCGGTGCAATCTCCATGCCGATCTCGGGTGCCGGCGGTTCCAGCTCTCAGTATCAGGATTGGATGCACTATGTGCTTCCGACCATTACGCTGGCTTCGGTTTCGACCGCTTATGCTGCGCGCATTATGCGCTCGCAGCTGCTTGACGTCATGAACCAGGATTACATCCGTACGGCAAAGGCCAAGGGTCTCTCCAATCGTGCGATCATCGTCAAGCATGCGCTTAAGAATGCACTCATCCCCGTCGTTACCTATATTGGTGTCGACTTTGGCGGCATGCTTTCGGGCGCCATCCTGACCGAGACGGTCTTTAACTGGCCCGGTATCGGCTATGAGGTCTATCGCGCCATTAGCATGCGTGACTGGCCCATCGTTATGGGCGGCGTTACGCTCATCGTTGTCGTCGTCATGGTGATCAACCTGCTCGTCGACATTAGCTATGCATTCCTCGACCCGCGCATCCGCCTTGGCGGTCCGTCGGATAAGGCCTAAGGGAGGTACGTCTCATGCAGGAAACTGATTCTCAGTCTCAGGAGCAGGCTACCGCCACCAAGGTCGCATCTGCTCCCGCCAAGTCCCGCACGCTGTGGGGCGACGCTTTTAAGCGTCTTCGTAAGAACAAGCTCGCCGTTATCGGTGTCTGCTGGATCATCATCGTCGTTGTGGTTGCCCTGACCGCAGATCTGTGGGCTAAGCCCTGGCTCGGTTCCCCGACGGCTTCCGACTCGACCACTATGGCCGAGACGTCGCTGTTGGCTCCGTGTGCAGAGCACCCGTTTGGCACCGACGCCCTTGGTCGTGACATTCTCGTCCGCGTTATCTACGGTGCGCGCGTTTCGCTGTCCGTCGGAATTATGGCCACCGCGATCTCCACGCTAATTGGTCTGGTCATGGGTGCTCTGGCCGGTTTCTACGGCGGCATTTGGGATACGATCATCATGCGCTGTGCGGACATCTTCCTGGCGTTCCCGTACGTGCTGTTCGTTGTCGCCATGATCGCCGTTATCGGCCGTGGCCTTCAGAACGTCTTTATCGCCATCGGTATTCTCGGCTGGCCTTCGATTGCGCGCGTCTTCCGCTCTGCGATCTTGACCGTCAAGGAAAACGACTATGTTGATGCTGCGCGCGCGATGGGTGCATCTGATGCTCGTATCGTTGTACGTCACATCTTCCCGAACTCCGTCGCCTCCATCGTGGTCTACGCGACCATGAACATTGGTGGCGCCATTCTGACCGAGTCCGCTCTGTCCTTCCTCGGCATGGGCGTTATTCCGCCTACGCCTTCGTGGGGCTCCATGATTCAGGACGGTCAGCAGTATCTTCTGACTGCTCCCTGGATGATGATCATGCCCGGTCTGGCAATTCTCTCGACGGTGCTCGCCTTCACCCTGCTGGGTGACGGTCTGCGCGACGCCCTCGACGTCAAGATGAAGGACGCATAAGGATGAAGAAGAACAAGAACTATGTGGACCTGAAGGACCAGCCGGTTCCCGAGGGCCAGCATCTGCTCGAGGTCGATGACCTTAAGATGTATTTCCACACCGAGGATGGCGTTGTTCGCGCTGTCGACGGTGTCTCCTACACGCTCGATCGCGGCGAGACCCTGGGCGTCGTCGGTGAGTCCGGCTCCGGTAAGTCCGTGACCGCCATGACCATCATGGGTCTTATCTCGATGCCTCCGGGAAAGATCGAGGGCGGCGACGTTCGCTATCGCGGTCGTTCTATCCTCGAGATGACCGAGGAAGAGATGCAGCACATTCGCGGTAACGACATCGCGATGATCTTCCAGGATCCTATGACCTCCTTGAACCCGGTCTATAAGATCGGCAAGCAGGTGGGCGAGGGTCTTCGTCTGCACCGCGGCTACTCCAAGCAGGAGGCGCTCAAGCGTGCCACCGAGCTTTTGGACCTCGTTGGTATTCCCGAGCCCGAGAAGCGCGTCAATGAGTATCCGCACCAGTTCTCTGGCGGTATGCGTCAGCGCGTCATGATTGCCATGGCTCTTGCCTGCGATCCCGATATTTTGATTGCCGACGAGCCCACGACTGCCCTGGACGTTACCATTCAGGCTCAGATTATTGAGCTTATGCAGGAAATGCAGGAGAAGAACGGCAACGCCATCATCATGATCACCCATGACCTGGGCGTTGTCGCTGATATGGCCGACAAGATCATGGTTATGTACGCCGGCCGTCCCGTCGAGTTCGGTACTGCTGAGGAAATCTTCTACGAGAGCCGCCACCCCTACACCTGGGGCCTTATCCGCTCCATCCCGGAGCAGGCCATCGATGAGAAGAAGCCGCTTACGCCGATTCATGGCAACCCGCCTTCGCTCATGAACCTGCCCGAGGGCTGCGTGTTCTCTCCTCGCTGCCCCTATGCGACGGATAAGTGCCGCAAGCAGCGCCCCGAGCGTTTTGTTACCGAGTCTGGTCACTATTCTGCGTGCCACTACGCTGGCGACCCCGAGTTCCTCAAGAACGCTCCTGTGACGTCCCGTACGCGCAAGGATTCCAAGAAGGGAGGCGAGGCGTAATGGCAGATACCAACGAGCGTACTCCGCTGCTGAAGGTCGAGCACCTCTCTAAGGAGTTCCCCGCTGAGTCCGGCATGTTCGCCAAGCGCTTCTCCAAGCGTGTCGTCTCTGCTGTAAATGACATCTCTTTTGAGATTTATTCTGGCGAGACCTTCGGTCTGGTTGGCGAGTCTGGTTGCGGTAAGTCCACCACGGGCCGTACTATCATGCGCCTGACCAAGCCGACCGCCGGTAAGGTGTTCTTCCAGGGTAAAGATGTTGCCGAGATGAGCAAACATGAGATCAAGGACATGCGTCGCGAGATGCAGTTCATCTTCCAGGACCCCTATGCTTCGCTCAACCCTCGTATGACCATCGGTGAGATCGTCTCCGAGCCCATGACCATTCATGGCGTGGGCACCAAGGAGGAGCGCATTGAGCGCGTCCGCGAGCTTCTCGACGTTGTCGGACTGAACCCCGAGCACATCAACCGCTATCCTCATGAGTTCTCCGGCGGTCAGCGTCAGCGTGTCGGTATTGCCCGCGCTTTTGCGCTGAAGCCCAAGCTGATTATCTGCGACGAGCCAGTTTCTGCTCTGGATGTGTCCATTCAGGCCCAGGTTCTGAACCTGCTCAAGGAACTGCAGGACAAGTTCGGTACCGCGTATCTGTTTATCGCTCACGACCTGTCCGTCGTGCAGCACATTTCCGATCGCGTTGCCGTTATGTATCTGGGTAAGATGGTTGAGGTTTCGGACTGGAAGACGCTCTACAGCGAGCCTCACCATCCGTACACGCAGTCGCTGCTGTCTGCCGTGCCGGTTCCCGATCCTGATATCCAGAAGACCCGCAAGCGCATCATCCTCGCTGGCGATCCGCCGTCGCCGCTGGATCCGCCGACCGGCTGCCGTTTCCACACGCGCTGCCCGATCGCGCAGGGTATTTGCTCTGAGAAGCTTCCCGAGTTTAAGGAAGTCGCACCGGGTCACTGCTGCGCGTGCCACTTCGCGGAGCCGTTCCCGATCAAGGAATCGCACATCGACTTGTAGCCGGTTGTTATCGTCCGGGCCCGTCCTGAAGTTACTTTTCAGAACGTCCTCGGACATGCAAGAAACCCCCGCTGCGCACTTCGTGCGGCGGGGGTTTCTTGCGTCCTGACGCTCCTATTTGGCAAGGTGTTTTTTAGAATCCATTTTGCGCTCGGCCTCGAAGGCCCGCCTGTCCCAATCGAGCGGAAGTCCGGCCTCGACCCATGCCTCGTAGGCCCTCCTTATGGGCTTGAGCTCCCTTTGGCCCCTCTCCAGCATCGAGATGTACTTCTCGCTGGTGCCCAGTATGGACGCCGCCCTCACCTGGCTGACCCTCGCCGCGCGCCTGGCCGCCACGAGCTCCGAGGCGTCCTCGGGCCTCCTGATCTCGTGCGGGCGCATCAGCGCCCGGTACGCCTCCCTGGCCACGTAGCGCTTGAGGCACCTCATGACCTCCCTGTCGCTCTTCCCCCGCGCCCTGGCCCTCTCGGCGTACTCGGCGGTCTCGGGGTCGCGCATGACCCTCTGCCTCGCGATCTCGTGCAGCGCGCTGTTCGCCTGCCGGTCGCCGCCCCTGTTGAGCCTGTGCCTCACGGTCTTGCCGCTCGAGGCGGGGATGGGGCAGGCCCCGCATATCGCCGCGAACGACGCCTCGGAGCGCAGCCTGCCCGGGTTGTCCCCGGCCGCGACCGCGAGCTTGGCCGCGCTCACGGGCCCGCACCCGTACATCGCCAGCAGCGCGGGGCAGTTCTCCTCCAGGGACGCCTCGATCGCGCGCTCCATGTCGAGCGCCGCGTCGCGCGCCGCCGCCCACAGGTCCGCCAGCGCGCCGAGCGCGGCGCCCAGCGCGCCCTCGGCGCGCACGGAGGGGAGCTCCTCCATCAGCCTCGGCCCTCCCATGCCGCGGAACCTCGACCTGAGCCCCTCCGGCGCGGTGGTGAGCAGCGACCTCGCGGTGTTGATCGCCGAGGTCCGCGCCTTCACCGCCCCGGAGCGCGCCGCGAGCATGCAGCGCACCCCGTCGACCCACCCGTCCTGGCTCTTGGGGACCCCGAGCTTCGAGCCGGACATCGCCGCGCGGGCGGCCCTCTCCGCGTCCGCCTCGTCGCACTTTCCCTGCCCCGGGCGCCTCCTCTGCGTCCTCGCCGGGGAGAGCGCCTCGCGCACGGGCATCCCCAGCGACGCGAGGTGCCTGGTGAGGCCCGCCCCGTAGGACGACGTCCCCTCCATCGCGACGCAGGCCGGCTCCCCGGCCGCCGCGATCGCCCCGGCGAGCGCCTCGTAGCCCGCCGCGTCGGCGGGGAACCGGCGGGACAGGACCCTGCGGCCCCTCCAGTCCAGGACGCACAGCCAGTGCGAGTCGGCGTGGGTGTCGACCCCGCAGAAGACCGGCCCGCGGGCGCCGGGTGTCGATTCGGCTCTCATGTCTCGCTCCGTTCTTTCCGTGCTCGCCTGGACCGGGCAGACGGCACGCTGACGGGGCGCGATAGAATGCGGTTGTTCGGGTCCGCGGTATCGCTCCATGCTCCTATTAGGTCATGCGGCGGTCTCGGCTCGCCGCGGCCCGCGCGGGACATGTCAGGAAACGAGGGCAGCCCCGTGGGCGCCAGCGGAATGTGGGGTCACCGCGCGGTCCGCATCTGATGGTGTCGACGTCAATGGTATACGGGTGCACCATCGACGTCTTCAATACAGAAAATATCAGTGCGGAGTGTTCTGAAAAGTAACTTCAGGGCGGGCCCTGGGGTAACTCGGCAGGGAGAGTGCGATTCCTCGATCGCTCACTTAATCTAATAAGAAATTGAGTGAGGCCGGAGCTTTAGCTCCGACCTCCCCATATAAGGGCTCGGCAAAGCCGAGCCACCAAATTTGCATCAGCCCCATAACATGTTTGAGAACGGTGTCTGGAGTACGTGGACGTAGGTCCCGAATCGGTGTTGCCTCCCGGCGCATTCCGCAGGGGGAGCGATATTTTGCAGCACGAAGTGCGCAGCAAAATATCGGTCATGCCCGAGGACGCGCCGGGAGGCAACACCGATTCGGGACCGGACATACGGATCTACCTGCGCATTAACAAATTCGTAAACTTTTTTGAAAAAAGTGCTTGCACAGTTCTCGAATCATAGGTTATTATCTTCCTCGTTGAACGCGCGGGTCCAACAAAACGAACTGCGAATCAACAACATAGCATGTCGGAGTGGCGGAATTGGCAGACGCGCTAGCTTGAGGTGCTAGTGACCGCTTTTTTGGTCATGCGGGTTCAAGTCCCGCCTCCGACACCATCGCATTTGAGAAGCCTCTTCGGAGGCTTTTTTGTTACCGATAGACGGTGGGGTCCACGATGGAAACGCTTGAACGCAACGAGTGGGCAGACGTTGCCCAACTAGTCGAGATCACGAGCGATGCTGTCATCATCTGTGAGCTCGACGGAACCATTCTGCATGTGAATAATCGCTTACTTGGTTTGATGTGCGAGGAACGCGTCGACGTCATCGGTGGAGATGTTAAAGACGTCCTGTACTCGTCCGCTTTTGAACGTGCGACGGAACATCGTCTGCCATTTGAAACCGATGGCTCCGAGAACGAACTGATGCTCAAGCTGAGTGACGGCTCTTTTATCCCCGTCTTGGTTCGTGCGGGCTCCGTAACGCCTCCACGCATCTTTGGGCGCCGCGCGCCACGTGTCCTGGTGGCGCTCCATAGCATCGAAGAACAGTATTCGCACGACCGTCAGCTCAAGCGTGCGTTATCGGAGCTTAGAGTGGCGAACAAACGCCTCTCTGGCACGCTCTCGGTCATTATGAGTACCGTGGGCTCCGATGAGCTGCCCAGCCTACTTGATACCGTTTTGAACCAGCTTGTAGGAACGCTCGATGCTTCGGGTGCCGCTATCTATTTTTCTGAGAGCGGCGGTTTTAAGCTACGCGGTGTTTCCAAGGAGCTGTACGACAGCTACCTGCCCGAGTTTTTGCCGTATGGCGCTGGCATTCCGACGTATGTTCTTCGCGAGTCGCGTGCCTGTCGCTTGTCGATTCAACAGGACCTTGAGGGTGATAAGGCCGCCTCCGGTATGTTTATGGACCTGGACAATCGTTCTAAGCACCTGTTGCGCATGCAGGATATGCCTCCGTACCGCAGCGAGATCTGTCTTCCCGTTTTTTACGGTACGCAGATTCTTGGCGTGCTGGAAGTTGGTTGGAAACGCCCCCAGGCACCGCTCGCCTATGACGTTAATGTGCTCGAGGTCATTTGCGATTACCTGTCTATCCAGCTGGTCGGCATGGCATCGAGCCTTCGCTCCCGTCGCACGGCCGAGCTTGGCCGCTCGCTCAATGTCTTGCGTGATGAGTTGTTTGCCTTTCTAGACGATTCCGCCGCGGCTACCCAGGCGGTATCGTCCGAGATCTGCAATATGCTTAACTGCCATTTTTGCCCTGTTGAGTATGACGCCAGTCTGGATTCCTACGTCATAGATTTTGAAGGCGGCAGTCGCGTTGCTTTGCCGGACGATCCCGAGAAGCTTTTCTTTTCCACGACGGCGCCAGCGGCACGTCTGGGGGCTGGCCCTGATGGCTTTGAGGCATCTGTTTTGGGCGGTACGAGTGCCGAGGACCTTAAACACGTCCGTATAACTCGCGTTGACGAATCGATGCCTATGGGAGGCTGGCTTAGGGCGCACGGTCTGCCTTGTCAAGGTCTCTACGTTGACTCCGGCATCGAGGCGGGGCGCCCGCGCTCTGAGGGTGATGGCAGGCACAGTAACGACGCGATTGTTCCTGCTTCTGTTGCGAAGAGCCCGACGACGCGCGCGCTGCTGCTTCGTGATGGTAGCCAAGAGCCGATTGATGATCTTGAATATGACTACTTGGTGCACTTGGCGCATGACTTTGAACTGATCTACGAAGGCGAATCTCAAAAGCGCGAGGAGCGCCATATCGCTCAGACCCTTCAGATCGGCATGAGAAATTCCCTGGGGGATGTTCCGGGTATCGCAACCGATTCGGTGTACCTGTCGGCCACGAACTCGGCGTTGGTCGGCGGCGATTTCTATACGCTCATCCGTCTTCCCGACGACTGCGCCGTCATGATTCTGGGTGATGTGTCTGGCAAAGGCATTGAGGCCGCATCGATGTCCGCGCTCGTCAAGACGGCCCTGACGGCATATGCCTGGGAGGGCGCTGGACCGGCCCGCATGGCACGCTCCCTTAACAGCATGCTCATGGGCTTTTCGAGGGTCGAGACGTTCGTGACGGCCTTTATCGCCAAGATTGACCTTAAGGCCGGACGCGCAACGTATTGTTCGGCGGGCCATCCTCCGACCATGGTCATCAGGCCAGAGTCGATGCCGCTGGGTGGCGGTGAGGCACGTGGGGGAGAGGTTGAGCTGCTTGGATGCCAATCGGGCGTAATCGGTGCCTTTGAGAGCATGGTGTACGAGACAGGCGTGTTTACGTTCGCCCCCGGCGACATGCTCTTCATGTATACGGATGGAACGATTGAGGCCCGCGACCGCACCGGAGCGTTCTTTGGCGAGCAGCGCTTGCGCGACCTTCTGCTTTCTGTTTCGGGGGAGGGCGTGTCGGGCATTTGCGGCAAGGTCTTGGGCGAGCTTGACCGATTTACCGAATCGGCGCTGGACGATGACATTGCATTGGTGTCCCTTGAGTTTTTACGGGGCCGGTCCTAAACAGCGACGCTGGGCGCGTCGAATCCGCACGGTTGCGGAAACGCATGCATCGAACAAGCTCTTTTGGGGAACCATGGTCGTATGAATGAGTGGAATGACATAGCGGTTTTGACGCCACCAGGCGATATCGACATCGCCACGGTGCCTGCGCTGCGTCGGCGGTTGGATGCTTTGATTGGCCGCGGCGTGCGTCGTGTTGTCATCAACTGTCAGGCTGTTAGCTTTATCGATTCGACGGGCTTGGCATTCCTGCTTACGCGCGCTCGTGAGCTCATGAGGCGAGAAGGCCTGCTTTCGCTCGTCAATGCATCAGGTGAAGTTGTTCGCTTTTTGGAGATTGCTCGTCTTGTCGATATCCTTCATGTCGCGGGGCCGGCACGGGAGTCTATTCCCGCCATTCCGGTGGGGGAGCTGCCTCGCTGGAGTAAGAGCGTCGAGGTCCGTCAGGGTATCGAGAATCTTCCATACTACCGACATCGCATCGCCGAACTCCTTGAATCGCTTCCGTTGCGCCGTGACGAGCGCTATGATGTCGCATTGGCGTCGGGGGAGGCGCTGGGTAATGCCTATGACCATGCGGGCGGTATCGGGTGCATCCTGACGGTTCAGGCCTATGGCGATCGCGTTGTGGTTGAGGTGCTTGATCGAGGTGCCGGCTATTCTATCGATGAAACGAGCGAACCGGTCGCATCCGAGGAACGCGGCCGTGGCATCAAGCTTATGCGTATGCTCGTCGATAACGTGGAGGTTGCTCGTCGTACGGACGGCGCCGGCACGCGCGTGCAGATGGTGAAGCTGTTTAGCGGAGCACTGGAATCGTGTGCCTAGCCAATCGCTTTAGCGCGTTTAGCTACTAAGAACATGCGGCAGACAAGTTTTTTGAAAAAAGTACTTGCGTCTTTTGGACAACTCGCGTAAATTAATAACCCGCAAGCGGACATGGCTCAGTTGGTAGAGCACAACCTTGCCAAGGTTGGGGTCGCGGGTTCGAGCCCCGTTGTCCGCTCCATTGCATTTCCGGACCGTTTAGGCGGTCCTTTTTCGGCGAAGTGGCCAAGTGGTAAGGCAGAGGCCTGCAAAGCCTTTACCCCCGGTTCGAATCCGGGCTTCGCCTCCAGGCAACATCCGGGCGCTCCGGCGCCCGTTTTGTTTTACATATGCGGACATGGCTCAGTTGGTAGAGCACAACCTTGCCAAGGTTGGGGTCGCGGGTTCGAGCCCCGTTGTCCGCTCCAAACGCAGCAGCCCGACTACCACGGTAGCCGGGCTTTTTTGTACCCATCGCCTGGGCTCGAACCCGAGAGGGAGCGAGCGTTTTGGGGCGTGGCTGTGGCGTTGTTTGCCGCGAATGTCCGCTTTGGGCGTATCATCGTGGGCATCTCGCATAACCTCGTTGCAAGGGAGATACGCCCCATGGCTACAGAAAAGTCTTCTTCGCGCTCATGGATGTCCGATGCCGCGATCTATCAGATCTACCCGCGCTCGTTTAAGGATTCGACTGGTTCGGGTCTGGGCGATATCGCGGGCATTACCCAGCAGATGGACTATCTTGAGCGGCTGGGTATCGAGGCCATCTGGCTGAGCCCGTTTTACCCTTCGCCTCTTGTCGATGGCGGCTATGATGTGGCGGACTACTGCGATGTCGACCCACGTCTCGGCTCGCTTGACGACTTCGATGACATGATCGCTGCGGCTCACGCGCGCGGCATCAAGGTCATCGTCGACATCGTGCCCAACCATTCATCCAACCAGCACCCCTGGTTCAAAGCCGCTCTTGCCGCCGGCCCCGGATCGCCCGAACGCGCCCGTTATATCTTCCGCGATGGTCGCGGCGAGCATGGCGAGCTGCCTCCCACCAATTGGAATGCCAACTTTGGCGGCCCCGCATGGACGCGTGTTGCGGACGGTCAGTGGTATCTGCACATGTTTACGCCCGAGCAGCCGGACTTTGACTGGTCATGCCCTGAGGTTCACGCGCTCTTTTGCGACGTCCTGGCGTTTTGGAGCGATCGAGGCGTCGACGGCTTTCGCATTGATGTGGCGCAGGGTCTCGCCAAGGATCTCGACCGCGATGACCTCGACCGGTGGCATCTCGCCGAGGGCGATGACATGGTTGACGACGGCACCCATCCGCTGTGGGACCGCAATGAGGTCCACGAGATCTATCGCGAGTGGCGCCGCGTGTTCGACCGCTATAATCCGCCGCGCAGTGCCGTTGCCGAGGCGTGGGTGCTGCCCGAGCGCCAGTATCTCTACGCGCGTCCCAGCGAGCTTGGCCAGACATTCAACTTTGAGTTTGCCAAGGCCACTTGGACCTATGATGACATGCACACTGCAATCGAGAAGGGCTTGAAGGCAGCCGTCGAATCCGATTCCGCCTCGACCTGGGTACTCTCCAACCACGACGTGCCGCGCGTGGCGACACGCTATGCCCTGCCGCAAATCAAGGCGACGCGCTACCACCAGATTGCGCTCGACTGGCTCTTGCGCGACGGGTCGTCTTATGACGAGGACCGTGAACTCGGCGAGCGCCGCGCGCGGGCGGCCCTTTTGCTTGAGCTGGCGCTTCCGGGCTCGGCATACGTGTATCAGGGTGAGGAGCTCGGCCTTTTTGAGGTGGCTGATATCCCGTGGGCTGCACTCGAAGACCCTACTGCGACCAATACGCACGGACCGAAGCGTGAGAAGGGGCGCGACGGCTGTCGTGTGCCCCTGCCGTGGGTGGCGGCGGACGATCCCGCGCATGGCGGATCGTTTGGGTTTTCGCCGGCAGACGCCGATGCGGCGCCCCATCTGCCGCAGCCTGCATGGTTTTCCGATTATGCTGCCGATAGGGAAGAAGTGGACCCGACATCGATGCTTGCGCTCTATCGTGACGCCCTCTGGCTGCGGCGCAAGCTGCGCGGGTGCGCCAACGATCTTGCGTGGCTCGATCTTGACGGGCGCACCGGTCTTGCGGATGGTGCCGAGGGCGCTGAGGGCGGCGTCATCGCCTATCGCCGCGATAACGGCTGGGCGTGTGTGACGAACTTCGGTGCAGCACCCGTGGAGCTGCCGGCGGGCAGGGTCCTGCTCACCTCATCACCGCTTGCAGACGGCAGGCTCGCGCAGGACAGCTCTGCCTGGATCATGCTCGGTGAGATGTAGGGGCATCTCGCTGCAAGCCTGCGTTTGTTCGCGCCTTTCGTGACGACTGATGCCCTCGCGAGAGCGTCGCAAAACTTTTCAAAAAAAAGTTCTTGCATAGGATGCGGGCATCACGTAAGATTAATCCTCGTAAGCGGACATGGCTCAGTTGGTAGAGCACAACCTTGCCAAGGTTGGGGTCGCGGGTTCGAGCCCCGTTGTCCGCTCCATTTGGGCGTTTAGCTCAGGGGGAGAGCGCTTCCCTGACACGGAAGAGGTCAGAAGTTCAAATCTTCTAACGCCCACCAAATGTTCGCAGCTCAGAGGCTATGTCCTCTGAGCTGTTTTGTTTTGCCACCAAGCACGCCGCCAAATAAGCCACCAAATATTGATCCAAGGTCTGTACACGATGGTCTTCGCATCCCGTAGAGGTGCCGGCAGATTGCATACGTCCTGGCCGATCGTGACCGCAACATGTTGGTCAAGCACAATCTTTTGGATTCTTTTGGCGTGAGCGGTTTGGTTTTGGTAGGATTTGTCAGCGGCTTGACTAAGGGGGTTTTATAACTGCCATGCAGGTAGCCGTGTTGGTAACGTTTTACCGACTTGCCAAGAACCCCTCATTTTTAATGCGTCTGCAAAATGACTAATTGCTTTGACCTGCCGAAACACTATATGTTGTGTTTGACCTAAAAAAAGAATACAGGATATAGATGCCTCTTTGTCGTATGATAGATGACGGACAGAGAACGAAGACCTTAACTGCCTCTTTTGAACGTGTCCTTGAGCCGCTTGATCGGCTCCAAGGAATGTCCGCATGGAGGCTTATGGTTTATCGAGAACACAGATTGCGCGACGGCGCCGCAAGACAGGGGCAAGCCCTGTCGGGTATCGTTTGGCTCTGAAGCGCGATGAGGCTACGAAGCGAAAGAGGCAAGAGGATGAAGATCATCAAGCGCAGCGGCACCGAGGTTGTCTTTGACATCGATAAGATCGTCAATGCCATCCGCGCCGCAAACTTGGAGGTCGAGGAGAGCTCTCGTCTTACCGACCGCCAGGTGGTTTATGCGGCACAAAACGTCGCCGAGGCATGCGAGAACGCGGGTCACACCGTGTCGGTCGAGGAGATCCAGGATCTGGTCGAGGACGAGATCATGCGTCTCGACTGCTACGAGGTCGCTCGCCATTACATCATCTATCGCTATGTTCAGAGCCTGAAGCGCCAGAAGAACACGACCGATGACAAGATCCTGTCGTTGATTGAGTGCAATAACGAAGAGGTCAAGCAGGAGAACTCCAACAAGAACCCGACCGTCAATTCCGTTCAGCGTGACTACATGGCCGGCGAGATCTCCAAGGACCTGACCCAGCGCGTGCTGCTGCCCCAGGAGATTGTGGATGCCCATAATGAGGGCCTGATCCATTTCCACGATTCGGATTACTTTGCCCAGCACATGCATAACTGCGACCTGGTGAACCTGGAGGATATGCTCCAGAACGGTACTGTTATCTCGGGTACGCTGATTGAGAAGCCGCACAGCTTCTCGACCGCCTGCAACATCGCGACGCAGATCATCGCCCAGGTTGCTTCCTCCCAGTACGGTGGCCAGTCGATTTCGCTGACCCATCTTGCCCCGTTCGTCGAGGTGAGCCGTCAAAAGATTCGCGGCGAGGTCGCCCGCGAGCTCGAGGAGCTCGGCGTTTCCGCATCTCCCGAAAAGGTCCGCGAGGTTGTTGAGGACCGCCTGCGTGACGAGATCCGTCGCGGCGTTCAGACGATTCAGTATCAGGTCGTGACCCTTATGACCACCAACGGCCAGGCGCCGTTCGTGACGGTCTTTATGTATCTTAACGAGGCTCGTACGCCTCAGGAGAAGCACGACCTTGCCATGATCGTGGAGGAGACGCTTCGCCAGCGCTACGAGGGCGTTAAGAACGAGGCCGGCGTTTGGATTACCCCGGCATTCCCCAAGCTTATCTATGTACTCGAGGACGATAACGTTCACGAGGATTCCCCGTACTTCTACCTGACCCAGCTGGCTGCCAAGTGCACTGCCAAGCGTATGGTGCCCGATTACATCTCCGAGAAAAAGATGCGCGAGCTCAAGCTGTCGAAGGGCGAGACCGCGGGTAACGGAGACTGCTATACCTGCATGGGCTGCCGCAGCTTCTTGACGCCCGACCGCTCGGGCAACGGCTTTAACAACGTTGCCAACGCGCTGAACTACGACCCGAACAAGCCCAAGTACTATGGTCGCTTTAACCAGGGCGTTGTGACCATCAACCTGCCCGATGTTGCGCTGAGCTCGCACCAGGATATGGATAAGTTCTGGAAGATCTTCGACGAGCGCCTTGAGCTGTGCCACCGTGCCCTGCTGTGCCGTCATGAGCGCCTGATGGGTACGCTTTCTGACGCCGCACCGATTCTTTGGCAGTACGGTGCCCTTGCTCGTCTGAAGAAGGGCGAGACGATCGACAAGCTGCTCGTGGGCGGATACTCCACCATTAGTTTGGGTTATGCCGGCCTGTATGAGTGCGTTAAGTACATGACGGGCCACAGCCACACCGAGAAGGAGGGCACGCCCTTTGCCATGGCCGTCATGCAGCGCATGAACGACAAGTGCGCCGAGTGGAAGGCCGAAAGCGATATTGACTTCTCGCTGTACGGTACCCCGCTTGAGTCGACGACCTACAAGTTCGCAAAGTGCCTGCAGCGTCGTTTTGGCATCATCCCGGGCGTGACGGACAAGGGCTACATCACCAACAGCTACCACGTCCACGTGTCCGAGGAGATCGACGCATTCGACAAGCTCAAGTTCGAGGGTATGTTCCAGCAGCTTTCGCCGGGCGGTGCCATCTCCTACGTCGAGGTTCCCAACATGCAAGACAACCTCAAGGCTGTTATTCGCGTGATGCAGTACATCTACGACAACATCATGTACGCCGAGCTCAACACCAAGAGCGACTACTGCCAGGTGTGCGGCTACGACGGTGAGATCAAGATTGTCGAGGATGACGGCAAGCTGGTGTGGGAGTGCCCCAACTGTGGCAACCGCGATCAGGAGAAGATGAACGTCGCCCGTCGTACGTGTGGCTACATCGGTACCCAGTTCTGGAACCAGGGCCGAACCGAGGAGATCCGCGACCGCGTGCTGCATCTCTAATACCGCTCCGGGGCTGAGCCGGGAGGGCCGCTTGGGCATTTGCTCGCTATTTCGGACAGTCCTGCGCAAGACGAAGGCCACATTAAGTGGCCTTCTTTGCGTGCGGAACTCATATCGAGCAAAAGCCCAAGCGGCCCTCTCGGTTCAGCCAAGTTGACGTAGTTGAGATGTAGCATGCGGCCTGCTCACTCCTCGAAGTTCTTAGCGGAAATGAGTTGACTTGCAACAACGCTTTGCTTGCGATGGCGGTTGAGCTGCAACAAAGTTTTTATTGGACCTCGAACCCTATACTCGATGTTCGCTTCGTTCATTGAGTTACCCTTTGCATGAGGCCGGGACATATCGTCCCGCCCGCAGTTTCGCAGGCCGAAGGCCGAGAATGTTTGAGGACGGGATGATATGTCCCGGCCTCCCGGGAGAGTTACCTATGAATTACGCGAACATTAAGTATTTCGACATTGCTGATGGGGAAGGCGTTCGTACTTCTCTGTTTGTGAGTGGGTGCCGTCGTGGGTGCAAGAACTGCTTTAACTCTGTCGCGTGGGACTTTGCTGCGGGCGAGCCGTTCGATCGTGCCGTCGAGGACAAGATTATCGAGAGCCTCGACCATCCCTTTATCGATGGCCTGACGATTCTGGGCGGCGAGCCTATGGAGCCCGAGAATCAGGCGGGACTTGTTGACTTTATCGAACGCGTGCGTGCGGTCTATCCCGAGGGGTCGGGCAAGACCATTTGGTGCTTTACCGGCGACGTGCTCGAGGAGCTTATGCCGGGTGGCCGTCATCATACCGAGGTGACGGACCGTATCCTGGCCTGCCTCGACATGTTGGTGGACGGCCCGTTTGTTCAGGATCTGTACGATATCTCATTGCGCTTTAGGGGCTCGAGCAATCAGCGCGTGATTGATATGAACGCCACGCGCGCCCGTGCTGTGCGCGAGGGCGTTGCGCTTTGCGACGCTGTGGAGCTTTGGCGGGACGATCCGGTCTATTCGACCCATACTATGTAGTTTGTGGCCGATGCCAAAGGGCGTGGTACCATAGCGCGAACGCAAAATCGGAAAAGTGAGGCCCAGATGGTCGATCAGGAAAAAGTCGAGGCCGCCATTAAGCTGTTGCTTGAGGGCATAGGCGAGGACCCAACTCGTGAGGGCCTGCTGGAGACCCCGGCGCGCGTTGCCCGTATGTATGGTGAGATCGCCGGCGGTATGGATCAGAGTGCCGAGGAGCACCTGTCCAAAACCTTTGCCGTCGCTTCGAACGACTTGGTTATTGAGCGCGACATTACGTTTTACTCGCTGTGCGAGCACCATCTGCTGCCGTTTTATGGCAAAGCTGCGATCGGCTATATCCCTAACGGTCGCGTGGCGGGTCTGTCTAAGCTTGCTCGCACGGTTGAGGTCTATGCCCGTCGCCTGCAGCTGCAGGAGCAGCTGTGTGCGCAGGTTGCCGATGCCCTCATGGAATATCTTGCTCCCCAAGGGGCGATTGTGCTGATGGAAGCCGAGCACATATGCATGACGATGCGCGGCGTGCAAAAGCCCGGCACCAAGACCGTGACGCTCGCTCGCCGCGGCGTCTTTGAGACTGATCCCGCGCTCGAGGAGCGGTTCTTTAGGATGCTGGGCCGTTAGCATGAGGGTCGTCAACGACTTTACATCGAAGACCGATGAGGGGACGTCGCGTCGCGGCTTTATGGCTTCGGGCCTGACTCCCTTTGGTGCCATGCCTCGCATTGATTACATTTGTGCCAACGGGCTGTTCCGGCGGCACCTGGGCAACATTGCACAGTTGGAATCGGGGCGCATCTTCTGCCGCCACGGTATTGATCATCTTCTCGATGTCGCTCGCATTATGTGGATCAAGAATCTCGAGGAACAGCTCGAATTTGACCGCGAGGTCATCTACGCCACGGCACTTCTTCACGATATCGGCAAAGATGAACAGTATGAATCGGGTATATCCCATGATGTTGCAAGCGAACGCGTCGCTGATGCGATTCTCGGCGGCATGCCCGATGATGTGGCGTTCGAACCGGCAGATGCCGCAGCCATTAAGACGGCCATCCTGGGCCATCGAAAGCTACGCGTGAACAGCCAGCCGCTTGAGCGTCTGCTTTATGCAGCCGACAAAGCGTCGCGCGCCTGCTTTGCATGCCCTGCGCGCAATGCCTGCAACTGGAGCGATGATAAAAAGAACCTATCGATTCGCGTGTAGTCGGTATGCGCGGTCGGGGTTCTGAACGAAGGAGACGATCGCGATGACTAACAAAAAGCTACCCGAGAATGCAACCAAGACCGAGGGTGCCGAGCTCGCCCGTCGTGGCAGGGGCGAAATATCCACCGCAACGGCGGTGCCCCACGTGAGTTATGACGATCTGCGCCATGCTGACCGCATTACTATCGACGGTCTCGAGGTCTTTGCCAACCACGGCGTGTATCCCGAAGAGAATGCGCTGGGCCAGAAGTTCATCGTGTCCTTGGTGCTCTATGCCGACCTGCGTGCAGCGGGGGAGCACGATAACCTGGACGCTTCGATTGACTACGGCTCGGTGTGCCACGATGTCGATGGCTATCTGCGCGAGCATACGTTTAAGCTCATCGAGGCGGCAGCCGAGGGTGTGGCCCAGATGCTGTTGCGTCGTTACCCCCTGCTGCTTGGCGTGCACGTTAAGCTCGATAAGCCTTGGGCGCCTGTCGGTCTTCCCTTGGCAAGCTGCGGTGTCGAGATCGAGCGCGTGCGCTAACCGACTCTAGAGCTCGTTGGCGGGCGGTTTTTTGAGCCGCTGCGACAGAGCCCTGTTGTTGGGGCAGTACGTGTCGAGCAGCGCGTGAAACCGATGATTGTGGCTTGGCTCGAGCAGGTGGACGAGCTCGTGGGCGACAACCATGTCAAGGCACTCGACGGGGTAGGCGGCAAGTTCTCGTGCGATGCGAATGGCGCCGGTTTTGGGCGTGCATGATCCCCAGCGCGTTTTCATGCTGCGCACGGAAACGCGGGAAACGGCGACACCCATTGCGATTTCGTATGCGTGCACAATATCGCGCAGCGCCGATGTGACCTCGGACGTATAGAGCTGGTCAATATGGGCTTGGATCTCACTGGGCGTTAAGCCGTCGAGGGTCGCGTTCCACTTGGCCTGCGGACGTTCGTCTGGCTCGTCGGTACCCATAAAACTTGCGAAGGTAGCCTGCTTGGGCCGCGGTGCGGGTGGCTCAAAGTTGTGGTCGAGTGCATCCTGAACGGTGATGGGTTTGCCCCAAAGCGCAATGATGGACGAGGGACTGAGCGGCTCTCGCGCCGTCGCCTGACGTTGCTCGCGCTGGGCAAGTCGGCTGATAATCCAGGCGCTGTTGCGCTTCACAAACGCTTCGATACGCTCGCGGCTGGCGCCGAGCGGTGCACTGGCGTGGACCTCACCGCTCGATGTGACGCGTAGGTTGAAGTTCTTGACGCGCTTTTTGGTAACGATGACGGGGATGGGCGTCCCATCCGGTCGGGATGCGGAAATCGTAAACTGCTGCGTCAAAAGCGGTCCTTCAGATTGGGGACGGGCCGGCATGTCGACCGTTCGGCATGCCGGCCCGCTCAAGGGATGTGAAATTAATAACGCTCAAAGAAGGCAAGCGCGTTGTCGCTGCAGAGCTTCTGCATCACGGTCTTGCCAAAGTGCTTGGAGAGCATGTTCTGGAACTCGGGCATCTTGCTGGCATCGGAGAGGAAGGCGGGCACCGTGGCACCGTCCCAGTCGCCGCCGAGCGCGATGACGTCCTCGCCGCCCAGGTCGAGCCAGTGCTCGATATGTGCCGCTAGCTGGTCGAAGGTGACGTCTGCGGCGGTCTTGTCGGTTGCGTCGTTGGAAAGGAACTCGCTGCAGTAGTTGAGGCCGACGATACCGCCCATGTCGCGAATGGTGCGGAACTGGTCGTCGGTAAGGTTGCGTTTGACGCCGCAAACCGCACGGGAGTTGGAGTGGCTGGCGACGAAGGGACGTGTGGCGTGGGCGACAACCTCGTCAAAGCACTCATCGTTGAGGTGGGAGACGTCAAGCACCATGCCGGCGTGCTCCATCTGCGTAAGTGCCTCGATGCCGGCGGCGGTGAGGCCGGCGTGGGTATCGTGCCCGCTCGCGAGCGGTCCCTGCGCGTTCCAGCTGAGTGACGACATAAGCACGCCCAAGCTCTTGAGCACCTCGATCAGCGCGGGATCCTCGGCAAAGAACGTGGCGTTTTCGATGGTGTGGATGCAAGCGACCTTGCCGTCCTTGAGCGCGGGGCGAATGTCTGCGGCGCTGCGTACGTTGACCATGCGGTCGTGGTTGAGCATTGCCTGGCCGCTCATATGCGCCATGATTTGCGCCTGGAAGCGCGCGGCGTGGGCGGTGGGAATCTCGTCGGGGACAAACGTGGCGAAGCACTGTGCCCACGGCGTGTTGCCGATCTTTGCGAGCGAGATGGCGCAGGCGTTGCCCTCGATGAGGTCGAAATCTTGCGGATGCGTTTCGTCGCCGGGGAAATAACCGTCGGTGCCGGCGGTAAAGCGCAGGTCGAGATCGAGTGTGGCCCAGCCGATGCGGTCAGCGGTGTCGCAGTGTAGGTCAAATACGGGATATGCCATGGTTCCTCCGGTTGCAGCGTTTCTTTGCAAACTGTCATTGAATTGTATGACTAGGGTATAGTTAGCGCCATATGTTCATGGCGGCCCGTGTTGTGCGCCGCCCTTATTACGGAGGTTACCATGTCCAACCAGGGCAAGAAGGTCAAGACCCATTATCGCGGCACGCTCGATGACGGCACGCAGTTCGATAGCTCCTACGATCGCGGCGAGCCGCTGGAGTTCACCTGCGGCGCCGGTCAGATGATCAAGGGCTTCGACGCCGCTGTTGTCGACATGCAGGTGGGCGAGAAGAAGACCGTGCACATTCCTGCTGCCGATGCCTACGGCGAGCACAATCCCGAGATGGTTATTACCTTCCCGGCCGAGCAGGTTCCCAACATCGAGCAGATCGAGAAGGGCATGAAGCTCTTCCTGTCCACGCCGAGCGGCATGCCTGTCCCCGCCGTCGTCATTGACGTGACGCCCGAGGCCGTGACGCTCGATGCCAACCACGAGCTTGCCGGCAAGGATCTCAACTTTGATATCGAGCTCGTCGAGGTCGAGGGTTAGGCTATGCCTGTAAATCTGGTTTCGACGACATGCTTGGGAAATCTCAACGATCCGTCCTATGAACTCCTGCTTCGCCGGAATTTGGGCGGCGTCTTTGAAGTTGACGAGCTGCTGCTCGATTGGGACCAGGCTGATGTATGCGCGTTTGTGGGCGTGACGGAGCTGGGGCGCACGGTCGATGTTCGGCTGGATGCTGCCGACGGCGGTCGTCTTGCCGACGGCGACGTGCTCGCCATCGACCGTTCGGGCATGGTGCCCGTGGCGGTTGTCGTGCGCCTGCGCAGCGCCGAGGTCTATTTGGTCGAAGTTGACCGCATGGATCCGATTGCGCTCGCGCATACATGCTGGGAGATCGGCAATATGCACGCGCCGCTCTTCCGAGGCGATTCGGACGAGCATACCGTGCGCATGTATACGCCGGTGCAGCCTGTTTTGGGCCGCATGCTCCGGGGCGTCGAGGGCGTTCGGCTCTCGACGGTTACCCGTGAACTCGATTCGGACCGGCGCTTTGCGTCGAGTGCGGCGGATGCCGTTGTGAGTATGGCTCCAGACTTTACGATCGTAAAGAAGGCGCGCGGTTAACGTGCGTATAAGTAAGACGGACTTTGAGAGGCAACTATTCAAAGTCCGTCTTTCTGTTGATAGGAGGCTTTGGGGAAGCATATGGGTCTTGAGGGAATCAAGCTGATTGCATGCGATTTGGACGGCACGTTGCTGCATCCGGGGGAGCGCGAGCCGCGTTCCGGGGCCTTTGAGCTCATCGATGAGCTGCATCGTCGCGGTATCGTGTTTATGCCGGCGAGTGGCCGTCAATATGCGAGTTTGCGCCACCTTTTTGCCCCGGTGGCCGATGAGCTCGCCTATGTATGCGAAAACGGAGCCCTGGTGATGAGCGAGGGGCGTGCCGTTGTCAAGCGTTCCATGGAGCGTAGTCTTGCTATGGATATCGCGAATGCCGTGGCTGCGTATCCCCATGCCGACGTGACCCTTTCGTGTGAGGGGCACCTCTACACCATGAGCGGCAACGATGCGTTCGTCGACCATTTGCGCTATGAGGTCCACTGCGATGTGGCGGTGGTCGACCGCCCCGAGGACATCGACGAGGACGTCATTAAGATTGCCTTCCAGACGCCCGAGGTGGATCAGCCGGCGGCCCTGGAGTATTTTGAGCGCCTCTTTAGCGACCGTGTTGACGTGATGACATCGGGAACCGAATGGACGGACTTTATCGGTTTTGGTTCGGGCAAGGGTTCCGCGCTTGCCGATTACGGTCGCGCCCTGGGTATTTCGCCCGATGAGATGATGGCGTTTGGCGATAACGAAAACGACCGCGACATGCTCAACGTAGTGGGCCATCCTTATCTAATGGAGAGCTGCAATCCCTCTATGCATGGCATCAACGACCGCGTCCGCTATGTGCACACGGTCGAAGAAGAACTGCGTCGCCTGCTTGCCGAGTAGGCATGTCCCAAACATCTACCGGCAGTCGGGGCAGAGACCCTCGAAGATGGTGTAGTGCGACGTGACGTGCCAGCCGATTTGCTCGGACGCCTTGGCGTCGAGCTGGGCATCGAAGGGGAGCGGTACGTCGATGACGCGGCTGCACGAGGTGCAGATGATATGTGCATGCGGCTCGATCGTGCGATCGAAGCGGCTGCCGCCCGGCGTCTTGATGGAGAGGATCTCGCCGGCGTCGGCCAAGAGATTGAGGTTGCGGTAGACCGTACCGCGGCTGATTTTGTCATCCTGCGCGCGCACGACGTTGTAGATTTCGTCGGCGGTGGGATGGTTATAGCTTTGGCGCACGGCGTCAAGAACCAGCTTTCGCTGCTTGGTATTCCTTCTTTGCACCGCCATGCGCCTCGCCTCTTTTCTATCAACGGTCGTAGGTAAATGATACCGTATTTAGCACACAATACTAATAATGAGGACTGAAACCGTCTTCATTGGCAAGTGGGGCTCGGGCCTGGGCATCTACAAGGCGAAAACGCGTTCCCATGCGCTCGTAGGAGGCATGAAGTGCCTCGAGATGAGATAGGATGTCTGCCGGAGCTCCCTGTATCTCCATCTCGACTGAGCCGTCTTCCATGTTACGCACCCAGCCGGTGAGTGCGCGTGCCTGCGCGAGGTTGGTGTTGGTAAAGCGAAAACCAACGCCTTGGACTTGCCCCGCCCAGCGCAGGAAATAACGCAGGGGAGTGTCTTGAGTGGCCTCGTCGCTTGCAAGCACGGTAAGCCTGCGGCGCAGCTCGAGCTCGACGTTTGACGGTTTTTGAGGCTCTCGACTGCCGCCGGTGACGCTGGAGAAGAACGTATCGAAGAGGCCCATCGCTATGCCTGCTTGCCTGCGTCGGCCGGGAAGGTTATGCCGGCCTGCTGACGCACGGCATCCATGATGCGTAGTGAGACGAGCGTGACATCGCGGTAGTGGCCAAGCTCGTGACGTCCCGCCGGGGTCTCCCAAATCTCTTCCTTGACGTTATCGATGCCGCCGATGGCGGTGATAAAGTCTGCGAGTTCGTATTCCATAGTGTTGCTCGATTTGGGCAGGTCGAGCACGCGGCCGTTGTCGCCCTGTTCGCGCGGTGCCTCGGTCGCCGAGCCGCGTACGACTTCGCCGCGATAGTCGATGCGGACGTTGCGGGGCGTGGACAGATGGTCGATCTGGATAGTGCCGTGCTCGCCTTCGATCTGCGAGGGCAGCAGGTCATTCGTAATTTTGGAGTGCGCGAGCTCGACGGAGATGCGGCCTCCGCCATAGCTGGCGAGGATGGAACCGCAGCCGTCGATGGGGCCGTGCGTGAGCTGTCGCGTGGTGGGGTCGAGCAGAGTAGTCATGCTCGTAAGGCCGGAAGGCATGCCGAAAATCTCGACCATGGGCTCGACGGCGTAGACGCCAATGTCCATGAGGGAACCCGATGCCATATTGCAGTCGAAGATATTGGTGGCGCGTCCCGCGAGAATCTCGTTGTAGCGCGAGGAATACTTGCCAAAGCGCAATGAGGCGCGGCGGATGGGGGCGATCTCGCCCAGGGCGTCCTCGATGGCGTGGAAGGCGGGATCGTGGAGGGGACGCATGGCCTCGAGGGCCACGACACCTGCTGCCTCGGCAGCGCGGAAGACTTCCAGCGCCTGCGCTTCGGTGGCGCAGAAGGGTTTCTCGACGATGACGTGCTTGCCGCCGGCGATGCAGGCAAGGGCCTGCTCGTAGTGAAGTGCGTTAGGGCTGCCGATATAGACGGCGTCGACGTCGGCGGCTGCCGCGAGCTCATCGAGCGACGTAAAGTTTCGCTCACCACCGCGCTCGGCGGTAAAGGTAGTACCGCGATTGGCGTCGCGTGAAAGCGTGCCCACAAACGCGGCTTGGTCGTTGGCGTTGACGACTTGGATAAAGTCGTCGGTGATCATGGATGTGCCGATGGTCGCGATGCGCAGCATACGTCCCCCTTGCGTTGTTTGGTCTACAAGATGAGTGTAGCGCGTGGGGATATAAAGCTGCGCGAAAACGCTATTACAGGTCGCTCTCGTTAAAGCCGGTGTCGATATCGAGGTTGCTGCCGTCGGCCGCCGTGGTGGCGAGCTCGTCGCAGCGCTCGTTGAGCTCGTGGCCGGCATGTCCCTTAACCCAGATGAACTCTACCTTATGCTTGCTTTTGGCGGCAAGCAGGCGCTCCCACAGGTCGCGGTTCTTAACGGGCTGCTTGTTGGCGGTTTTCCATCCGCGCTTTTTCCAGCCGTCGATCCAGTGCTTGTTAAAGGCGTTGACGACGTACTGCGAATCGGAATGGACCTCGACCTCGCAGGGGCGGTTAAGTGCCTCGAGCGCCACGATGACCGCCATGAGCTCCATGCGGTTGTTGGTGGTCTTGGCGTAGCCGCGCGAAAGCTCGGAGGTGAAGGTCTTGCCGGCGGGGTTGGTGTATTTGAGCACGGCGCCGTATCCGCCGCGTCCCGGATTTGATCGGGCCGAGCCGTCGGTATAGATGATGACCTTCACATGGTTCCTTTCGTTGGGTACGTTTCGTGTGAGTGACCATTGTAGCGCCGCGTTCGCCGAGGGCTAGCAATCTACCATATCTACCCCGTCCTCTGATGGCTGGTTTTCTTGGATGATGCGGTCGAGCTCGTCGAGGTATTGCTGCAACAGGGGAGAGGGCTTGCGTTCATCGTGCATGATATAGCCTACGTGCATCGTCGGGGCATCTGCCAGCGGAATCGATGCCATGCCCCATTGCATTTCGTTTGAGAGCACGCCGGTGGAGAGCGTGTAGCCGTTCGAGGTGATCAGCAGGTTGGTGAGCGTGCCGCGGTCAGAGACTCGAATGTTGCGATCGCAGGGGATGTAGCTAAACGGCTCCTCGGCGTAATAGAAGGAGTTTGAGGTTCCCTGCTCAAAGCTGTAGCGCGTATAGAGCGTAAGGTCGGCAAGGGACAGCTGCGGGCGGCGGGCAAGCGGGTGGCGCTCACTTACGAACACGTGGACCTTTGCATCAAAGAGGTGATGGAAGCTTGCTCGGGCATCGGTAAAGGCTTTCTGTAGGACACGATTGTTAAAGTCGTCCAGATAGAGGATGCCAATGTCGCTGCGAAACGCGCGGACGTCATCGATGATCTGCGACGTGGTGGTCTCGCGCATGATGAACTCGAACTTGTCGTCCCGGCAGCGCTCGACGACGTTGACGAAGGCCTCGACCGAAAAGGCGTAATGCTGGGCGGAAATGGCGAGGCGGGCTTGCGGGGTGCCGCCGTCCTCGTAGCGCGCCTCGAGCATGTCGGCCTGCTCTACGACCTGGCGCGCATAGCCCAAAAGCTCGGTGCCGTCGTTGGTGAGCGTGACGCCGCGGCTGGAGCGCGTAAAGATCTCCAGATGGAGCTCCTGTTCCAGGCTTTTGACGGCGTTTGATATGTTGGACTGAGCGGTATAGAGGCGCTGAGCTGCGGCGTTAATTGAGCCGGACTCTGCCACGGCAATCAGAAAACGAAGCTGCTGAAGGGTCATCGACGTCATCCTTTCGATTGCTATCTATAAAACCGATAACAGGTTAGCGCTTTTAAGTGATTGACCGAGGGAAACAATGCTCGTACTATTCAAAACACACAAAGGCGGTAGGTAATTAAGCCAACCACGGAACCGGGATGCGAAAGGAGGCCCGCATATGAATTGCTTACCAAGACGAATGCCGGGCTCCTGCTTGCGCCCGTCGGCGTGATCAGGAGACAGCGACTTACTTCTCTTACGCTTATTACTTTTGTTCGATCAAGGAGATCATCATGAGCCAGTTCATCAACAACCCCGAGCACACTTTTGGTTTCGATACCCTGCAGCTGCACGTTGGCCAGGAGAGCGCCGATCCTGCATCCGACTCCCGTGCCGTGCCTATCTACCAGACCACGAGCTATGTGTTCCGCAACTCCCAGCACGCCGCCGACCGCTTTGGTCTTGCCGATGCTGGTAACATCTACGGCCGTCTGACCAACTCCACCCAGGGCGTCTTCGAGGACCGTATCGCCGCACTCGAGGGTGGCGTGGCAGGTCTCGCCGTCGCCTCCGGTGCTGCTGCCATCACCTATACCCTGCAGGCTCTTGCTCAGGCCGGTGACCACGTGGTGGCTCAGAAGACCATCTACGGCGGCTCCTACAACCTGCTGGAGCATACGCTCTCCCAGTTTGGCGTCGAGACCACCTTCGTCAATGCCCACAACCTGGACGAGGTCGAGGGAGCCATCAAGGACAACACCACGGTCATCTATCTCGAGACGCTCGGCAACCCCAACTCCGACATCCCCAACATCGACGCCATCTCCGAGATCGCCAAGAAGCACGGTCTGCCGGTTGTCGTCGACAACACCTTCGGCACCCCGTATCTGTTCCGTCCGCTGGAGCATGGTGCCAACATCGTCGTCCATTCCGCAACCAAGTTCATCGGCGGCCACGGCACCTCGCTGGGCGGTGTGATCGTCGACGGCGGTAACTTCGATTGGAAGGCGAGCGGCAAGTATGCGCAGATCGCCGAGCCCAACCCCTCCTACCATGGCGTCTCGTTTGCCGAGGCTGCCGGTCCCGCCGCCTTCGCAACCTATGTCCGCGCCATCCTGCTGCGTGACGAGGGCGCCTGCATCAGCCCGTTCAACGCTTGGATCCTGCTCCAGGGCACCGAGACTCTGTCGCTGCGCGTTGACCGTCATGTCGAGAACACCAAGAAGGTCGTTGAGTTCCTGGCTGGTGATTGCCATGTCGCCAAGGTGAACCACCCGAGCCTGTCTGAGCACCCCGATCACGAGCTCTATCAGAAGTACTTCCCCAACGGCGGTGCCTCGATCTTTACCTTTGAGATTAAGGGTGGCCAGGAGGCAGCTTGGAAGTTCATCGATCATCTGCAGGTCTTCTCGCTGCTCGCCAACGTGGCCGACGTCAAGTCGCTCGTCGTGCACCCGGCTACCACCACGCACTCCCAGCTCTCTGCCGAGGAGCTCGCCGAGCAGAACATCACGCCCTCCACGATCCGTCTTTCCATCGGTACCGAGAACGCCGAGGATATCATTTGGGATCTGAAGCAGGCCTTCGCCGCGCTGGACGAGTAAGGCGACTTGTGCAAGGACCCCTTGCGACTCGATAGGTATAACTGCATAAAATGCCTGCTCAAGGTGCCTGTGCGAACAATGGTTGCACAGGCGCCTTTTTTGCATAGAGCGGGTGCAAAAACAGGGTTTTTGACACGCTTTATGCATTCGAGTTGTGGAAAACTCCTGTTGAGAGGATGTGAGTTTTACGCAATTGACGTGCGACTTTTGAGTAAAACCGCAGGTCGCGATTTGCTCGGGGTACTATGCAGCGCGATCG
This sequence comes from Collinsella sp., assembly GCA_031292915.1. Classification (GTDB taxonomy): domain Bacteria; phylum Actinomycetota; class Coriobacteriia; order Coriobacteriales; family Coriobacteriaceae; genus Collinsella. The sequence continues at coordinate 65,789 of JAUMSH010000023.1, forward strand.
AATCACACGCAGCTCAAACGCAGCAAAAACGCACTACGGAGGTTTCCAGCTACATGAGGATCGATTCACGAAAACCGAAAGCCGCCGCCCTTTCCGCCGCTCTGACCGTGGCACTTTTGGCGGGCGCCGGTGCAACTGATGCCCACGCCGCAACATTGTCCGATACGGTTGGATCTACGCCGTCCGAGACGACGCTGGTACAGCCCGTTGACTATCGCGGCGATGGTTATGGTTCCATGCAGGAGTGGAACGCCTCGATGGAGGCCAAGCGCGATTCCCTGGAGATGCGCGCTCAGATCATCATGAATATGTATGGCGACTATGCCACCGATGACGAGCGCGCTGTGCTGCAGGGCTGTATCGACAGTGTGGGTAGCCTGTTGACGATGAGGGAGGTCGACGCCAAGTCGACCGAGCTCGATGAGCTGCGCACTGCGCTTGAGGATGCCAAGCGCGAAGCGCTCGAGGCTGCCGCCGAGGCGGAGGCTGCCGAGGTCGCCCAGGCTTCGTACTACAACGCCGGTTACACTCCGTCCTACGCGTCTGCCGCGTCCTACGCGAACGGATCGGGCCTGACGCGCTCTGCGGGTGTCAATAACTACAACGGGCGCCGCGAGACCTATTACAGCAGCAATGTGCTTTATCACTATCGCACGGGCGAATGGACTCAGGATTCTGAGGGCTTCTGGCGCGATTCCGACGGCTATTACGTTGTTGCCGCGGGCGATATGGCCCAGGGCTCGACCTTTACGGGCTCCAAGGGTGATTGCAAGGTCTATGACTCCGGCTGCGCTGCCGGAACCACCGACTACTACACCGGTTGGTAATCTGCCATAAGCAAAATAGGCACATGATGGGCGGGCGTCTTTACTGAGCTTTTAGGCAACGTAAAGCCGCTCGTTCTTTATGCGCGTCTGAGTTAACAGAGCCCTTACCGTGGCGGTACGCTGGGCGAATGGATGCGGAGCACACTGGTTCTTGAGAAATAAGGTCTTTCTCTTGGAGGAAGTGGTCTTGTGAATGCTCGAGATATTACCGTTGCCGCCGTCGCGTTGATGCTTGGCTGCCTTGGTCCCACGGCCGCGCTCGTCGCGGGCATGCTGGGGTCTTGTGGGGCTGCCTCTATCGTGGTTGGCGTGTTGATCGCGGCCGCGCTGCTGGGAAGTGCGGGTGTAGCTCTTTGTCGCGACGATGAGGACGAGGTTCCGGAGTCGCAACGCTAGCTGTTGTGAGATTGACCGCCGGTCATAGACGAAGATGAAAGCCGCCGTAAGGGGAGTGCTCCTTGCGGCGGCTTTGCTGTTAAGGCTGTTGAATGCGGCGCGTCGGCGCTACCAACTTTTCTCGATATCGCGAATGCGTCGATAGAGCCATTCGTTTTGCGGTGCCTGGATATCGTGTTTGGCTGCGAGGCGGCAGATGGTGCCCGCGAACTCATCAACCTCGGTTTTGCGCCTTGCGATGCGGTCTTGAGCCATCGAGGGCATACCGGCGGGGTCGATTCCCTCGATGAGGTGCACCATTTGCGTCAGGTCTGCTTCGGTCAGCTCAACGCCCTCGGCGTTGGCAACTGCAAGCGTCTCGCGCATGGCGGAGACAAAGCAGCGGCGCTGCTCGGAGCCCGGCTCCGTGGCGCTTCCGTAGGTCCCGCCGTAGGCCATGCAGGTCTGGTTGATGCCGTCGTTGAGCATGAGTTTGGCCCACATGCGGTGCGCAATGTCGCGCTCGACAGTATGGGCGATGCCGCAGCGCGTGTAGAGCCCGTCGATAGCGGCGACGGTCGCGGGGTCCGTGCCGGCCGCCGCGCCAAAGCGGATTTCGCCCGCATTGGTAAAGGTGAGCGCGCCGTTGAGAAACACGGCGTCCATGCCCTGGCAGATACCAAGAACGGTATGCTCCCAGCCAAAGCGTTCGGCAATCTTTTGCTCGCTCGTAATGCCGTTGCACAGCGAGGCGATGAGCGTGTTGGGTCCCACGACGCGCTCCATAGTCTTGAGTGCTTGGTCGAGACCGGTGGTCTTGACTGTCAGGATGACCAGATCGGCGGGCGCTGCCTCGCTGGCACGGACGGACGTGAGATCGCAAGGCTTTCCGTTGACGGTGAGCGCGTCGTTCGCATGACGCTCAAAACGGGCATCATCCATGACGTATTCGACGGCGTCGTTGCCGAGCGCCCGGGCGATCATGCTGCCGTAGAGCAGGCCGACGCCGCCCTTGCCGATAAAGGTGACCTTGTTGATCTGCATGTGAATCATCTCCCCATATAAAAGGCGCCCGCGTAAGGGGCGCCTGATGGATTGTATGCTGCCAGGGTGATTGGTGGGTGCGCGGGGCGGCTGTTATAAAAAAGAAACGTTTGCCTGGACGCTACGCTGCAGGGCAGACCGCAAAGACGCGGGCGGGGTATCCGACGCCATCGCGGACCTTGGGGAAGGTGCAGAAGATGACGGCACCCGTGGCGGGAAGCTCGTCCAGATGGTCCATGACCTCGATCTGATAGCGGTCGACCGAGAGGATGTATTGCTCGCCGGGGTAGGGGTAGGCGTCCTCGCGCGTGGTCACGCTCGCCGGGTCGGTGTCAGCCGGCTCGTGGCCGATAGCGCCGATGTTGCGTTCTTCAACGAGCCACTTGATGGCGTCGAGGTCCCAGCCGGGGTAGTGGGGCTGGCCGTCCTCGTCCTTGTTTTCTAGGTCGGCGAGCTTGGACCAGTCGGAGCGGAAGGCGACAAAGGCGTCCTTGGGAATGCGACCGTGCTCATCCTCCCAGGCTTTGAGGTCCTCGACGGTCAGGACGTAGTCGGGATTTGCGGCGCACTCCTCGTGCTTGTCGATCACACAGAGCGGATGCATAAACTCGATGGGCTCGATCTCGCCAAGGGAGCGGCCGTCGACATGGAAGTGGCGCGGTGCATCGACGTGGGTGCCGTATTGCGAGGCGACCGAATACTGAAAGCAGCGCATGGGTGCGAGCATGTCCCCGGGCGTGTCGGGCAGATAGTCGAAGAGCTCGGTGGACTCAAACGGCTTAAAGCCAAACCAGTGCGGGGTGTCGCACGAGAGCGTGTGGGTGAGGTCGACCCAGCGATAATCGATACTTTTGAGCTGGGATGCGAGGTTCCAAAGGTCGAGCGCGGGCATGGGCGACTCCTTTCATCGGGCTTTTTGCTGATGTTAAAGCGGTGCCGTGACGGCTCGATTTCTGCTGCGTTACGATACGTTCTCGATTGCGATTCCACGATGTTTCGGCTGCGTGACCATTGTGTTTCGCCTTGTCGGGGCGCTGATGGCGAAGGGAGGGGCCGTGCAATACCGCGTTGACCCCAAAAGTGGTAACCGAATATCCGCTCTGGGTCTGGGCTGCATGAGGTTTCCCGGTGCGCCGGGACGTCCGGATGCGAAGACAGCCGATGCCATCATTTCTCGTGCGGTGGAGCAGGGGATTAATTATCTGGACACGGCCTATCTCTATCCCGGCAACGAGGCTTGCGTGGGCGCTTCGCTTGAACGCCTGGGCTTGCGCGACCAGGTTTTGCTCGCAACCAAGCTGCCGCATGCTTCGTGCAAATGCGCGGAGGATTTCGACCGGTTCTTCGACGAGCAACTGCGCCGCCTACGGACCGACCATATCGACTATTACCTCATGCATAACATTACCTCGCCCGCCCAGTGGGAACGTGTGGTGGCGTTGGGCATTGAGGACTGGATCGCGTGTCAAAAGGCTGCAGGGCGTATTCGCCAGATTGGTTTTTCGTACCACGGCAGCGCGGTGGATTTCCTGACGATGCTTGACGCATATGACTGGGATTTTTGCCAGATACAGTACAACTATGCCGGCGAGCGTTACCAAGCGGGAACGGCAGGACTCATGGCGGCTTCGGAGCGCGGGCTCGCGGTGTTTGTGATGGAGCCGCTGCTGGGCGGGCGTTTAGCGGGCAAGCTGCCGCCACGGGCCCGCGCTGTGCTCGATAGTGCCCGTGACCCGCATTTGCTCACTCCTGCCGCCTGGGGTCTTTCGTGGGTGTGGAATCATCCTCAGGTGACGATGCTGCTTTCGGGTATGACCGATACCGCGCAGGTGGATGAGAATTCGTCACTGGCAGACCTCGCGTTGCCGAATTCGATGACTGCCAACCAGCTCGACACGATCGCGCACGTGCTGGATGAGTTTGAAAAATCGAATCGCGTGCCCTGCACGGGATGCGGCTATTGCATGCCGTGCCTTAAAGGCATCAATATCCCTGGATGTTTTGCCGCCTACAACGCAAGCTATGCGCACAGCTGGTTTACGGGGCTGTCTCAATACTTTACGGCGAGCGCGGTGCGCACAAGCGAGCCCAAGTTGGTGAGCAATTGCGTCAAATGCGGCAAATGCGCACGGCACTGCCCGCAGCACATCGATATTCCCGAGCGTCTCGACGATGTGCGCCGACGTTTCCAGCCTAGTCCCGTGACGGCGGTGCTTAAGGCCTTCGGCAAAACGCGCTCCTCATGACCCTTTTATAACTTGCGGTGGAATAGTTCCTGTTTGCGGCAGAATAGGGGCCAAACAGGAACTATTTCACCGCAACTGAAGGGGGCTGTCGTGGGTCATCGAGATTCATGTGATGATTTGCGTGAGGTTCGTTGGGGCATTTTGGGTGCCGGACACATTTCTCATCGATTTGCATCGTCGCTCAAGAAGGTCGACGGGGCACGGCTGGTGGCTGCGGCCGGCCGCACTCCTGCACATGTCGAGGAATTTTGCCGAGCGTTTTCGATCGATGCTGCGCATGGCCATGCCTCGGTCGACGATAACGGCAATGCGGCTTATGACGCGCTGATTGCCGACCCCGATGTCGACGCAATCTACTTGGCTCTTCCGCATTGCATGCATACGCGTTGGGCCTGTCGCGCGCTGCGCGCCGGAAAGGCCGTGCTGTGCGAAAAGCCGGCCGTTTTGAGTGAGGAAGAGGCTCTCTCGATTGCCTCCACCTCTCGCGAGTGCGGCGTGCTGTTTATGGAGGCGATGAAGAATCGGTTTTGCCCGATGCGCACTCGCGTGAAGGACTTGCTTGCGTCGGGTGAGCTTGGGCGTATTGTCTCGATTGAAAGCGTGCAAAAGCTCGATTACGGCGAGCCTCCTTCGGGCTATCTGCTTGATTCGTTGCAGGGCGGCTGTCTATATGACATGGGCTGCTATGCGGTCGGTTGGTTTGAGGATTTGCTCGCGGGCGCTTGCGAGGTTTCGTCCCGTGAAGTTCGCTGGCGTGACGTATCAGGCGGCCGCGTCGATTGGGCCGACGAGATCCGTATGAACGTCGGCGGTATACCCATTCATATGGTGTGCGACGGCAAAGCAACATATGAAAGCCGCTTAACGATTGCCTGTGAGCGGGGCTCGTTGGAAATCGAGCGTCTCCATCGCCCCGAGCGCGCTCATGTGAAGTATTCCGACGGTCGAACGCTCGAAATAAATGCCCCGTTTGAGATCGATGATTTCTACGGCGAAATCCAGCATGCGACCCAGCTCATCCGGGCGGGGAAACTCGAGAGTCCCGTCATGCCCCTTGCCGCCACGCAGCGCTGCGCGCGCATTATCGATGCGATTCGCTTGAAACTTTAGTGCGTGGGGGCATGGCGCCAGCGCCTGGAATGCCTTGGAGGCCTTTGCCCCTGATGCCCCTTTTATAACTTGCGGTGGAATACGGTCTGTTTGCGCCAAAATAGGGCACCAATAGACCGTATTTCACCGCAACTGATGAGGAGGGAGCTGGAGATGCTGACGATCGGGTGTCATCTTTCGACGACGAAGGGCTATCGGGCAATGGGGGAGACGGCGTTGTCCATTGGCGCCAATACCTTTGCGTTCTTTACGCGCAACCCGCGCGGTGGCAAGGCAAAAGAACTTGACATGGATGACGTGGCGGCTCTGCGCGAGCTTATGGCGCAAAACGACTTTGGACCGCTGGTGGCGCATGCCCCGTATACCTACAACCCCTGTTCTGTCAAAGAGCGGGCGCGCGAGTTTGCCTTGGAGGCAATGGCCGAGGACTTGCAGCGTCTGGAAGCACTGCCCGGCAACTACTACAACTTCCACCCCGGTGCGCATGTGGGACAGGGGGCAGACGCCGGCATTCAGATGATTGTCGACACCCTGTGCCAGGTGATGTTTGAGGGCCAGCAGACGACGGTGCTGCTCGAGACCATGGCCGGCAAGGGTACCGAGGTGGGCCGCAGCTTTGAGGAACTGGCGTGCATTATCGAGGGCGTTGCCGCCAAGTGCCCAGAGCTGTCCGATAAGCTGGGCGTTTGTTTGGATACCTGCCATGTGAGCGATGCCGGCTACGACATCATCCATGATCTGGACGGCGTACTCGACGAGTTCGACCGCGTGGTGGGTATCGATCGCTTGCATGCCGTACACATCAACGATTCGAAGAACCCTTGTGGCGCCCATAAAGATCGTCACGAGTGCATCGGCAAGGGATACCTTGGCAGCGGGGAATTTGGTGGCGGTATGCAGGTTATGCAGAATATTGTATCGAATGGCCATTTGCGTTCGCTGCCGTTTATTTTGGAGACTCCGAACGAACTTGCAGGTTATGCAGCTGAAATTAGACTATTAAGGTCATTGCAGCAGTAATGACTGTCACAAAGTAGAGTATTCCATTCACGTTATGGGTTTGTTTCAATCAGTTTTCTCATTGCAGATTCGTAATTCCGGGTGCATAATAGCCAACAGTTTTTGCAGACCTCTGAATCAAACGAGGTCACCGGAAGGAGACTCATTATGAAGCTGAAGAAGCTTGGCGCATTTGCCGCCACGGGTGCTATGGCGCTCGCCCTTGCTCTGACGGGCTGCGGTTCGTCCAACGCCACCTCTGGTTCTGATGCCGGTTCCAGCAGTTCTGACGACGCTAAGGTCGAGAAGGTCGACGGCTCCAAGGAGTACGCGCTCGTCAAGGACGGCACGCTGACCGTCGGCACCTCTGCCGAGTACGCGCCGTTTGAGTACAAGGATGACAACGGCGATTATCAGGGCTTTGACCTTGAGCTCATCAAGGCTATCGGCGACAAGCTGGGCCTGGATGTCGAGTATGTCAACAATGACTTTGACACGCTGGTTCCGGGCGTCGCTTCGGGCGCCAAGTATGACGTTTCCATCGCGGCTATCACCGACACGCCCGAGCGTGAGAAGGAGGTCGCGTTCTCCGACTCCTACTACATGGATGACCAGGCTATCGTGACCAAGGTCGATAACACCGACATCACTGCCGATAACTACAGCGAGAAGCTCAACAACGCCGACGCTACCATCATCGTCCAGTCTGGCTCGACCGCCGAGGCCTTTGCCCAGGAGAACTTCCCCAAGGCCAAGATCGTCCCCTACAAGGATGCCACCGAGTGCTTCAGCGCCCTGCAGTCCGATAAGGGTGACGCCGTGGTGACCAACCGCTCCGTCGCCAGCCAGCTGACCGCCGAGCAGTTCAATACCTGCCAGACCATCAAGCAGATCAGCACCGGCGAGGAGTACGCCATTGCCATCAACCAGGGCAACACCAAGCTCAGGGACGACATCAACCAGGCCATCAAGGACCTGACCGATGACGGTACCGTTGACGCCCTCATGGCTAAGTACAACATCAAGTAAAATAACTACTCGATTGCACGCGGGCCCTTTCCGTTTTGGCGGAGAGGGCCTTTGCGTTTCTTGAATGGGCGTCATCCCGCCCCGTTATGTCGGCAACTTAAACGTTAGGAGCCACCTTGTCTCGATTGAACCAAGGAGCTATGGGCCAGAGCTATCCACTGCCCTCGATGCTCCAAAAGCTAGCCTGCGCTTTGGCTGTGGCACTCGCCCTGGTGTGCGCGGGGGCCTGCGTGCCCACGACCGCCCAGGCGCTTGAGACCGCAAAGATCACCGCCCGACCCAATACCGGTTCGGGTAGCGACGTGGTCGGTGGCACCGAGACCCGCATCACCTGGGAGGTCCAGGCCGATGCCGACGAGGAGCTGGGCGGCCTTTCACTGACGTTTGCCGACGGCACGACCTTTGGCGCCGATGATACGCGCCTGACGATGCTCTCGGGCGATGACCTTATGGACCGTACGCCCATGAAGCCCACGTGCAAGGTCGATGGTCAGACGCTCAAGATTGATTTTGGCGAGACGGCGCCTGCCGGCGGCTATTTCCGCGTCGAGGTCTACGGCGTGACCTTCCCCGTCGAGGGCGGCGATGAGGCCTTTAGCGGCACCTATACGCTCGCTGACGGGTCGACCAAGAAGATCTCCAAGATTCCGTCGGTGGAGATCAAGGGCGTGACGGCCTTCGATAACTTCCTGACCGACCTTAAGGAGCAGCCGTGGGTCGAGGCGTGGAACTCCAATATGTTCCTGCGCCTGTTCCTGAACCCGGTCATTTTGGTCCAGAGCCTGCCGATCGTCTTCAAGGGCTTCCTCATGTCGCTTTCGATCGTGCTTGTGGCGTTTCCGCTGGCAATTCCCTTCGGTTTTGCCCTGTCGCTCATGCGCATCTCTAAGTCGCGCATCCTGCGTTGCTTTGCCGGCATCTATGTGAATATCATTCGCGGTACGCCGGCTTTCCTGCAGATCTATATCGCGTTCTTCGGTCTGCCGTTGGCCGGAGTCAAGGTTGATGACTACGTGCTCGGCGTCATCGTCATGGCCATGAATTCGTCTGCCTATCTGTGTGAGATCTTCCGCGCCGGTATTCAATCGATCCCCAAGGGCCAAAACGAGGCTGCTCGCTCTCTGGGCATGAATGCCTTCCAGACGCTGCTCTACGTTATGATTCCGCAGACGTTCCGCAATGTTTTGCCTACGCTGACCAGCGAGTTTATCTTGCTTTACAAGGATACGTCGCTGCTTGCCGCCGTGGGTGTGGTCGAGATCGTCATGAACGCCCGTACCATCGTGGCCACGACGGGCTCCATTACACCGTACGTGGTTGCCGCCCTGTTCTATCTGGTCATCACCCTGCCGCTCGCTCGCTTGGTGAGCGGTCTTGAGGCGAGGCTTTTGGGCACGACCGAGACCAAGAAGAAGCGTCCCGCCAAGAGCGCCGGACAGGTTGTCGCGACGCCCGCCGATCACATCGCCGGTCTGTAAGGAGGTCCTATCATGAGCGAAACCAATAACTCGAACGAGGTCGTCGTCAGCATCAAGAACCTCCAGAAGGCCTTTGGCGATAACGTGGTCCTGCGCGATATCGATCTGGATGTGCATAAGGGCGAGGTCGTCGTAGTTCTGGGTCCTTCGGGCTCGGGCAAGTCGACGATGCTTCGCTGCATCAATCGTCTGGAGCATCCCACGAGTGGCTCGATTGTCGTTGAGGGTGTGGACGTGTGCGCCAAGGGCGTCGACCTTAACAAGGTGCGCACGCATCTGGGTATGGTGTTCCAGCAGTTCAATTTGTTCCCGCACCTCTCAGTCAAAAAGAACGTCATGCTCGCGCAGCAGAAGGTGCTCAAGCGCAGCAAGGAAGAGGCCGAGAAGATCGCCGTCGAGGAGCTGACCAAGGTCGGTCTTGCCGAGCGCATCGATTTTATGCCGAGCCAGCTTTCGGGCGGCCAGCAGCAGCGCGTGGCCATCGCCCGCGCCCTGTCGATGAATCCTCACGTCATGCTCTTTGACGAGGCCACGTCGGCGCTCGATCCCGAGCTTGTCCGCGACGTGTTGGGGGTCATGCGCGACCTGGCACGCGACGGCATGACCATGATCGTCGTGACGCACGAGATGGGCTTTGCCCGCGACGTTGCCGACCGCGTCGTCTTTATGGACGGCGGCGTTATCGTGGAAGAGGGTACGCCGAGCGAGGTCTTCGACCACCCCAAGAGCGAGCGCACCAAGGCGTTCTTGGGCAACATCTCGTAGCCGGTTGATGTAACTGCCGTTACAAAAGAGCGGGGGCTGGACTTGAATCCAGCCCCCGCTCTTTTGTAGGGATGGGGATGCGCTTTGATGCAGGCTCTTTTGGAGGTCCTGGGCTCGTTACGCGAGCTCGGCTCCGAGGGCCTTGCAAGCGGTCTCGCTCTCGTCGTCGGGCGCGTCGTAGCAGATGGTGGAGTCCACGACGTTGACGCCAGCCTCGTCGGCGTCGGCCTTCCAGTTGTCCATCCACTCGCCCTCGGCCCACGAATAGGAGCCAAAGAGGACGACCTTCTTGTCGCCGAGAGTCTCCTTGACCTCGTCCCACATCGGCTGGAACTCATCGTACTCGAGTTCCTCAGAACCCATGGCGGGGCAGCCGAAGGCAATGGCGTCATAGTTGGCGGCCTTGTCTGCGGAGAAGTCGGCGCAGGAGATGACCTCTGCCTCGGCGCCGGCACCGGTTGCACCCTCGGCAACGAAGTTTGCCATGGCCTCGGTGTTGCCTGTACCGCTCCAGTAGACGACGGCGATCTTGCTCATATGTTTTCCTTTCGGTTGTGCGGCGTGCGGCCGCGTCTTGTATGCTCTATCGGGTTGCCTGGACAAGTTGTTCCAGGGTGCAGCCCTGTTGATAGATGTAGGTAAGGTATTGCGTGCATGCGCGATAGGAATCGAAGGTCGTGAGCGCCTGCTCAACGTTTGTGTATACCTTCCATGCGCCAAAGACCTTATAGTTTTCGCCGTGCTGGACGATAAACTGATGGACATCTTCGTAGGGATAGCCCAAAAAATAGCCAATTTCGTGGGGGAACTCGCATATGCACCCCGTATCGCAGTGCCTATTTCGCGCGAGTGCGCAGACGCTGCCGTCATAGGCGCTTTCTGCGGCATTGCTGCTTGCCAGCGTGATGCGCGCGGCGAGATGCACCAGGGATGCGGGCAGGTTGTGGACATCGTAACCTTCGGCGGCTAGCGCCGTCGTGGCACGGGGGTCGGAGAGGTATCGCATGAGGTCCGCAGGGCGATACACATAGATGAGCGCTCCGCAGGGGCGCCAGACCAAAACGCTCATATGGATTCCGAGTGGCTGGAGCTCGCGGTTGCATTGGGCTATGACGGCGAGCAGGCGAGAGCGTCGCTCTTCGATATGGGCGGCGCCGGGTTTTCCGTTTTGGTTGGCGTAGACGCCGGGATAGGTAAAGAGCGAAGCCGGCTTGATACCTGCGAGCGTAGGGGAGCAGTTGCGCACGACAGCCGTTTGGTATGTTGGGATGTCAATGGTTCGAGTCACGATGCTCCTTTCGGGTCCTCAGTTGTTAGCCTAGGAAAACTTATACACGAAAGTAAGCCATGGTCAGCAAAAAAGTTTGAAGAGGGAAACTAATTGACCGAACGGACACGATTTTGGGTTAAGATGGGGACACCCCATGGGGGTATCTAGATAGTGCTACTTGAAAGGGGAACGCATGAGCGACTTGCTCAACCCTGCGAATCTCATCGTGTTGGCCGTCATTGCCGTCGGCATGTTTTTTGGACTGCGTCGCATTGTCGCTTCGACACACGGAAAGAGCTGCTGCAGCGATGGCACGAGCGGTAAGAAGGCCAAGAAGGTAGTGGTTGCGGATACCGATCCGTCCCACTACCCCTATAGCGATGAGCTGCTCATCGGCGGCATGAGCTGTGACGGCTGCGCTCAGAACGTAGCCAATGCCCTCAATGCACTGGATGGCGTGTGGGCAACGGTGACGTATGCGGACCACACGGCACGCGTGCGCTCTAAGCAGCCGGTTGATCGCGGTGTCCTCGAGACGGCCGTGAAAGACGCGGGCTACTACGTCATGACGCTGTAAGTGTCGCTCTGGATGTGCTTCCTTGGCTAGGCTCGTCCGCGCAGTTCGATGTCTTGGATGTCGTCGAAGTCGATGGCGATGTCTCGGAGCTTGAGGAGCCTGAAGGCAGGGAGTACCTCGTCAAGGATGCCGGTGCGGGAGCGATAACCGTACGTATCGTAATAGGTGACGCGGACCAGGTCGCCACGTTTGAGACCCTCGAGCTTTTTAGAAAGCACGAGGGCTTTTTCTTCCGTGAGCTCACGTTTTGGCTCGACGGTGATTTCCTGCTTGCGCACGAGTTCGTAGTATCCCGTGAGGGCGGCGAAGGGCATAAACTGTGCGGCGCGGTTGGCGCGCACGGCACCGTTGGCTGTGAGGTTGGGGTCGGCGGCGCGGCGTCTGCCCTCGGGGTCCGCCAGGCGCTCGAAGGCGGTCGGCGGCCGCATGGGCTGCTGCTTGGGTTTAGGCACGATGTCCTCCTACCTGATCGTTGCGTTCGCGTGCGGTGGCGCCAGCGGTAAAGCTTAATCCCTTGACCAGAGCGTTTTTGCCGTACTTGCCTTTCACGGCCAGGACGGCGCGCGCCAGGTCGCGCTCGCGCTCATCGGCCTCGACGTCGCTAAATAGATCGATGGTGGCAAATTCCTCGGGCATGAGGTTGCCAAAGCCCAGGTTGATGCGCTTGACCGGTCGTTTAGGGTCGACGGTTTGCGCCCAGAGATCATCGAAATAGCCCATGATCTTCTTAAACGAATTGGTGCGCTCGGGTAGCTTTCGCGAGGCGTTGGAGTGCGCAAAGAGTGCGGCATAGCCACCGCGCGGTTTGCCGCCATGCTCTCCCACAAAGATGCCATCGATTGCCTGCGCTTCGCGCACCAGGCGACGCCTTTCGTCATCGCGCTGGACGGGCTTGGGAGCACGGGGCGCGAGCCCGGGGCCGGCGGTTGCGGTGGGTTCGATGCTCGACGTGCTCGAGCGCAGGTGCCCGCATCCGTCCACATATTGCGCTGTGCCGCTGGCGTCGAGGCGGCGTATGTCGGCACGCTCGCTCGCATAACCCACAAAGAGCGAGATGCTGTCGCAGACCACGTGCTTATCGACTAAGTCCAACACGGCGTTGTCGACCATCTCGCGTAAGACGGTGTAGGCTTGCTCGTAGGCATAGCCCTTCGAGAGCACCTGTCCTGTGGTGGTTGAGGTTGCCTGCGGGCGATAGGCTTGGATATCGGCGATGGTCGTTGGCTCGCGCCCGAAGGCGTGGTCGATGAGATATTCGGCATTGACGCCGAGTTCGTCGTAAAGCAGGTTTTCGTCGAGCGCCGCGACGCCCATCAGATCGTAGACGCCGTATTTTTCGAGTCGTGCCGCCACGCCGGGGCCGATGCCCCAGATGTCGGTGATGGGGCGATGGGGCCAGATCTCCTTGCGAAAGGTCTCGTCGTCGAGTTTGCCGATGCGACTGAGCACGTGCTTGGCGGTGATATCGAGCGCAACCTTGGCCTGGAATAGGTTGGGGCCGATGCCGACCGTCGCCGTGATGCCGGTGCGCGCCAGGACCTCGTCGCGCAACATGCAGGCGAACCCTTCCGCATCGGTGTGATAGAGGTCCAGATAGGGCGTCACGTCGATAAAGCACTCGTCAATTGAGTAGACGTGAACGTCTTGCGGACTCACGTATTCCAGATAGATACCGTAGATTTGCGCCGACACCTCCATGTAGTGCTGCATGCGCGGTACGGCCTTGATGTAGTCGATGCCGTCGGGAATCTCGAACAGACGGCAGCGGTTGTGTATCCCGAGGTCCTTCATGGCTTGTGTGATGGCGAGGCAGATGGTTGTGCGCCCGCGCGATTCGTCGGCAACGACCAGGTTGGTGGTGAGCGGGTTGAGCCCGCGGTCGACGCACTCGACGCTGGCATAAAACGTCTTGAGGTCGATGCAGATATAGGTGTGCTGCTCGTGCGCCATCCGTGTCCCTCCATCAAACACATGTTCTTATCGAATATCTGTTCGATAATACCCGCTCGTCCGGACATCGTCAAAACCTGTCAAAAAGGGACTGGTTTGTTTTGGTAGGTATGGTCGTGCGGTTGGATCGGGTTTTTAACGCAGCTCTAAAGAGTGCGAAACAGCTCGGAAAACCTTGCTTCGTAGCATGAGCCTAACGATTGATACCGCCTATGCGCACGGAAGGGTTGTGGGAAAGATGGTCAATTATGGGTTTGGTATGCCGACACGCCTTGTTGCGGATGGAGACGTGGCTCGCTGGTGCGGACGATTGGTCGCTCACTACGGTGGCACCAAGGCGCTGGTCGTGCTGGGCGGAGACAAGCATACGCGTGATGAGCTCGTCTCGGCGGCGCTCGGCTCGCTTGATCGAGCTCTGCTCGAGCGCGTGCTTTTTCGCTGCGGCTCGGTTGAGGGTGACGGGGGAGACGAACTGATCGACGAAGCCGTGGCCCTGGCGACCGACGAAGGCGTGGACTTTGTCCTGGCGATCGGCGATGCCGATACTGCTGGCTTTGCGCGCGAACTCGCGCGTCGCATGGCCGTGCTCGATGCCGGCGAAGACGGTTTTGTCCCTTATGGATGTATTGTCTCGGAGGGCAAGGTGCCTGCTGTCGCGGGAGCCGGCGAGGTTCCCGTTTTTGCCATTATCGCTCCCGAATTGCTGGAGGGTATCGGGTCTCCTCTGCGCGAGCTGCTCGGCAGTGTGTGCGCCGCGGCCTAATATCTGCCACAAAGGGATGGGTTATTTTTGGTAGGTAAAGCGTTTGACCTGCCAAAATAAACCTGTCCCTTTTTGGTCGGTTGCCGTTTGGAGGCCGATTGGCAACGCTCGCTGATTATAGTCTTGACCTGCGCTAGAATAGTGGCATCTGAATGTCCGGGCGCATGGAGGCGTGCGCCCGTATGCTGAGGAGGACTCTATGGCAACTGTTGCCGCACCTATCGATGCTACGTCGACTGCCGCTTGGAAGGCGCTCGAGGCTCATCAGGAGAAGCTCGAGGCCGAAGGTATCGACCTCAAGGCCTGGTTCGCCGCCGATGCCGAGCGCGTGAACAAGCTGAGCTTTGACGCCGGTGACCTGCACTTCGATCTGTCGAAGAACCTGGTGACCGATGAGACCGTCAAGCTGCTGTGCGATCTTGCCCGCGCGGTGAAGCTCGAGGAGCGCCGCGACGCCATGTTCTCCGGCGAGCACATCAACACCACCGAGGACCGCGCCGTCCTGCACACCGCGCTGCGCCGCCCGGCAAGCGAGAAGGGCCAGCTCATCGTCGACGGCCAGGACGTCGTCGCCGACGTGCACGAGGTCCTGGACCGCATGTATGCCTTCGCCGAGCGCGTGCGCTCCGGTGAGTGGAAGGGTGTTACCGGCAAAAAGATCGAGCACCTGGTGTCCATCGGCATCGGCGGCTCCGATTTGGGCCCGGTCATGGCTTACGAGGCTCTGCGTCCCTATGCCGACGCCGGTATCGACTGCCGCTACATCTCCAACATCGACCCCAACGACCAGGCCGAGAAGCTCAAGGGCTTGGATCCCGAGACCACGCTCGTGATCATCGTCTCCAAGACCTTCACCACGCTCGAGACCCTCACCAACGCCCGCGAGGTCAAGACCTGGATGCTCGAGCAGCTCAAGGCTCAGGGCGCCATCGACGGCTCCGATGAGCAGAACGCCGAGGCCGTGGCAAAGCATTTTGTCGCCGTCTCCACTGCACTCGAGAAGGTCGAGGCCTTCGGCATCGACCCTGCCAACGCCTTCGGCTTCTGGAACTGGGTCGGTGGCCGCTACTCCGTCGACTCCGCCGTGGGGCTGTCGCTGATCGTCGTGCTCGGCCCCGAGCGTTTCCAGCAGTTCCTCGAGGGCTTCCACGCCATCGACGAGTACTTCTGCAACACCCCGCTCGAGAACAACGCCGTCGCGCTGATGGGCCTGCTCAATGTCTGGTACGTCAACTTCTTCGGTTCCAAGAGCCACGCCGTGCTGCCGTACTGCCAGTACCTGCACCGCTTCCCGGCCTACCTGCAGCAGCTCACCATGGAGTCCAATGGCAAGCATGTCCGTTGGGACGGCAGCGCCGTGACCTCCGACACCGGTGAGATCTTCTGGGGCGAGCCCGGCACCAACGGCCAGCATGCCTTCTACCAGCTGCTGCACCAGGGCACCGTGGTGGTTCCGGCCGATTTCATCGCCTTTGCCAATACCGCCAACCCTGCGACCGATAGCGGCCAGGACGTGCATGAGCTGTTCCTGGGCAACTTCCTGGCCCAGACCAAGGCGCTCGCCTTTGGCAAGACGGCCGACGAGGTTCGTGCCGAGGGCACGCCCGAGCAGATCGTCCCGGCCCGTTGCTTTGAGGGCAATCGCCCGACGACCTCGATCTTCGGCGACACGTTGACTCCGTTTGCGCTCGGCGAGCTCATCGCCCTGTACGAGCACATCGTATTTGTCGAGGGCACGGTCTGGGGCATCGACTCCTACGACCAGTGGGGCGTCGAGCTGGGCAAGCAGCTTGCCAAGCAGATTACCCCTGCCTTCCACGACGACGCCGCCAAGGCCGAGCAGGACGCTTCGACTCAGGCGCTCATTGAGTTCTACCGCGCTCACCGTAAGTAGTCGCTGCTGTTAACGCATCGTGCCTTATAGTCAGGGGCCCGTATCCTATCGGATGCGGGCCCCTTTGCTTTGCCGTGGTCCCGGGGCGCACGGCCTTTGTGGAACATCGCCGGGGCGCCGCGCGCTGCGAGAACCCTGCGCTTAGATCTTGGCCTCCGCATGGCCTCGCTGCGCCTCGGGCAGCTCCCCGTAGAGCGGATGGTCTTCGAGCCTAAAGCGCTCGACCTGTTCGGGAGTGCGACCGCGTACAAAGAGCCACGAGCAATCAATCGGCGTCGCCATGAGTGTGCTGGGCAGCGCGTCGGCGCGGTCGGAAAACACCCGGGCACTCTCGGGATCCTGGAACGCCAGCACCAGATGCGTGTCGCAGTTGCCCATGATGGAGCGTGCGCGTGCCTCGCCATAGAGCGCATCGAGCTGGTTGGTCGACTGCAGCAGCAGCGTTGCCCAGATGTTGCGGCTTCGGATAATCGAGAGCACGTTGTCGATCTGGGGGATCTGCAGATTTGCGAAGTCATCGAGCATAAAGCGCACGGGCACGGGCAGGCTGCCGTCGGGCTGCCTATCGGCCTCACGAATGAGGCCCATAAACGCCTGCGAAATAAAGAGGCCGGTCAGCGGATCGAGATTGCGGTCAATATCGCTCACGGTTACAAACAGGGCGCAGGGGGTGTGTCCCATGGAAGCGAAGTCCACCTGATGGCACTCACGATAGAGCTGTGCCGCACCGTCGAATCCCAGACACATGACCTTTTCGGCAAGGATGCCGACGATGCTCGCGTGCATGCGCTCGGCATTTTGCGTAATGGCGTAGCGCCGCCATAGCGAGAGGGCATAGCTTTGGGGATCGGTCGTGATCAGGTCGTCAAACAATCGACCCGTGGCACCGTCCTGCAGGTGCTCGATCAGCTTGATGACCGAGCTGATCGTCTGCTCGTCGGCGGGTAGCTGTTCGGTGACGTAGGCGATAAGACACGACAGCAGGTTTGCCGCCGCATGATCCCAAAAAGGCTGGTTGTTGTCCTCGATGGGGCAGATGGCCTTTGCCACCGAGAGGATGTCCTGCTGGTTGGGCCTGCCGTCCGCCTTGCGGCGAATGTGCCTCAGGGGGTTGTAGCCGCAGCGCTCGATGCCGGGCGCAAGGGCCGGGACGGTGTTGAGGTCGGCGAAGTTGAGACATTGCACGCGGTAGCCGTGGGCTGCCAGCACGGGTCCCACTTCGCGACAGAGCGTGCCTTTGGTGTCGAGCACGATGTAGCTTGCGTTCATTTGCAGCAGGTTGGGCTTGAGGACGTTTCGGGTCTTGCCGGCTCCCGAGGGGCCGATCACAAGTGCGTTGTTGTTGAGTCCCGTTTGGCGGGTGTCGCAGGAAAGCGTTCGATCCTTGGCGAGGATAGTGGACGATACGGACTCAGATGCGGCGAGGCGGCTGGTGAGGTTAGACATGGGCGACCTCCTTGGTGGTCGAGAGGATTTCGTGGGCAAAGCCGAGCTCGACGGCGCGCTCGGCCGAAAGGTAGGTGTCTTTTGCAGTGAGGGACTGGATGCGCTTGGGCGTGAGGCCGCTGCGGTCCGAGAGGATTTGCGTGAGGGTCTTGCGGGTCTGCATGAGACGCCGGCTGGTTTCCTGCAGCGCAAGTGCCGAGCCGCCTGCCCCCTGGGGGATCAGCGGGTCTTGAATCATGAGCTCTGCATGGGGCGCCATACGGCGATCGTCGCCGCCCATAAAGATCACGGCGCCCATGGACGCGGCGAATTCCAGGCAGACGGTGCGGATGGGGCACGATGCGAGGCGCATGGCGTCATAGATCGCAAGACCCGATCGCACGCTTCCGCCGGCGCTGGCGACAAATATGGTGATGGGGCGGCTGGGGTCGGTGGCATCGAGCAGGCGGATCTGCTGGCATAGGTCGTGGGCCATCGGGGTTTCGATGTTTCCCATGACGGAGAGCTCGCGACGGGCGAGCATCTCATCGTAAATGCTGGTGAGCGTGATACCTCGGGCGGATTCACGCATGGTGAGGGGGCTGATGATGGGGGAATGATTGGTGTCCATGAGGACTCCTTTCTGTTGGTTGTGTTGTGGAATAGGATTGTTGCCCGCGGAGGGGCTGGCGGGCTACAGGGTTCGTCCAAGCCTGAGATCGAGCTCGGTTGTGGGACAGGCTGCCTGTTCGTGCGGCTCGCAAGCGCCAAGGGCTCCAAAGCGATGGAGCGTTGCGGCGGGCGTGGTGTAGGCGAGCCGCAGCTGATGCTCGACAGGGGCACATCCGTCATTTTTGTAATGAGCCGCGTAGTACTGCGCGATGCTGGCGTTCATCTCGTTGCCATTGCGATGGCGCTCAAACTGGCGTCTGCAGGTCTCGATGATCTTTGCTACCGACTTGGGTGCCGTCGCGGGAACAAGGGCGAGATAGCCCTCAAATAGCTCGTTGATGCTCAGGAGGCACAGCAGGTCGATCAGCGTCCTTATGGCTGCTCCCTCGGCAGAAAAGTGCGCGGTCATGCGGTTATATCGGTTGCGGTCGACGATGGCCGCATGGGGTCTTGGAGTTTTCTGCCCCGTGGTCCCGGGCTTTTGCCGCGCCTGTGTATTGAGCTCGACGTTGCAGCGCTTGAGGCCGTCCAACGGAAGGAACAGTGCGGTGCGCAGGGTGTTCCGCTTGCTTTCGAGTTCATGACGCTCGTCGGGTTCCCATTCGAGCTTGAGTTTCGTGTCGAGTGCCGTAAGCATATGGGCTAGGCAGCCTACGGTAAGAACGTACGAATCGTTGTCGCGTTTTGGGGCATAGGGGTCTGTCAGCTTGCGAATGTCGGGGTCGCCCATGATCTTTGTGCAGCGCTTCAGCAGTTGAGGGTGGTCGGCCAAGATCGTCGCGAGCGGTAGCGACGCGTAGTTCTTGATGGTCGCGGCGGCAAAGGCGGCGTCATATTCGTTTGCATATGCTCGCTCAATGCGGGCATCCAGAATGCTTTTCTTATCGCCGTCTTCAGCGTGGTGGTTTGTCATAGCTTCTCCAATCGGTTGATGTTCGTGCTGTTTGTTGATGTGTTGGTTGTCGTGAGTGATGTGCTTGCCGTGGGTGATGTGCTGTCGTTGGGGTGCTATGCGGTTTTCAATGAGCCCGTGAGGCAGTTGCTGCAGGGGCGGGATGGAACGGCCCATGCAAGGCGGAAGGCATCGTGCTCAAAATCGAGACAGCAATGCCCTGGGTGCCTCACATGTGGCAGTTACCTCATTAAGTTGTCATTGCGTTTGGGGCTGTACTTTGCCGATCTTCTTTCTCTTACACGCTAAAAACTGAAACTTCATATGCTCGATCTACTTAAAACCGCAACGGCGGTCTTTTATCAACTTATATGTCGGAACGTGTCTTTGCAAGTACTTTTTTGCGTTTGTTTCAAATGGGGTGGTTTTGCAACCGTCACGCGCCACGCTATACGAACGTGTCCCGGCTCGGATAAGATGGTGCGATCGAGTTCTACCGCGCTCACCGCAAGTAGTCTTTGTTGCTGAGATAGGTCATGGCCGAAAGGGGCCCGTATCCGTTGGGATACGGGCCCCTTGCTATTTGAATGGGCATGAGAGTGTATTGAGGGGGGGTGCCTGGCTGTCGGCATCCGCATGCGGCGCCATTTGCTGTCCGTAAATATACTTCTACGGCTAATTTCATACCACTTGTCGGAATGCGGACGCTGTCCTTGCGTATCGGGCGTACATTGAACGTGGTTTTTCGCGCGAAGCCACGAATCGGTTGTCGGTCCTGAACAAGGAGGCCCAGCATGACGCTTGCCAAACCCATCAATAAATACATCGACTATATCGATGCCCCCGAGGACACATTTGAGCAGTATGTCGAGAAGGCGCTAAAGTACAACTTCCGTTGTGTATTTGCGAACCTGCAGGAGTACGAGACGGGTTGCGCAATGCTCGAGGGTTCTGACATCATTCTTGCCGGCGCTATCGACTTTCCCCAGGGCACTATGACGCTTGAGGAGAAGCTTGCGAGGTTTGAGGAATACGCTGTGTGCGGCTTTACCGAGATTGACTACGTTTTGAATCAGGAGTCGGTCGAGAACCGCGATTTTGATGCCATCGAGCGCGAGATGACTGCCATTGCTGATTTTTGTCGCGCGCATGGTATCACTGACAAGGTGATCGTCGAGATGTGCAAGCTGGACGGCGACGATGCCGCCAAGCACCGTGTGTGTGAGATTGCGCTGGAGGCTAAGCCGGGATTCCTTAAGACATCGACTGGCAGAAGCTTTGGCGGCGCTAAGCTCGAAGACGTGCGGCTGATGCACGAGGTGCTCGGCGATGCCGTGGCAATTAAGGCGGCGGGCGGTATCCATAATTACGAAGAGGCTTGCGCATTCATCGAGGCCGGCGCCAGCGCGTTGGGTGCATCGGCGGGCATCGCGATCGTCGAGGGTGCACCGACGGAGGAGCGTCGCTAGCAGACGTATTTGACCTGAGCGATAAAGCTTCACGACCACGCACCGTTCATGTTTGGGACAATATGACATTTTTCCCGTTGCAGACAGAGTCGCCGTGGGTGTTCTGTATGATGGCTCAGACAAGGTTGTTCAATGACGGGGAGGCATATATGGCTATCAAAGCCATCGCAATGGATATCGACGGTACGCTCACCAACGACCAAAAGGTCATCAGCCCGCGTACGCGCGAGAAGCTGCTCGCGGCGCAGGAGTCGGGCATTAAGCTCATCTTGGCTTCGGGCCGTCCCGCATGGGGGCTGCACGCCTTGGCGCAGGAGCTCGACCTTCAAAACCATGACGGTCTGCTAGTTGCCTTTAATGGTGCACATGTGGTCGACGCTCAGACCGATGAGGTCCTTTTTGACCAGGCCATGCCGGCTGACGAGCTGCACCGTCTGATTGATCATCTGCGCAATTTCGACGTGATCCCTATGATTTCGCTCGGTCGCGATCTGCATGTCGAGGATTCGTATCGCTGCATGATTACGCTGCCGGATGGCTCGCAGAAAAACATCGTCAAATACGAGCGCGATGCGTGCGACCTTAAGATCCGCGAGGTCGAGAGCTTGCATGAGGTCGCGGACGCTTATCCCGTGGACAAGCTGCTGACGGCGGGCGATCCGGCCTACCTGCAGGCGCATTACGAGGAGATGTATACGCCCTTTAGGCAGACGCTTTCGGGCATGTTTACGGCCGACTGGTACTTTGAGTACACGGCGCCTGGTATCGACAAGGCCCGCGCGCTCGAGGGCGCCCTGCCCAAGCTCGGTATCGATGCCAGCGAGGTCGTATCGTTTGGTGACGGCCAGAACGACAAGTCCATGATTGAGTGGGCCGGCACCGGTGTTGCCATGGGCAACGCAGTCGATGAGGTTAAGGCGGTAGCCCAGATGGTGACCGCCAATAACAACGAAGACGGTATTGCGGTGGCGTTGGATAAGCTGCTGGGTTAGAATCGCCGATAATGCATGGTTCGGGCGCCTGCTTACAGGCGCCCTTTTGTTAGGGAGGGTGCCGTGTCCGCATTTCCGTTCGACGCCGTTATCTTTGATATGGACGGCGTCATTGTCGATACCGAGTATTACTACCTGGGCGAGACTGCCGCGTTTGCCAAGGAGCTTGGGCTTAACCTGACTCAAGAGGAGTTGAATGGGCAGGTTGGTACCTCGCATCAGTTCTTCCTGCATATGCTGGTCGATTGGTTTGAGCGCGCCGGTAAGGGGCATTTTACTGGCGAGGAAGCGTTGGCCCGTTGGGATGAGTGGGCGCATGAGCGTCCGCGCGACTATCAGACTTTGATTAACCCAGGCGCCGTGGATACGATTCGAGAGCTGCCGCGCCGGGGCGTTCGCGTGGCGCTTGCCAGCTCGTCTCCCATGGATAGCATCGAGGAAGTGCTCAATGCGTGCGGGCTGTCGGATGCCTTTGAGTATGTGGTGAGCGGCGAGCAGTTTAAGGAGAGCAAGCCCGAGCCCGACATTTACCTGCATGCGCTGGACCTGCTGGGGCTGCCCGCGAATCGCTGCTGCTGCGTTGAGGATTCGGTGCCCGGCATCACTGCCGGCAAGCGAGCCGGCCTGACGGTCATTGCCAAGCGCGAGGAACGCTTTGGCTTTAGCCAGGATGCCGCGGACAAGATTATCGACCAGTTGCCGGAGCTGCTCACGCTTTCTTAGGAGCGCGGTAGTTGCGCGTTTTTCGGGTCAGATGAGTAAATACCCGACATTTTGGTGCGATAGCAAGCATACTTTATGCTAATGCGGGCTCAAGGGCTTGTTGAATGTCCTTGAGCCCGCTTTAGACTTAATTGCGCTGGGAGAGGGTATATGCCACCGACTGAAGGGCTAACTGACGGTAAAGCTGCGATACCGCTGTACCAACAGGTTATCGATATCATCAAAAACGAAATCAACTCCGGTGCCTACAAGGCGGGCGAGCGGATTCCCAACGAATTTGAATTAGCTGAAAGCTATAAAGTTGGCCGTGTTACCGTGCGGCGCGCTATTGAGGAGCTTGTCCAGCAGGGCTATCTAACGAAGCGACAGGGGAAAGGCACGTTTGTCAATGCCCCCAAGCTTAAGCGCAAGATTCGCCAGAAGGATGACGTCCAGAGTTTTTCGGACGCATGCCGCGTTAACGGAATGGAACCGGGGGCGCGCGTCATTTCGAGAAAGATACTGCCGGCGGATTCCACCGAAGCGCAGTTCTTTGGTGTTCCCGTTGGAACTGATTTGATTTGCGTTGAGCGTGTGCGTACTGCCGATGGGGTCCCCGTCATGCTTGAGAACAACATATACGTTTACGAGGACAACGCTTATCTATCAACGGCACCTCTATCTAACCAATCCATTTTTGAGTTCGTGCGCAACCGGACGGGCCGTACGCCCGCGTTTACCGACCCGTGCACGCTCGAGATCGCGTGCGCCTCGCCCGAGGTCGCTCGGCTGTTGGCGGTTTCCGTTGGCGAACCCTTGTTTTACATGGATGCCTTCTTCTTCGATGAGCAGCGGCGGCCGTTTATCATCGGTCGTCAGCGGATCGTTGGGTCTCGCTACGTTTTTGACATCTAGGACATTGCGAATGGAGACGCCCGGTGGATCATCTCACCGGGCGTTTCCATACCGTTCACGGCGCAAACGCAACCGTTCAACCGCGTTGCGGCAATCAGTTTGAAATTATCTTGATGACGAGAAAAGCTGCTGGTAATCTATGGGACGTCATAGAACGTTTGCCTTGTGCAAACGTTGAAGCGAGATGCGATGCAGTCTCGAGTTCTTTGGAGGTATCTATGTCAGATACGAAGGCGAAGAAGACAAACAGACGTTTTAAGTTCAAATTACCGCATGTCTATACGATCATGTTCTTGCTGATCGTTGTCTTTGCGGTCCTGACTTGGATCGTTCCCTCTGGTCAGTATCAGCGCAAGACGATTTCGACAGCGGCGGGCGAGCGTGAAGTCGCCGTTGCTGGAACCTATGAACAGGTCGATAAGAACTACACCGATTCCGAGACCGGCGAGACCATCAATCTGGGCCAGGATATCTTCGCGGTTCTGCAAGCGCCCACCAAGGGTATCCAAGAGGCTGCCGACGTCGTTGCGTTCGTCTTATTGATTGGCGGATCGTTCGCGATCATCACCAAGACCAACGCTTTGAATGCCGGCATGAGCCGTGTGATTAAAAAGCTCAAGAACAAGGACATCCTCATCATTCCCATCACGATGACATTGCTGTCCATTTGCGGCACTACGTTTGGTATGTCTGAGGAAGCCCTGCCGTTCTATGCCATCTTCATTCCCATCATGATGGGTATCGGTTATGACTCGATGACGGCATTCATCATCTGCTTCCTTGGTCCTAACCTGGGATATTGTGCTTCGACCATCGACCCGTTTAATGTTTTGATCGCCCAAGGCATCATTGGCATCGAGGGTAATCCGCAACTGTGGCTGCGCGCCGTTTCTTGGGTCATCTTCACTGCCGTCGGTATCGCATGGGCCATGCGCTACGCCATGCGCGTCAAGAAAAACCCCGAGTCGTCCATTGTGTACGAGGACGATAAGCTCAAGCGTATTGAGTTTTCTGTGACCGATGCCTCCATCGAGGAAGAGTTCACTATCCGTCAGAAGCTCGTGCTTATCGATTTTGCTTGCGGTATGGGCATTATCGTCTGGGGTCTTGTTACCCAGGGCTGGTACATGAATGAGATTTCCGCCGTGTTCCTTGGCATGGGCTTGCTTGCCGGTATCCTGGGCGGCCTTGACCAGCAGACGATCGCAGAGGAGTTCGTTAAGGGTCTCGCCGACTTTGCGTACGCTGCCATCGTTATCGGTATCGCTCGCGGTATTCTGGTCATCGCCGAGGGCGGCATGATCATCGACACCATCCTCCAGGCGCTCGCTACCGCGCTTGCCGGTGCACCCGCCGCCGTCTACACCACGTTTATGTATATCGTCCTTGGCCTGCTCTCTTTGCTGGTTCCCTCGAGTTCTGGCCTGGCGGCGCTCACCATGCCCGTTATGGGCCCCCTGACCGAGCTCATGGGCCTCAATCCCGAGGCGGCCGTCACCGCGCTCCAGTTTGCCAACCAGACCATCAACACCATCAGCCCCGTGGCGGGCATGACGGTCGCCGGCCTTGCCGTGGCTAGGATTTCGTTTGGCCAATGGTGGAAGACCATTTGGAAGTTCTTCATTTTCATGGTCGTCTTTGGCCTGATCGTAACGGCAATCTCTGGCATGCTTCCGGTGTAGGTGGTTGTGATGTCTGATCGTTTGACGGTCCTGACGTCTAAGAGCGTCTTTACCGGTACGGGGGACCTGCCGTTTGAAGGTTTCGTAGCGGTCCGTGGCAATCGAATTGAGGCTGTTGGCACCAAGTGTGAGGTAGCTTCGTATTTGACCCAGGCGGACGAGGTAGTTGACCTGGGCGACCGCACCGTCATGCCTGGCCTGATCGACGTGCATACCTTCTATACAGGCTGGGCGCTGCGGACATTGGGGTCTGATCTGTCCGGCATCGCCGATGCCAAAGAGGCTGTGTCGCTCTTGCGTGCGTGGAAAGAAGATCATCCGGATTGCGCGGCGGTTTTTGGCCACAACCTACCCGAAACGTTGGCATCGGATGCCGAGAACGCAAATACGGCAGCTGTGTTTGACGATTGTTTTGGCGATATCCCTGTCGTCTGCTTTACACCGGGAGCGGAGACCTGCGTTCTCAATGCTGCCGCCAGTGCGCGATACGGCTTTACGCCCCAGGCGTGCTATGCCGAGAAGATCTGGCGCATGATGAGCGATTTCCTCGCGCTGCCCGAGGTGCGTGCTGGGTATTCGGACTACATGAGCATGCTTAACGAGCGCGGCGTTACCGCCATCAAGGAAATGGCGTTTGATGACTACTACGGCTTTGCCGACGAAATGGCTCGCCGTGAGGAATCTGGTGAGCTGACGGTTCGCGTCTCTATGATGTCGCAGCCGGTGGGCGCCGGTGCAAATCTGGCATATGCCCGCGAGGCGCGAGAGCGCTTCCGGGGACCGTTCGTTCGTTTTTCTGGCTTCAACCGTATGACCGATCGCGGCGTATGGGTGGGGCTTGCCGAGATGATAGACCCCTATGAGGACTCGGCCGATGCGGGCGCTGCCGGCAAGACGGTCGTCGAGGAGCCAGAGTGGGATCTGATTGAGAACGAGCTGCGTGCAATTGATGCTGACGGCTTCCGATATTCCTTGCATTGCCAGGGCGATGGCGCCGTTCGTCGCACCGTGGCGCTCTATGCCTCGCTGCCTCGAGACGAGCATGGACGGATGCTTCGCCGCCATGCGATTACCGATCTCGAGAACTCTGACCCGACCGATCTTGTCGAGTTTGGCAAGTTAGGTGGAATTTGCGAGGTCTATCCGCAGATTCTAACGCTGGACCGGCGCGAGGATTGCCTGTCGATGATGCGTCGACAAATTGGTGAGACGCGACTTTTGCACAGCTGGAATCGCCGCGGCATGGAAGATTCCGGATGCACAGTGTGCTGTGGCACGGATCTGCCGCTGCTGATTCCGAGCCTGGGCGAGTCAATCTACAGCGCGTGCGGCGGATTCTTCGCCGACGGACTGCCCGTGAATGAGGTCAACACGCTGACGCTTGTCGAGCTCTTGCGCGCTTGGACTGCCGGGGGCGCGTACGATCTGATGCGCGAAGACGAGCTGGGTACGCTTGAGGTTGGCAAGCTTGCCGATATCTGCGTGCTCGATCGGGATGTGTTCGACCTCGATTATCGCGACGCACGCGATCTTGCGGTTGATATGACGATGTCGGATGGACAAATCGTGTTCGATCGAAATAAGGAGGCATAAGATGTCTGAATCCAAACCGACGCTGCACCGCGAACAGATTGCGGGCATGAATATCCACTACATCATGTGGTCGCTCGATTACTTCCTTGATGTGCAGCAGCGCTTGGGCTTTGAGTCCATTGAGCTGTGGTGCGCAGAGCCGCATGTGACGCTCGACCACACGGGCTACTTTGAGGCTGAGGTCCTGGCGAAAAAGGCTGCAGACCGTGGGCTTAGGTATCGTACTCTGTGCCCCGAGAATGTTGTCTATCCTTGGCAGTATTGCGCACGCAAACCGCTGCATGAGCAGCGCAGCCTGGCGTACTTTAAGCACGGCATTGAGCTTGCTGAGGTGCTTGGGTGCGACCGCATGTCCATCAACTCGGGCTGGGGCGACTGGGACGAGGACCGCGAGGAAGCCTGGAAGCGCAGCCGCGAGCACTTGTCCATTCTGGCGGAGTATGCCGGCGAGCACGGTCTGGTGCTCACGATGGAAAGCCTGCGTCCCGAGGAGAGCAACCTTGTGACGACGGTTTCCGATGCGAAGCGCATGATTGACGAGGTCGCGAGCCCGTACTTACAGCCCATGGTTGATACAACCGCGATGGGCGTTGCAGGCGAGACGCTCGAGGACTGGTTTGCCGCCTTTGGTGATGGGGCAATTCACGAGATGCACTTTATCGACGGTGACCCGTATGGCCATCTGGTGTGGGGCGATGGCAAGCACGATATGGACGCCTTCGTCGCCACGCTCAACGCCCATGGTTTCGACGGCATGCTGGGCCAGGAAATCACGGACGGTCGTTACTACGATGACCCGGCGGCGGCAGATGCCAAGAACATGGCCGCATTCGAGAAATATCTGATTGACTAAAACAACTATCGGCCACGCAACCAACGTCATTGATTGCGGGCCAAATAAGAAAGGAACTGGAAATGAACGCACACGATCTGATCAAAGAGGCAATTGCCGAGAAGGGCAAGTTCGACAGCGTCTACTGGATTGCTTGCGGTGGCTCCATGATCGATTTGATCCCGGCCCATGAGCTTCTGCAGCGCGAGGCAACCACCTTCACTTCGTATATCTATACGGCTCGCGAGTTCGATATCATGCGTCCGCGTCGTCTGGGCGAGAAGTCCCTGGTCATCGCTTGTAGCCACAGTGGCAACACCCCGGAGGTCGTCGAGGGCTGCGAGATTGCCCTTGCTGCCGGCGCTACGGTGATCGCCCAGACCGACAACGCTGGATCTAAGATCGACACCGGTAAATGGACCACGTGGGTCTACCCGTGGGGCGAGGGCGTGCCGCAGGCCGAGGTCCCCGCTGGCATTTCGCTGTCGCTTGCGGCAGAGCTGCTCGATCAGCAGGAGGGCTACGCCGATCTTGCCGATATGTATGCCGGTATCGCCGAGATGGATAAGATTCTTCCCCCGGCACGCGAGAAGGTAAATGCCGAGCTGGGCGATCGCTTTGCCAAGCTTTGCCAGGAGCACGAGTTCTTCTATATTCTGGGCAGCGGTCCCAACTTTAGCCAGACCTACGGTTTCGCTATCTGCTCTCTTATGGAGATGCAGTGGCAGCACTGCAGCTACATCCACTCTGCCGAGTACTTCCATGGCCCCTTCGAGGCTACTCAGGATGGCGTTTTTTACTTCCTGCAGATGGGCTCCAGCGAGTGCCGTGCTATGGACGAGCGCGCCCTGGCGTTCCTTAAGACGCATACCGATACGCTGATGGTGCTCGATGCCAAGGAGTACGGTATGGAAGCCGTGCCGGCGAGCGTCCGTGCCTATCTGGACCCGGTGCTGTTCTACGCCATGAACTGCGAGCTGCGTGCCGCACGCGGCAAGGTGTTTGATCACGATCCCGATTTCCGTCGCTATATGGGTGTTGTCGAGTACTAGAAGGAGCAAAGGCCATGGCATTTAACGTTAACGCGCTCGGATTTGGCGACAACGTCGTCGATCGCTACGAGCATATCCACACCATGTATCCCGGCGGCAATGCGGTGAACTTCGCCGTTTATGCCAAGAAATGCGGTGCCGCACGCTCCGCATACATGGGCATTTTTGGCAATGATGCCGCTGCCGAGCATGTCATTGCAAGCCTCGAGGATGAGGGTATCGAGCTTGACAAGTGCGAGCAGATGATTGGCGAGAACGGAGCGGCTCGCGTGACCGTCGTTGACGGTGACCGTGTCTTCCTTGGCTCCAACGAGGGCGGTATCCGTGGCGATGCGCGCTATGTCCTCGATCGCTTTGACCTTGCGTACATGAAGCAGTTCGATGTGGTTCATTCGGGCAACTATTGCTTCACCGAGCGCGAGCTGCCCAAGTTGAAGGCTGCGGGCGTCACGGTCTCTTTTGACTTTTCGGACGACTCCACCGACGAGTACTACGAGCAGATTGCGCCCTACGTCGATTTCGCTTTCTTTAGTGCGGCGGATGCCGCGAGTGAGGACGAGATTCGCGAGCGTCTGGCATGGGTGAAGGGCCTGGGTCCGCGTTTTGTGTCGGCTACGGCGGGCGCCGAGGGCTGCATTGCTTACGACGGCGAGCGTTATTACCGCCAGCTGGCTAAACCGGTAACGGACATGAAGGACACCATGGGGGCGGGCGACTCGTTCCTCACCTCGTTTTTGATGTGCTATCTCGATTCCGCCAAGCGTGGTGAGGATGACGCCGAGGCCATCGAGCGTGCGCTCGACTTTGCTGCCGGGTTTGCCTCGACCGTGTGCGGCATGGAAGGTTCTTGGGGTCACGGAGCACCAATCGTCGAATAGCTTAAGAAAGCGTGCGGCGGTCTGGCTATGAGGCCTTGGACAGCCGATGCAAAACAATAAGCGAAACGCGAAAAAGGGGGCTCGCCATGTGGTGGGTCCCCTTTTGAACATTGGAGAAGACCATGGGTATTAAAGCGTGTGCGGCTGGTTTTTGCTGTGCGGACGTCTATCAAAACATCGGCGTGTTCTATCCGACTGGTAACGGCATTGACTGGGGTATCCATCTTGCACGAATGGGCGTTTCGGTATCCGCCGTGTCGGTTGTCGGCAAGGACGAGTACGGAGACAAGATGAGAGAGGCACTGGCCGCTGAGGGGTTTGATATCTCTCATCTGCGGGTGGAGGATGGCGACACCTCGGTGATGCTCATGGCATTGAAAGACGGCGTCGATCGCGTGCATCTCGAGGCAATCGATGGCGTAATGGAGACATATCGTCCGAATGAAGATGACCGGGCGTTTATCCTAGAGCATGACATCATTCATACCGACCTGTTTGGCAATTGTTTGGACCTCCTGCCCGAATGGCATGATGCCGGCAAGACGGTGGTTATGGACTTCTCGGTGTTCAGCCAGGATCCCGAATATGCATGTGAGAATCATTTTCCCTACGTTGACTACGCATTTATGTCGTTTGAAGAGGACACTCCGGAGCTGCGAGACTGGGTACGCCACGTGCAGGAATTGGGACCGCGCGTTGCGGTTGCCACGCTTGGCGAGAAGGGAAGCATTGCTTATGACGGTGAGCGCTTCTATGAGTGCGGGATCGTACCGGCGGAGAAGGTCGTTAATACCGTGGGTGCCGGCGACTCGTATATTGCCGGGTTTACCAAGGGCGTGATCGATGGCCTTGATATTCCGGCGTGTATGAAGGCGGGCGCTGAGCTGTCGTCCCGAGTGATTGGTTCGTTTGAGCCGTACTAGGGTCAAATGCCTGGAAAGGAGTACGAAATGGTTATCGACATGTTGGTCCATCCTATGCTCTACGGCGAGATCTGTAAGCCGGGTGATGAGCCTGATGGATTCGGCTTTTGGTCACGAGAATTTGGTATGGGGCATATGGGTCCCATGGATTGGGACGAGCTTCAAGTTGAGATGGACGTCTGCGATGTGCAGAAGAGCGTGCTCATGCCGCTCGATGTAACCACGGCATGCGGAGGGCACTTTGGCACCAACGACCAGATTGCCATGCTGGTTGCCGCGCATCCCGATCGTCTGTGGGGATTTGCGAGCGTAGACCCGCAGGTGAGCGGTGCCGCAGACGAATTGGAGCGCGCCTTTACCGAGTTGGGGGCAAAGGGGCTTTGCCTGCATCCTGCAAAGCAGGGTTTTGCCCCCGATGATGCTGTGGCCGAGCCGCTTTACGAGCTGTGCGAGCGCTATAACAAGCCGGTGGTTTTCCATGCCGGTATGTCTTGGGAGCCTGGCGCAGAGCTCTCGCGCAGTAACCCGCTTGCATTTGAGCACACAATCGCAACGCATCCAAATGTGCGCTTTAGTTTGACTCACTTTGGCTGGCCCTGGGCGCGCGAGACCGTGGCGATGCTGCTCAAGTATCCCAACTGCTACACGGACACCTCTATCACTTACATCGATTCGCCCGAGGAGATGATGCAGCGTCTTTTCACGGTCGATATGGGGCCGCTGTGGTATGAGCGCGCGCTATCGCACCAAGTGATGTTCGCCAGCAATACGCCGCGCTTCCGTGCATTCAAACTCAAGCGGGCGCTCGATACCGTGCCCATGCGCGATGATGCGCGAGAAAGGCTCTACTGGGGTAATGCCCTGCGTTTTCTTGAAGGGGATGAGTAAACATGGTGACGCTCGAGACATTGAGCTATCTATCGACTGCTCCGGACCAGTTCATCGATATTACCGAAGACGTGCACGCTGCCATCGAACGCAGCTCGGTGACCAATGGCTTGGCAGCGATTATTTTGTCGCATACGACCTGTGGAATCGTGGTAAACGAGGGGCTGCCCTGCGTGGAGACGGATCTTATGGAGACGCTTGATCGCATCGCCCCACTCGATGCCCCCTATGCGCATGCACACTTCCTGCCGAGCTATGGAGCCACCGGCAACAACTCCTGTGGGCATATCAAGAGCATGATTTGTGGAAACAGTTGCTTCTTTCCCGTCCAAGATGGCCACATCGTGTGCGGAAGTGCCCAGAACATCTATCTTGCGGAGTTTGACGGTCCGCAGAAGCGAAAAGTGTACGTCGAGGTGCTGGGGGAGTAACGTCCCTGCAATAACTCTATGAAGGAGCACGTTATGTCGTTTCTAACCTCGATGTTCAAGACCGAAAAGCCGGTTATCGGAATGCTGCACCTGCGTCCTCTGCCGGGCGATCCACTGTATTACCCGGGCGGAAGCGTGTCGCAGGTCGTGGAAGCCGCCAAGCGCGATCTCGAGGCGTTGCAGCAGGGCGGTGTCGATGGCATTTTGATTACCAATGAGCTCTCGATGCCCTATGAGCAGCACGTTTCTCCCTCAACCCTTGCATCGATGGGCTATGTAATCGGGGCTCTATCCCATGATCTGTCGACCCCTTGGGGGGCCGAGGCTATTTACGACGGTGATGCCACAATCGAGCTGTGCGCTGCTGTCGATGCGCAGTTCACGCGCTGCAATTTTTGCGGTGCCTGGGCCGGTGATCTCGGGCTGATCAACCGAGATTTCGCTCACACCATGCGTCGCAAGGCGGCGCTGCGCTTGGACGACCTCAAGCTTTTTCACTTCATCACGAGCGAGGGGGAGGTTTATCTCAACGACCGCACGACTGCGGACATTGCCGATTCACTTCTCTTTAATTGCCTTCCGGATGCAATGGTCATCGGCGGTTCGGCTGCCGGTCGTGGCGCTTCGGGCGAGCTTGCCGATGAAGTCCGCGAGCGTGTTGGCGAAGTACCCGTGGTATGTGGCACCGGTTGTCGCGAAAATACCGTGGCTGACGTATTTGCTCACTACGATGGCGCGTTTGTCGGCACCTGCTTAAAGCGCGACGGAAAGCTGGATGCCCCGGTTGATGTTGAGCGGGTAGCTCGTTTTATGGCTGCCGCTCGTACGGCGCGAGGGGAGTAGGCACCTATGGCGCTCTATCTGGGTATTGATATTGGGACAAGCGCCTCTAAAGGCGTTTTAATCGATGATCGATGCAACATCGTTTGCCAAGCCTCTTGTGGACACGAGACGGACAACCCGTGTGATGGATGGTACCAGCATGATGCGGAGGCAGTTTGGTGGGGCGATTTTTGCCGCTTGTCGCGCGAGCTGGTGGCGCGATCGGGGGTTAACGCGGCACAGATCGGATGCGTGGGCCTTTCCGCATTGGGTTGCGACTGTGTGCCGGTCGATACCGAGTGCAACGCGCTGGCGCCCGCGATTTTGTATGGAGTCGATGCACGTTCGAAGCCGCAGATTGACGAGCTTCTTTCCGAATATGGGTCAGACCGCGCACGCGAGCTTTTCGGGCACGATCCCTGTTCGTCAGATATTGCTCCCAAGATCTTGTGGTTTAAGGAGAATATGCCCGAGGTGCACGAACGTGCCGCGAAGTTTCTGACGGCGTCGTCGTTTCTATGCGCAAAGTTGACGGGGCGTTTTACGGTGGACCGTTATTTGGCGGAGGATTTTCTTCCCCTATACGACCGCTTCACTTGGAAGGTTGATGCTCGGGAATGTGCTCGTTTCTGCCGGCCTGACCAGATGGCGGAGGTAATGTCGGCTACCGATATTGCCGGGGTGATTACGCAGCGTGCGGCTGAGGCGACGGGGCTCGCGGCAGGGACACCTGTCTTAGTGGGAACGGGCGATTCTGGTGCCGAGGCCATTTCGACGGGTGTATTCCGTCCCGGCGATATGATGGTTCAGTTGGGGAGTACGGCGTATTTCATCTACCTAGCTGATCATATGATCGATGATGCCCGCCTGTGGCCGGGGACGTTTATCATTCCCGGAACTTACGGGATCTGCGCGGGGACCAATACGGCGGGCGCACTCACATCGTGGCTGCGCCAAGAGCTGTATCGCGACGCCGTAGAGGCCGAGGACCACGGTGGCCCCGATGCATATTCGGTTATGGCGCATGATGCCGCCGACGTGGCGCCGGGTGCCGATGGGCTCCTGTGTCTGCCGTACTTTGCGGGGGAGCGTACTCCGCTCAATGATCCCGCGGCGCGTGGCGTCTTCTTTGGCCTGACCGGAAGGCATACGCGAGCCCATATGGTTCGCGCCGCCTTGGAAGGCGTCGCGTATACCGTTGCATCCCATGTCGACATTATCGAGCGAGAGCATGGTCTGCCAATTGGACGCATTATGCTTGTCGGAGGTGGAACCAAGAATCCAGTTTGGATGCAGGCTATCGCCGACGTATGCGGGCGCGAGGTCTCGGTTGCCAAGGTTACGGTGGGCGCATGCTTCGGTGATGCCATCATGGCAGCTCTCGCAGGCGGCGCCTATGCATCATGGGATGAACTCGCCCGAGTCCTTGGCGTTGCGCAAACAATCGAGCCCGATATGGCTGCCCACGAGTTATATGCGTCGCGTCGTCATATCTTTGACGAATTGTATGCACGCAACCGGGATCTCACGCACGAATTGGTGTAATGCTGCCGAATTGTACTGCCTACCAATAGGGACTGCGTTGTGCGATTCGCATGTCCCTTGGCATTTTTGCCCACAGGGGTTAGTGAAGGTCAAAAACAGAGTGCGCATTTGCTAAAACTACCGACTCGATGCGCTTTGCGTCACAGTTTTTGAGTGAGGCAATGCTCATCGAGGTCCTTGCGAGCGATCCGATGAGCGACTGCGCGCTTGTTTCTGTGTTTGCCTCCGCCGGCGCATCGGTTTCGAGCAGTAAACGATCGAGTGGAATCTGTCGTGCGTATTCGCGTCCTCGTTTAGACGCGAGCATGCGTTCGTTGACGGAAAAATAGCAGCCTGCATCGCGCGCGCGGACAAGCTCGTCCGAAGTACCGCTAAACCAGTGGAAGATGATAGCGGGGGAGTCGGAGTTTGGGATGAGTAGTCCATGCGATTCGAGGACGTCCAGTACGGCTCCTGCCGAACGAACGGCATGAATTGATATCACGCGTCCGGTAAGAGGATGCTGCACGAGCGTATCGCAGAGCCGGTCAAGTGCCTGTATTTGCAGCGGCTCGCTTCCGGCAAAACGAGTGGAAAAGTCGAGTCCCACCTCGCCGATGTAGCGCCCTTGGGCTGCAACTTCGCAAAGCAGATTGACTTCGGCAGGACCGCAGCGGCCGTCGGCGAGCCACCAGGGATGGAGGCCGACGCCCGCGATAATGTTTGGGTAACGGCTGGCCCGCTTTTTTGCTGCCTCGAAGTCGCATGGGTCGACCCCGCAATCAAAGACCCCCAGCCCTATAGCCGCAGTTTCGTCAGCAACGGCATTCGGGTAAGTCATCAAATCAAGATGGCAGTGTGCGTCAAATAACCGGGGCTCCATCTCGGTGCGCTCCGCTAGTCCAGACGTTGGCCATCGGGGCGTACGCGCTCAGTGCCGCGGCCGCTGATCTGGCGGATAACCTCGCCGGCAATCATCTGGCCCATGATGGGCGGCATAAAGCTGGCGGTTCCCAGCTCGGTGCGCTCGTGGATGTTGGAAGGTTCGCGGGGCTGTGTCTTAACCGATTCCTCGCAGCTAAACAGTACATGCAGGCTCTTGATTCCGCGCTTCTTGCATTCTTTGCGCATGATGCGGCTCATGGGGTCACGTACCGTATCGAAAATGTCGGCAAAGCGGAGGCACTCGGGATGGAGCTTGTTGGCCCCGCCCATGGAGCTAACCAAACGAATGTCGTGGTCCTGAGCATATTTGGCAATGGTGAGCTTGGCCGAGATGGTGTCGATGGCGTCGACGACGTAGTCGAGCTTGCCGTCCGTCTGCTCCAAAACGCTCGCGAAGAAATCATCGATGTTGTCGCTCAGCAGGTATTCGGTGCGCTTGATGACGGTAGCGGTAGGGTTGATGTCGTGAATCATAGCCTCCATGACGTCGACTTTGCGCTTGCCGACGGTGCTGTGAAAGGCGATGGCCTGGCGATTGATATTGCTGGGCGCGATGATGTCCTTATCCAGAATGATGAAATGACCGATGCCGCCGCGGGCGAGTGCCTCGCAGCAGTTGGAGCCCACGCCTCCGCAGCCGAGCACCAGCACCGTAGCATCGGCGAGCTTATCGAGTGCCTCGCGGCCCATGATGATCTCGAGCTTGGTGTCGCGTGTCTCGTTGGCGGCTGCGGCAGCGGTTTCGGTCATAGACATCCTCCGATGGGGAAGCGAATCGTGTTTTAGCTATTGCCATTATAGGTAATCGCCCATAGGTTGCGACGGCGCTTACTTTGATGTGGTTTGAAGCATTGAGATTAGATAGTTAGACAAACATCTAAATATCGAGTATAGTGTGCACGTCATGAGAGATGATGAGAGGAGGTCTTATGCCGGGAGAGGGTTTTAAGGCGCTTGCCGATCCAACGCGACGGCGCATTTTGGAGTTGCTGCGCGAGGGCAATTGCACGGCGGGGGAGCTTGCCGAGCATTTCGATATCAGTAAGCCGTCGCTGAGCCATCACTTGGCGACGCTCAAAAACGCCGGGTTGGTGACCGACGAGCGCCATGGCCAAAACATCGTATACAGCTTAAACACCACCGTCATGCAGGATTTGATTGGCTGGTTTATGGGCTTTACAAACACGGAAGGTGATAAGGATGAATAACGAAAACAAGGGCATTCACCCCACGGGGGTATCGTCGCGCGTGTGGATTGCGCTGGTCGCTCTGTGCGTCGCCAATGTCGTAGCGCACCTCATGGTGATGCCGAGCTTGCCTGCGCAGATTCCCACGCACTGGGGCGCGAACGGCGCCGTCGACGGTTGGGGTCCTAGCTGGATGGCCTCCGCGCTCGGCGTGCTGCCTCTGGCGCTTCTCGCAATATTCTGCGTGGTGCCGCGCATCGACCCCAAAGGTGAGGCATATCGAACCTCGGGCAAGTTCTACCAGGGCTTCGTAATCGCCTTCACCTTGTTCATGTGCGCCATAAGCTGGCTGGGAGAGCTTACGGTCTGGGGCGTGGTGCCGGCGGTCGGTTCGGTTAACGTGCTGATTTCCGGTGTTGTCGGTTTGCTGTTCATCGGCGTAGGCAACTACTTGCCGCGTGTGAAGCAGAACTATACGCTCGGTATCAAGACACCTTGGGCGCTTGCCGATCCCGAGAACTGGCGCCGTACGCAGCGTTTTGGCGGTGCCTGCTTTATGGTGCTGGGTATTGGCCTGATTGTGATGGGCGTGGCAGGCAGCGTGCTTTCGAGTGAAGTCGTCGCCGCGGTGATTGCGGCTCTGGCGTTTGGCTCGGTTGGAGCCGTTTACGTCTACTCGTATCTGTTGTGGCGCAAATCGCAGCGAGCCGCTCGTTAAGGTTGCGGAAAACTAGCGTACGCAGTTCATAGTATGTTCCGGGGGACTTTTCCCAGGTAGTATTAGGGGGGTGTGGGCAACCATGCCCCTTTTTATTAGAACGCGCGAACTGCCTCTCCGCTTTTTCCAAAACGGAGAGGGGGAGAAGATTTCCGCAGCTAGATAAGGAGAAATGACTGTGGCGGAGTTCATTTATCAGATGTATCAGGCTCGCAAGGCCCATGGCGACAAGGTAATCCTTGACGACGTGACCCTGAGCTTCTACCCCGGTGCCAAGATCGGCGTCGTGGGCCCCAACGGCATGGGCAAGTCGACCCTGCTCAAGATCATGGCCGGCATCGAGGAGGTCTCCAACGGCGATGCCAGGCTCACCCCCGGCTACACCGTGGGCATCCTGCAGCAGGAGCCGCCACTCGACGGCGACAAGACCGTCATCGAGAACGTGCGCATGGCGTTTGGCGATATGATCGCCAAGGTCGATCGCTTCAATAAGATCGGCGAGGAGATGTGCGACCCGGATTGCGACATGGACGCCCTCATGGCCGAGATGGGAAAGCTCCAGGACGAAATCGATGCCGCCGACGGCTGGGATATCGATTCCAAGCTCGGTCAGGCCATGGACGCCCTGCAGCTGCCCGATTCTGACATGCCGGTCAACGTGCTTTCCGGCGGCGAGCGCCGCCGCGTGGCCCTGTGCAAGCTGCTGCTCGAAGCTCCCGACCTGCTGCTACTCGACGAGCCCACGAACCACTTGGACGCCGAGTCGATCCTGTGGCTCGAGCACTTCCTGCACAACTACCAGGGTGCCGTTCTGGCCGTCACGCACGATCGCTACTTCCTGGATAACGTTGCCGAGTGGATCTGCGAGGTCGACCGCGGTCACCTTTATCCCTACAAGGGCAACTACTCCACGTATCTGGAGACCAAGGCCGCCCGTATCGAGGCGCAGGGCAACCGCGACGCCAAGCTCGCCAAGCGCATGGAGGCCGAGCTCGAGTGGGTGCGCAGCTCGCCCAAGGCCCGTCAGGCCAAGAACAAGGCCCGTCTGGCTCGCTACGAGGAGATGGAGGCCGAGGCCCGCGCAAGCCAGAAACTCGACTGGACCGACATCCGCATCCCTGTGGGCCCGCGTCTGGGCAACAAGGTGCTTGAGGCCCATCACCTGCACAAGGAGTTCGACGGCCGCGTGCTCATCGATGACCTTTCGTTCACCCTGCCGCGCAACGGCATCGTGGGCGTCATCGGCCCCAACGGTGTCGGTAAGACCACGCTGTTCAAGACGATTGTGGGCCTGGAGCCGCTGACTTCGGGCTCGCTCGAGGTGGGCGAGACCGTCAAGATCTCTTACGTCGACCAGAACCGTTCCGGCATCGACCCCGACAAGAACCTGTGGGAGGTCGTCTCGGATGGCCTGGACCACATGATGGTCGGCGAGACCGAGGTTCCGAGCCGCGCGTACGTGGCGAGCTTTGGCTTTAAAGGCCAGGACCAGCAGAAGCGCGCCGGCGTACTCTCCGGTGGTGAGCGCAATCGTCTGAACCTGGCGCTCACGCTCAAGCAGGGCGGCAACCTGCTGCTCCTCGACGAGCCCACGAACGACCTCGACGTCGAGACGCTGTCCTCGCTCGAAGCGGCGCTGCTCGAGTTCCCGGGCTGCTCGGTGGTCATTAGCCACGACCGCATGTTCCTGGACCGCGTCGCCACGCACATTCTGGCGTGGGAGGGCACCGACGAGAATCCGGGCAACTGGTATTGGTTCGAGGGCAACTTTGAGGCCTATCAAGCCAACCGTATCGAGCGCCTGGGCGAGGACGCAGCCCAGCCGCATCGTATCCACCGCAAGCTGACGCGCGACTAGTAGCAAGTAGAAAGGCCGCCACCAAGGGCGGCCTTTCTTGTAGCGATTGCACTGCAGCTATGCCCTGGCTGCTGGTTTGATTCATAATCAAAGTCATCTCTTTGGGATTAAAGCCCGTTTTTGCTATGAGTGATTTTCTAATTCCGTTTAAAACGTAAAGACGCATTGGGTTGCAAGGACATAAGCAAATCGAATTGAAATATAACCAGTGCTGTAACGTTAAAAAAAAGATTATAGAATAGGAGTACCTTATAAGTCGCTTCTCTAGAAAGAAGAACATATGCTTTCGCGTCGTCGTTTTCTGCAACTTGTCGCGTCTTCAATTGTCGCCTTAGCCGCACGTCCGAAAGAGGTTTTTGCTTCGACGGGCAATATTGATGGTGAGCAGATACAATTTACTTCTGAAATTGCGCAAGAGCTTGCCGATAAATATATAAAGGGACTCCTCGGCTATTCGTATACGCCTTCTGACCCTATTCCTTTTGTAGATGTTGATGGGTCCCCGCTTGGTTACATTGTTCCGGTTGTGACATCCAATAGAGCCGCGGGCTATTTGGTTTTAGATGCTTCAGATGATGAAATATTTACGGGATATCGTTTTGGAGACGGCTTAGTCAGCCCTATGGATCGGGGAGGAGATCTTGGTGTCGAGTCTTATTCGTTCAATAACCCAGTCGTAATGATCAATCCATTCGAATTCGGCGTGCAATCTTTGGACGGTTCAATAACAACAAATTGCGGAAGAACAATCCCGGCTGTTTCCATAGAAGGACGGCCTGTCGTTTTATCGAATAAACCTTCAAGCTGGAACGATGTTGTAATTTACGCAACTCAAATGCAGGATTACACAGTATCTGGATTTCGTTCCATTTCTCAGTTTATGTCATATGATGAAAGCGAGATTAAGAGGCTTACCGCCCACTATGCTTGTATGGTGACAGCTTTTTCGAACGTTGCGGAACTGTATGGCATTGCCAATTTATATAGCGACCCTTCGCAATATATGCAGATATGGAATTACACCAATACCCATGCTCTTTCCGATGAAGAACAGACTGTTCCCGGCGTTGTTTTGGGTGGAACGCCGATATCAACCTGTGCAACGGGGTTTACAAATTACTGCGCAAGCAGAGGAAGTACTCTTATCGCCCGCACTGTCTCCTCTCCGGCTATCGCGAGCATTCAAAATGAGATTAACTCTAATAGACCGAATGTTTTACATGCGAGTTTGTACAACGGATCAGCCCATTCTGTAACAGCGGAGGCTTACGCCACACTTACTGGTAAGAAAACTGGAGAGACAAGGCAGATGATTGGCATAGCGGACGGCTGGAATTCATCTTTATCCTTCCTGAAGTATGATCAGAGCTATTATGCGTGGACTTATGGAACGACTTTTTCGAAGTAGGGCGATTCGTCTAGCTCTGTCTTTGGTGCTGATGGCTTCATTGGTGGGCTGTTCAACAAAGGAAGAGATATCGCGCGGAGGTTCCGGAGAAGTGACTGCGACAGACTCAGGTTCATTAGAAATAGCTGGCGGGCATGCCGATGTGATGTTACAAGGAAAAGGTGTGCTTAGGTCGATTGATGCTGAAGACGCTGTCTGCTCAATAGAGGATTTGAAGACAGGTGAAACTGCATCGTACCGAGTTTCAGATAATGCTGCGAATATGATTGAGTCGATACCGACCGGAGCGCAGGTTTCTTTTAGATACTTTGCTCCGCAACTTGAGAATGAGCTTGCTTCTCTGGTGTCTATATGCACCGATGACAACTAAAAGGCCTGAATTCAAACGGCCTCGGATGGTCAATTGGCTATCCGAGGCCGTTTTTTACTCGACCGGGGCTTCGACCTTGTCGATGGCCCAGGCGGCTCCGAGACCGCCGGTGGTGTTGCGGCGGATGCGCACGGTAACCTCGCGGCGCTCGCCGGCCTGCGTGTAGCACAGGGGGAAGTTTGCGCGGTTTCGCGCGGCCTCGATGGTACCGCGCTCGCGGGCGATCCAGTAGTACTCGCCGACAATGCCGAGCGTGTCGGCGCCGTAGGGGAGATAGGTCGACAACTGGTGCAGAAGCGGGCCGGGGCAGAAGACCTCGGTTGCGAAATCGACGGGGAAGTCCTCAGGGATGGCGGGCGCTGCGGGTGCGGGGGTTGGGGCCGCTGCGGGTACCGAAGCCGGTGCCGGTGCGGGAACTTGGTCGCAAGTAGAGGTGGGCACGGATTCGATGACGGGTGCGGGCTCAGGCACCGGTTCCGGCTTAACTGCGGAATCTGCGGGCTTCACGGTGACGGGCGCGTCTACAGCTGCAGTTTCAAACTCAACCTGCATCGCGCTCTCATTCTCGACGCTCGACTTTGCTTCGATGGGCGTGGATGCCATAGTGGTGATGCCGGCGTTGGCGTTCTCGGGGTCATAGACGACCGTGAGCGAGATGGCGGGCTGCGGCGTCTCGGGCTTCGGCGTCGACTCGGTAGCGTCTTGATCGGCGGGCTGATCGTCCTCGGCCTCGTCGCTAAAGACATCACTGTTTTGGAACGAAGGCGTCTCGGGTTGGTCGGCGGTTTTTTCGGTTGTCGACTTGGGAGCTTCGTTGAGCTCCGCAGTGGCTTCCTGCTCGGATATGACTTCGGGATCAGTCGTGGCGGTGGTTTCGGTTTCGGCTTCTGCCGTTACCTCAATAGCGACTTCAATCTCTGCCTCGGGCTCGGATTCTGGCACGGCTTCAACCATGGCTTCAGGCTCGGGACGCTTAACGTGCTTGGGGCGCACGGCCTTGAGGTCCTTCTCGCCGCGCTTTTTCTTTTTGTAGGACTGCTTGGCTCCCTTGGCTGCCTTGGGCTTGTCCTCGCCCTTGGCAAGGGCGGCATCCCAGGCATCGTTGGCGATGACGGTGGCATACAGGCGACCGCCCTTAAAGACAGTCAACTTAATGCAGTCGTCGAGCTCCTCGAGCAGCTCGCGCGTTGACTCGAAGCCCAGGTCATAAGCGGCCATGTCGCCCGCGGCGAGCGCCTCTTCGACCTGCGTCATAAACGTTTGCTTGCCGCATCCAATCGCATCGCGCAGCAGGCGATACAGATAGATGTGGTTGCCCAGCGATAGCGTGGGCCTAACTATTGTCTTGCTCATGGCAAATCTCCTCTTTACACATGTAAAGCATCTTACCATCGCATAGCGTTTGCCATGGCGGCACCCAAGGCAAACGGGCGCGAACCGCTATCGATTCGCGCCCGTTGTACAGGTTGCCTATCTGGGGATGCAGCGCCTAGTTGCCCGATGCCGTGCCTTGGCTCGAGTTGTCAGATGCCGTGCCGGACGCGGTTCCGCTCGAGCTGTTGGTGTTGTTACTGTCTGCCGTGCCCGTTCCCGACGTGGTGTCGCTCGTCTGGCCTCCCGTGTTCGGCTGTGAACCGTCAGTCGTTTGGCTTGAGTCGGTCGTGCCGGACGGCGTGCCACTGTTGGCCATAGAGGAATCGGTGCCCTGCGATTGGTTTTGGGTGTTCGAGGACGAATTGGCAGAGGTAGGACTGTCTTGCGTGTCGTCCGTCTGTGCCTGCTGATCCTGCGGCTGAGTGTTGCCATTTGCATCGCTCTCGGTCGTGCGCGACGACAGGATTGGCTCGGGACGCTCGCCCAGACCCTCACCGGCAGTGGTGATAAGGATGGCGCCGGCGCAGGCGATGACCGCGACGATGGCGATGGCGATCGAGAAGACGATGACCTTCTTTTGTGTCTGGCTGCGCTCTGCCGCCGCCTTGGCGCGCAGGCTGTTGGGGGCGACGCGCGCCGTGGTCGCGCGTCCCGCAACCTGGCGCATCTCCTGCGTGGTCGCGGCGCCACCTAGGTGCTCCTCGACATCGGGCTCAACGGGCTCGTAGGCGCCGGCAGGGTAGTCGACAGCGGCATGCGTGCCCTTGATTGCTTCGGCGCTGGCGGAGATAAAGTGGCGATAGACCTGCGAGGACACAACAGTGATGACTGAGCTCACAGCGGCACCAATCACCGAGCCGGCAATGCCGATCTTTGAAGCAAGCGCCACGCTCGTGGCGGCAGCTGCGGCGCCGGCGATGATCTGGGGAATGGAAATGTCGTCGAACAGGCCCTTTTTGGGCGCGATGGCCATGGTCTGTCCAATGGAATGGTTCTCGTGTACGCCGTTGTTGAGCGATGCCGGCGTCATGACGCGCGTGCGCGGCGCGTCGGTGTACTTGGTTGTCATACGGGGTCCTCCCGGTGTAAATCTGCTTCGTTTCGTGTAGCCATCAGGGTACCCACCAGATGTGAATCGTATGTGACATTTAACAGATACCATCAACTCACCAATTGCTCACCAAGTTGGTGGGATGCGGTTCCACCCGGCGGTTGAACTACAATAGGGCTTGCTAATTGTGTTGAATAGCGTTTACGCACGGGAGCATTCTTATGAATCTTCACCTTTCTCAGTCTGATGGCTTTTTGCGTGTGGCGGCGGCCTCGCCGCGGATTCGCGTGGCCGATGTCGAGGGCAATGCCGAGGTTGCGCTGGCGGCTGTTCGCGATGCTGCCGGGCGTGGCGTTCGCGCGCTGGTACTGCCCGAGCTTAACCTGACCGGCTATACCGCGGCCGATCTGTTCCATAACCGCACGCTGCTGCATGCCTGCGAAGCAGCGCTGGTGCACATCCTCGATGAAACCCGTGAGCTGCCGATCGTCTTTACCGTTGGCTTGCCCGTTGCGGTGGCTGAAAACATCTACAACTGCGCCGCCGTGTGCTGTGCGGGTGAGCTTTTGGGTCTTACGGCTAAGAAGTATCTGCCCAACTATGGCGAGTTCTATGAGCGTCGCTGGTTTGCTCCGTCGCCTGCGGATCCCGTGTGGGTTGAATTTGCCGGTCAGGGTCCGGTTCCGCTGGGTTCGGGGCTTGTCTACCGCTGCTGTGATGAGGGTGCCGAGGATATGGTGCTGGGCGTTGAAGTCTGCGAGGACCTGTG
Source organism: Collinsella sp. (assembly GCA_031292915.1). Classification (GTDB taxonomy): domain Bacteria; phylum Actinomycetota; class Coriobacteriia; order Coriobacteriales; family Coriobacteriaceae; genus Collinsella. The sequence goes on from JAUMSH010000023.1 coordinate 109,488, forward strand.
GGTGCCGGCGCCCCCTTCGACCGAGATGGCGCTTGCCGGTGCGACGGTGATCCTCAATCCGTCGGCTTCGGACGAGATTATCGGTAAGGCGGATTACCGCCGCAGCCTCATCTCTAACCAGAGCGCACGCCTGTACTGCGCCTATGCCTACGCGGACGCGAGCGAGGGCGAGTCCACGACCGACATGGTCTTTGCGGGCGAGAACCTTATCTACGAAAATGGCCCCAAGCTCGCCGCCACCAAACTGCTTACCTGCGATATGGCCATCGCCGACGTTGACCTTGACCGCCTGGTTGCCGAGCGCCGTCGCTCGACGACGTGGGCGCGCACCGACGATGCGCCGGAGGCCACGACCGTTGAGTTTTCGTTTGAGGGCGTGCTGGCCGAAGAACCTGTCCTGCGCGATGCCTGCGATATCGACCGCGTTTTCCCGCGCGCGCCCTTTGTGCCGGCCGACCACGGCGACTTGGCCGAGCGCTGCGAGACGATCCTCGATCTGCAGACTGCGGGCCTCAAGACCCGCCTTGCCCACACGGGTACCAAGGCTGCGGTTATCGGCCTTTCGGGCGGCTTGGACTCCACGCTAGCGCTGCTTGTGACCGTGCGTGCCTTCGATGCACTGGGGCTGCCGCGCACTGGTATCACAGCCGTGTCCATGCCCGGCTTCGGCACGACGCATCGCACCAAGTCGAATGCCGAGTCGCTCGCTCGCGACCTGGGTGTGAGCTTCCGCGAGGTTTCGATCCACGCGGCTGTGGAGCAGCACTTCAAGGACATTGAGCATGATCCAGCTGTGCAGGACGTGACCTACGAGAACAGCCAGGCGCGCGAGCGTACGCAGATTCTGATGGATCTGGCCAACCAGGCTGGCGGTTTTGTCATTGGCACGGGCGACCTGTCGGAGCTGGCGCTCGGCTGGGCTACCTATAACGGCGACCACATGAGCATGTACGCCGTCAACGCGAGCGTGCCCAAGACGCTTGTGCGCCATCTGGTACGCTATGCCGCCGATGTCTTTGGCGGGCGCATTGCCGAGGTCTTGCTCGATATCCTCGATACGCCGGTGTCCCCCGAGCTTCTGCCGCCCACGGGCGACGGCGAGATTGCGCAGAAGACCGAGGATTTGGTGGGCCCGTACGAGTTGCACGACTACTTCCTCTACTACCTGCTGCGTTTTGGCTTTGAGCCGGGCAAGATCTACCGCATGGCGCTCAAGAGCTTCGAGGGCGTCTACGACGCCAAGACCGTCCACACGTGGCTACGTACGTTCTACCGTCGCTTCTTTGCCCAGCAGTTTAAGCGCAGCTGCCTGCCCGATGGTCCCAAGGTGGGCTCGGTGACGCTCAGCCCGCGCGGCGATTGGCGTATGCCGAGTGACGCTAGCTCGCGTCTGTGGCTTGCGCAGATCGACGCGCTCAATCCAGTTGACTAAGGTTGGCTAAATTGAACCAATACGGGGGTTGCAAGCGTTACACTTTTGCAATCTGATGGCCCGTATCGCGCGGCGCTCTTGTCGGAACGCCGCGTTTTTCATATCGAAAGGTGGCACCATGCAGGCATCGCAGCGTCTCGACCGCTTTGGCGCGGAGGTCTTCGCCTCGCTCAACAACAAGCTTCTCGCGCTGAAGGCTCAGGGCAAGACCATTTACAACATGAGCGTGGGCACGCCCGACTTTAAGCCGTACGACCACGTGGTCGAGGCGCTCACGCAGGCAGCCCAAGATCCCGAGATGTGGAAGTATGCCCTGCGCGACCTGCCCGAACTCAAGCAAGCCGTGTGCGATTACTATGAGCGTCGCTTTGGCGTTTCGGGCATTACGCCGTCTATGGTGCAGTCGTGCAACGGCACGCAGGAGGGCGTGGGCCATTTGGGCCTGGCCCTGCTCGATCCGGGTGACACCATTCTGGTTCCCGATCCGTGCTACCCGGTCTTTGAGGCGGGTGCCAAGATCGCCGATGCCAAGCTCGAATACTATCCGCTGGTTGCCGAGCATAATTACCTGCCCTATGTGGCGGGTATCGATCCCGAGGTGGCCGATCGTGCCAAGTATATGATCGTGTCGCTGCCCGCGAACCCGGTCGGCTCGGTGGGCACGCCCGAGATCTACGAGGAGATCATCACTTTCGCCCGCGAGCACGACCTGCTCATCGTTCACGACAACGCATACTCCGACATCGTGTTCGACGGCGAGCCGGGCGGCAGCTTCTTGCAGTATCCCGGCGCGCTCGAGGTGGGCGTTGAGTTCTTCTCGCTCTCCAAGTCGTTTAACGTCACCGGTGCGCGTATCGGCTTTTTGGTCGGTCGCGAGGATGTGGTCTCGGCCTTCGCCAAGCTGCGCAGCCAGATTGACTTTGGCATGTTCTTCCCGATCCAGAAGGCCGCCATCGCGTGCCTTAATGGCCCGCGCGATGAGGTCGAGGCGCAGCGTCTGAAGTACCAGGAGCGCCGCGATGCCCTGTGCGATGGTCTTGAGGGTCTGGGCTGGGAGCGTCCCAACGCGCATGGCTCTATGTTTGTGTGGGCCAAGCTTCCCGGTGGTCGCACCGATTCCATGGCGTTTTGCGAGGAGCTCATGGAGAAGGCCGGCGTTGTGGTGACGCCGGGCGCGAGTTTTGGTCCTTCGGGCGAGGGACACGTGCGCATGGCGCTGGTCCTACCGCCCGATCAGATCGCTTTGGCTGTCGAGGCCATTCGCGAGGCGGGCCTGTATTAGAGACCTATTTCGACTCGTCAATAGCTCGAAACCGATTTCGTGCAGTTATTTTACGAATTCTGCAAACAATTTCGGTAAACGGTCGATTTTTGGCTGCGAATAGGAGCATAATCAAAGTCCCGATTGGATGTATTGGGATTACGACAAGCCGCTCGGGTCGTTCCCGGGCGGCTTGTTTGTGGAGAGAGATGGGAGTTTCTAATGGTTAACGAGAAGAAGGTCGCTATTGTCGGCTGCGGTTTCGTCGGTTCGTCTTCGGCGTTCGCACTGATGCAGAGTGGTCTGTTCTCCGAGATGGTCCTCATCGACGTGGACAAGAACCGTGCCGAGGGTGAGGCCCTGGATATCGCGCACGGCATGACGTTTGCCGAGCCGATGAAGATCTACGCCGGCGATTATTCCGATGTCGCCGACGCCGCCATGATCGTCGTCACTGCTGGCGCTGCCCAGAAGCCCGGTGAGACCCGCCTGGACCTGGTCAACAAGAACGTCAGCATCTTTAAGTCCATTATCCCCGAGATTAAGAAGTCCGGCTTCGACGGCATTCTGCTAATCGTCTCCAACCCGGTCGATGTCCTGACCTACGCCGCCATCAAGATGTCCGGCCTGCCTGAGGGCCATGTCATCGGCTCCGGTACCGTGCTCGACACCGGCCGCCTGCAGCAGATGCTTGGTGCCCACGTCGAGGTTGACCCGCGCGATGTCCAGGCCTATGTCATGGGCGAGCACGGCGACTCCGAGTTTGTCGCTTGGTCCAGCGCTCAGGTTGCCGGCGTTCCGCTGAACACTTTCTGTGAACTTCACGGCCACTTGGAGCATGAGGCTGCCGAGAAGCGCATCGCCGAGGACGTCAAGAACTCCGCCTACACCATCATCGAGAAGAAGCACGCCACCTACTATGGCGTCGCCATGGCCGTCAAGCGCATCTGCACCGCCGTCATGCGCGATGAGCAGACCGTTCTGCCCGTCTCTTCGCTCATGGTGGGCGAGTATGGCCTGTCCGATCTTGCCATCTCCATGCCGACCGTCGTTGGCCGCGACGGCGTTGTCTGCCGCGTCCCCGTGCCGCTGAACGACGACGAGCAGCATGAGCTCACCGTCTCCGCCAAGGCCCTCAAGGACATCATCGACAGCGTCGATTTCTCCTGCTAAATCAAGCTCGCTAGAGCGAAAAGCTACAATGAAGGCGTCCGGGTCCACACGGCCCGGGCGCCTTTTGGTGCAAAGTAACCTGACCCCAATGCACCATCCCAATACACCATAGTTGATGGGAGGGCCATGTCGGATTCGCCTAATTTTTTGACCTATGCCCAGACGGCGTTTGATCCGTTTGAGGAGCGGCCGTTCTGCGCGGTGGACAGCCTGGTCTTTGCGTGGTTGTCCTATTTGCGTTTGCCGGGTGATATGGCGGAGCTGACGAACTGGCAGGGCCTAGACGTACGCGAGCTGCTGCGTGCCGAGTGCTATCGGGACATGATTGACGACTTGTGGGATCCAGAGGGGAGCAGGGCCTTGTTGGAGGCCGTGGCAGCAAATCCCAGATACCGCGGCGTGCACGTTTGCGGCTATCGTGCCGTGAGCGATGTGGTGGCGACAGAGCAGTTTGCAGCCATGGCGTTCCGGTTTCCGGCGGGGTTTAGCTATCTTTCCTTCCGGGGGACCGACAGCACGATTGTGGGCTGGAAAGAGGACTTTAACATGGCGTTCCGGTGTCCTGTGCCGGCCCAGGAATCCGCGGCGCGTTATGTGGACGAGGCAGCGGATGCGATCGACGGGCCGCTTTTGTGCGGAGGTCATTCCAAGGGTGGAAACCTTGCGGTGTACGGTGCGGCGATGTGCTCCGATGTCGCCCGTGAGCGAATCGAACGGGCGTATTCCCATGATGGTCCAGGGTTCGTCGAGGAGTTTCTGAACGGCAACGCCTTTGCCGATCTTTCCGGTCGAATCGACAAGACGCTACCTCGGTCGTCGATCTTCGGCATGATGTTCGAGACGCAGGAGGACTATGCCATCGTTGAGAGCACCGAGTTCAGCCTGCTGCAGCACAATCCCTTTAGCTGGGTGGTTGATGGTCGCGACTTCGTGTACTGTGAGCGCCTGTCCGCCGGTGCTCGATACGTTGATGGTTCCATTCGCGAGATGCTGCTTGCAGTGTCGCCTAGCGAACGCGAGCGTTTTGTAGATGCGTTGTTCTCCGTGTTTGAGGCTACGGGTGCTGAGCGGTTTGCGGATATCGCTGGGAATCTGCGCGAGAGCCTGCCCGTGATGCTCCAGGCTGCGCAAGGCTTTGACAAGGATACGCGACGCTTTGTCTCGCAGACCATCGTGGCAATCCTTAAATGCGCACTGTTGCCCAAACGACCCCAGATCGACGTGCCCGCTGCCGGCAAGAGTTTGGCAGAACAGCTCGAGGCTTGGCAGTCCGAGCTCCTGCGCTAACCATTGGTGCAAGCAACCTGTCCCCGATGCACCAATCTTCGAAGCGCCTGGGGCGGGCTCGACCGCTATACTGATTCGTGCCGAAATCAATCTAGAACGGAATGCCGTATATGAAAATCAATCACGCGATTCTGCATATCCTGGACTTTGACTCTGCCGTCAACGTCATGAGCCAGCGCGAGCTCGATATCGAGAGCCGTACCGTCCGCAACTTCGTGACCACACATCTGCGTCGCGCACGTACCTCGGCCGACAATAAACGCGCCACGTTTGCCGAGAACTCTGCGTTTGGCGGTGAGCTCAAGGGCTATTTCTTTGGTGAGCGCGAGTTCGTGGACCTGTCGCAGCAGATTGCGGAGTTTATCTCTTCCGAACTCACCAAGGCTGAGAAAGCCGAGTCCACCGACGTGCTTGTGGCGGACTTTGACGACGATGAGGATGCCCGCTGGTTTGCCGTGATGCTGCTGGGCTCCAAGCAGGCTTTTATGCACGAAGTGGGCCGCGAGGAGGGGGAGGTGCGCAACGACATCGCGCGCCACTACGCCATTCTGCCGAACCCCTCGCAAAAGGTGCCGAGCTATGCCATCGTGCGCGCGAGCACCATGGAGATCGGCTATGTGGACAAGAAGCGCAAGATCGCCGGCGAGGACTGCATGCTTATCCCCGATGGTTTGTTGCAGTGTGACACGGGCGTATCGGGCAAGGAGGTCATCGACACCGTGACACGTGTGGTCGAGGAAGTCGCCGAGGAGCACGGTGCCAACACGGCTGTAGCGCTCGCTAAGGTTAAGGCTGCCGTTGCCGAGAAGGTCGAGGATGACGAGGAGCTGCCGCCTTGGGATATCGTCGATGAGGTCTTTGAGGACGAGCCGGTCATCAAGGAGAGCGTGCGCGCGGCACTGACCGAGGAGAAGGTGCCTGAGCGTGTGCCCGTGGAGCGCAAGCAGGTCGAACGCGCGGCGGTGCGCAATCACAAGATTCGTACCGATACGGGCATCGAGATCAGCTTCCCGGCAGAGATGGGTTCGAATTCCGAGTACATTGAGTTCGTCAATGAGCCCAACGGCCTCATTTCCATCGAGCTCAAAAATATCGGTAGCATCGAGAATCGATAAGTTGCGTTGCGCCTACAGCGAGAAAGCAAAGGCCGAAGCTCCTTGGGGCTTCGGCCATTTTGTTTAGGGATGAATTATCCCGCAGGTTGAGCATACGTCAGCGAAAACGCGGTTTGTCAAAACCGCGTAACTATTAAAGTTGACGTAAGCCCTCTTCCAGTCCGGTCTTGCTGTTGGTCTTCTCGTCGCGCATCTTGATGACGCGGGCGGGGACACCGGCCACGACGGCACCGGCGGGGACATCCTCGACGCACACGGCGCCGGCGGCAACAACAGCGCCCTTGCCCACGCGTACGCCCTCCAGGACCACGGCGTTGGCGCCGATCATGACGTCGTCTTCGATGATGACGGGCGTGGCGCTTGCGGGCTCAACGACGCCTGCCAACACGGTTCCAGCGCCGATGTGGCAGTTCTTGCCCACGGTGGCGCGGCCGCCTAGCACGGCGCCCATATCGATCATGGAACCCTCGCCGATAACGGAGCCGATGTTGATGATGGCGCCCATCATGATGACGGCACGGTCGCCAATCTCGACGCGGTCGCGGATGATCGCGCCCGGCTCGATGCGGGCGTTGATGCCCTTAAGGTCGAGCATGGGCACGGCGGAGTTGCGGCAATCGTTCTCCACGTCGTAGTAGTCGATGGAGTCGGCATTGGCATCGAGGATGGCCTTGAGCTCATCCCAGTCGCCAAAGACGGTCTTGCCGCGACGACCGCCGTAGACATGTGCGTCGCCCCAGGCAACCTTCATGCCGGGCTTCTCGCGCACGTACAGCTTGACGGGCGTCTTTTTGGGCGCGGTGGCGATGTAGTTGATAATCTCCTGTGCATCCATCTCGGCTGCGTTGCTCATTTGCTATCTCTCCTTTGGGCGGATTCGGTTGATACCTGGTTAGGCAAACATGACCTGGTCGAACGTATAGAAGCCAGGTTCGCGGGCGACGAGCTTCTGCGCGGCTGCCAGGGCGCCGTTGACAAAGAGCTGACGGCTCGTGGCGCGGTGCGTGAGCGTGACCTCCTCGTCCTGGCCAAAGAAACCCACCTCGTGCACGCCGGCGACGGTGCCGCCGCGCAGCGAGTGCATACCGATCTCCTTGGAGTCGCGCGCGCCGCACATGCCCTCGCGACCGTAGACGGGGTGGTAGCCTGCTTCGGGCTCGGCCTCGACGACGGCGTCGAGCAGCAGCTTGGCGGTGCCGCTGGGGGCGTCGACCTTTTGGTTGTGGTGAGTCTCGACAATCTCGCAGTCAAAGCCGGGCAGCTCATGCGTGGCCTGGGCCACTAGATGACGCAGGGCTGCGATGCCGATGGAGTAATTGCCCGAGTGCATAACGCGGGTGTTCTGGCCCAGCTCACGCAGGCGGTCCATCTGCTCGGGGGTGTAGCCTGTGGTGCCCGAGACCAACGCCGCGCCCGTGCGCTCGACATAGGCGACGACGGCTTCGAAGGTCACGACGTTCGAGAAGTCGATGATAACGTCGGCCGCCGGGGCGCTCTCGAGCTCGGACAGATCAAAACCGATCTGGGCGACGATATCAAAAACGGGCTGCCCGCCGGCGTCGACAACGCCCTCGGCGGTGGTGCGGATGAGCGAGCCCATGCGGCCCGTTCCCATAATGACGGTCTTAATCAAGCAGACCAGCCCCCTTCAGAGCATCGGTAAGTGCAGAGCGCGTGTCGTCTGCCATGGGGCACAGCGGCATGCGGTAGTTTGCCTCGATCATACCCATCTGGGCGAGCGCCTCTTTGACGGGGATGGGGTTGACCTCACTAAAGAGGGCATTGATGAGCGGCTGGCCGGCAATCTGTATATCGCGGGCGCGCGCTACGTCGCCGTCCAGATAAGCGCGGCACATGTCATGTACGAGCTGCGGCTGCACATCGGCCCACACGCTGATGGTGCCCGAAGCACCCAGGCTCATGAGCGGTACGGTAAGCGCGTCCTCGCCCGAGTACATGCGGAAGTCGTCTGACAGCAGGTGGGCGATCTTGGCCGCGTAGGCGACGTTGCCCGAGGCCTCCTTAATACCCATGATGTTGGGGTGCGCGGCCAGGCGCTCTACGTTGCGCTCGCTGATACCGCAGCCGCAGCGGCCGGGGATGTTGTACAGGATGCAGGGGATGTCCACGGCATCGGCGACGGTCTTAAAGTGCTGATAGATACCCTCTTCATTGGACTTGTTGTAGTAGGGGGTGATGAGCAGCAGACCGTCGGCGCCCAGGCCCTGGTAAGTAAGCGACTTGGTGAGCATGGTCTGCGTGGAGTTGGAGCCCGAGCCGGCAATGACGGGGACGCGTCCTGCAACATGCTTGACCACGGCGGCGACGACGGAGTTGTCCTCGTCGTCGGTCATCGTGGCGCTCTCGCCGGTGGTGCCCAGGGTGAGGATGGCGTCGGTGCCGTTTTGCAGGTGGAAATCGATAAGGCGCTCGAGTGCGTCAAAGTCGACACTGCCATCCTTTTTAAACGGCGTGACGAGGGCGACGATTGAGCCCTCGAGATTGCGGATGTCCATGTTCTTCTCCTTCGCATCCGCGATCTGGATGCGTTTGTTCCATTGGGCGGCGACTGCCAGGCGCTCGTCTTGGGCGCGACGGCGGGCACTTTCGGCGCGCGACTTGGCCAGCAGCTCTCGGCCGCTCGGCAGCACGTCGAGCGTGGCAAAGTAATCGCCCGGGCGCTCGGCGCGGCGGATGAGGTCGGCCGAGCCATCGGGGCGCAACAGGACCTCAGCGGAGCGCAGGCGTCCATTGTAGTTGTAGCCCATGGAGTAGCCATGCGCGCCGGTATCGTGGATCACAAGCAGGTCGCCCATGTCGATATGCGGCAGCTCGCGATCGATGGCGAACTTGTCGTTGTTCTCGCACAGATTGCCCGTGATGTCGTAGGTGTCCGTGACGGGCGCTGTGGTCTTGTCGTCGCCACCCGGCTGGCCCATCACCGTAATGTGGTGGTAAGCGCCATACATGGCAGGACGAATCAGATCGACGGCACTGGCGTCCACGCCGATATAGTTCTTGTAGATCTGCTTCTCGTGGATGGCCTTGGTGACCAGGCAGCCGTAGGGGCCCATCATAAAGCGGCCCATCTCGGTGCAGATGGCCACGTCGCCCATGCCAGCGGGAACCAGAATTTCGTCGTAGGCCGCATGCACTCCTTCGCCGATGGCATGGATATCGTTGGCCTGCTGCTCGGGCAGGTAGGGGATGCCGACGCCGCCGGATAGATTGATGAAGGCGACGTGTGTGCCGGTCTCGCGCTCCAGGCGCACGGCAAGCTCAAAGAGGATGCGCGCAAGCTTGGGGTAATAGTCGTTGGTGACGGTGTTGCTGGCAAGGAATGCGTGGATGCCAAAGTCCTCGGCACCCTTGGCCTTGAGCGTGCGGAAGGCCTCGAAGAGTTGCTCGGTGGTCATGCCGTACTTGGAGTCGCCGGGGTTATCCATGATGCCGTTGGAGAGTTGGAACAGGCCGCCTGGATTAAAGCGGCAGCTGACCGTTTTGGGGATGGGCCCCGCAACACGCTCAAAGAACTCGATGTGGCTGATGTCGTCAAAGTTGACGATGGCACCCAGCTTGTTGGCGAGCTCAAAGTCGGCAGCCGGCGTGTCGTTGGACGAGAACATGATGTCGTGTCCCGTGATGCCCAGCGAGCGGGCGATCATGAGCTCGGTATAGCTCGAGCAATCGCAGCCGCAGCCGTATTCGTTGAGAATGGAGATGAGCGCCGGGTTGGGGTTGGCCTTGACGGCAAAGTATTCCTTAAAGCCCGGGTTCCATGCAAAGGCGTCGCGCACTTCTTGCATGTTGCGGCGGATGCCCGCCTCGTCGTATAGATGAAACGGCGTGGGGAACTGCTCGACGATATGCTCGAGTGTCTCCTTGTCCACAAACGGCTGCTTGGCCGCATATGCCTCGTTGGGGGTCAATGCCATGTCCCGTAAACCTCGCTATCCAGACGGCGCCATCTGCGCATCGAATCCGCATAGCGTGGACCCAATGTCCGGATAGCGCTCCCGCATTGCTGCAGACAGTCCTGTGGGTGTTTCCCACAGGCCCACCAGGTTGTTCGTGCCCGAAAAACCCAGTTCGGCGGGTTTCGCCTCCCCACGGGGTCAAAGCCTGCCGGCTCGCCCGCGGCTCTTCGTGCCCGCGCCTCTATCAAGTGGTAAAGACCCTATCACGTTGCACTTTACCAAACAAGAGTATTCGTATATAACGTTTAAAAAATGCAGCAATATGCTGGAAACATGTGTGCCACAATCCTGTATCACAATAAGTTGCAACAGATGTGCCTCACGAAGGGATTCTCTATGACCGAGCTCCAAGAACTCCGTCGCTATCGCCGCGATCTCCATCGCATTCCGGAGCTCGATTTCGATCTTCCGCAGACTATCGCCTATATCGAGGGCGTGTTGGCGCCGCTCGCTTGCGAGGTGACCCATCCGTGTCCCAGCTGCGTCTGCGCTTTCTTCGACGCTGGCGTTGGTGCCGCGCGTGCCACGGCGATTCGCGCCGATATGGATGCGCTGCCCATCGCGGAGGCGACGGGAGCGGCCTTTGCCTCGATCCATCCCGGCAAGATGCACGCTTGCGGACATGACGGACACATGGCCATGGCACTTGCCGCCGCGACGTATGTCGACCGTACGATTCGCGAGCAGCCGGGCGCCATTAGGCGCAACGTTCTCTTTGTGTTCCAGCCGGCCGAGGAAACGACCGGTGGTGCCAAGACGGTATGCGAGAGCGGTGTGTTCGAGCGCTATGGGGCTGACCGCATTTTTGGCTTCCATGTGTGGCCCGATCTGCCTGCCGGCACGTTGGCGAGTTGTTCCGGTCCGCTGCTGGCGCGTTCGAGTGAGACACACATTCATATTCACGGGACGAGCATCCATATCGCTAAGACCTATGGCGTTCCGGTCGAGGAATCGCACGATGCGGCGCTGGCGGCTGCCAAGTTCTTGGTTGCCGAGCGCGAACTGATGGACGAGCTGGGCACCGACGAACCCTGTATCGGCAAGTTTGGCCTGCTGCAGGCTGGCACCGTTTGCAACGCGGTGGCGGGGGAGGCCCATGTGGCCGGAAGCCTGCGTGTGTTTACGGACGACATGTTCGACCGGGCGCGCGAAGGCGTGCGCCGCGTGCTGGACGATGCCTGTGCCGCAACGGGCTGCACGTATGATCTCGACTTTGCCGAGGGCTATCCGCCGGTCGACAACGACCCCGAGCTATTTGCCAATGTCGCGCCTGCCTTGCCCGAGCTACAGCTCGTGGATGAGCCGCTGCTGATCGCCGAGGATTTCGCGTTCTATCAACGCTATCTGCCGGGCGTGTTTTTCCTGCTGGGCACGGGTATGCCAGAGGACCAAGACAACCCGAGTGATTCGGATGGCTGCCCCGCCTATGCCACAAGCGCTCTGCATACCGATAGCATGCTCTTTGACGAGGAAATCCTACTCAAAGGCCTCGATGTCTATAAACGATTGCTTGTGATGGAGTGACGATGGAACGACGCCGACAGTCTGCCGTATATAGTCCGGGTGGATGCGGGTGCGGTTTGCTGCTGCTTCCGGTTATTGCTGTGAGCATTGGCGTGATGTTTGCGCTTGCTGGGCTGGCTGCGGCGGCACTCGTACTGTTTATCACTGCCATCGGCGTGACGATTTGGCTCTGCCGCAATCGCGAGCGACGCCGTGCCGGCGGTAAAACCAATGTCGGCTGGGTTGTATTCCTGGTCATTGCGTACCCGCTGAGTGTCAGCTACCTGGTGTTCTTTGTCCTGTTGATGGTCAGTGCCTTTACCGGGGAATCCGTCACGGTGGGTTGATGCACTGCCAGCAGACGGTTGCGCAAAGTGCGTTTGCTCGGCGTTTGGATAACTGCATTGGCCGTTTACCGCAGCCTTAGCTCTCAGCTAATGAATTCAAGTTTAATCCTTCCTACGATGTGCTGTGTGCCGGCACGGTAGCCGGATCGTAGGAAGGATGAATAATGGCAAAAGAGGGAAAGAAGCCGATCGGCAAGATTGTCCTAGGCGTCATCGTGGTGCTGGCTATCGTCGGTGCCGTGGGCTCTATGGGTGGCAATTCAACCGATTCGTCTGCGAGCGATTCGGCAAAACCTGCCGAGGCGACACAGCAGGCTGAGGAGCAAAAAGAACCGCAAGAACCGTATACCATTGCTGATGAGGCTGAAGACACCTCCAATCAGTTTGCCTATAAGATCACGGGCACGCTGACCAATAACACGGACAAGGAAAAGAGCTACATTCAGATTGAATATGTTCTGTATGATGCCGATGGCAACCAGGTTGGAACGGCTCTTGCAAACACCAATCATCTGAAGGCGGGCGGCTCCTGGAAGTTCGAGGCGCTGGGTACGGTGTCTCCCGACCAGGTTGCTAGCTGGGAGCGTTCGGACGTAAGCGGTTTCTAGCATGTTGCATGCACTGGGGGAGGTGAAGTCGTATGCCCGATAAAAAGCTGACTGACGAGTTGCTCAATGAGCTTCTCGACGCGCCAAACATCGATGGCTATATCAAAGAACACGACTTTGCTGCCCCGTCGCTTTCGAACTACCTGAAGCAGCTACTGCAGGAAAAGGGCTTGGAGCGCTCGCGCGTGGTTCGTATGGCCGATCTCAATGAGACCTTTGGCTATCAGATCTTTACCGGTGCGCGGCATCCGAGCCGCAATAAGGTGCTGCAGATTGCCTTTGCGATGGCGCTGACGCTCAAAGAAACCAACCGTGCGCTGACGGCTGCCGGGGTAAGCGTCCTTAACTGCAAGGACCGCCGCGATGCGATTATCATTTTTTGCATCGATCGCGGGTGCAGCCTCCAAAAGGTCAACGAGGAGCTGTATCGCTTTGGCGAGGAGACGGTGAGTTAGCGGCTGATATCTGAGCCGGCGGAGCTGCCGAACAACGATGCAAACGAACGGGGCGCGGATGCCATGGGGTGTCTGCGCCCTGCGCTATGATGGAGGCTATGGATACTCAGACCCCAACATATTCCGATGACGAGCTGACCGCAGCGCTTGCCGAGCACCTGGCGTCGCTCGATTGCGACGACAGCTATCGCGTGGAGCGTGTACTTAAGCGCTCGACCGTTGAAACAACCGAGCTCGTGTACTTTGAAGGAACCGGCGGTGGCTCGCTCGGCCCCTTTGTCCGTAAACGCATCGATGCTTCGGCTCAAATCGGCGGGGCATACGAGCGTCTGTTTGCCGTTCAGCGGGCAGGCAGGCGTTTTGAGCACCTGCCCAGAATCGTCGATTGTCGTCGTGTGGGCGACGAGCTCAACGTGGTTATGGAATACATCGAAGGGGAGACGCTCGGGGCGCTGGTGGACCGTCTGGGAGCCACCCCCGATTATGCGCGTGAATTGTATCCTGTCCTTTGCGACGCCGTGGGCGAGCTCCATGCCGGTTTTGCAATGGCGGGGGAGACGTCGGCGCCGGTGATCCATCGTGACCTCAAGCCGTCGAATATCATCGTGACAGGTGCCAACTATACGCCTGATGACGGCCTGACGTTTTCATCGCTGGTGATTATCGACCTGGGGATCGCGCGCGTATGGCACGATGGCGCCGATGCCGACACCGTCAAGTTTGGCACGCGACCCTATGCGCCGCCCGAGCAGTATGGGTTTGGGCAGACGAGCGTGCGAAGCGACGTCTACGCACTTGGCGCCCTGTTGTTCTTCTGCTTGACGGGAGTCGACCCTAAGCCAGGGCTCGACATGCGCGAGCAATGCGAGGCGCGCGGCATTCCCACTCCACTTGCCGATGCCGTCTGCATGTCGATGGCGCTCGACCCGGCCAAGCGTTTTGCGAGTGCGGAAGCGTTGGGACGGGCGACGCGCGCGGCATACGATCTGAGTCGCCCCGTGCGGCCTCCTGCGCCGCCTGTCCGAACTCCGGCCTCGGAGACGGTGTTGACGCCCCAAGGGCTCCAGAACCCCGCAGGGCCTCCTGGCCCTGCCGCCTCCGCTGCATGCGGCCTGCTCTCTCGCGTTCCGGAGTCTCTGGGCCGCATTTGGAATACGCTCGTCTGCTTCTCGCTGCTTGTGTTCTTTGCCGGAAGTCACTTTGCCGTCTTTCACCCCACCGGAGCAAACCAAAGCTACCCGACGTGGCTTCTCATAATCGAGTATTTTTTCTTTGTCGATGGCCTTATGGTGCTTATGCATTTCGCACTGCTCGATAAGCGCCGTCTTCGTCGGCGATTCGCACTGCTCGACAGCTATCGCGGCAAGAAACTCGCGAAACTCTGGCTCAAGGCATTGGGTGTGCTGCTCCTATGCATGATTGTCATAGTCGCGGTTGCCAATGCGACCGGCGTCGTCGATACCTCCGCTACCTAAAAGAAAAGGACCCCATTGGGGCCCTTTGCAGTTGCACTTAGATGCGGTTCATCTGAGCGGCGACTTTGTTGTACCAGTCCTGCCACGTGGGCGGGCAGTACTTTTTGGCCGCTGCCGGGGTAAGGGTGGAGCCGTAGTTGGCGCCCAGATAGGCAACGTGGGCGGAGATGCCCTCGCTCCAGCTGCCAAAGCTGCGCCAACCGCCGCCACGGGCACTCCAGCCCCAGGCGTTGTAAGAATTGGCGCAATAAGCACCCTTGGTGCTCTCGATGCAGGCGATGGCGGGGGACCAACGGGGATCGACACCGGTATTCCAAGCGGCGACGGCAAAGTTATAGCCCTGGCCTGCCATGGGGGAGCCGGCAAGGTAGTTGTCGATGCGACTCGTCCACTCATTAATGAACGAATCGTAATCGGAACTACCGGTATTGGCGTTGTTCACCGTGGTGTCGATGGTGGTGTTGGTGTTGGTGGCCTGGCTGCTGGAATTGCTGCCGCTTACGCCCTCGCCCGAGAGCTTCTCGGCGGCAGCGGCCTTATCGGCCTCAAGCTTGGCAAGCTCGGCGGCATTTTCCTGCTCGGCTTTTGCCTGTGCCTCGCTGCGGAGCTGCTGGGCCTGCGCCAGCGCGTCCTCGGCGTTTTTCTGCTCTGTCTCAAGCTGTGACTTGGCCTGCTGGAGCTCGGCCTTGTTCTGCTCGAGTTCGGTTTGCATGTTATTGAGCTGTTCGATCTCGTCGACGCTCGAGCTCGTGATCTGGTTGGTGTATTTGCAGGTCGTGATGAACTCACCCAGGCTCTGCGCATTGACCAGGAAGCTCACGATGGGATTGGTGCCCTTCTGATACTTGTACAGATCGCGCATGGCGGAGCTTGCCTTGGCCTGCTGCTCGGGAAGCTTGGCCTCGATTTCCTCGATGCTTGCCTCATTGGAGTCAATCTGCTTTTGCAGATCATCGAGTTTGGTGCGGGCGTCGTTGTAGGCGCTCGTGGCGGCTTCGATCTTCTGCTGGGCTGCGGAAAGCTGGTCCTGCGTTGCCTGCGAGGCGGCATACGCCGCAACGGGGGAGAGCATCGGCGTGGCCGTCAGCGCAACGGCGAGCGCGGCGCTCGTGATGATACGAGCCGGCTTCGACGCAATGAGCGCTGCGGTGCGATGATTCGAATGCTGCATCCAGTCCCTCTGCAATCAATCGTAGGTTATGGTTCGAACGGTATTCTACTACTGCTTTCGACCTCAACTTGAACCTTAAAGGTTCCAAAGGGTCAAGTTGAACTTGAGGCTTTGGCTTTGACCTGCAGTTATGACGAATTGTTGAGAAACCATAGAGTTCAACTTTAACGTTACAGAGCCCTGTTTGAGAGGAGTTTTGGGCTGTAAAAGCCATCTCAACGTGGGGTTTTATAACTACAGCGTGCCCTTCTGGCGAGCCTGCTTAATCTCTTCGAGGGCTTCGGCGGGGGTGAACGAACAGGTGCCGTCGCCGAGTTTGATTACCTGGATATCGTCGTCGGCGTAGACCTCTCCGCCCTTTAGTACCACGCCAAAAACGCCCTCGTGGGGAAAGATGCAGTCGCCGGCGAGATAGTAGATGGCACAGCGTGTGTGGCAGACCTTGCCGATTTGGCTGATTTCGACCAGGACATCGTTGCCAATCTTGAGCTGCGTTCCCAGGGGGAGCGAGAGCAGGTTGATGCCCTGGGTTGTGAAGTTCTCGCCAAAGTCGCCCTCGTGCACATCGAGCCCGCGCGTCTGCGCCGTCTGGATGGACTCTGCGGCCAAAAAGGAAACCTGACGGTGCCAATGCCCGGCGTGCGCATCGGAGGCGAGGCCAAACTGCTCGATAACGGTGTCGTGCCCGTCGGCGACGGGTGACTTACGCGTGCCTTTGTGCTCCGACGTGTTGATTGAGACGATACGGGCAGGCCCGTTGTAGGCGTCGTTTGCCGTGCACAGGGGAGCGGTCGCTTTCGCACGTTCCGCCAGCTCGCGCCTCGCGGCATTGAGGATGGGATTATCGGTCGGATGGTCTTGGGGCACGTGTGCGCCTTTCGCTCGAAGATGTCAATACGCTGAATCCTACAACAACGGTAGGTTCATTGCCCATTGTCATACAACGGTGAGCGCCGTCTTCGTGCTGGCCTTCGTGCTGGACGATTGCGTCGATTGCCATAGATACGGTGGAGCTTTGGGCGCCGGCGGCTTGGCACGCTAGAATAAATCAGTTGCGCAAAGACCGCCCGTTGTGTGGGCAGTTCATGATAGGAAGTTTCCATGGCATTGCAATTTACAGAGCGCGAGTTCATTCCCGTGCTGCTCGGTGGCGACATCAACGCCTATTCGGTGGCGCGCGCCTTCTACGAGGAGTACCAGGTCAAGAGTCTGGTCTTTGGCAAGTATCAGACGGGTCCCGCGTACCGCAGCCAGATTATCGACTACACGCCCAACGTGGATATCGATACCATGCCCGTGATGCTCAAAACCGTCAACGGCATTGCCCAAGCGCATACCGATAAGACGGTTGTCCTTGTGGGCTGTGGCGACAATTATGTCGCTCTCGTGGCTCAAGCCAAGGATGCTCATGAGCTGGCGGATAACATCGTCGCTCCCTATGCGCCCTACAGCATGCTCGAGCAGTGTCAGAAGAAGGAGATCTTCTACGAGCTGTGCGAGAAGCATGGTGTGCCCTATCCGCATACCTTTACCTTCACCATGGCGATGCTGAACGCCCAAGGCGAGGCACCTGCCGAAGTGCTCGACCAGATCGATTTTCCTTACCCGATGATTCTGAAGCCTTCTGACGGCATCATGTGGTGGCAGCACGAGTTCGAGGGCCAGAAAAAGGCCTATGAGATTGCCGACCGCGCCGAGCTGGAACAGGTCATTCGCGATTCGTATGCCAGCGGCTACACCGACGACCTGATCTTGCAGGATCGCGTGCCCGGCAACGACGAGTACATGCGCGTGCTCACCAGCTATTCCGACCGCAACGGTAAGGTCCGCATGATGTGCCTGGGCCATGTGCTGCTCGAGGAGCACCAGCCCCACGGTGTCGGCAACCATGCCTGTATCATTACCGAGCCCAACGACGAGCTCATGGGCGGCGTGCGCAAGTTGCTCGAGGACCTTCACTTTGTGGGCTATTCCAACTTTGACGTAAAGTACGACGAGCGCGACGGCTCGTTTAAGTTCTTCGATTTCAACACGCGCCAGGGCCGCAGCAACTACTACGTTACCAACAGCGGCTTTAACGTTGCCAAGTATGTGGTGGACGAGTATGTGTTCAACCGCCCGTTTGAGCCGGAGTTTGTGACGGCGCAGGACGAGGCCCTGTGGATGGTCGTTCCCATGGGCGTCGTCGACAAGTACGTCAAGGATCCCGAGCTGCGCGCTAAGGTGCATCGCCTGGACAAGGAAGGCAAGGGCGCCGACCCTTCGTTTATGAAGGGCGACTTTGTCTTTAACCGCTGGCTGCGCATGTGGCACACCAAGCTGCGCCACTTTAAGCTGTTCAAGACGTATTACAAGTAGATGAGCGCGGCGCCCGTCCGGTTTGCATCGGGCGGGCGCGGGTATGATACGCGCAATTGCGCAAGCGTCACCAAGGAGGCGGCGATGGAAAAGCTGGGAGTTATCGGCGGCATGGGCGCCGAGGCCACGTCGTATTACTACGACCAGGTGGTGCGTCATACGGCTGCTGCCTGCGATCAGGAACATATCGACATGGTGGTGCTCTCCAAGTCGACCATGCCCGACCGCACGTTGGCCATTAAGACCGGCGAGCATGCCAAGCTGCTGGCGACCATGAAAGAGTGTGCCCAGGCACTCGAGTCGCTGGGCTGTGCGCACATTGCCATTCCCTGCAACACGTCGCACTACTTCTACGACCAGATCCAGTCGTTTACGAAGGTGCCGATTATCCACATGCCGCGTGAGTCGGTGCGCTATGCTCTGGCCGGTGCGGTGATGGGGGAGTGCGAGTTCGACCCCAACCTGAGTATGCCGGCCGAGCCGGTGCACAAGATTGGCATCATGGGCACCGACGGAACCGTGGGCGCGGGCGTCTACGGCCGCGAATGTAAGGCTGCGGGTGTTGAGGTTGTCTATCCCAGCGAGAAACGTCAGAACGATGTGATGTCGCTTATCTACGATGATGTGAAGGCCGGACGTGAGCCCGATATGGATAAGTTCGACCGCGTGATGTGGGAGTTCGCCCGTAGCGGCTGCGACCGCGTCATTCTGGCCTGCACCGAGCTCTCGGTGCTGCAGAAGTACCGAGAGATGCCCGAGATCACCCTCGACGCCATGGATGTCCTGGTGCGTGAATCCATCATCCGCAGCGGCGCCCCCTACCGCCTCTAGCTTCCGACCTGTCAAAAAGGGACAGGCTAATTTTGGTAGGTTTTATCTGGTGAAACAGTAAAGGCCTCGGCTCGTTTGGTGCGAGCCGAGGCCTTTTGCGTTGGGCTGTTGCTGTCGGTGGTGAACTAGAACAGGAAGCCGATGGCGATGAGGGCGATGCTGACGATGAGCACGGCGATGTCCAAGCCCTTGATGGGGTAGCGCTTGTACGAGCTGGCGCGCGTACGCAGATAGAAGCCGCGCTGTTCTGCCGCCAAGGCTGTGGCATCGGTCTTGCCCACGCTCGAGATGAGCAGTGGCACACACAGTGGCAGCATGAGCTTAAGCTTCTTGATGGGGTTCTTGGTGTCGTACTCGACGCCGCGTGCGGTCTGCGCCTCCATGATGGCGTTCATCTCCTGACCAAACACCGGCACAAAGCGCAGCGCCGTGGTAAAGGTGAAGGCATAGCGATACGGCACGTGCAGCACCTCGACGCAGGCGTTGGCAAGGTCGTTGAGCTTGGTCACCATGAGCATGAGGATGAGTGGTAACGCCACACCCAGCAGGCGCAGGCAGGCCTTCGATCCTGTGATGAGGCCCGTGTCGGTGATAAAACCCCATACCACGTTGCCATCGCGCATAAAGGCCAGCTGGAGCACTAGCATGATAAGCGCGAGCGGAATCAGCAACTTGAGCAGCGAGAACAGACGGTCGACGACGCCGGCATAGGCACCCAGCGCAAGGGTGAGTGCCAAAAAGCCCAGCAGCGCCACGTAGGTGTCGGACAAGAAGATGCCGACGATGATGGCGGCAGCGAGGCTCAGTTTGACGACGGGATTCAGGCGATGCAGCAGCGTATCGCCCGGCATGTAGTCGATGACGTTAACCACGGTGGACCATCTCCTTGGTAATTCGAACGACATCGGTGACCTCGCTCACCTGCGCAAAAGCGGGCGAGACGGAAGATGCCAGACGGCGCGAGAGTTCGATGACCTGGGGCGGCTCAACGTAGGCACGCCGCATGAGATCGATGTTCGAGAATAGCTCGTGCGTGCGGCCGCGGTCGAGGATGCGACCGTCGGCCATTACCACAATGCGCTCGGCAAAATCCGAGACGACTTCCATATCGTGGCAGACCATGATTACGGCGCAGCCACGCTCGGCCATGGTGCGCACCGTTTCCATGACGGTCATGCACTCGCGGTAATCAAGGCCGCTCGTGGGCTCGTCGAGCACGACGATCTTGGGCTCAACCACTACGACGGAGGCAAGCGCCACCATTTGTCGCTGGCCGCGCGAGAGCGAGAAGGGCGCCTCGTCGGCCGGCAAGCCAAAGCGGTCGATGACGAGTTGAGCACGACGCAGAGCCTCGGCACGGTCCATGCCGCCAAGCTCCAAGCCAAAGGCGACCTCGTCGAGCACGGTGTCCTTGCAGATCTGGCGGTCGGGGTTTTGGAAGAGGGTCGCGACCTCGCGGGCGATACGGCTCGTGGGAACGGCTGCGGTATCCAGTCCCGTGACGCGCACGCTGCCCGAGGCGGGCTTAAGCAGGCCTGTGAGTAGTTTGGTGAGCGTGGTCTTGCCGGCGCCGTTTTGGCCGACGATGCCCACGAGCTCGCCAGGATAGAGCGTCAGGCTAAGGTCATGTACGGCGGCGCCGCCATTGGGATAGGCAAACTCAGCATGGTCAAAGGTGAGTACGGGTTCGGCGTCCTTGGCATGAGGGCGCAACGACGGTGCATGCGGGGAACCGGCGGGCGCCTGAGCTTCGATGGGCGCGTGTGCGGGGTCGACGATGCCCGAAATCATGCGCTCGGCCTCATCGACATCCAAGCAGGGGGTACCGCTTACCAGGCCATCGGCCTCGAGGCTATTGAAGATACGCGTGACGCGAGGGCAGTCGACGCCGATGGCACGGAGCTCGTCGGTATGCGCGAAGACCTCGTGTGGCTCGCCCTGCAGCGCAATTTCGCCATGGTTGAGCACGAGCACGCGGTTGCAGTACTCCGAGAGCAGGGCGACCTTTTGCTCAACGACGACGATGGTGATTCCAAGTGCGCGGTTTGCCTCGCGCAGCGTCTCGAAGACCAACGTGGAGCTGGCGGGGTCGAGTGCCGCGGTGGGCTCGTCGAGAACCAAGACGCGCGGGCGCATGGCGAGGATGGCGGCGATGGCTACCTTTTGCTTCTGTCCGCCCGAGAGCGTGGCGATCTCGCGGTCACGCAGGTCGCTGATGCCGACGGTCTCGAGCGTTTCGCTCAAGCGCTGCTCGATCTTGTCGTGGGGAACGCCAAAGTTCTCGAGGCCAAAGAGCATCTCGTCCTCGACGATCGAAGCGACCATCTGCGTGTCGATATCCTGTAGCACACTGCCGACGATTTGCGACACGTCGGTCAGCGAGACCTCGCAGGTGTCGTGGCCGTCAACCATGACGGACCCAAAGAACGTGCCGGTGTAGTGGTGGGGCACGGCACCTGACAGGCAGGCGGCAAGCGTGGACTTGCCGGCGCCCGAGGGCCCGATGATGCCGATGAAATCTCCCTTGTTCACGCTGAGCGAGATGTGGCTGAGCGCCTGCTCGGTCTGCGTGCCATAGGAGAACGAGACATCGTCGACGTTGATGATCGTTTCCATGGATACCTTTCGTAGTCATTGGGGACGTTCTTAAATGACCAGTCGTTTAAGAACGTCCCCAAAAGCTAGTCGTTTGGGACAGTCTTTGGTGGTGAAGCACGGAGACGGCTTTACGAGGGGCCCCAGGTTGGCGCGAAAGAGGAGCGAAGCGTACTTGGGTACGCGAGCGACGAATGAACGCCAAGATGGGGTGGCTCGTAAAGCCGAGCGGGTTAGTTGAGCCTAAGAGCCTTCTGGATGGGCAGGTAGAGGGCGCCGACCAGAATGGCGTTAAAGACGGCGGTCATGGCGACGACGGGCAGCATGGCGGCGGCGAGCTCGCCTACCACGCCGAGCATGGCCATCTTGATGACCATGAAGATGACGCCGGAGACAAAGGTGGTCAGGAAGGTTGCGACAATGGCGATCGCGGGCTTGACCTGACCGTTCTTGCCGGCGGCGTCGACGATGCCGGCCATGAGCATGGCGGCGATGCCCTCGGCGGCAAAATCGACGAAAGGCGAAGTGGTGGTGATCTGGATCACGGCAGCCGAGATGAGGCCAATGACGAGAGCCTGGCCGATGTTGGGGCGAACGACCAGGATGGTGAGGCAGAAGGCCGAGATGATGAACTCGGGGCTGATCATGCCGCCCGAGATGCCCGAGATGGCCTTGCCGACGGTGAAGTTGAGGATGAAGCCGGCAGCGAGCAGGATGGCGAGCAGGACGAGAGCACGGACGTCGAGTTTGCCGCGATCGGCGGTCTGGACGGTGCGGGGCTGGGTGGCGGTGGTGTTCTGAGACATGGTGAAAATCCTTTCGGAATGGGAGTGCAAGAGAAAAGCGGAGGCGCGTGATGCGAATGCGATCGGGCTCGAGATAGAAAAAGGCCCCCGGTCGAAACCGGAGGCCTTCCAATCACCTAGAGCGCAAAAACAGGCGTGAGGGACTCACTGTCGACCGATCGTATTCGCATCACGCCACCACCAGTTGTTGAGAGAGTTCATCGTGTTCTTCATGTTGGTGGCTCCTTTCGTGATGCCGTGGCGCGGTCGCACCTAGTTGCTGTTGCGCTGCACTATAGCACAGCGAAGTGTGTGCGGGGAAATCTTTTTTGAAAAGATTTCAGGCGGGTTTCCCGCCGGTCAAAAGAGCGGGCTGAGCGGGCGTGGTGGCTCATGTGCCCCGCCCGCTCAGCTAAGACGTTACTCCTTATTGCGACGGTAGAGGAAGTAACCGCCCGCGGAGATGACGGCAACGCCAGCGATGGTGAATGCAGCCACCATGCGGCCATCAAAACGATCGCCAGTGGTGGGCAGGCCGCCCTTGGTGTTCGTCTTGTTAGTGGTTACCGTGGTCGTGGTGTCGGACTTGCCAGGCTTCTCAGGCTTGGCGGCCGGCTGCTCGGGCTTAGCGGGCTGCTCGGGAGTGCCAGGCTGCTCAGGAGTGCCGGGCTGATCCGGGGTGACCGGATCGGTGGCAAGAGCGTCCTTGGCGTAGGTGATGGACACCTTGAGGCCGTTGGTCTCGGTGTCCAGGTCGCTCGGGGTGAAGGGCTGGTCGAAGTTTTCGGCCTTCTGATAGGCGCGCATCTCCTGGAGCAGTGCCTTACACTTCTTGTAGGTGTTCTCGGTAGCAGCCTTGCCGGCCTTGTTGGCCAGGGCAGTGCGGCCCTCGGTGGTCGTCTCGGCCAGCATGGCGGCGTCAACTTCCTTGTTCTGCTCGATGAGCTCGTTCTGGAGCGCATCGAGGTAGGCGCGGACGCTGGTGGCGAATTGTGCGCGGTTCGCGAAGCAAAGCGAGTTGATGTCCATCAGGACGTAGTTAATGGAGTTCTCGGGCTCTTCGTTGTTCACGATGTCCGTCTCGCTGCAGTGACCATAATCAACGGTCTGGTCGCTGAAGTAGGGGCTGACTTCGGTCATCAGAGCGGAGTATAGCGGGATAGCGACGGAGAACTCGGCGCAGGAGAGCATCTCCCACTGGATGGTTGCTACCTCGGAGTCATAGCCCTTTCGAATCTGGAAGAGGTTGGCCTCGGCGTTGCGGTCGGAACCGATGCTGCTGACACCGTCAGTATTGGCATTAAGGCCGGGGACTTTTTCACCGCGGTTGCCGAAGGCGCGAATCAGCTCAAACGTGTTCCAGTCGGACTTGCCGGGCTGGAAGAACAGCGGCTGCATCTCGTGAACCATGGCACCGAGCGTGACGTCATTCTTGTCCTTGTCCTTGACGATCTCGTAGTCGGTGCCCTCGGTCAGCGGAGCCATAAAGTAGTCGCGGCCCTGGATATAACGCGCCCAAGAGCCCATGCCCGTATTGTTGATAGATGCACCGTAGGTCTGGGCAACATCGAACTGTCCGTCTTCAAAGTACTTGGCGAAGCCCTTCTCTTCGGGCATAGTCTTGATCCCCTCAGAGTGGAGGCAGTTCTCAGGATCGTCAAGATTGACCTGGAAATTGAGGTTACTAATGTTGGGGTTGACCGAAGCGACGTCGTCGGTCAGCTTCATAGCGATCCACTGGTGGCCGGAAAGCGCGGCGAACAGCCAAGTCTCGGTGTTGTCGGCGATGATGATCTGGTCGTTGGAGTAGACACCCTGCTCGTCGATCAGGGTGCCGATGAGCTCGACGCCCTCGCGGGCCGTTGCGCTCTCGCCCAAGATGACGCCCGCGTAGCTGTACTCGCCGATGCCGGTATTTTTGACCTCGGGATTTGCTTTGTGGGCATGCCTGGTCGTGGGATCCGCTGCCTTGGCATCGTCGTTGTAGGAGGTGCTCAGCGTTGCGGAGCAGGAGACGCCCTTCTCATTGATGCCGGCCTCGGAGTAGGCATCCCAGCGTCCATCCCACTCAGCAGGATGGTCGCGCACGTAGCTGTAACGATACGTAGTCTTGGTCGAGGTGTAGGAGAATTCGGACTCGTTCGAGCTGTAGGTATGACCAGGGCCATGAGAGGGCTCGATGCCATAGTGTTTGAGGTAACGAGTGCCAATGTCCTCGGTGCGGCCATAGTACGTGTTACCGTCGGCCGTAAGGTTCTTGCCCATGTACATCTGCGTGCAGGCGAGCGCAGACGTCGGTATGGACATGATGGTTGCAGCTCCAAAGGCGAGGCCTATGCCTAGCTTCTTGAGCGCGTTGACGGGGTGAGTTTTCCTCATTTTCCCTCCCAGCGTGCGAAAGCCCTCTGTCGCCAGAGGGCTTCAGCCAATAAAGACACCCCATTAGCGTAACGAACTGGAAACAATATTCATCTATGAAAGAAACTTACTCGATAAGCGTAATGAAATATGCGATGAGTGGTTAATTATACTCAGTTTGTAGCTTTACTTTAATAAAGACGCCCTGTGATTACTGTAGCCGAATAAAGTAGCTGGAATGCCCGAAATGATAATCCCCCCGCTGTTTGGCAAATGCATAAACAGCGGGGGAGACGATAATTGGATGAATATCATACCAATGTGGAATTACTTCTTCCGGCGGTGGATCACGTTGATCGCATAGCCGACGAGCATGGCCAAAACGATGATGATAAAGCCGAGCAGGGGATTGTCGTTCATAGGGTCCTCCTATTTTCCGAGCGGGGAGAATTCGTCGACGATGAGGTCGAGGCATTGTGGAAGCGCGCGGGCTCCAAAGACGCCCGAATTGCTGGAGATAATCTCGCCATCGAACTGCATGCCCAGCGACGGGGTGCAGGTGATCTTGGCTTCCTTGGTCTGGATGATCTTGAACTGCGGGCGCCCGAGTACCTTGCCGGCGGGGTCAAGCGCAGCGGTGATCACGGTAGGCAGCAGCTGCACAGTGCGCACGGGTTCGATGACCGCAATGTCGACCATGCCATCGTTCATGCGGCAGTCGGGGAACAGGTTGATGTCGTTTTGGATGACCGAGGTATTGCCCGCCATACAGCAGATGCCGTCGAGCTCCTCGACAATGCCGTCGTGCTCAATCGTAAAGTGCGCCACCGTGGGGTTGGGCGTGGCGAGCGCGGAGAGGAAGTAGGCGATCTCACCGATGTCGTTTTTGGTGGGAGCGGCCTTCATCATGATCTCGGCGTCGAAGCCCGAGCCGGCGATGATGATAAAGCCGTGGCGCTTCTCGTTGCCGTCCTCGTCGAGCCAAAAGAGCTCGCCCATGTCCACTTTGACCGTGCGACCGGCGCGGCAGGCCTTGGCGAGCGCCGCCGCCTCAGGGGCATTGCCGATGTTGTTGAAGAACAGGCAGGCCGTACCGGAGGGGAAGACGAGCGTGGGGACACCGCATCCGCGCATCTGATCGAGCACGTTGGAGACGGTGCCGTCGCCGCCCGAAACGACCACGCGATCAAACTCGCGCACGTCTGCCACGGCGTCCTCGGGCTCCATGCCATCGCCGATAAAGCGCATCACGACCTCGTCGCCGCCCTGCGCGAGGGCGTGCGTGAATGCGTAGATTTCATCTGAGCTGGGGCCCGATGCCGGGTTGTGGATGATAAGGCAGCGCATACTTACGTTCCCGTTCTGTGACTAACCGAGTATAGTTGTAAGGCAATGCCGATATCCTACCCGTGTTTTTCGGGCCTAACCTTATTCGATGGGTTGATATGTACATTTCCACACATCAGGCTCTACTCGACTTTTGCCAGCGCGCCCGTGAGTTCGACGCGATTGCCGTCGATACCGAGTTTTTGCGCGAGCGCACGTTCCATCCGCGTCTGTGCTTGGTTCAGATTGCCACCCCTGCCGAGAGCGTCGCGGTCGATCCCCTGGTAATCGACGACCTATCGCCGCTGGCCGAGCTTATGGCCGACGAGAGTGTGATCAAGGTCTTCCACGCCTGCTCGCAGGATATGGAGGTCATGCTCCATACCGTAGGCGTGCTGCCGCGTCCGATTTTTGACACGCAGGTGGCCGCCGCCTTTTTGGGCGAGCGCCAGCAGATTTCCTACGGCGCACTCGTGCAGGCGTTTTGCGGCGTCTTATTGCCCAAGACCGAGTCACTGACCGACTGGTCGCGTCGCCCGCTGACCGATAAGCAGATTGAGTACGCGATCGATGACGTCAAGTACCTGATTGTCGCCTATACCGAGATGATGAGCCGCCTGCGCGAGCTGAGCCGCGTGGACTGGGTGCTCGACGAGCTGCGCCCGCTGGCTGACGAGTCGCACTATCGCGCCGATCGCCACGAGGCGTTCCGCAAGGTCAAACGCATCAATTCGTGCAGCCGTCACCAGTTGGGCATCGCGCGCGAGCTCGCCGCCTGGCGCGAGGACCGCGCCGAGCGCCGTAACATCCCGCGCAAGTGGGTCATGTCCGACGACACGCTGCTTGCGCTCGTTAAGCGCAATCCCGTGCGCGTTGAGGAGTTCCGTAGCATTCGCGGTACCGATCAGTTGGGGGAGCGCGACGTGGACGGTGCGCTCATGGCCATCAAGCGCGGCGCGAGCTGCCCGCACGATCGCCTGCCGCTCATGGTGCGCGGGCACCGTCAGATTTCGCCGGAGTTGGAGAGCGTGACGGACCTGATGTATGCGCTCATTCGCCTAGTTGCCGAGCGCTCGGGCGTGGCGACCTCGGTCATTGCCTCGCGCGATGACCTGGCCGACTATAATGAGCATCCCGAGCAGAGCCCCCTGCGCGAAGGCTGGCGCTTTGAGCTTGTGGGCTCGCGCCTGGACGATCTGCTTTCCGGCAATATGGGGTTGACGGTGAAGGACGGCAAAATCGAGCTCCTGTAGGGAAGCCTAGCCGGTTGAGTGGGTAGAATGCCTCCGACGTGTAACTCGATTCGGAGGAATTCGCATGCCTTATTACTATGGTTACGGCTTTGGCATCGACCCGCTGTACCTGCTGGTTGTTCTTGTCTGCACGGTGCTTGGCCTTGCTGCGCAGAGCTATATCAATTCGACGTACAAGACCTGGTCCAAGGTTCGCTCGGACGGCGACACGGGCGCCACGGTTGCTCGCCGCATGCTTGACGCCAACGGTTGCAATGCCGTGGGTATCAAGGGTGTCGCCGGTGAGCTCACCGACCATTACAACCCGCAGGATAACAACCTGTATCTGTCGGATGCCAACCGTTCGGGCGGTTCGGTCGCAAGCGTTGCCGTCGCCTGCCACGAGGCGGGCCATGCCGCCCAGCGTCAAAGCGGCTATGCCATGATGAAGGTACGCACCGCCCTGGTCCCGGTCGTCAACTTTACCCAGAACACCTGGACCATCGTGTTGCTCTTGGGCCTTTTTATGAACATTGCCGGGCTCACAACCCTCGCGTTGATCTTCTTCTCGTTTAGTGTGTTGTTCCAGTTGGTTACGCTGCCGGTCGAGATTGATGCCAGCCGCCGCGCCGTGGCATATATTGAGCAATCGGGTATGAGTTCCAAGCAGGTCAACGGTGCCAAGAAGGTGCTGACGGCCGCCGCGCTTACCTATGTTGCCGCTGCGCTCACCTCGATTATTCAGCTGCTCTATCTTATGGCTCGCTACAACAGAAACTCCAACCGATAACAAATTGGGTCGCTGGGCGCCGCGGGGATTCGTGTCCCCGCGGCGCTGTACTATGTGTTGGACTTGAATTTGCGCAGGGCCGAAGCCCTTGTGCACGATGACGAAAGGAGGCTGCGTGGCAGGCTGGAATCTAACCGGCAATGCCGTTTCCGCCGAGTTCGACGGTTCGGACGAGCAGGAGCGCAAGGAGCTCAGCGTGAGCCAGGCGGTAGAGATTGCTGCCGGTGCGCTCGATGCCATTCCGCAGCTGAGCGTTCTGGGCGAGGTCACGGGTTTTCGTGGTCCTAACGCTCGAAGCGGCCATTGCTACTTCCAGATTAAGGACGATTCGGCCGCCGTTGACTGCATCATTTGGAAGGGCGCCTATCTCAAGCGCACGTTCGATCTGCGCGACGGCATGCAGGTGAGCTTTAAGGGCAGCTTCAATCTCTATAAGCCCACGGGCCGCATGAGCTTTGTCGCCCGCTCGTTTTCGTTGGCGGGGGAGGGCCTGCTGCGTCAACAAGTGGCGCAACTGGCCGAAAAGCTACGCCGCGAGGGCCTGATGGACGAAGTGCGCAAACGCCGCATCCCAGTGTTCTGCTCGCACGTGGCGGTCGTCACCTCGCTTTCGGGTGCTGTAATCGACGACGTCAAGCGCACGCTGCGCCGTCGCAACCCGCTTGTCGAGCTTGTTTGCGTGGGTGCCAAGGTCCAGGGCGAGGGCGCACCGGCAGAGCTGATCGAGGGGCTGCGCCGCGCCGCTTCCATTACGCCGGCGCCCGACTGTATTTTGCTGGTGCGTGGCGGCGGCTCCTTTGAGGACCTCATGACCTTCAACGACGAGGAGCTTGCCCGCGCGGTGGCGGCCTGTCCCGTGCCCGTGGTGACCGGCATTGGCCATGAGCCCGATACCTCGATTTGCGATATGGTGAGCGACCGTCGCGCCTCCACGCCAA
The DNA here is from genome assembly GCA_031292915.1 of Collinsella sp. GTDB lineage: Bacteria > Actinomycetota > Coriobacteriia > Coriobacteriales > Coriobacteriaceae > Collinsella. The sequence goes on from JAUMSH010000023.1 coordinate 138,505, forward strand.
CGGCAGCGGCAGAATCGGTGGCGCCGGCTATGACGGAGTTGGCCGACGTGCTCGAGACGCGCCATCAGCGTCTGGGCGCTGCGATGGCTTCGATGATCGGGTCGAATCAGGTCGATCTGGAAATGCTCGACCAGCGCGGTCGCCGTGCCTGGGATACCTATACGGCTCGCTTGGGTGATGCGCTCGATGCCGCCGCATGCCGTCCGTGCCTTAATGATCCAACGTTTATGGTTGAGCGTCGCGAGTCCGAGCTTGCCCTGACGGCCGATCGTCTGTCCGGTGCCATAACGCGTTCGGTCGGGGCCTTCCGCTCCAACTTCGAGCGTCTGCCCGAGCGCTTGATCGCAAGCACCTCGGGGCTCGATGGCAAGCGCCATGCGCTCACGCTTGCGAGTTCCCGCCTGGAGCATCAGGGGCGCACGATGCTTGGTAAACCAGCGTCCGACCTGGGCCGTGCGGCAGCCTCACTCGATGCCCTGTCGCCGCTCAAGGTGCTTGCCCGCGGCTATTCCATCGCGTACAGCGATGATGGGGTGGCTACGAGCGCCAAGACCTTTAAGCCCGGCGACGCCATCCGCGTGCGTATGGCAGACGGCAACGTGGCGGCAACGGTCGATACGGTCGAGTAGACCGCGTTTCATAGCGATAAACCTTTAGGAAAGGAAACAGATATGGCAGAGAAGACCCCGGTCGAGCAGCTTACGTACAAGCAGGCCTCGCAGGAGCTGGAACTCATCATCCGCAGCTTGGAGTCGGGCGATATGGAGCTTGAGGAGTCGCTCGAGAGCTATACCCGCGGCGTCGAGCTCCTCAAGAGCCTGCGCACCCGTCTCTCCGATGCCGAGCAGAAGGTCTCGGTACTCCTTAAGGACGTCGACGGCAACGACGTGCTCGCCGACGGCGAAGCTGCCAACACGGACGACAACCTCTCGTTCTAGCCATCCCGACCAAATATAATTACCTTGGTCTGCGAGAAAGGAACCAACCATGTGTGATTGCATCTTCTGCAAAATTGCCAACCACGAGATCCCCTCGACCGTCGTTTACGAGGACGACCAAGTCATCGCCTTCGACGACCTCAATCCCCAGGCGCCGGTCCACACGCTCGTGATCCCCAAGAAGCACTACAGCGATATCGCCGATAACGTGCCGGCCGAGACCATGGGCGCCATGGCTCACGCCATCCAGGAGGTCGCTAAGGCCAAGGGCTTGGAGGACGGTTTCCGCGTCATCTCCAACAAGGGCGTCAACGCCGGCCAGACCGTCATGCACTTCCACATGCACGTTCTCGGCGGCAAGAACCTGGGCGAGAACCTCATCTGAGGACGCACGGCCCGTCGACTTGGCTGCCTTTGGAGTAATCTATGCAGCTTCCTCAACTCGAATACCTTCAAACTGTAGCGAACTATGGCGGCGTGCGCAAAGCGGCTCGCGCCGTTCACGTGAGTCCGCAGGCCGTTTCGTCGGCAATAAAAAAGTTGGAATCTGAGTATCAGATTGTTTTGCTCGACCGATCGGCGGGGGAGGCTGTTTTGTCTCCGGCGGGCAGAGAATTTGCGCGTCGTGCACGCGTGATCCTGGCACAAGTCGACGATCTCAAAAAGTACACCCAATCGGGGAACGGCGGCGTTTCGCCCGACGGTCACTTTCGTCTTTACGCCCCCTGTCTTCACGGGCGGGGGCGTCTTTTTTCCGAAAACTGGTACGACTCGTTTGAAAGCTCGCACCCTCAGATTCACCTTGATGTTTGGCATCAGCCAACGGCCACATGCTTTGAATCACTTGTGCTTGGCATTTCGGATGCGGCCATCTCATTTGAGGAACCAAGGGACAGTGTCCTTTCTTCGAAATACTTGGGTGAAAAGGAGCTCAAGGTTCTTTCGTGCCCAGCGGGTCATCAATCTGTGGATGCTATGACCGTTCGTGAGTTACTAGGCGGCAGGCTCGCTGTTCCAATTAATTTGTCACCCTGTCTCAATGCAATCAATCAATGCCCCGAAGCCCAGCTGGTTAATTTCCGCTTTCGCGATGTCGAATACGGAAACAGGGCGCAGACTGAGTTTCTTCAAGCCGGGGGATTGATATTGAGCTTTTCTGGCTCTTCTCTCGCATCAGATGGACTGGAAGTGAGCGAGTGTTCCATTGAAGGCTCGCATGACGTAGCCTTGCCCATCTACTTTTGCTATCGACAAAATGCCTGGACCGATCGACACCAGACGGTATTTCTTCACCTATTGCGTCACCTTGCTTCGTGAGGCCATTTGGCCTCGTGGCGTCAAGTGAATGTTGACGCCTTGTAACACATGACTGACGGCTCTGCCCTCATGCTTTTCCAAGATTCCGATTTAGATTGTTGACTCTTGGAGGGCGGAGCATGAAAAACCGTACGGTTTTGCTTTATATGACGTTTGTTTTTCTGTCGAACTTCAGCACCATTTTGTATTTTCTGACGGTTTACCTTGAATTCGTCGGATTCTCGATGGTGGCGATTTCTAGCATGATGATTGCATTTCAAGTGAGCAAGTTCATCCTTGAAGTTCCCACTGGCTATATTGCCGATAGGTTTGGACGAAAGACAAGTGGTCTCGTTGGCGTCGTGGGGATGCTTGGATACTACGCCGCCCTGCTTCTCGTCCGTTCTCCTCTGCTTTTAATCGGCGCGTTTGCTCTCAAAGGTTTTGCCGCTGCATGTATGAGCGGGTCCATCGAAGCGATTTACATTGACAGCGTCTCTCTGGACCAGCTCGTAAGGCTTAATGTCGTTGAGCGATTTGTTTTCTATGCCTCTTATGCCCTCTCCGCTTGTGTGGGCGGTTTCATTTCGTCCGCTGGCGCGTATCTCATTGGTCTTTTGGCAGATATCATCGCAATGGTGTTGACGTTGGTTGTCGTTGTCTGCATTCCTGAGATGCGAAGAGGGGACACTACAGCGACACCTAAGCGTGGAATTAGCCCGAAGATGATCGGTGCCGCTATTGCGCGTAACGGCATTCTTCGTTCAGCGTTCATCATGGACTGCTCTCAGGCATTTGCTTTTGTCGCCCTGGAAGACTTTTTCTCACTGTTGCTTGCGGGTCGCGGAATGAATGCCGTCGCTTCGGGTGTGATCATTGCGGTCCAGCTTCTTGCTTCGGCCTCCATGGGGCTTATTGTGCCCAGTGTGATTGCTCATGTCGACAAGGGCCGTTTTGCGCGTATTTGCGGCATCGTGCGCCTTTCCCTGGCTGCTCTGTTTTTGATTCCCTTTACTCCGGTCTATTTGCTGCCCGTGTTCTATGTACTGCAGACGGTCGCGTACTCGTTATTTGCTCCAATTAAATACTCAATTTTTCAAAATGCTGTCGATTCTTCGATGCGCTGTTCACTGATTTCGGTCCAAAGCCAGATGGTGGCGGTGGGTGCCATCCTTTTCTATCTGTTCAATGCTGCGTTGAGCAGCATCGCGGGCATTCGAGTCGTATTGCTTGTTGCGCTCGGGATTTCTTCCCTGGTGTATATCCCCGCGCTATTTCGTCTTACAAGTCAAAGGCCATGAGTATTTAGGCACCGATAACTTATATATCAACGCAATAAACCCGAGCGCGAGGGCGTTTGGGTTTATTATTGAAGCGTATGTAACCTGGCGGCGCCACACCGCCTGTTAGTAGGGAGACACATGAACGTTCTGGTCGTCAACGCGGGATCTTCGACCCTTAAGTATCAGGTCATCGACACCAAGTCCCATAAGGTGTCCGCAAAGGGCTCCTGCGAGCGCGTCTGCTTTACCGGCGGTACCTTCACCCACGCTGCCAACGGTTCCAAGAAGGTGACCGAGAACATCGAGTTCCCCGACCACAAGGTCGCCATCGAGGTCGTCCTGAAGGACCTCGAGGCCAACGGCGTCAAGATCGAGGGCATCGGCCACCGTATCGTTCAGGGCGGTTGGTACTTCGGCGATTCCTCCCTCGTCGACGAGGACGTCCTCGCCAAGATCCGCGAGGTCGCTCCGCTCGCCCCGCTGCACAACAACCCCGAGGCCAACGTTATCGAGTACTGCCTGGAGCAGTATCCCGACCTGCCCAACGTCACGGTCTACGACACCGCTTTCCACTTCAACATGCCCGAGGTCGCCAAGACTTACGCCCTGCCCAAGGACGTCTGCGACAAGCTGCACATCCGTAAGTACGGCGCCCACGGCACCAGCTACCGTTACATCTCCAAGAAGGTCGCCGAGATGACCAACGGCGAGGCTCGCAAGGTCGTCGTGTGCCATATCGGCTCCGGCGCTTCCCTGTGCGCCATCGAGGACGGCAAGTGCATGGACACCACCATGGGCCTCACCCCGCTCGACGGCGTCATGATGGGCACCCGCTGCGGCTCCATCGACCCGGCTACCGTGTGCTACCTGCAGCGCGAAGGCGGCTACACCTTCGACGAGGTCGATGAGATGATGAACAAGAAGTCCGGCCTTTTGGCTGTGACCGGCGGCAAGACCAACGACTGCCGCAACGTCGAGGAGCTCGCCGCTGCCGGTGACCCCGAGGCTCAGCTCGCCTTCGATATGTTCGTCTACAAGATTGCCGCCAAGGCTGCCGAGATGGCCACTTCCATGTGCGGCATGGACACCCTGGTCTTTACCGCCGGCATCGGCGAGCACGCTCCGGCTGTTCGCGCCGGCGTTGCCGACCGTCTGGCCTTTATGGGCGTCAAGATGGATCATGCGCGCAACGCCCTGCGTGGTGACGGCGCTTGGTGCCTGTCTGCCAAGGATTCCAAGGTCAAGATTTTCGTCATTCCCACGGACGAGGAGTTCATGATCGCTTCCGACGTCGAGCGCATCGTCAACGGCAAGTAATTGCAAGAGGGGAGGGGCTGGACGACCGAGTGCCGTTCGGCCCTTCTTTTGTGCTCGTTGGGCGATATGCCTGATAGCTATTTATTAAGTTATGATAACTTCTTATTAACATGCGGCCGCCTTAAGGGGTCTGCGTCGACCGTATTGCACTGCAAAGGAGTCTCATGAACGTACTTGTTGTCAACGCCGGCAGCTCAAGCCTTAAATATCAGCTTCTGGATACCGATACCCGCGAGGTTTTCGCCAAGGGCAACTGCGAGCGTATCGGCTCGGACATGGGTATCTTTGGCCACTCCGAGAACGGTGGCGCCAAACAGACCGAGGAGGTTCCCTTCCCCGATCATCGCTCTGCTATCGCTCGCGTGCTCGAGGAGCTCGAGAAGACCGACTTTACGATCGATGGCATTGGGCATCGTATCGTTCAGGGCGGCTGGCACTTCGATGATTCCGTAGTTGTTGACGACGAGGTCATGGCTAAGATCCTTGAGGTGGCCCCGCTCGCCCCGCTGCACAATTACGGCGAGGCCGCAGCAATCGAGTATTGCCGCGAGAAGTATCCGGAGCTGCCCAACGTCGCCGTCTTCGATACCTCGTTCCACATGACCATGCCCGAGGTCGCCTACACCTACGCGCTGCCCAAGGACGTGTGCGACAAGTACCACGTGCGAAAGTACGGTGCCCACGGTACGAGCCACCGCTACGAGTGGATGATGGCAAAGGAGATTCTGGGCTCGTGCTGCCACCGTCTGCTTTCGTGCCATCTGGGCAACGGCGCTTCGCTCGCCGCCATCGAGGACGGTGTGTGCCGCGACACCACGATGGGCCTCACGCCGCTTGACGGCCTGATGATGGGCACCCGTTGCGGTTCCATCGATCCGGCCACCGTGTGTTATCTACAGCGCGAGGGCGGCTACAGTTACCAGGAAGTCGATGACATGATGAACAAGCAGTCCGGTCTGCTTGCCATCTCGGGCATCTCCAACGACGCCCGCGACATCCGTACGCGCGCCTCCGAGGGAGACGAGCGCTGCCTGCTCGCCTTCGATATGTTCGCCTACAAGGCCATGCAGCAGGCCGGTTCCATGATCGCTTCCATGGCGGGCGTGGATACCATCACCTTCACTGCCGGCATCGGCGAGAACGACTGGTCGATCCGCAAGGCCTTCTGCGATTGCTTTGAGTGGCTGGGCGTGCGAATCGACAACAACAAGAATCGCGAGGCCGTGGGTAACGGCCCGCAGGTCATCAGCGCCGCCGGCTCTTCCGTCACGATCATGGTCATCCCCACTGACGAGGAATACATGATCGCCCACGACGTCGAGCGCCTGACCAAGAACAACTAACGCGCGCATTTGCAAGTAAGCGAAAGGCCTCCTGAGCAACAGCTCGGGAGGCCTTTTTGCTGGCAGGTGGAAATCCGAGTCCCAAAGTGATCGCCACCAGCAACGCCTGCACTTTCAGCAACGACACCCATCCGTTCAGATTTTCAGCCCCAGCTCGTAGCCAAGCCGCCGTCCACTCCAGGTGCCCCGATTGCCACGTAGCGGCAGGGACCCTACAGGGTAAAGCTCTGAAAACTTTCCGCAGGACGGAGGAAGCCCCCGCCGCACGTAGTGCGCAGCGGGGGCTTCCGACATGTCCGAGGACGTTTTCAGAGCTTTACCCTGTAGGGTCCCGAGGGGATATGTACGCTACTCAGCCATCTGAGCCTGGACGGCGGTGATGGCCACGACACCCACGATGTCGTCGGCAGAGCAGCCGCGCGACAGGTCGTTGACCGGCTTGGCGATACCCTGCAGGATGGGGCCGTAAGCGTCAGCGCCGGCGAAGCGCTGGACCAGCTTGTAGCCGATGTTGCCGGCCTCGAGGTCGGGGAACACGAGCACGTTGGCCTTACCGGCGACGGAGGAGCCGGGAGCCTTGAGCTGGGCGACGGTGGGGACGATAGCGGCATCGAGCTGCAGGTCGCCGTCGATGGCGAGCTCGGGAGCCTTCTCCTTGCAGAACTTCACAGCCTCCTGGACCTTCTTGGCGACCTCGCCACCGGCGGAGCCCATGGTGGAGTAGGAGAGCATGGCTACGTGCGGCTCAACGTTGCCCATGAAGGTGGACCAAGAGTGAGCGGAGGCGATGGCGATCTCGGAGAGCTCGTCAGAAGACGGATTAATGATGAGGCCGCAGTCGGCGAAGATCAGCGTGCCGTCGGTGCCGAACTGCGGGGTGTCGGTGCACATCACGAAGAAGGCCGAGACCAGCTTGGTGCCCGGGGCGGTCTTGAGGATCTGCAGCGCGGGGCGCAGGGTGTCGGCGGTGGAGTGGCAAGCACCGGAGACCAGGCCGTCGGCGTCGCCCATCTTGACCATCATGGTGCCAAAGTAGGTGGCGTCCATCACCTGGGCGCGAGCCTGCTCGATGGTAACGCCCTTCTTGGCGCGGAGCTCGGCAAACTTCTGCGCGTACTCCTCGTGCTTCTCGGCGTTGCGCGGGTCGATGACGGTAGCGCCGGGAACGTCGATCTCGTCGGGGTTGCCCAGGATGACGATCTTTGCCAGGCCCTCCTCGATGATCTTGGTGGCGGCGACGATGGTGCGCGGGTCCTCGCCCTCGGGCAGGACGATGGTCTTAAGGTCGGCCTTGGCGGCAGACTTCATACGGTTTAGGAAATCGCTCATGTTACTCCTTACAAGCGTTTCGCTAAGCTCCAGGCGCCCGGCTGTACACGAATAAACCCGCTGCTAGCGGGTTTACCTTTCAATAATGTACGCCGCGGTGCTTGAGCTTTCCTTGTGTGGCAAGCTCATTATAGGACGCATTAGCGCTATAATCGCTCTGATAAATATGTCTCGAAGAATGTTCGAGAAAAGCCCAGCTAACGAGCCCGTGGCTTTTGACAAGGAGTATCGATGCAGATTACCTCAGGCCTGCCTGAAGGCTTTAATGCCGGTGCGTACGACATGATCGTTGTCGGCGCCGGTTATGCCGGTGCCGTTTGCGCCCGCCGTCTTGCCGAAACTATCGGCTATCGTGTTGCCGTTTTGGAACGCCGTAGCCACATTGCGGGCAATGCCTTCGACTGCACTGACGAGGCGGGAATCCTGGTCCACGAGTATGGTCCGCACATCTACCATACCTTTAACGAGCGCGTCCACAATTTCCTGTCGCGCTTTACCAAGTGGACGGACTACCAGCACAAGGTGCTCGCCAACATCAACGGTACCCTTATGCCCGTGCCCTTTAACCATGCGAGCCTCAAGCTCGCCTTTGGCGATGAGCGCGGTGAGGAGCTGTACCAAAAGCTCGTGGAGACCTTTGGCAAGGACGTCAAGGTCCCCATCATGGAGCTGCGCAAGAAGAACGACCCGGATCTTGCCGAGGTCGCCGATTACGTCTACGAGAACGTCTTTTTGCATTACACCATGAAGCAGTGGGGCCAGACGCCCGATCAGATCGACCCTTCGATCACCGGCCGCGTCCCCGTCTTTGTGGGCGATGACGATCGCTACTTCCCGCAGGCTCCTTTCCAGGGCATGCCGCAGGACGGCTATACCGCGCTGTTCGAGCATATGCTCGATCACGATCTGATCGACGTATTCTGCGACGTGGACGCCCGCGACCTCTTCGAGATCGACGAGACTACCGTCAAGATCGACGGCAAGGTCTATGGTGGCGAGATCGTCTACACCGGTCCGCTCGATGAGCTGTTCAATCTCGATCTGGGCGCGCTACCGTACCGCACGCTCGACATGAAGTTCGAGACGCTCGATATGGACCAGTTCCAGCCCGTGGGCACCGTCAACTACACCACGAGCGAGGACTACACGCGCATCACCGAGTTCAAGAACATGACCGGTCAGGTCCTGCCCGGCAAGACCACCATCATGAAGGAGTACTCCAAGGCCTATACGCCCGGCTCGGGCGAGACGCCGTACTACGCCATTCTTGAGCCCGAGAACCGTGAGCTCTATGAGCGCTATCTTGAGCGCGTCCAGAACCTGACGAACTTCCACCCGGTGGGTCGTCTGGCCGAGTATCGTTACTACGATATGGACGCCGTGACCAATTCCGCCCTCGATCTTTCGGATGAGATTATCGCCTGCCATGCATAAAGTCATAACATTCGGTATTCCCTCGTATAACGCCGCCAAGGACATGGACCATTGCATCACCTCCATCTTGGAGGGGAGCAATTACGCCACCGATATCGAGATTATCGTGGTGGACGACGGCTCCAAGGACGAGACGGCCGCCAAGGCCGACGAGTGGGAGGCCCGTTATCCTGGAATCATCCGCGCGGTGCACCAAGAGAATGGCGGTCACGGTATTGCCGTCCTTTCGGGTCTGCGCGAGGCACAGGGCACCTACTACAAGGTCGTCGACTCGGATGACTGGCTCGATGCTGCGGCTCTTTCGACTATGCTGTCGATTCTGCGTGGCTTTGAAGAGCGTGACCAGCGCGTTGACCTGTTTATCTCGAACTACGTGTACGAGAAGGTTTACGAGGGCACGCATACCGCTATTGGCTACAAATTTGCCCTGCCGCGCAAAAAGATCTTTTCCTGGGATCAGATCGGTCATTTCCGCCTGGACCAGAACCTACTCATGCACAGCCTGTGCTATCGCACGGATGTGCTGCGCGAGTCCAACCTTCCCATGCCGCCGCACACGTTCTATGTGGACAACATCTACGCCTACGTGCCGCTGCCGCGTTGCAAGACCATGTACTACGCCGACATCGACCTCTATCGCTACTTTATCGGTCGCGAGGGCCAGAGTGTCAACGAGGCCACGATGGTCAAGCGTCTGGACCAGCAGTTCCGTGTGACGCGCATCATGATGGAGTCGTACCACCTGTACAGCGATGTTGAGTCGTCGCGTCTGCGCTCGTACATGATGGGCTATTTTACCATGATGATGGCGATCTGCTCGGTGCTCACCAAGCTTTCCGAGGAAGATTGCGCCGACGAGCGCCTAAAGACGCTGTGGAATGATTTGAAGGCCTACGACGAGCGCATGTATCGTCGTGCCCGCTACGGCGTGGTCGGGTTCTTCACCAATCTGCGCGGACGGGCCGGAGACAAAACCACACTCGGCCTATACCGTCTTGCCTCAAAGATCTTCAAATTCAACTAGCTGCCGAGTAATCGCTGCTGATAGGTTGACTGGGCCCCTTGGCCTTTAGTTTGCTACTGCGAACAGTCCTGCTCGCACGGAAAGCACATTAAGTGCTTTCCGGCTCGTGCGGAACTTGTATCAAACTAAAGGCCAAGGGGCCTCTGCTATAAGAATCGATTGTCAGGTTATTTGAATTTGAAGATCTTCGACGCGCGGTACACAGGGGCCTGGGCTGAAAAAATATTAGTTGGTAGTCGGTCGGAGGCGGGCGGTCGAGTGAGATTACTTCGCAGCACCTGGGATTCCGTGGGAGGTTTTGGCGGTTTTGGCTCCGTTTACGATGGCGGTTTCCAGGGCCCTTACGGCGAGCATGCCCAGCAGGTCTAGGGGAACGGCGGCGCTTGCCTGGGCGCCCAGTTTGCCGCTGGCGAGGGTGTAGATGGTGTCGCCGTCGTTGGTGGTGTGCGTGGGACGGATGGCGTGTGCGTAGGCGTCTGCGGCCATCTGGGAGACCTTGGTGGCTTGTGCCTTAGTGAGTTCCACGTTGGTGACGATGCAGCTGATGGTGGTGTTGGTGCGGTCGAGCGGCATCTGCATGGATCCGGCGGCGGCAAAGGCTGCGAGTTCCATGTCGACGATCTGGTCGCTATCGGCCGCGGCGCGCATACCGGCGACCCACTCGCCGGTGAAGGGGTCGACAACGTTGCCGCAGGCGTTGACCGAGACCACGGCGCCCACCTTGATGGGGCCGAGTGCCACGGCGGCAGCTCCAAGGCCGGCCTTCATGCAGGTGGCGGGCCCCATGAGCTTACCCACGGTGGCGCCCGTGCCGGCGCCTACGTTGCCCTGTTCGAGCTTGGTGGGGGTGTGGTCGAGTGCTTCGCACACGGCGGCGATGCCGGCCTCAATGTCGGGGCGCACGGTGGGGTCGCCAAAGGCAAGGTCGAAGATGCAGCTGGAGCACACGATAGGCACCTGCGTGGGGCCGACGGGAAGGCCGATGCCGCGGCTCTCAAGCTCGCGAGCGACGCCGCTTGCAGCCTCGAGGCCAAAGGCCGATCCGCCCGAAAGGCAGACGGCGTGGACCTTGTCGACGGTGTTCTCAGGTCGCAGCAGGTCGGTTTCGCGCGAAGCGGGAGCACCGCCGCGAACGTCAACACCGCCGGTGGCGCCCTCGGGTGCCACGATTACGGTGCAACCGGTGCCGGCCTCCTCGTCCGTATAGTTGCCATAGCAAAAGCCATCGACATCGCAGACGTCAATGGCCTCGAGCAGTGTATCCATGTTTAACTCCTATCGGTTTTCCGCCGCGCCTTGTGCCCGGTCGGGATCCGTACGGTACGCCAAAATTGTAGGCGCTGGGGAATACCCAGCGCCAGATGCAATTACGAGAGTTTTTGAATCGCGCGCGCGACGCGGGCGATGGGTAGGCCCACCACGTTATAGAAGTCGCCCGAAATATCGTGCACGAGCATGCGTCCGCCTGTGCCCTGAATGCCGTAGGCGCCGGCCTTGTCCATGGGCTCACCCGAGGCGACGTAGCGCTCGATCTGCTCGTCGGTGAGCTCGTAGAACGTCACGTCGGTCACATCGACAAAGGACAGGCTTTCGGCGGCATGCGGGGCGGCCGTATCGCCTGCCTTAACGATGCAGACGCCGGTTGCGACCTGGTGCGTGCGGCCCGAAAGCTCACGGAGCATGGTGCGCGCCTCGTCCTCGGTTGCCGGCTTGCCCAGAATCTTGCCGTCAAAGGTGACGATGGTGTCGGCCGCGACCGTCAGCTCATTGGGCTCGGCATACTCGGCAGCAACGGCAGCCGCCTTGGCGCGTGCCAAGCGCTCGACAAGCGTGAGCGGGGCCTCGCCATCAAAGGGCGTTTCGTCGATATCCGCGGGAATCACGCGAATGTTGTAGCCTGCCTCGCGCATCAGCTCTATGCGGCGCGGCGATTGCGAAGCCAAAATCATAGTTGGATGCCCTCGGCGACCTTCTCGACGGCCTTGTCGCCGGCGAGCGTGCGCAGCAGCTCCAATGCAAAGGGGAGTGACTGTGCCATGCCGCTGGCAGTGATGATGTTGCCGTCTTGCGTGACCTTCTCGCCGGTATAGGCACCTTCGGGGAAGCTTTTCTCAAAGCCAGGGAAGCACGTGGCATGGCGCCCCTCGAGCAGGTCGAGCTCGCCCAGGATAAACGGGGCGGCGCAGATGGCGGCGACGTGCTTGGTTGCGGCGAACTCGCAGACTACGTCGCAGACGCGCTGATCTGCGCGCAGGTTGGTGGCACCGGGCAGGCCGCCGGGCAGCACGACGCAGTCGTACTCGTCAAAGTTGATTTCATCAAAGAGCGCATCGCAGGTCACGGGGATCTGCAGCGAGCTTACGACCTCGCGCGTGGGCATGATCGAGACGAGCGTGGCACGCACGCCGCCGCGACGCATGACATCGACCATGGTCAAGCATTCAATAGTTTCAAAGCCATCGGCGGCGAGAACGGCAACGCTGGGCATGAGGGTTCCTTTCATAGGCGGCATACAATTAGCCGTCTTATACCCCGAAGACCTCCGCTTGCCACGCTCGATTTCCCAATGATTTTTCTGAGCAATGATTAAGTGGCTAGTTGCGCTTGAGGTGGACGACGGTTTCGCAGTGGAAGGTTTGTGGGAATAGGTCGACTGGCGTGATCTTTATGGGGGAGAAGGTGCCTTCTTCGACAAAGCGTTTGAGATCGCGCGCCAGGGTGGCCGGGTCGCAGCTCACGTAGGCGACATCGCGGGCACTCGTGCTGGCGATAAGGTCGATCGCCTCGGGGGCGAGGCCTGCGCGCGGCGGGTCGACCACCAAGATGTCGGCATCCTGGTCGGGGAACTCGCGCACCGCGTCTCCGCCAATGACGTCGACGTTATCAAGCTTGTTGATTTCCAGGTTACGGCGTAGATCGCGCACGGCGGGGCCGTAGGCCTCGACGGCAGCGACAAAGTCGCAGCGGCGGGCGAGCGGCAGGGTAAAGGTGCCGGCACCGCAGTACAGGTCCACGGCAAGCTCGTCTTCCTGCGGGTCGAGCGCTTCCATGACAAGCTCGATCAAAATCTCGGCACCCTTGGTGTTGACCTGGAAAAAAGACGGGGCAGACAAGCGCATCTGACCCTCGGCGATATTCTCGGTCCATGAGCCCTCTCCGGCGAGCATTTCGACCTTGGAGACACGGCGGGCCTTCTTTTCGCCCTTGCTCATCACGCGCACGATGCTCGTGGGATGAGCGGCGTCTGCCAGCACGCGGGAGACCTGCGAGCGCGGAAAAGAGCCTGTGGGCGTCCAGAGCGCCACTTCGAGTGCCTTGGTGCGACGCGAGGCGCGAATGCCCACGCGCTCGAGGCCCAGGTCGTGGCTGCCGCTCAGATAATTGAGCGCACCGACGACCGATTTGAGTGCCTTGGGGAAGCGTTTGTCGAACAACGGGCACGAATCGACGGTCACGATCTTGCGAGGATCGACACCGTGCATGCCAAGACGCACGCGGCCGTTTACAACGGTCGGCTCGAGTTCGATTTTATTGCGGTAGCCCCAATCATCCTTGGTGTGGCGGATGGGTTGCACCAGTTCATCGACTTGATCGGGGCTGAACTTGCCGATACGCTCGAGCGTGGAGCGCAGATTTTGCTCCTTGGCGGCGAGCTGTGCCGTGCGTGAGAGATTGCCCCACGAGCAGCCGCCGCAGATGCCCACGAAGGGGCAGGGAGGCTGAATGCGATCGGGGCTTGGCTCCAGAATCTCGGTGGTGCGGGCACGCATGAACGACTTGCCGTCCTGTACGACCTCGGCCTCGACGGTGTCGCCTGCCACGGCGCCCTGCACAAAGACGGCCTTGCCGTTGTCGGCGTGCGCCAGCCCGTCGGCGCCGTAGGTCATCGATTCTATAGTGAGCTTCATATTCCTGCCTGTCATTCGCGTTGTTGTTCGCACCATGGTAGCAGGGAAAAGCGCCCCGCATCCGAGGCTTTCCTCAAATGCGGGGCGCTTCTACAAACTGCTTCTACAAACGACTATTTCGTCTTGCCGGTAATGAGCGTCTTAAGACCCAGGCCGATCAGACCCAGGCCCATGCGCACGCGACCGGGGCGATGACGCTCGATGGCCTTGGTCTTGCCGGCGGGCTTATCGCGACGGGCGCTCGTCTCGGGTGCGGGCTTGGTGACCTGCGGCTCGGGCTGAGGTGCAGGTGCGGGCTCGGGCTCAATGACGGTCGCCTGGACCTCTTGGACCTTGGGTGTGGCCGGCTGCGGCTCAGGAGCAGGGGCGGGCTTTGCCTCGGCGGCGGGCTCCGGAGTCGCAGTAGCGGGCTCGGGCGCTTTCTCCACGGCGGGCTCTGCGGCAGCCTCGGGCTCATTCACCGGGGGAGCGGCAACCGTTTCCGGTTTGGCAACTGCCCCATGTTCAACCTCGGCCTGAATAGCCTCTTCGGCCACACGTTCCTTCTCACGCGCGCGCTGCTGCGCGGCGGACTCGGCGTTGCGATAGGCACGCTCCAGCAGAGCTTCCTGCGAGTTGAAGGGCTTCTCGCCCTCTCTGCGCTCCACGGGAACCCAGGTGCCGTCGCTCGTCAGGCTGCGTGCCTTCACGTTGTCGCGCAGCTGCATGCCCATGTACTCGTGCACCAGGGCGCGGCAGGTGGGGTCGAGCACGGGGAAGGCAATCTCCACGCGGTGCTCGGTGTTGCGCGTCATCATGTCGGCCGAGCTCAGATAGATCATGTCAGAGTCCACGCCAAAGGCGTAAACGCGCGCATGCTCCAAAAAGCGTCCGACGATAGAACGGACATGCACGTTCTCGGTCTTGCCCGGAACGCCCGGCTTGAGGCACGAGATGCCGCGGATGATCATGTCCACGCGGACTCCTGCGCACGACGCCTCGGCGATCTTGTCGATGACCTCGCGGTCGGTGAGTGAGTTGAGCTTAAAGAACACACGGGCGGGCTCGCCAGCGAGGGCGCGCTGGATCTCGCGATCCAGGCCGCGCATGATGAGCGGCTTCAGGCCGACCGGCGCCACGCCCAGGAAGCGGTAATCGCCGCGCAGGTTGCCCAGCGACAGGTTGCGGAAGAACAAGTTGGCGTCCTCGCCGATGCCGGGATGGGCGGTCATGAGCATAAAGTCGCTGTAGAGCTTGGCCGTCTTCTCGTTAAAGTTGCCGGTGCCCAAAAGCGTCAGGCGTGTAAGCGCCATGCCCTCGCGATAGGTGAGCTGGCAGATCTTGGAGTGGCACTTAAAGCCCTCGGAGCCGTAGATGACGGTGCAGCCCGCTTCTTCCAGACGCTCGGCCCACTCGATGTTGTTTTGCTCGTCGAAGCGGGCGCGGAGCTCCATGAGCACCGTGACCTCTTTGCCGTTCTCGGCTGCATCGATCAGCGACTCGCACAGGCGGCTCTGCTTGGCCACGCGGTAGAGCGTGATGCGCAGCGAGATGCACTCGGGGTCGTAGGCGGCCTCGTGTACCAGATCCAGGAAGGGGTTCATGGCCTCATAGGGATAAAAGAGCAGTTTGTCGTGCTGAAGCACCTGCTCGCGGATGGAGCGGGACATATCGATGGTGGGGTTGGGCTGCGGCTTAAATGGCGTAAAGAGCAGCTCGTTGCGCAGGTGCTCGGGAATCTTGCCCTCAATGCCAAAGACATAGCCCAGGTTGAGCGGGATATCGCAGGTAAAGACCGAGCGGCGCGAAAGCTCGAGCGCCTTGCGGATGGTCTTGAGCGTTGCCTTCTCGAGCGACCCCGAGACCGCGAGCACTACCGGCTGCAGACGCAGGCGCTTCTTGAGGATGCGCTTCATGTGCTGGCGGTAGTCCTCTTCCTCTTCGACGCCCTCGCCGTCCGGATCGATGTCGGCGTTGCGGGTGACGCGGATCAGCGCACGATCCAGCGGCTTATAGGAGCCAAAGCAGCTGTCCAGGCAGGCGAGGATGACGTCCTCGAGCAAGATGTAGGAGTAGGTGCCGGTGGGCGAGGGGATCTCGACCACGCGGTTCATCGAGGCGGGAATCTCGATAAGGCCCAGCAGGCTCTCCTCGTCGGTGGCGCCGTCCAGACCACAGGCCAGATAGAGCGCGCCATTGCGTAGGTTGGGGAAGGGGTGGCGAGGATCGATGACCAGCGGCGAGATGACCGGCGACACGTAGGCCTGGAAGTAGCGGGTTACAAAGGTGCGCTCCTCGGGCGTAAGCGAATCGATGCGGGCGCGGTGAACGCCCAAGGTGTCGAGCTTGCCCTCGATGCTCTTAAAGATGGACTCCCAACGGGTAAGGAGCCCGGGCATTTCGGCCATGACAGCATCGACCTGTTCGGAGGCGGTCATATTGCTCTTGTTGTCGACAGGTTGCTTTTTGAGCTCTGCCAGATCGGACAGGCCGCCCACGCGCACCATGAGAAACTCGTCGAGGTTAGACTCGAAAATCGACACGAACTTTAGACGCTCGAACAGCGGAACGGTCTCATCGAAGGCTTCGTCAAGCACACGGTTGTCAAAGCGTAGCCAGCTGAGCTCTCGGTTCTGCGTGTACGAGAAGTCGCGAGGCGGTTTGCGCAGCTTTGCGGCGGCTTGCTTTTTTTCGATTTTGCTCGGCATATGCATCTGTCCGTTCAGTCCCCGCAGGGGACGGTAGCCTAACCCTATTCACTATTGTCTCAATTTAGTCGACTTGTGGCACGGACGTATTGTGCGAACGGTATCTTTACCTACTTCTTACGCTGACAAGTCATAGGACTGACGCCCTGCTCGTCTGCAAGCGGTCTATATCCTCACTCAACTGGTACGTAAGTGTGAATAAGAATGATGGATAGCTGAATATCATTGAATGCAGGCGGAAACGTAAACAAACATCATTTATATACATAAAACCGATTTAGCTATGCAATTCTGAATCAAAAGTTTAGAGATGCAATTGCAAATAGTTTTTAGGAAAAAAGAGCGTTTACCTTAGAAAAGTTACTTTAGAACGCCGAAGTACATTATGGGGGAATCTCATGCGATATACCGTTCATCGCACTTTGTTGACCGTTCGGGGGCGAGGTGGAATTGCGGGTGGAATTTGGATATAACTAGAGCTGTCAGCAAGCAGCGTCCGCTATGGAAGGGCGCTGAGAGATTCGGCCGAAAGGCCCGAAAGAAAGGTAGGAGGCCATGACGAAAGGTCTGCACGTGCCTTCCGAGATCGGCAAGCTCAGGAAGGTCTGCCTGCACCGCCCCGGCGACGAGCTCCTCAACCTGCCGCCCGACGAGCTCGAGCGACTCCTGTTC
>JAUMSH010000069.1 GCA_031292915.1 Collinsella sp.
GTTCTACCGCGGCAGGGAGTGGGGCAGCTTCGGGGACTTCAAGCGCGACCTGGAGGAGTACATAGCCCATTGGAACACGCGGCGCAGGCAGGTAAGATTGAAGGGCCTGACGCCGGAGGAGTTCCGGAACCGGGCCCTTGCAGCGTAGTCGCTATTTATTCAGTCCAAGTTTCGGGGCGCAGTTCACTGTCCCCTTTGTGGTGGTGGGGTGCTAGGGGAGGAGCTTCATGGCTGCGTCGTGGGCGGCGTGCTCGTAGGTGTCGTCGAGGGGCTTGAGCGGCAGCAGGGCTGTGGCCTGCGCATCGCCGCGGCGCTCGAGGGCGTGCGCGATCAGCCAGTCGGCGAGCTCGGGGTTCTTGGGCAGTGCCGGTCCGTGTAGGTACGTGCCGATGACGCCCTTGTAGATCAGGCCCTCAAAGCCATCGTCGCCGTTGTTGCCGGTGCCCGTGACGACGGACGTTCCGAGTGGCGTGGCCTCGGCGTCCAAAAGCGTGCGACCTCCATGGTTCTCGAATCCCACAAAGGGCTCAGGTGCCAGATCGGTTTTGACGGCTACGTTGCCGATCAGGCGATCGGAGCCACGTACGGTTTCGGCGGCAATGACGCCCAGGCCCTCGATGCGATCGTCGCCCATGTAGTACGAACGGCCGAGCAGCTGATAGCTGCCACAGATGGCAAGCAGCGAGCCGCCATCCTCAACATAGGCCGCGACCTTGTCTTTTTGGGCGAGCAGCTCGTGTGCCACGGCTAGCTGGTCGCGGTCGGAGCCACCGCCCATCATGACGATATCGGCATCGGTCAAATCAAGCGTTTCGCCCATACGGACCTCGTCCACGCGCACGGGAATGCCGCGCCAGGCGCAGCGGCGCTCGAGCGCGATAACATTGCCGCCGTCGCCGTAGAGGTTAAGGGCATCGGGATACAGGTAGACGATGCGCAGCGGGCGCGAAAGCTCGACTGGCGCGATACCGACAGGAAGAGCGCTGCCGTCGGCACGGGCTACGGCGCGCCCGGCAACAGCGTCGGCGGTGGCGCCCTTCAGCCCGTCGAGTTCTTTGACCAGCGGCGGGAAGGCCGTGTAGTTGGCGACGGCATAGAAAGTGTCGCCTGCGGCTTCATCCGCAACGGCGCCAATTGCCTGCGCGACGTCCGAGATAATCGCGGCATCGATGCCGGCGTACTTGAGGCGTACCTGCATGTCGTGCGCACGCGTGCCTCCGGCAAAGGCGACAAGACCCGGTGTGTCGGCGATGCGCTCGAAGTCGACGTCGTAGATCCACGATACATCGTGGCCGTCGGCATCGTTGTCGTTGAGGAAGAAAGCGCAGAGTCTGCCGTCTGCCGTCTTGATGGACTGGATTTGTCGATCGAAGCCTACGGGATTCTTGGCCAGGTTGGCCTCGACGGTGCGGCCGGCGATATCCCAGCGCCCCATACGACCACCGGCGGGCACGTAGGCATCGAGCGTGGGCTGCAGGTGCGCCGTATCCACGCCTAACTCATGTGCGGCAAAGAATGCAGCGGCAACGTTGTAGACCATGTACAGGCCGTTGTAGCGCGTGGCGATGTGTACGGCAGCCGCGTCGGACGCAGATCCAAAGACCAGGTCAAAGCCGTAGCCGTCGCAGCCGAGCTCCACGCCCGTCACACGGCGGACCAGTGCGGGGCGTGCCCAACCGCACGAGGGGCAATGGTAGGCGCCGAGTTGACCATACTGCACATAGTCATACTCCAGCGGCGCGTTGCACTGCGAGCAAAAGCGTGAGTCGCTAATACGGTCGGGCTCGGTGTCGGTGGCGCCGTCGATGCCAAAGGCGATGCTCGTGTTGGGGACGCGTGCGGCAATCGAGGCACATAGCGGATCGTCGGCGTTGTAGATGAGCGTCGTTGCCGGCGAAAGCTCCAGCGCGTGGGCGATGACGTCCTGGGTGTGGTCAATCTCGCCATAGCGATCTAGCTGGTCACGGAACAGGTTGAGCAGCACAAAGTACGTCGGCTTGAGCTTGGGCAGGACGTGCACGGTGTAGAGCTCATCGCATTCAAAAACGCCCACGCGCTTGCCGCCGCCGGCTCGCTTGAGGCCGCTGCGCGCTTCGAGCAGTGCGCCCACCACGCCCGGCTCCATGTTGTTGCCGGCGCGGTTGCATACCACGGTGGCGCCGCTGGCGGCAACGGCGTCGGCGATGAGGTTGGAGGTGGTGGTCTTGCCATTAGTACCCGTAATCACCACGCTGCGGTCGACAAGGCCAGCGAGGTCGCTTAGCAGCTCGGGGTCGATCTTCATGGCGATGCGGCCGGGAAGCACGCCACCCTGGCGTTTGAGGACAGAGCGCAGTCCCCAGCGGGCGATATCGCTCGAGGTGCAGGCAAGAGATGAGCGGAGGTTCATGAAACCGTTCCTAACGTAAACGACATGGTCGGGTCGAGTGCGTCACTAAAAACCGTAGCGGCGCGCAAAATCCTGGGCAAGCTGCGACACGTCTTCGCAGGCATTGGCCCAGGGGGCAAAGTCGGGGGTATCCGAGATGATGCCGTCGGCTTCCCAAACCGCCTGGTGCGAGAGATCCCAGGGGTCGCGCGGCTCGGGTCGGCAGGGAAGGTACGGCGTCTGGTACATGGGGTTCAGCAAGAAGAACGCGCCGCCCTCGCAGCGGTTGGCAAACTCACGCAGCGCGCGTGTCGCCGGACGCATCTTGTTCGTTTTGAACAATAGGATTGTGCGGGCGAGCAGATACCAAGGAGAGTTCTCAAGTGCGTCAGCCCCGATCTCTTCCTCGAGCTGGTGGGCCAGGGCAAAAAAGCCGTCCTGGTCTTCCAGACGAGCGAGGGCGAGCAACACGGTGCCTGCGGCTCGGGTGGGGTAGCCTTCCGCCTTAAGGACGCGGCGGGCGTAGTTGGCGGCAGCACGGTAGCGGGCGCTCGCCATGCACAGCTGCGAGATGGCCTCGAGCGTGTGGAGCCACCCGATAAGTGCCGGCTCGCTCACGGTGAGATCTGCCGCCGTCACACCGTCCGTCAAAACCTTGTTGGCCCAGTAGTGTGGGGCCTCCATATCGAACCCGGGCACACTTTGCTGCAGGTAATCGGCCGTGGTCGCCTCGAGCTTCATCAGGTCGCCCAGACAGGCGTCAACGGGCGTGTCGGCCAGGATGATGGCGAGCAGCTGCGCGTCGACGGCCAGTGCATCGACGCGGACAATTTTGAGCAGCTCATCGCGCATGTCGTCGAACAGGCGATTACGCGTCTGTTCGAACTCCTCGTCACTGCCCATGTCCTCGATGCGATGGAGCTCGTCGAGCAGGTGGCGATGAACACCGGCATAGGACAGCAGCGCCTGGGCATGCTCGGTCTGCGCATACTTGTGAGGGTTGACGCTTACGTCGTTATGGACAAGCTCGCGTGCTGCATCGGTGAGCTCGGGGTGCGATGCCAGATAGGTGCGCTCCAGGTAGGCGGGGATGTAGACGCTCGGATCCATTAGAGGTCTCCTCCCTTAAACGGCAAACCCTGCTCGGCCGCCCGCAGGATGCGCTCATCGATTTGGGAACGCACGATATCGTTGGTGGCGACCCAGGCGGCAAAGCTGGCGTTGTCGGGGGCGCCCAGGCCCTCCTGCAGTACCGGCGTCGCCTCGGACAGCGCAAGGACAAGCTCGTCGGTGGAGCCCACACCCACGTTGACGCGGGCATAGACGCCATCGGGAAACTCGGTTTGGAAGTAGAGCGCCTCGGCCGCGTGCGGGCACGAGCGTGCAAGGATGCGCAAATAGTGCTCGGCGCCCTCGTAGTCCAGCTCGCGCCAGGCTGCGCTCATCAGTGCGATGAGCGTCCACGGGTCCAAGTCGCGCTCCGCATCTTTGGGGCGGCGGCGCAGCGGCGTGTTGGCAAGATAGGGGACGGAGTGGGCAGAGCGAAAGCGCTTGAGCTCCTCGGCGGGGTATTCGAGCTTTGCCATGGCGAGCATCGCGGTGTGGCGGACACCAGCGGGGTCGTTGGGCGCAAAGTCGAGGCTGCGGTTTGCGGCTTCGAGCGACATGCGATAGCGTCCGCTAATGAGCGCGCGCGATGCCAAGGCGGCAAGCCAGCGCAGGTAGGGGCGGCGCATAAGGTCGCCTGCGGCCTCACGCTCGTAGGGGTCCTGCGCCGAGGCGATTTTGAGCGCCAGGTCATGCTCCACCTCGTCGCACTTGGACACCAGATACTGCACGTATTCCTCGTTGGATTCGGCGGTGAGCGCCGTCAGCATGCGCTGGGCATCCCAGTTGGCCGGGTCGAGTGCGGCTGCCTCGCGGAGCATGTTCTCGGCTGCGGCTTCTTCTTGCTCTGCCTGGGTATCGTCGGGGATAAAGGGAATGCGGTAGTCGACAGCCTCGACCACCTTGGCAATCAGATGCCCGGCGCGGTCGCGGTCGTGCACGATGAGCGGTGCGGGGTTGCGGGTGAATTGTTCCATCAGACGCTCTACGGCGGCACCGTCGGTGAGCGGGATATTGTCGCGGCGCAAGGCCTCAAGAACGAGGCGATGGCAATCCTCTTGAATGGGATCGAATGCCATGGGGCCTCCTTTGCTGCGGTTAGGGTTCAAATGTCTCTATATAAAGTTCTAGTTTACCCGCATGTGGCACACCGGGGGTGCCGCACTTGGACTTGCACCTTTGCACCACGAAGACGGATGTCGCACAAATGTCGGCACCTTGGACGACCGAGTGGTATCACGGTGCCGCAAACGGTCGATTTTTGGCGGCGAACGGGGCGCATTTTGGAGGGGCACAGTCCTGCCCGGGATATGTGGTCAACCTTGATAAAACGTTTGCCCAGCTTGGGAGTATGAATGCCCCACAAGGGTCTTCAGGGGTAGAAAAAACGTTTCATCATTGTCGGCTTTAGGTGAATAACTGACCAACCAGAACGGTAAAATAGTGTTTGTCTGAGCGTTGAGACGTTTAGACATCGCGCATTGTCATCGCCGGCAACGCGCAAACCGGTCCTAACGGAGCCAATTGGGTGCTCCGTTATATACGCAAGTCTAAGAGGGGCTTGTTTAGGAGGCACAGTATGGGACGTTTTACCAATCCTCGCGATCTGTACTTTGGTGAGGGCGCTCGCCACGAGGTGAAGAACCTCAAGGGCAAGAAGGCCATCATCGTTTCTGGCGGCAGCTCTATGCGCCGCGGCGGGTTCCTGCAGGACGTTGAGGCCGACCTTAAGGAAGGCGGCTTCGAGGTCAAGCTGTTCGAGGGCGTCGAGTCCGATCCGTCCATCGAGACGGTCATGAAGGGCGCCGAGGCCATGCGCGAGTTCGAGCCCGACTGGATTATCGCCATCGGCGGCGGCTCGCCCATCGATGCCGCTAAGGCCATGTGGGTCTTCTACGAGTATCCCGAGGAGTCCTTCGATAACATCATCCAGCCGTTCAGCTTCCCCGAGCTGCGTCAGAAGGCTCACTTCTGCGCCATCTCCTCTACCTCCGGTACCGCTACCGAGGTTACTGCCTTCTCCGTCATCACCGACTACGCTAAGGGCATCAAGTACCCGCTGGCCGACTTCAACATCACCCCTGATGTCGCCATCGTCGACCCCGAGCTCACCTACACCATGCCCGCCAAGCTGTGCGCTCACACCGGCATGGATGCTCTGACCCACTGCATGGAGGCCTACGTTTCCACCTGCGCCTCTATGTTCACCGACGCCAACGCTCTGCACGGCATCCGCGAGATCGTCGAGTGGCTGCCCAAGTCCTATGCTGGCGACCATGAGGCCCGTCAGCACATGCACGAGGCTCAGTGCATCGCCGGTATCGCCTTCTCCTCGGGCCTGCTCGGCATCGTTCACTCCATGGCTCACAAGACCGGTGCTGCCTTCGAGAACGGCCACATCATCCACGGTGCTGCTAACGCCATGTACCTGGGCAAGGTCATCCAGTGGAACTCCAAGGACCCGCGTGCTGCCGAGCGTTACGCTTACGTGGCCAAGGAGATCCTGCACCTTCCCGGCGAGACCAACGAGGAGCTCATCGCCGCACTCGTCCAGAAGATTCGCGACCTCAACGACCAGCTCAACATTCCGCAGTCCATCAAGGATTACGCGAATGGTGGCGTGAAGGTCGACGCCGAGAACCCGCAGATGGTTTCCGAGGAGGAGTTCCTCGCCAAGCTGCCCGAGATCGCCGCGAACGCCGAGCAGGACGCCTGCACGCCCGAGAACCCGCGTGAGACCAAGGCTGCCGACTTCGAGAAGATCCTCAAGGCCTGCTACTACGACACCGATATCGATTTCTAATCGACTCTTGTTATCGTAACGAGGGGCTCCGCACGCATCCGTACGGAGCCCCTTTCTTTTTTCTTTTAGAGAATGGGATAGTTATGGCTGCAATTTTCAATAGCCCCAGCAAGTACATCCAGGGCCCGGACGAGCTCGCCAAGCTCGGCTCCTATGTCGAGCCGCTCGGCGCTAAGGCCCTCGTCATCGTGACGCCTTCGGGCAAGAAGCGCGTCGGTGCCAAGATCGAGGGCGGTTTTGCCGAGGCCAAGGCCGAGCTGCTGTTTGAGGACTTTAACGGCGAGTGCTCCAAGGGCGAGGTCGATCGCCTGGTTGCGCTCGCTCGCGACAACGGCTGTGACATCATCGTCGGTGTCGGTGGCGGCAAGATCCTCGACACCGCCAAGGCCGTTGCCTATTGCCTGGAGTCCCCGGTTATCATTTGCCCCACCATTGCCTCGACCGATGCCCCGTGTTCGGCACTTTCGGTGCTCTACACCGATGACGGCCAGTTCGACAAGTACCTCTTCCTTAAGGCAAACCCCAATATTGTCCTTATGGATACGACGGTTATCGCGGCGAGCCCGGTGCGCCTGACGGTTTCCGGTATGGGCGATGCGCTCGCAACCTATTTCGAGGCCCAGGCAACGCACGATGCCGACGGTGGCACTTGCGCCGGCGGTAAGGGCGGAATGGCCGGCCTGGCGCTCGCTAAGCTCTGCTACGAGACGCTCATGGCCGATGGTGTCAAGGCCAAGGTCGCGCTGGAGAAGGGTGCGCTGACGCCTGCCGTCGAGCATATCATCGAGGCCAATACGCTGCTTTCGGGCATTGGCTTTGAGAGCTCGGGCCTTGCTGCTGCTCATGCCATCCACAATGGCCTGACGATGCTGCCCGAGTGCCACGGCATGTATCACGGCGAGAAGGTCGCCTTTGGCACTATCGTTCAGCTGGTACTCGAGGATGCCCCGACTGAGAAACTCGAGGAAGTCTTGGGCTTCTGCATTGAGCTTGGCCTGCCGGTCACGATGAAGGAACTTGGCGTTGCCGAGCTTACGCGCGAGCAGGCCATGATTGTTGCCGAGGCCGCCTGCGCGCCCGAGGACACCATGTGCAACATGCCCTTTGAGGTGACGCCCGAGATGGTCGCAAACGCCATCCTGGGTGCCGACGCACTGGGCCACTACTATCTCATGGATGATTAAATCAAGCTAAGGAAGGGGCAAAGCCGGCAGATGGCTTTGCCCCTTTTTTGCTATGGTGCAAAGGGGTCAGGTTACTTTGCACCAATCGTTGTTTGATGAAGGGTGGATTCTCGTATGGCGCTTCCTATGGTTTACGGCGGTCCCGGCCGGTATGTTCAGGGGCCGGGGGAGCTTTCGCGCCAGGGCAGGTATTTGTCATGGTTGGGCTGCGCTGCCTATGTCTTGTTTGACCAGGGCACCGAGGAGCGGCTGTGCAGGCAGATCGTCGATGGATTTCTGGACGACGATCTGAGTGAGCCGTTCTTTAAGATTTATGACGGTCCGTGTACGGAAGAGGCCGTTGTCGAAATGGCTAAGGAAGCCCAGGCTGAGTATTGCGACATGGTGGTGGGTATTGGCGGCGGCAAGATGCTCGACATCGCCAAGGCCGTTGCGTTTTATGCCGAGTTGCCGTTGTGCGTATGCCCCACGGCGGCATCGATGGACGGTCCGTGCAGCGAGATTTCCGATGCCGATTTGCAGGGTGTTGCAAATGCGGTCTTTAGAAACGAGCGCAATATGGCCAACGAGCAGGCCAAGGTGACCAAACAAAAACTCGTGCAGCTCATGTGCGAGGCATAGCTTGGCACTTGATTGACCTTGTGCAATCGAGGCGGCGATAGGCCATGGGCTATTTGCCGCAAAGATGCTCCGCGTGTAATTTGCCCGAGGCGTGGGCCGATAGCGTATCATTATCTCTTGCTTGTTTGCACTGCTCAGGGAGGGGCCGCGCATGGCGCAGGAACACGATCTGTTTGATGACATTATCGAGATCAGCAAGGGTTTCGACTTTCTTAAAAACCCGCTTGGCGGCGTGACCGATGCACTCGATCCGTCGGCGCCGCAGTGGAATCCTGCTGACTACAAGGAGCGTCCGCGCGGCAACACCATTCCGTGCCTGACCTGCAAAAACGAAAAGAGCGGCTGCACCGCGTGCATGGACGTGTGCCCGGTCAACGCTATTGAGGTCGAGGAAGACGCCATCGAGATCCTCGATTCCTGCCGCAAGTGCGGTCTGTGCGCCGCTGCCTGCCCGACCGAGGCGATCATCTCGCCGCGTCTGGCGCCTAAAAACCTGTATGACGATATCGTCTCTGCTGCTACGAGCCACGAGACCGCCTACGTCACCTGCACGCGTGCCCTCAAACGCATGCCGCGTGAAAACGAGGTCGTCGTTGCCTGCGTGGGCGATATTACGGCAGAGACCTGGTTCTCGGTACTGGCCGACTATCCCAACGTGAGTGTGTACCTGCCGTTGGGCGTGTGCGATAAATGCCGCAACACCGGCGGTGAGGACATTCTGGGCGAGGCGATTGCGAAGGCCGAAGAGTGGTCTGGCACGGGTATGGGCCTAGAGGTCGACCCCAAGAGCCTCAAGTGCCATAAGCGCCGCGAGTACGAGCGCAAGGAGTACATGGAAAAGATTGCCCGCACCACGGGCCTGACGGTGACCAAGCTCAACCCGGCGACGGCGGCGCTGGCCTCGGTGACGCAAAAGCTCAAGGCTCATCGCCATCAGATTACCCAGCTGGAGCGCACGCTCAACACCATGTGCGGCACCACGACGACCAAGCGTCGCCGTTCGCTCACCCATGGGCGGCAGCTGGTGCTCTCGACACTGCAGAACCATCCCGAGCTTGCCCAGAATATGCAGGTGAGCACGCCGGAGTGCGATTTTGAAAAGTGCACGTCGTGCGGCGAGTGCGTCAACGTGTGCCCCACGTTTGCCTGTGATCTGGTGGGAAGCGGCCGCTTTGCGTTGGAGTCCACGTATTGTTTAGGCTGCGGCGCCTGTGTCAAGGTTTGTCCTGAGCGTGCGCTCAAGCTTGTTGAGCACGACGCGTCCAATCTGGTCGTCGTCGATCCCGAAGCCGAGGAAAAGGCCGCCCAGAAGGCGAAGGCTCACGAAGAAGCTGAGAAGGTCAAGGCCGAAGCAAAGGCCAAGCTCGACAAGATGCTAGATCAGGTGGAGAAGCTCGCGGACTAGCTAAAAGAGCGTAAATGATGGCCGGTGGAACAGGTACTGCCCCGCCGGCCAAAAAAGTTGCGGTGGAATAGTTCCCGTTTTGCCCTTAAGCTGGCCATTCAAGGAACTATTCCACCGCAACTAATAGACAGTTAGCTCATACTGCTCTGATGGGTCTCGCTGCCGTTATTGCGGCGGGTGACCGTTTCGTGGAGTAAAAAGAAGCTGGGAACCTGTTTGGTCTCGGTGTATTCCATAAGGATACCGTCGGCGTTGTAGGTCTGTCCGCGTACAACAGCGAGTGCGTTAAAGTCGTCGAGATCGAGCACGCGTGCATCCTCGGGCGTGGGATGCTCAATCGTTACATCGCGTTTGCCCGTGGCAATCTTAATGCCAAGGTCTTCTTCGAGGTAACGATAGATCGAGTCGTTGACAATCTCGGGTGTCAGCCCCGGTACCTGTGAGCTTAGGTAATAGGAGTCGTCGGAGCACACGGCCCGTCCGTCTGCATAACGGATGCGTTTGGCACGCGTGAGCTCACAGCCTTCAGGAAACCCGGTAATCTTGGAGAGCGCCTTGTTGCAAACGAGGAGCTCAAAGACAGTGGTAACCGTTTTGAGCTCAAAGCCTCGGTTGACCGCGATTTCCTTAAAGGTCTCGAGTCCGCCGCCACCACGACTCTTCTCGTCACTGATGTTGCGAATGACGCGCATGCCTTTGCCTTGCTGGGGGAGCACGTAACCATCTGCCGCAAGCATCGAGATGGCGCGACGGACCGTCATGCGCGAACAGTCAAACAGCTGCGTGAGCTCAGTCTCCGAAGGCAGATAACTCTGATAGGCGTATGTGCCGTCGTCAATCGACTGCTTCACGTTGTCATAAATAGTTTGGAAGATGGCTCGCGCCACGACGGTCTCCTAGAGCTGAGTGCGCGAGCGGTGGATGAGGACCGCTCGCGCAGGTGTCGATCGATTTACTTGCTGGGGTCGATTATATATTTACCCATGGCACGCAGAGCTGGGTCTGACAGGATGGCGCCGAGTTCGTCGAGGGAAGCCACCTTGGCGACCATCGAGGATACGTCGAGCCTGCCAGAGTCGATGAGCTCGAGCGCGCGACGCTGCGTATAAGGGTTGATGTAGGACGAGGTAAGCACAAGCTCCTTCTGGAAGACCTCGAAGGGCTTGACGGTGATTGTCTCATCGGGCTTGGTGAGGCCGAACATCATGACCGTAGCCTTGTGGCCGGCGATCTGGATGGCCTGCTCGATGGTGACGGGCTTGCCAACACACTCGATAACGACATCAACGTTGCCGACGCCCTCCTGCTTCAGGCGGGCCGGGACGTCCTCGTGGATGGAATCAATTGCCAGGTCGGCGCCGAGTTTGAGCGCAACCTCGCGCTTGCCTTCGACAGGCTCGAGCAAGACAACCTTGGTGGCGCCGGCGTTTTTAGCAAGCTGCATCATGAGCAGACCGATCATGCCACCGCCGATAACGACAACTGTGCTGCCGGGCTTGATGTTGCACATATCGATGCCGTGCAGGCAGCAGGCGACGGGCTCGGTCATAGCACCCTGCTCAAAGCTGGTGTGATCGCCCAACTTGTAAACTTGCTGCATATCGACGGAGCAGTACTCGGCAAAGCCGCCGTTAACAGTGGTGCCGTAACCGGTCATATGCTCGCAGTAGTGGTTGATTCCGTCGCGGCAGGGTTCGCAGCAGCCGCAGGGATGGTTTGGGTCGATGCACACGCGATCGCCCGGTTTAAAGCCAGCGACGTCGCTGCCCACGGCCTCGACAACGCCCGCAAACTCATGACCAAGGATCGTGGGCGGGGTAACGTCGGCTGCACCCTTGTCGCCTTCATAGATATGAACGTCGGTACCGCAGACGCCGCAAGCTTTGACGTTGATCAGAACGTCGCGCCTGCCCACGGCCGGCTTTGCCGATTCCTCGACTCTGAGGTCGTGCTTTCCATAGAAGACCGCGCTTTTCATGGTGACTCCTTAACGTGGCGGTGAATGTTGTAATGAAGTATAGGTATGTCTATAGATATAGACAAGCACATCTAGACAAGTAGAAAAGAAATTTTAAATGCAGCCATAAGGTATGTCAGATTTAGCAGGCAAAACACTGGACTCATACCGTTTACGGCCAATAATCAACCGTTTACCGACCGTAGTATTTATGCTAACTTGTCTAGATAAGTGATATGATAAAAATAGAAGCGCAAGAAGTCAGGGAAGCGGGCCCACCCGTCCTATTGCACGAGGTACACGCAAACGGCGCGTCTGCGGTCTCGAGTGAAGCCAAAACCGCAGTCGCTTCGAATGAAGAGAGGGGGATTCCCCGTCATGATGCAAAAGATACAACGTTTCGGCGGTGCAATGTACACGCCTGCAATTCTTTTCGCATTTTCCGGAATCGTCGTCGGCCTGGGTACGTTGTTTACCACCGAGGCGATCTTTGGCGAGATGGCCACTGCGGGCCATCTTTGGTTTGATTGCTGGAATGTGCTGCTCCAGGGTGGTTGGACGCTCTTTAACCAGATGCCGTTGCTGTTTTGCGTAGCGTTGCCAATCTCGCTCGCGAACAAGCAGAACGCTCGCTGCTGCATGGAGGCTTTGGCCATCTACCTTACCTTCAACTACTTTGTTAGCACAATCTTGGGGCAGTGGGGCCCTGTCTTTGGGGTCGACTACTCTGTCGAGGCGGGCAGCGGTACTGGTCTTGCCACCATCGCAAGCATCAAAACGCTTGATATGGGCATCATGGGCGCGCTCATTATCTCTGGTATCGCCACGATGCTGCATAATAAGTTCTTCGACACCGAGCTCCCCGAGTGGTTGGGCGTGTTCTCGGGTTCCGTGTTCATCTATATGATCGGTTTCTTCGTTATGGTTCCGGTCGCTCTTATCGCCTGCCTGGTGTGGCCGCATGTTCAGGCTGCTATCTCTGCCTTCCAGGGATTCATCCTTTCCGCCGGTACGTTTGGCGTGGGTGTCTTTGCTTTCTTCGAGCGCGTGCTGATCCCTACAGGCCTGCACCACTTTATCTATACGCCGTTCTATTACGACAACGCGGCGGTCAACGGCGGCATCTTTGCTGCTTGGGCCAATATCCTGCCCCAACTGGCTGCCGATCCGAGCATTGCTCTTAAGGATGCCGCACCCTGGGCTGCCTATACCTGCCCTGGTTGGACTAAGGTCTTCGGCTCGCTTGGCGTCGCCATTGCGTTTTATATGACCGCCAAACCCGAGCGCAAGCAGCGCGTCAAGGCTCTGCTGATCCCGGTCACCCTTACCGCTATGCTTTGCGGTATCACCGAGCCGCTTGACTTCACCTTCCTGTTCATCGCGCCCGGCCTGTTCGTCGTCCACTGCGTGCTCGGAGCGCTCGGCTGCATGGCTCAAAACCTCCTTGGCGTCGTGGGTATCTTCGACGGCGGCATCATCTCGATGCTCTCGTGGGACTGGCTGCCCCTTTGGGCCGCACACGGTCTGCAGTACGCCATCTCCATCCTTGTCGGTCTGTGCTTTACCGCTCTTTGGGTCGTGGTCTTCCGTTTCCTGATCGTCAAGTTCGACTTTAAGACCCCCGGTCGCGAGGATGACGATGTTGAGGTCGAGCTCAAGTCCAAGGCCGACTACAAGCAAAAGCAGGGCGGTGCTGCTGGCAAATCGGCCGCCCAGAGTAAAGATGATGAGCGCTTGGTGCTTGCCGAGAACATCCTCGATCTGCTCGGTGGCACGGATAACATCATCGATGTAACGAACTGCGCTACCCGTCTGCGCGTTAACGTCAAGGACAAGAGCGTCGTTGCACCCGAGGCTTCCTTCAAGGCGATCGGTACGCATGGCTTGGTGGTCCAAGGTCAGTCAATCCAGGTCATCGTCGGCCTTAGCGTCCCGCAGGTTCGCGAGAAGTTCGAGAGTCTTCTGAAGTTCGAGACTCTTCTGTAAACCATCGTCCATCGAAACAATCGGCCTTGCAGAGCCGGTATGCACCGCAAGGCCGATTCTAGAGATAAAAAACTCCACTTCTAGGTAACAATTCCAAACCGTGCAGGCCGCGTACGGGGATGGATTGAGCAAGCGGCCAGAATGAGGAGGACATCATGTCCAAGAAAAACTATGCCGTGACCATTGCCGGCGGTGGCTCTACCTTCACCCCGGGCATCGCTCTGATGCTGCTTGAGGAGCGCGACCGCTTTCCGGTCAACAAGGTGACCTTCTACGATAACAACGCCGAGCGCCAGGAGACCGTGGCCAAGGCCTGCGAGATCTACTTCCACGAGAACGCCCCCGAGGTTGAGTTTAGCTACACCACCGACCCCGAGACCGCATTCACCGGGACCGATTTCGTCCTCGCTCACATCCGCGTCGGCCTGTACGCCATGCGTGAGCTCGACGAGAAGATTCCTCTCAAGTACGGCTGCGTTGGCCAAGAGACCTGCGGTGCCGGCGGTATCGCCTACGGCATGCGCTCCATCGGTGGTGTCATCGAGATCCTCGACTACATGGAGAAGTACAGCCCCAACGCCTGGATGCTCAACTACTCCAACCCCGCGGCCATCGTCGCCGAGGCCTGCCGCGTGCTGCGCCCCAACAGCCGCATCATCAACATCTGCGACATGCCGATCGACCTTATGGATAAGATGAGCCGTATGTGCGGCATCAAGGATCGTCGCGAGCTGCAGTATAGCTACTACGGCCTCAACCACTTTGGTTGGTGGAGCAAGATCTACGACAAGGACGGCAACGACCTCATGCCGCAGATTAAGGAGCACATGGCTAAGAACGGCTACCTGGACGGCATCGAGCACGAGGCCGGTAAGGAGCAGCATGTCGAGGAGAGCTGGATTCACACCTTCGGCAAGGCCAAGGATGTCTATGCTGTCGATCCCGAGACGATTCCCAATACCTACCTCAAGTATTACCTGTACCCGGACTATGTCGTCGAGACGTCTGACCCCAACTACACTCGCGCCAATGAGGTTATGGACGGCCGCGAGAAGAAGGTCTTTGGCGCTTGCCGCGACATCATCGCCAAGGGTACTGCCAAGGACGGCGGCTTTGAGCCGGATGTACATGCCAACTACATCGTCGACCTTGCCTGCGCACTGGCCGAGAACACGCTCGAGCGCTTCCTGCTGATCGTCCCCAACGATGGCGCTGTGCCCAACTTCGACCCGACGGCCATGGTCGAGGTGCCTTGCATCGTCGGTTCCAACGGCTTTGAGAAGATCTGCCAGGGCCCGATCCCGCAGTTCCAGAAGGGCCTGATGGAGCAGCAGGTTTCCGTTGAGAAGCTCGTTGTCCAGGCTTGGGTCGAGGGCAGCTACCAGAAGCTCTGGCAGGCGCTCACGCTCTCCAAGACCATTCCTTCGGCAAGCGTTGCTAAGCAGATCCTGGACGAGCTCATCGAGGCCAACAAGGATTTCTGGCCCGAGCTTAAGTAAGGACTACTGTCTCGAACCCTCACGCATCTCTGCTTCATTTGCGCCGCCGCGGTGTCCGGATTCGCCCGGATGCTGCGGCGGCGCTATACTTATACAGTTTGAAGTACCTGTACCAAAAGGAGCTGTCGTGTCCCTTTCCATCGGTATCGTGGGCCTGCCCAACGTGGGCAAGTCGACGCTGTTCACCGCGCTTACCAAAAAGACCGGCCTTGCCGCCAACTACCCGTTTGCCACGATCGACCCCAACGTGGGTATCGTCGACGTGCCCGATAGCCGCCTGCAAAAGCTCGCCGACATCGTCAACCCGGGCCGCATTGTGCC
The DNA here is from genome assembly GCA_031292915.1 of Collinsella sp. GTDB lineage: Bacteria > Actinomycetota > Coriobacteriia > Coriobacteriales > Coriobacteriaceae > Collinsella. The sequence continues at coordinate 15,252 of JAUMSH010000069.1, forward strand.
GGCTACGGTCGAGTTTGTCGACATCGCGGGCCTGGTGAAGGGTGCCAACGAGGGCGAGGGCCTGGGCAACCAGTTCTTGGCAAACATCCGCGAGACCGACGCCATCTGCGAGGTCGTGCGCTACTTTAAGGACCCCAACGTCATGCGTGAGGTGGGCCGCACGGGCGAGTTCGTCGATCCCGCCGGCGATGCCGACACCATCATGACCGAGCTCATCCTGGCCGACATGGGCACGCTCGAGAAGCAGCTGCCCAAGCTCGAGAAGGAGGCCAAGCGCGACAAGGAGCTCATGCCCAAGTTCGAGGTCGCTAAGCGCCTGCTTGCCTGGCTCAACGAGGGCAAGCGCGCCGCATCCATGGAGATGACCGACGAGGAGCGTGCCGCCGCCAAGGGCCTGTTCCTGCTCACCATGAAGCCCATCCTGTATGTGGCCAACGTGGACGAGGATATGCTCAACGACGATCTGGCCCCCATCGATGGCGTCAAGCCGTTGCCCATCTGCGCCAAGATCGAGGCCGAGCTTTCCGAGCTCGATCCCGAGGACGCTGCCGACTACCTGGAGAGCCTGGGCCTGGAACAGCCCGGCCTGGACGTGCTCGCTCAGGCTGCCTACAAGCTGCTCGGCCTGCAGTCGTTCTTTACGGCCGGCGAGATGGAGGTCAAGGCCTGGACGGTTCGTCAGGGCGCGACCGCCCCGCAGGCCGCCGGTGTCATCCACACCGACTTTGAGCGCGGCTTTATTAAGGCCGAGGTCATTGGCTACGACGACTACATCGAGCTCGGCGGCGAGCAGGGCGCCAAGGCCGCCGGCAAGCTGCGTATTGAGGGCAAGGACTATGTCATGGCCGATGGCGACGTCGTGCACTTCCGCTTTAACGTGTAAGGACGACGCGCATGTTTAAATATGGTAAAAAAGCCGGCTACATGGGTATTGCGCTGCTCGTGCTTGCGGTGATTCCGCTGGTGGTCGCAGCGTGTGTTATCCCCAACATTGGTGCCGAGGTGGCAACAAAATTTAATGCCGCCGGCGAGGCGACGCGCTGGGGCAAGAGCTATGAGTTGCTGGCACTGCCGGTGCTCAACCTGCTGCTGAGCGTGGCGACGTACTTTACGGCAGGGCGCCAGGCTAAAAACAATGATGACTCCGCCGCCATGGCGCGCATCGTGTGCGAGCGCTACCTGCGCAACGGTTGCATCACGGGTGTGTTCCTCAACGTGGTCAACGTTTACTTTATGTACTCGGCGATTACCGGAACGGGCTTTGGCCTTGGTTTCTAGCTTGTCCTTTTAGGCAATGAGCCTGCACATATATTCAATGGCTGCTGCGAGGCCGCCGCTCGATCGTGGTTTAAAGACCATGTCGGCGGCGGTCTCGTTCTCGTATCCGGCGCCACGAAGGGCGAGTGCGATACCGGCTTCTAGAAGGAGTGGCAGGCCGCGTTGGCTGGTTGCGATTACGGCAGCCTGATTGAGCAGGCAGCTGTGCGTTTGGCATTGAACAGCAAGTTCACCTTGCGCCGGGCAAGGGACCAGAACGGCGGCGACGCGACTTGATAGCAATGCAAATGCTGTGCGCTCATCGGGCGAAAGGCATTCAGCTTCAACGACGACGAGCTTGGGCGGTGCGCTGTTTGTGCGAAGCGTGGCTCGGTACATGCGGACCGAAGAACCCGTCATAGAAAACTCCTGTGTATTCGTCAAAACGTAAACTATAGTTTACGTTTATGTTCGGCTCCATTTCAAACTCGGCTGCATGGACGAACGTGCGAAACAGATTCTTGGCAGGCGGGTCGAAGAGACACGCAGGGACCTTGGTATCTCCAAGGTTGATTTTTGCGTGGCGACAGGAATCAGCCGACCCTACCTCGACCGAATCGAAGATGGGACGGCAAATTTCACGCTCAAGGTTCTATTTAAGATCGCACCCGCACTCGGCATGACGGTCTCAGAGCTTCTCGAGGGCATCGAATAGGGCGTTCCCCCGCTGTATTTGACGCTCTTTGGGCGGGTCCCCCTGGTTGCGATGTGCAAAATCGCGAGTATTCAGCACCAGTTCGGCCGTAGATGGTAGCTCGAGCGGCTGGCTTTGCCTTTTTGACAGTAGATAATCCACACGCTAAATAAAAATGAGGAATAAATATTTACTAAACGGACCCTTCGTCCTAAAAGTTCGTCTAATAATCGGCCGATTCTATGCGTCCGGAGGAGAAATTGCAGAATACTCCGATTTTTGCACGGCCCGAGGGGGACCACCTGTCGTTTAAGGCTGCGATAAGTGGAGCTGCCTTAGGGATTACGCCATCGGGATGCGGTCGTGGTTGACTTGGCTGTAGAACAGGCGCTGAATCTCGGCCGCATCACGTGACTGGCCGAGTGCCCACATGGTTTTGGCCACGAGCGTCTCGGTGGTCATGTCATCGCCGCGCAGAATGCCCGGATGATCGGCGTAAGCGCGGCCGACCTCATAAACGCCCAGATCGAGGCCCTCTTCGGGGACCTGCGTGGTCATAACGACGGTGCGACCCGAATCGACCCAGCGGAAAATCGCCTCTTGGAACGACTCGCCGGACTCGCCAAACTCGGGAATACCGCCAATGCCAAAGGTCTCAAGAATTACAGCATCGTAGCTATCGGCTAGGGCGTCCAGGATACCCGGGTTCACGCCGGGCGTCAGCTTAAGGACAAACACGCGCGGGTCGATGCTGTCGTAGAAACGCACCGGGTTTTCGCCCTGATGCGTGCCGTGGAGCCCGTTGCGCACGATGCGGTCGTTGCGGATGTAGGCAATGGGTGGATAGTTGACGCTAATGAACGCGTTAAAGCTCATGGTGCGCTGCTTGCGGGCGCGCGTACCGGCAATGGCGACGCCGCCAAACACGATCGACACATCGTGCGAATGCTCGTCGAGCGCATAGAGCAGGCTCTGGTACAGATTGAGCTTGGCGTCGGTAAAGGGGTTGCCCATGGGCTTTTGCGAGCCGGTGAGCACGATGGGCTTGAGGCTGTCTTGAATCAGGTAGGAAAGCGCTGCTGCGGTGTAGCTCATGGTGTCGGTGCCGTGCAGAATCACGAAGCCGTCGTGGTCGGCATAACCTTCGACGATGACATCGCGGATGCGCATCCAGTCGCTCGGGCGCATATTGGTGCTGTCGATGTTCATGGGCTGCACCACGTCGAGCTCGCAGAGGCCCGAGATCTCGGGGACGCTCTGGGCGAGCTCCTCACCGGTCAGGGCGGGGGAGAGGCCGTTGCCGTCCTCGGTCGATGCGATGGTGCCGCCCGTGGCGATGAGAAGGATGCGCTTCATGCTGGTATTCCTATCGTATTTGCCGCCGCAGAGGCGGAGTCGTTCGGCAGTATTGTGGCACAGGGCGACGAATGTTCAAACGTATTACATCATCTGTAACGTTTGGTAACACTTCAATTGCCGTCAAATAGGGGCCCTGGTCGTGCGTTTGCCGTGCGCTGATGGCTGCGAGGGACGAGAAACCCCATATAACGTGTACACTATGGAGGTTATTTTCGTTCATTCACGCGGGTGGGCACCGGCTCCCCGCCAACAAGAGGGGGAACCATGGATCAAAAGGCTTCCGCAAAGGTCCTCGTACTCGACTTTGGTGCGCAGTACGGTCAGCTCATTGCCCGTCGCGTCCGCGACCTCAACGTGTATTCCGAGATTGTCCCCTGCGACATCTCGGCCGATGAGATTCGCGAGATGAACGCCTCTGCGCTCATCCTTTCCGGCGGCCCGGCTTCTGTGTATGCCGAGGACGCTCCGTCCATCGATCCTGCCATCTTTGACCTGGGCCTTCCCATCCTGGGCTTCTGCTACGGCCATCAGATCACGGCCGTGACGCTCGGCGGCAAGGTCGGCCACTCCGAGGTGGGCGAGTACGGCCGCGCCACCATCACGCGCACGGCCGGCGCCAAGCTCTTTAACTCCACGCCCATGGAGCAGACCGTGTGGATGAGCCATCGCGACGCCGTTTCCGAGGTGCCCGAGGGCTTTACCGTTACCGCCAGCACCGACGTGTGCCCGGTTGCCGCCATGGAGTGCGTCGAGCGCAAGATTTTCACCACGCAGTTCCACCCCGAGGTCAAGCACTCCGAGTACGGTCAGCAGCTGCTGAGCAATTTCCTGTTTGAGATCTGCGGCCTGGAGCCCAACTGGAGTATGGACAACCTGGTCGAGACCATGACGGCCGAGTTCCGCGAGAAGGTCGGCGACGACCGCGTGATTCTGGCCCTGTCCGGTGGCGTCGACTCCTCCGTCGTGGCTGCGCTGGGCGCTCGCGCCGTGGGCAAGCAGATGACCTGCGTGTTCATCAACCACGGCCTGCTGCGCAAGGGCGAGCCCGAGCAGGTGGAGGAGGTCTTCACCAAGCAGTTCGACGTCGACTTTATCCACGTTCACGCCGAGGACCGTTATGCCGAGCTTCTGGCCGGCGTGACCGAGCCCGAGGAGAAGCGTCGCATCATCGGTACGCAGTTCTGGAAAGAGTTCTTCGCCGTGGCGCAGCAGCTCGAGACCGATGGCAAGCCGGTCAAGTACCTGGCTCAGGGCACCATCTACCCCGACATCATCGAGTCCGGCGCTCGCAAGACGGGCGGCAAGACGGCCACCATCAAGAGCCATCACAACCTGATCCCGTTCCCCGAGGGCGTGCACTTCGACCTTATTGAGCCGCTCGACCACTTCTTTAAGGACGAGGTCCGCGCGCTTGGTCTGGCGCTGGGCCTGCCAGGTCACATCGTGTTCCGCCAGCCTTTCCCGGGTCCGGGTCTGGCCATCCGCATCATCGGTGCGGTCGACAAGGAGAAGCTCGAGATCCTCAAGAACGCCGACGCTATCGTGCGCGAGGAGCTCGACGCCTACAACCAGCGTCTGTTTGAGCAGACCGGCGAGCGCAACTCCGAGCACAGCTGCTGGCAGTATTTCGCGGTCCTGCCTGACATCAAGTCCGTTGGCGTTATGGGCGACGAGCGCACCTACCAGCGCCCGATTATCCTGCGTGCCGTCGAGTCCAGCGATGCCATGACCGCCGACTGGGCCAAACTGCCTTACGACGTCCTGGCCCGCATCTCCGGCCGCATCGTTGCTGAGGTCCCCGGCGCCAACCGCGTGTGCTACGACATCACGTCCAAGCCCCCCGCGACCATCGAGTGGGAGTAGGCTGACAGGGTTCTGACCTGCACTTTTGAGTGCCGCACTGTGCTCCTGAGTTTCGTTTCGTACGAGAGTTACGGCAAAGCCACCAGCGACATTGGTGAGTAAACTCGATTATCGAGCCTCCGTTCCCATGTTGGAACGGAGGCTTTTTCTTTGCCTTTTTACTCTCTTTCACCTGCGATTTAGCGATTTACTCCCCGTGTTTCAAGATGGAAGCGTTTGGTTGCGAGCCACGCCGTTGTGAGGGCCTGAGTTGTCAGGCCCTCACAGAGGGACCGCGATGGTGGCCACCGCGCCGCCCGAGGGGCTGTTGGCGAGCGAGACGGAGCCCCCGTGGGCGCTTGCGGCCTCGGAGGCGGCGTGGAGGCCGAGCCCGTAGTGGCGGCCTCCGTCGCGCGAGGAGCGGGAGGAGTCGTCTGTGAAGAGGCGCTCGCAGCCGCGTTCGAGGGCGGCGGGAGAGAAGCCCGGTCCGTCGTCGGACACCTCGATGACGAGGTGTCCGTCTGCGACGTCGCAGGAGACCGCCACGCGCGAGCGCGCGTGCTCGGCGGCGTTGGCCACGAGGTTCGCGGCGGCTCGCGCCAGGGCGGTTCGGTCGAGCGGGGCCTCGGGCGCGCCCGCGACAGCGGGGCCCGTGGCCGCGTCGAGCGTCACGCCTCGCGACCGGGCGATCTGGGCGGCCTCGGCGAGGACCTGCTCGCAGAGCTCGGCCGGCCGCATGGGGGCCCTCTCTGCCCCGCCGGACCCGCGCGAGGCCTCGATGAGCAGGCGCACGTAGCCGTCGAGCCTTTCGACACTGCCGGCTATGTCGCGCGCGGCGGCCGCGAGGTCGGCGTCTTTCTCGTCTTCCAGCTCCTCCGCCACGAAGTCGGCGTTGGCGCGCAGCACGGTGAGCGGCGTCTTGAGGTCGTGGGCGAGCGACGCCACCTGCTCGCGCTGCCCCCGCTCCGCGGCCCAGCGGGCCTCGAGCGACTCGGCGAGGGAGGCCCGCATGGCGTCCATCGCGGCGAGGACGTCGTTCACCTCGCGCACGTTAGTGCTGCCGACCGCGAAGTCGAGATCCCCCGCGCCGACGCGCCCCGCTGCCTCCGCGAGCGGCGCAATCTTGCGCGAGATCACGCGGCTCGCACGGCGCGCCACGAGCGCGAGCGCGAGCGCGCTTCCCGCAGCGGCGCCGACGAGCATGAGGTTCTGTGGGTTGGGAAGCAGGCCGGCGAGGTCGCGCGAGACCCACTGCGGCAGGTACTCGCTGACGAGTGCGCAGGCCCCGCCGCCCTTGAGCGGGAACGCGGCGTAGGTGAGGCCCGAGCCCCCGCCCTCAATCTCCACTGTGCCCGGATCCGCGGCGAGTGCCGCACGGGCCATTTCCGTCGCGTCCTCGAGCCGTGTGCCCTCGAGGTCTGTCATCAGCACGTGTCCGTCCTTGTTCAGGATGAGGTAGCGGTACGCCGTCGGCACGTCCTGCTGCCCGCAGACGCCGTCGCGTGCCAGACCCTCCGCGACCTCGCGCGCATTGGCCGGCCCCCAGCTTGCCTCGTAGACGAAGCCCGCGTTGATCGCCGCGGAGAGCGCCATGAACGAGGCGAGCCACGCCGTGGCGACTGCCGCGAACGCGTAGGCGAAGTAGCGCGCGATGACGAAGGAGAGCGGCATGCCCCCGCGACCTCGCGCCCCGGTCCTCAGAGCTGCCACTTGTACCCCATCCCCCAGACGGTCGCGATCGGATCGGCGCCGGCCTCGGAGAGTTTCCTCCGGGCGCGGCTGACCTGCATGGATATGGCCGCGTCGTCGGCGTCGCTCTCCCAGCCGAGCACTGCCTCGCGGATCTGCGCGCGGCTCATGACCTGCCCGGGGTGGCGGGCGAGGTACTCGCAGATGGCGTACTCGGTGGGCGTGAGCGGCACGGCCTTGCCGCTCACGGCGAGGCCGCGCGCCCCGAGGTCGATCCGCACCTCCCCGAAGGAGAGGGCGTGCGAGCGCGGCCGGCGCTCACGGCGTAGATGGGCCGCGACCTTGGCGCGCAGCTCCGCGGCCCCGAAGGGCTTGCGGACGTAGTCGTCGGCGCCCAGGCCGTAGCCGGCCACGGCGTCCTCCTCGGCCACGCGCGCGGTCAGGAAGATGATGGGCCCGTCGAAGTCCGGGCGGATCTGCCGCACGAGCTCGAAGCCGTCGAGCCCCGGCATCATGACGTCGCAGAGCACGAGGTCGAAGCGCGAGAGGTCCATCCCCGGGACCGCCGTCGGGTCCGCTGCCTTGACGACCTCATGACCGTCGCGGCCGAGGACGCGCGCGAGCGCGTCGAGGATCGCCCGCTCATCATCCACTGCCAGTATCCTCGCCATGTTCGACCTCCTGAAACTCCCGTCGGCATTGTACTTGCGCCGCGCTCAGCGGTCCAGAGCCCCGCGCGCAGCCGCGGGCGCGGGCGCCCACATGGCGATCTCAGGGTTGGGCAGCACGCGGTCGGCGATCGAGCGCAGCGCCGACCCCCCCAGCCGGCGTCGAGCAGGGCATTCCCGCCCAGGACGAGCGCTGCGGAGAGGAGGGCGAGCACGGCGGCGAGCGGCTTCCTACGCATCTGCCCTCCCGTCCTCGAAGCGGCAGAACCAGGAGATAAGGACGGCGGCGGTTGCCAGGGTTAGCACGAGGCCAGCGAGCGCAGTCGTGAGGAGAGGGCCCGCCGCGCGTGCGGCGTCGATGAAGGCCTCTACCCCGAGCGACCCCAGGCGCGCGGGCCAGGCGAGCGGCACCCAGCTCAGGGGCGTCGCCAGGGCACCGGTGAGCTCGCCGGTCATGAGGCCGTGTGCAAGTCCGCCCACTGAGAAGAACGCGAGGAGCACCCCCGCCGCGCCGGCGCCGATGGCGGCGTTGCGGCCGAGGCGCAGGGCCACGCCGAGCCCCAGCGCGTAGAGGGGCAGGCTGCCCAGCACGATGCCCGCCCAAGTGGCCGCAAGTGGAGCGGGCCCGAGCGGCAGGCGCCCGGCAACGGCGAGCACGGCCCCGAACACGCCGAGCGCCACGGCCAGCGCGCCCGCGCCGAGCGCCGCAAGGGCGAGCAGCTTCGCCGCGACGGCGCGCCCGCGCGAGGGGACCGCCGTGAGGTTGGCGAGGCGCCCGGCAGCGCGCTCCTCGTCCACGGCGAGCCCGCAGACGATGGCGGACATGAGCGGCATGAGGGCGCCGAGGAACTGGGCGTAGGCGTCTGCGCCCAGCGCCGGGTCCCATCGGGTTATGGAGAAGTACTCGCCGCAGGCAAGACCGGCTGCCAGGCCGCAGACGAGGTGCACTGCCGTGAGCGGGGAGCGCGCCAGGCGCAGGGCCTCGGAGAGCAGGGCCCGCGGGAGAGTCATGCGCGGCGTCGGGTCGGAGAGTCGTGTCATGGCCATCACCTCTCCTCGGAGCGCGCGAACCAGGCCGCGCCCGCCGCCGTGAGCGCGGCGAACGCGAGTGCGCAGACCGCAAGGCCCGCCAGTGTGAGCATGCCGTCCGCCGTGAGCGCCCCGCCGAGCGCCATGTCCGCCGCGAGTGGCTCGCCGCTCGGCAGCACGGGGATGAAGCTCGTGGGGATGACCATGCTCGCCGACGGCGGAAAGAGCTGCGGCAGCGGCATCAGCGACCAGGCGAACCCACCCACGAGCTGCGCGGCGAGCGGGCAGAAGATGCCCGCGAGCATGCCGAGTCGCACCGTGAGGAAGAGCCCTGCGGGGATCATCCACGCCGCGGTCACCGTGTTGGCGAGCGCGCAGAGGAGCATCGTGAGCGTGCCCGCGGCCGTGAGGCCCTGCGAGGAGAACGCCGAGCCCGCGAGGTAGATGCCGAAGACCACGAGGTTCGAGAGCGTGCAGAGCGCGAGGCACCAGAGCGCCTTGGCCCACCAGGCGCGCCCGAGCGGGAAGCCCAGGCCTAGAAGCCCCCGCATCCGCGTGCGCGCGTCCGCCCGCGCGACGCACGCCACCACGAGCGAGAGAGCCACGGGCAGGAAGAGCGCGTACCAGTAGTTCCACGCGCTGAAGATCTGCACGCCCCGGTAGGGCATCGCGCCGAGCAGCGGCATCGGCAGCGCCATGAGCACGGCCAGGCGAACCGGTGCCGCGTGGCGCGACTTCAGGGCCTCGGCGCGCAGGCCCGCGAGCAGGCCGCCTTTCTCGCCCGTCATGCCGCCACCTCCCCGCGCGCTCGTCGCCCCTCCCGGCAGACGCTCATGAAGAGTTCCTCGAGGTCCTGCCCGGGTCGAAGCGCATCCTCGTAGGCGAGGCGCCCCCCGTAGATGATGCCGATGGTGTCCGCCATCTGCTGCACCTCGGAGAGGATGTGGCTCGAGACGATCACCGTCGTGCCCGCCGCCGCGAAGCCGCGGATCTGGTCGCGCAGCTCCTCGATGCCGATGGGGTCGAGGCCGTTGGTGGGCTCGTCGAGCACGAGCAGGCGTGGCCGGGTGATCAGCGCCAGCGCGAGCCCCAGGCGCTGCCGCATGCCCATCGAGAAGCGCCCGGCGCGCTTCTTCCCGGTGTCCGCGAGGTCCACGGCGGCGAGCACCTCATCTACGCGGCTCTCGGGAAGGCCCAGCAGCGTGGTGCGCACGCGCAGGTTCTCGCGCGCGGTGAGGTTGGGGTAGAGCGGCGCCTCCTCGATGAGGCTGCCGATTGCGTAGAGGTCCTCGCGGCGCCAGGCGTGCCCGGCAAAGAGGATCTCCCCGGCCGTCGGCCGCAGCATCCCGCAGATCATCTTGAGCGTTGTCGACTTGCCGGCGCCGTTGGGGCCGAGCAGCCCGTACACCTCGCCCTCGCGGATATGAAGGCTCACGTCGGCTACGGCGTCCTGCGCCTGGTCGCCGCTGCCGAAGCGCTTGGTGAGCCCGCGCGTCTCGAGCATGTAACCCATGGGTTCGTCCTTTCTCTTCCGGGCGCGCGGGCCGAGTCGCCGTGCCCGCGCGCCTTACCTTTCGGGTTCACCATCCATGGTGGGGCGCGTTTCTAACGAAGCTGTAACGGCCGTTGGGCTCTTTTGGCGCCAGCCCTTCTCGACCCGTACGCCACTCATGGTATGTTTATCGCGATAACAAGGACGGAGGTGCCCGTGGCACGCAATAAGTACCCGGAGGAGACGGTCGAGAAGATTCTCGACGTTGCCGAGCGGCTCCTCGTGGAGCGCGGCTACGAGCACACCACGATGATCTGAAGAGCAATACGCTAAACCGAAAAAGGCAAACCCTGGAGACGCGATTTTCGCCATAACGAGCAAGAATATCGAAGATGTCTGCACACCATTGGCGTAGGAAGGGGAACAGCCAGTTGCAATCAGCGGACACTCTTGCGCGTATGCGACCGAAAGCATTATCCCGAGATACCTAGCATATTTAATCAGGGCTGCCAGTGGCAGCGTGAGGGCAATCTAGGGGTGGCGGTTCTGCCCGCTGCCGTTCCGTGCTGATTTTGGCTTGCGAGGCGATTCTGCTATCCTGCGAGTTGAAAAGGTTCCATCCCGGTGACAAGAGCTCCCCTGCTCTTCCGCGAACAGCGGATAGCCGGGGTGGTCGTTTGTTAGTAGTACTTTTTTGAACGATAAAGTTACCGTGATAATCAGGCGGCTGGCTGCCGTTGCCTAAGCAGTCTTGTCATATCGTTGTTGCAGTCCCCGGCGCAGTGCGCAGCTCCTGCCGAATCTTCCGAAAGCGTTTCGGGACTTTGGCAAGCTCCATCTTCTGCGGGGCATCGACCGTACCCGCTTCCTTCGCCGTTTCGTAATACCAGCACTTGTAATCCACCATCTCCATGGTGTGCTGCAATTCCTCCATCTGCTGTTTCAGAACTTCTTGTTGGCGCCGGAACATGGCAAGGCGCAAATCGATGGTGTCGTCTCCTTGCAGCGCCATCTCGATGTACTGCCGGATGTCCTTGATGGACATCCCGGCTTTCTTCATGCAGCCGATCACCTGCAGCCATTCGATATCCGATTCCCGGAACATGCGAATGCCACCGGAGGAGCGCTCCACGAAGGGCAGCAGCCCCTCCTTGTCGTAGTAGCGCAAGGTGGACGCCGCAACCCCCAGCAGTTTCGCCATTTCCCCCACCGTATAGACCATCTGAAAACCCCTCCGAATTATTCCAGAATCCCCTTGACTTAAAGTTAACTTTAAGTTCTAGGATGCACATGAAGTTCAAAGGAAGCATGCTTCCAAACAGAATGTTTGTCAATCATAAGGAGGGGAATCGAACGTGAACAGGCCGTATGTTTTCTGCCACATGATGTGCGCTTTGGACGGAAAGATCATGGGCGGTTACATGGGAACGCCGCAGGGCAAAGCGGCGGGCGATGCGTTCTACGACATCGCCTTCGGGAAAGAGCCCTTTTACCATCACCAGGGCTGGCTGTCCGGCAGGGTGACGACGGACGACAACTTCACCTTCTACAGGAAGCCGGACCTGGACGAAGATGCGCCGGCCGTTCCGGCAGGTGATTTCATCGCGCAGCCGGACTTCGGAATGTTCTATGTCTCCGTGGACCTCCACGGCAAGCTGGGGTGGGAAAGCAGCACCCTGCGCTATGTGGACACCACCGCCCATGTCGTCGAGGTGCTGACAGAACAGGTCGGCAACGCCTACAGGGCATTTTTGAGAAAGCTGGGAATCTCGTACATCATCGCGGGAGAAACGGAGCTGGATCACGGTCTGGCCCTTTCCAAGCTGAAAGAAGAATTCAGCATCGAGACCCTGATGCTGGGCGGTGGCGGCGTGCTGAACTGGTCGTTCCTGCAAGCGGGGATGTGCGATGAGATCAGCATCGTGTTGGCGGCGGCGGCAGACGGGAGCCCGGATACGCCGCCGGTTTTCCGAGCCGCAGAAGGCATTTCGGAGAGCAAGGCCCTTGGCTTCACGCTGAAAGAGGCGAAGGCCATGGACGGCGGGGCGGTCTGGCTGCGCTATGGCGTGAATCGATAATCCTAAGCAGGAGGTTTCAATTATGAGGTATGAACGAAAAGAGCAGTTCGAGAAGGTCAACGCATTCGGCACGGGAACGGCGAACACCGCCTATGCCCAGTACTTCACCGGCGATTCGTTCCTGAATCCGCTGACCGATCCGGAAGGTGGCCTGTTCGCCGCCAACGTGACCTTCGAGCCGGGATGCCGCAACAACTGGCATATCCATCACGCGGACAAAGGAGGCGGTCAGCTCCTACTCTGTACGGCTGGCGAGGGCTGGTACCAGGAGGAAGGCAGGGCCGCTGTCAGCCTGCACGAGGGCTCCGTCGTGATGATCCCCGCCAACGTCAAGCACTGGCACGGAGCGAAGAAGGACAGCTGGTTCAGCCATATCGCCGTGGAGGTTCCCGGCGAGAATTGCGAGAACGAGTGGTGCGAGCCGGTATCCCATGAAGAGTACGCAAGGCTGTAGGGAGGAACGAAACATGGCAGTCAAGCAGACGGCAGGCAGAGATGCCCTGGGCGAATTCGCCCCGAAATTCGCGGAACTGAACGATGACGTGCTCTTCGGAGAGGTCTGGAGCCGAGAGGGGCAGCTCAGCCTCCGCGACCGCTCCCTCGTGACCGTCGTCGCGCTGATGGCTCAGGGACTTACCGATGAGAGCTTCCGCTATCACCTGGCGGAGGCAAAGAAGAACGGTATTACAAAAGAAGAAATCGCGGAGGTCGTGACCCATGCAGCCTTCTACTGCGGCTGGCCCAAGGCGTGGGCGGTTTTCCGCATGGCAAAGGATGTCTGGGGCGAGGAGTAGAACGATGATCTTGAATGAAACCTACCCGTTGGCAAACGGAGTCCAGGTTCCCAAGCTGGGACTGGGCACCTGGTTCATCGACGATGCCGAGGCGGCGGAAGCCGTTCGCGAGGCGGTAAAGCTGGGCTATCGCCTGATCGACACCGCGCAGGCCTACGGAAACGAACGCGGCGTCGGCGAGGGCGTGCGCACCTGCGGCGTTCGCCGGGAAGAGCTTTTCGTCGCCAGCAAGATCGCGGCAGAGCTGAAGACCTACGAGGATGCGGCGAAGTCCATCGATGAGACGCTGGAGAGGATGGGGCTCGGCTACCTCGACCAGATGATCATCCACTCTCCCCAGCCGTGGAGCGAGTTCCGTGTGGAGAAGCGCTATTTCGAGGAGAACAAGGAGGTCTGGCGTGCGTTGGAGGATGCGCGGGCGGCGGGCAAGGTCAAGGTAATCGGCGTGTCCAACTTCCTGCAAGATGACCTTGAGAACCTCCTGAGCTCTTGCCGCGTGATGCCCATGGTCAATCAGATCCTCCTGCACATCACCAACACCGATTCGGCATTGGTGGACTTCTGCAAGGCGCAGGGCATTCAGGTGGAGGCATACTCTCCCATCGCCCACGGCGAGGCGCTGAAGAATCCGGCGATCGTTAAGATGGCAGAGAAGTACGGCGTATCTGCCGCCCAGCTCTGCATCCGCTATGTCCTTCAGCTTGGAGCCGTTGCGCTTCCCAAGACGGCAGATCCCGCCCACATGGAAAGCAACGCGGACGTGGATTTCGTGATCTCCGAGGAAGATATGGAAACTCTCAAGAACATGGAGCGCATCGCCAACTATGGTGACTTCAGCGCATTTCCCGTGTTCAGCGGGAAGCCTCTTGCATGAGGAGCAAGCGTGAAATGAAAACCTTGATTCTGTACTACTCCTACGGAGGCAACACGAAGCGCATCGCCGAGATAATCCAGAGGGAAATCGGCGGGGATATTGCTCGTATGGATACGGTTGTTCCCTACGATGGCGATTATGATGAAGTCGTCAATCAGGGGCAGCGTGAGATTGCCGAGGGTTATTGCCCGGAACTGAAGCCGCTGCACATTGGCTGGAGAGATTACGACACTATCATCCTGGGTTCTCCTGTCTGGTGGTACACCTTTGCGCCCGCCATGCGCAGTTTCCTGGAGCGGGCTGACCTGACCGGGAAGACCGTGTATCCGTTTGCCACCAATGGCGGCTGGCTGGGACACGCGCTGAAGGACTTTGAGGAAGCCTGCAAGGGCGCAATCGTGAAACCGGGCCTCGATGTGCAGTTCGATGAATCCATGCTCCGTACTTCTGAGAAAGATATTCAGGCATGGATTGATACAATCTGCAGATAATCGATCTACAGCTTTCGGCATCCGCCACAGAGCTGGCAAGGATTTGGGACGATCCCAAAAATGCAAACAGAGCGTTCCGACTTTCCGACGGAACGCTCTTCGCTCCCTTCGTGCCCTTTTTCCTCGCCTTCACCGGGCGACCCGGGAGCTGGGGCTGGCAGACGCCTCTCTGCTCTTCGTCCACAACGTCCAGGGAAATCTCGCGGTCAACCGCCTGCTCGGTTGGAGGCGAGGGCCCGAGTTCGCCCACGCCCAGGAGCTGCTCAGCGCCTATTCCGAAGGGGGCATGCGGGCGGTATCGGCTCGTCACGATTCCCGTAGTTGATCTTAACTGTGGACTCCTTACAAGTCTTGCTCGAGATCGAGCGGAGACTGGGCCCTGCCGAATCGGAGCTATGGCGACCAAAAATGTTGCCAGAAGACGCCGTCGACACTGTTTGCGATGGGGTAGAGCTCGATGGCGGTTCGGCACAGTCTGTTTCGACGGTTTCGCGGGGCGTTGATGGCGTGAAGGCGGCCGTTGGAAAGAAACTCATTTCCGTGGGGAAGAAACTTCTCGGTGAGTAAAGCTCATCGGAGCGGGGATAGAGCTTTGTCTGCGGGGTACGAAATGCTGGCTAGTGGTTGCGACGCCTTGTTGCGGAAATGCCAACTGCCGCGACTACACCACCGGCAACATTCAGGGCTGCCGCTATCGCGCTGTTGTCGCCCGTCGCGGGTAGGGTGGTCTCGGCTGGTTTAACTGCCGTTACTGCCTTGGTGGAAACGGGATTTGCCGCGGGCCTTTCTGTCTTGGGCTGCGGTGTGGGCTCGGGCTTGGTTTCCGGTTCGGGTTTGACCTCTGGGATCGGCTTAACACTTGGATCGGGTTTGGAACCGCTCGTATCGGTTGCAATCAAGTGCACGTCGCTGTCGAAGACGTAGCGGATGTAGTAATCGTGCCGCGTCTCGTGCATAATCCCCTGCTCGCTGTCGAAGTCGCGGTCAACGTGTGTGCCAAGGCGGGTTGAGCTGGTGAGGTTCAGTCTGTAAGGGATTTGGTCGTCGGCGTAGCCGCCTGTAAAGACAGCGGTTGCTCTAACGTGATTGTCGATCATGGTCAGGGCAATAGAGACGCTGGCCTCTTTGGGGTTCTCGGTTTTTATAAGGCCTTCGGTATCGGTGTCGATCTTGAAGAGATGGACGGTGTCGTTAAGCCCGTAGATGAAGTCCTCGGGTTTGTCGGGGAAATCGTATACAAACGCCTCATTCTGGACCAACATGAAGGCAGGAGGGAGCTCCAGGTCATAGTTATGGTCGACAACGGTGGTAGCTGTGAGGCTGCCTTCCGCGTTGGCTTCGTCGCAGGTAATGGGTGCTGCGACATCGGTTTCGGGCATTTCTGTCGCCAGTGCTGCGCAGGGTAGCAAAAGCAGTCCTGCCACAAGAATGCTTACTCCGAAGGCGGCGATTCTGGCGTCTGCATGACGCTTGACGTCGCGGATAGACAGGCCAGTCCGTTTGTTATGGGTCTGCGGTGCAACATGCTGTCCATACATAAGACGCTCCTTGTTCGTAGGCCGGTTTCCGCGGATCTATATTGCGCCTGGCCGATGCGGCTAGGCTCTTTCACGCGAACGCTTATGCGAGCAGGGAGAAAGCTCAAGCTAATTTTCTCACAGTCGATACTTTGCGAGCAACGATTTGCTGTTCAATTTTCGGAGAGAGAGTCAAGACAGTCGAGGAGTTATCAGGCGGTGAGATTATGTCTAGAGAATACTGACGAGAGATGTGGCCTGCAGACGACTGAATAGCTCCATCCGTTTTGGTTACAACGAAATGTATGCCGCGCGCCTGCGGCATGAAGAAGGGAGATTCTTATGAATATCGTTGTATTGAGCGGTAGCCCGCGCAAGGGCGCCAATACCGACACCATGGTCGAGGCGTTTGCTGAGACCGCGCGTGAGGGTGGCCATACGGTCGAGGTCATCCGCGTTGCCAGTAAGAAAATCGCTGGTTGTCTGGGGTGTCAGTATTGCTTCGCCCACGAGGGCACTTGCGTGCAGAAGGATGACATGGCCAACGTGATCGAGTCGCTGAAAGACGCCGACATGGTTGTCTTCGCTTCGCCTATCTACTGGTTTGATATCACCGCGCAGGAGAAGGCCGCCATCGACCGCCTGTACGCCTTCGGTGCCACGGGTTTCCCGTTCACCAAGACGGCCCTTTTACTCGATAGTCACAGTGAGGGCGTCTATGATGCGGCGATTGCTATGTACAAGTCAACCTGCGCGTACTGCAAGTGGGAGGACCAGGGCATTGTCACCGTTAGCGGTATGACCGAGCGCGACAGCATGGCATCGTCGCTCAAGTTGGAAGAGGTGCGAGAGCTCGCTCGCAGGCTGGCCTAAGGGCAAGAAGAACGCATGGCAATCGGTGTTGGTGGAAAGCCTACTTCTCTTGCCAAGAGGGTTACTGATTGCCATGCATAGTTGCTGACATTTTCTTTTGCAACTTTTGCTATTTTTTGCAAGTTTTGCTATCAGCTGTAACTGGCCTTTATCTGAGGAACGCTCCTTGATTTATTGCTTATCGTTGGTAGCTGTCACGGTCGAAATGTCTTCGCGGCAGTCGATCGGCCCTCGTCGAGCTCCTTCAGCCGGGAGAGGCAACGGTCCAGAAACCCGCTCCTGGCTTGCGCGGCAAGGAGTCCGTCGCAGAAGCGGTCGCCACGAACGCACCACGTGATGCATGCACGTATCAGGTCAATGTCCCCATGGTCGATGTCGCAGCTGTCTATGCCTTCCGAGGTGTCGATGCTATGGCGTTCAAGCGTCTCGAAGTAGCTGGTGTCCGCGAACCCGTCCAGTTCATAGAAATCGTCGACGAAATCCTCGAGTCCGAACGTCCCGCCCCCAAACTCGACATTCATGTTTCTGTCCGCCAGCTTGCCAGCGTACTTGGTTAGTCTTTCGAACATGTTCGCTCCTTAGCTCAAAAGCCCGTTGTCGCCCAGGTAGTCCACGAAGGCATCGATGATCTGTGCCGTGCGAGTCGCGATGTCTATTTCGGTGAAGTCTCCCATGACTTGTGTCAGGCGCTTGAGTTCCGCGATCTTTGTTCCGGCTTTTCGCTTGCCATTGCCGTCGGTGTATCCCTCATAGTACTTGCGCTTGTCGCAGAATCTGTAGTCGGCCGCGCGGATGTTTACACGCTTCTCGAGCAGCGCCTTGTTACCCAGCGCCTCCAGGTTGGATTGGTCGACGAGCGGGTCTATCTCGTTGCGCTTCTTGGCATTGATGTGCTCAATTTCGAGCGTGGTGTCCAGGTCCATGAGCGGTTGATCTGGGTCTGCGTACGCCCACCAAGTGAGCATGGACTTCGTTACAGGCCTGCCGTTGGTGAACACGTAGGTTCGGAATCGCTCAGTAATATTTGCGCGATTGAAGTGGTGGTTAGGAAACTCCACCGGGCGGTGCTCCACGATGTTGATCATCTCGGGATACACTGGCGAACGCAGCGCGTTCACGCCGGGACGCTCAATGGCGTAGGCGAAAATGAATGCCGTGATCTTGTTTAGAAAGCCGTAGAGTGCCTCGTCGTCGAGGACACCCTTGCTGTCGCTGTTGGCAAGGAACCAGACGCTTAGCAGATAGGTCCACATGCCGTTGGGGGCGTAGTTCAGCACGAAGAGCCTGCGGAGCACGCGCTCGCTGAATCCTTCCTGCGCGTCGACGCGTTTCCAGAAGCCGAGCAGGGCCTCAAGATCGCCGAGCGTGGCGTCCTCCTTGAGTATGGCGTAGCCATCGGCACCGAAGAAGTCGCGCAACGATGCGGTGGTCGTGTCGCGGATGCCTTTCTTCGCGCGGCGGTAGTACATATAGCGCGTAAATAGCTCATCGGTTGGTGTACCGCGCATGGGCCGGAAGATAGCGTTCGCTCCCTCCTCGAGCCCCTTCCAGCGACGGATGAACTCATCCTTGCGCCCCGTGTCGGAATAATGCTTGTAGAACTGGCTCTTGAAGATGTCGGCATCTGAGAGAGGCAACCCTCGGTCGTTTAGAGTCGAGAAGATGCGTAGCGCGGTGTCCTGCGACTCCGCTTCAATGGGCAACAGTATCACATTGTTGATGACGCGTGTGGCCATGTAGACGGTGTAGGTGGGCCACTCGCTCACCAGTTGCTCAATTTTCCTCTGGAAGAAAGCAAAGTTGCGGGCATAGGCGCTTTTCCAGCCATCGCCTACATTGCCCTCTCGTAAAATCTCGAGGAATTCATTTTTGTCGTTGTCCGATGCAACCTCGGAGTCGATTTTGAGACGCTCCATGTCGGGCTCGTCGAACTCGTCGGTCTTCCATACACAACGGGCGATTGCCTCGCGCATCTTCACAGACTGCCTATCCTTCATGTTGGTGAACTTGTCGTAGAACGCGCGGAGCAGCAGCATGATGGTGGTGAGGCGTTGCTGGCCGTCAATGATCTCGAGTTGGCCAGAGAGGTTCTTAAAGGTGACGATGGGTCCTAGGAAGTATTCGTCGTTCTCGCTGTCGAAACGCTCGTAGTCATCGCCTGGAAAAGCGAACGAGAACAGGTCATCCCACAGCGTTGCGCATTCATCCTCGCCCCAGGCGTAGGGCCTCTGGTAGTCGGGGATGAGGAAGTCTGATCGCTTATCGGTGAGAAGATCGCGAATCGATCGCTGGTCGATGTTGAGCTTGGACATGAGCTGTACCTTCCGCGCGGGAACAATCAAGATGACACGGATTATATCGCCGAAGTCGTCATTCGCTCTATTGCTGCGAGCTACTGAATCTAGCAGCCTCTGGCCAACCCTTACGGTTTCATGTCGTGATCCATATCGGCGCCGATCAATGCCCGTGATGCTTCTGCTTGCACCTTCTTTGGAGAGCGCGAACGAGAGATGCGATCTACAGACGACTGAATAGCTCCATCTGTTTTGCTTACAACAAAATGCGTGCCGAGCGCCTGCGGCATGAAGGAGGGAGTCTTCGCTTCGCCTATCTACTGGTTTGATATCACCGCGCAGGAGAAAGCCGCCATTGACCGCCTGTACGCCTTCGGTGCCACGGGTTTCCCGTTCACCAAGACGGCCCTTTTACTCGATAGCCACAGCGAGGGCGTCTATGATGCGGAGATCGCTATGTACAAGTCAACCTGCGCGTACTGCAAATGGGAGGACCAGGGCATTGTCACCGTTAGCGGTATGACCGAGCGCGACAGCATGGCATCGTCGCCCAAGTTGGAAGAGGTGCGAGAGCTCGCTCGCAAGCTGGCCTAAGGGCAAGAAGAACGCATGGCAATCGGTTGTATCGCGAGTATATGAATAGGGGTGTATTCCCTCAAGTACCGTATAGAACAATTTTTAAACGCAGAAAAATAACTGGAAACAAATTAATCCGCGTTAAAATATTGTCAAAAAGAAGTTCATGAGGGAAGGTTGCGTATGCGTCGCAAGGCAGACGAGCTCCTTAGGGAATGGCGAGACAGGGCTGATAGAAAACCTTTGCTGGTCAAAGGCGTGCGCCAGTGTGGCAAGACCTATCTGCTCAGAACGTACGCTCAGGATCTTTTCGAATCGGTTGTCTACGTTAATCTTGAGAACGACTGGCCGGCGCGAGCGGATTTTTCGGGCGGTCTTGACCCTCATTCGATCGTACGCGCGATCGAGGCTCGTACGGGACAGCGTATCGTGCCTGGCAAAACTTTACTGTTCATTGACGAGATCCAGGCATGTGAGGAAGCACTTACTTCCCTTAAATATTTTTGCGAAGATGCTCCCGAGTATTACGTTGCGGCTGCTGGGTCGCTTCTTGGGGTTGCCATTAACCATCAGTCGTATTCGTTCCCCGTTGGAAAGACCGACTTGATTGAGATGGCTCCACTCGATTTCGAGGAGTTTCTCTGGGCGATGGGGCACGATCAACTGGTCGACGAGATACGCTCATCATTCGAGTCAATGGGTCCTCTTGCGCCAAGCCTTCATGAACAGGCGCTTGGGCTCTATCGACAGTATCTTGTTGTTGGCGGAATGCCCGAGGCGGTCCAAACGTACATCGATGATCAGTCAATCATTGATGTGGCCGAAAAGCATCGGATTATTCTCGACGGATATTCCGCCGACACCAATAAATATGCTGATGAACGCTTGAGCGCAAAGACGCGTGCGTGCTTCGATTCCATTCCGCAGCAGCTTGCCAAAGAGAATCGTAAATTTCAATACAAGGTAGTGCGAGCGGGGGGCAATGCGTCTCTCTTTGGAGATGCTCTCGACTGGCTTGTATTGTCGGGTACGGTAGCGCGCTGCAGCCTAGTCGGGCAGATCGAAAGCCCTTTAGAGGCCTTCGTTAACCCTTCTGCTTTTAAAATCTATCAGGCGGATACAGGGCTGCTCGTCTCCAAGGCCGGTGCTCAACGCGCCGATATTCTTGCCGGTATCGGCGGCACATTCATGGGTGCACTTACCGAAAACTATGTTGCCCAACAGCTTTCAGCCATGGGCTATCCGTTACATTATTGGACGCGAGATAATCGTGCGGAAATCGACTTTGTAGTGGAGAAGCAGGGATGCTTGTCTGCGATTGAAGTCAAGGCGGGGGAGAACACAAGATCTCGAAGTCTGTCCTCACTTAAAAAGACCCATCCGGGCGTGCGCCTTATCAGGCTATCGACTAAGCCCTTTGGAATGAATGATGGGCTTATGTCTGTTCCACTTTATGCGTCATTTTGTCTATAGGGATGATGCTGCTGTAATGCATGGGGCCCGGAGCGCAGCATTTACTGCGCTCCGGGCCCCGCTGGTTTGTGGCTTGGAACAGTTCGACTGCCGTCGTCCTAGTCAAACAAGCTCGGCATGTCGTTTTCTTTCATGAGGGCACCGGCAGAGGGGAGGCTCTGCGCGGTAAACTTCTCGGCCGAGACGCCGGCGCCAAGGATTTCTTCGGTCGTGCCGACGGTGGTGACCGAGCGGCCCTTCTTGGCCGTAAAGGCCTGGACGCCCTGCGTGTTGGTGGTCGTCTTGGTCTTGAGCAGCGACGTGTTGAAGTTCATCAGGCGATAGTCGCTCGAGACCAGCGCGATGTCGCGGTCCTCCTTGAGCACCTGGGCATACAGCAGCTTGCTGCCACCGTAGATGGCGTTCTTAAGGCGCTTGCGGTTGGTCTTGGTGACGTATCCAGAAAGCGCGACGCGCACCACGCGGCCGTTCTCAAAGACGAACAGCACGTCGGCCTTGTAGTCCTCGGGGTCGATGACCCAGATCACGCTCTCGTCGGGTTCCATCTCAAGATCGGTCGGCAGGTACGAGCCCAGCTGGGCCGACTTGGTGTCCTCAAACGCCGCAACCTTGCACTTGTACACCTGGCTCTTGTTGGTAAAGACCAGCAGCTCGTGGGTGTTGGAGGACGGGAACTCGATAAAGGGTTTGTCGCCGTCCTTGTACTTGAGCGTGGTCGCCTTCTTGAGTACGCGGTCCGTCATCTTCTTAAGGTAGCCATCGCGCGAGAGCATGATGGTGACCGGGTACTCCTCGACCTCGGGTTCCAAGCTCACCTCGATGACCTCATGGGGCTCGATCCTGCCCGTGCGACGCGGCATCACATATTTCTTGTTGACCGCGGCCAACTCGTCACTGATGACCTTCTTGATGTTGTCTTCGCTCGAGAGAATCTCCTCCAGCTCGGCAATCTCGCCCTCAAGCTTGGCGATGTCCTTGGTGCGGTTGAGAATGTACTCCTCGTTGATGTTGCGGAGCTTAAGTTCGGCAACAAACTCGGCCTGGGTCTCGTCGATATCGAAACCCTTCATAAGGTTGGGCACGACCTCGGCTTCGAGCTTGGTGCCGCGGATGATGGCGATGGCCTTGTCGATGTCGAGCAGGATCGCCTCAAGGCCGTGCAGCAGGTGCAGGCGCTCGGACTTTTTGCCCAGGTCAAAGTTGATGCGTCGACGCGTGGACTCAATACGCCACTTGACCCACTCGTGCAAGATCTGGCGCACGCCCATAACGCGGGGGTAGCCGTCGACCAGTACGTTGAAGTTGCACGAGAACGAGTCTTGCAGCGTGGTCGAGCGATAGAGCTTGGCCATGAGCTTGTCGGGGTCGACACCGCGCTTAAGGTCGATGGCGATGCGCAGACCCGACAGGTCGGTCTCGTCACGGATGTCAGCGATCTCCTTGACCTTGCCTTCTTTGGAAAGCTTGACGATACGCTCGATGATGACATCGGTCTTGGTGGTGTAGGGGATTTCGTAGACCTCGATGATGCGCTCTTCGGGAATCCAGCGCCAGCGGGAGCGGATTTGGAAGCTGCCAAGGCCGGTCTCGATAATCTTTTCCATCTCCTCGCGGCGGTAGATGATCTCGCCGCCGGTCGAGAAGTCGGGCATGGGCATGTACTCGAGCAGGTCGCAATCGGGATCCTTGAGGTAGTGCATCGTTGCGGTACAGACCTCGTTGAGGTTGAAACCGCAGATGTCAGACGCCATGGCGACGCCGATGCCCTTATTGGCCGAGACAAGGATGTTCGGGAACGTGGTGGGCAGCAGACGCGGTTCCTTCATGGCGCCGTCGTAGCTGTCGACGAAGTCGACCGGGTCCTTGTCGATGTCCTTGAAGATCTCGGCGCTGATGGGGGAGAGCTTGGCTTCGGTATAACGCGAGGCGGCGTAGCTCAGGTCGCCCGAATAGTACTTGCCAAAGTTGCCCTTCGACTCAACGAACGGTGCGAGCAACGCCTCGTTGCCGGTTGCCAGGCGCACCATCGTCTCGTAGATCGCGGCATCGCCGTGCGGGTTGAGCTTCATGGTCTGGCCCACGATGTTGGCGCTCTTCTGGCGCTCGCCCTTGAGCAGACCCATCTTGTACATGGTGTAGAGCAGCTTGCGGTGCGAGGGCTTAAAGCCGTCGATCTCGGGGAACGCACGCGAGACGTTGACGCTCATGGCGTAGGGCATGTAGTTGACCTCGAGCGTCTGCGTGATCGGCTGGTCGGTGACCTCGGAGTGCAGGCCGATGACGTTCTCGGCGTTGACCTGCTTTTTCTTTGGCTGGTTCTTCGTCTTCTTCTTTGCCACGATATCCTCTTGAACTTCTTAAGGGCCGTCGTTATCGATTTGCTGCTACTGCAGGTCCAGCTGGTCCAGGTATTCCTTGCCATGCTCTGAGATATGGCGCTTGCGGCCTGCCTCGTCATTGCCCAGCAACAGGTTGAACATGGTCTCCATCTTGGTGACGTCCTCGGGCTCCACCTTGATCAGACGACGCGTCTCGGGGTTCATAGTGGTGAGCCACATCATGTCCGGGTCGTTCTCACCAAGACCCTTGGAGCGGTTGATGGAGCACTTTTGGTCGCCAATCTCCTTGAGGATGCCGTTCTTCTCGAGCTCGGTGTAGGCAAAGTAGGTCTTCTCTTTGCAGTTGATCTCGTAGAGCGGCGATTCGGCGATATACACGTAACCCTCGTCGATAAGCGTGGGCACCAGGCGGTAGAGCATGGTGAGCACGAGCGTACGGATGTGATAACCGTCGACGTCGGCGTCCGTACAGATGATGACCTTGTTCCAGTTGAGGTTGTCCAGGTCAAAGGCACCAAGGTTCTTGATGCGCTTGTCCTTGATCTCCACACCGCAGCCCAGCACGCGCATAAGGTCCATGATGATGTCGGACTTAAAGATGCGCGGATAGTCCTCCTTCAGGCAGTTGAGGATCTTACCGCGGACGGGCATAACGCCCTGGAACTCGGCATCGCGCGAGGTGCGAATGGCGCCTGCCGCCGAGTCGCCCTCTACGATGTAGATCTCGCGGCGGCTCTTGTCCTTGGAGCGGCAGTCGATGAATTTCTGCACGCGGTTGGCCATGTCGGTCTTCTGCTGCAGGTTGGTCTTGATGCTCTGGCGCGTCTTCTCGGCATTCTCGCGCGAGCGCTTGTTGATGAGCACCTGCTCCATGATCTTGTTGGCGGCGTCTTTGTTCTCGATCAAGTAGGTCGAGAGGCGTTCCTTAAAGAATGCCGTCATGGCCTGCTGGATAAAGCGGTTATTGATGGCCTTCTTGGTCTGGTTCTCGTAGGACGTCTGAGTGGAGAAGCAGTTGGTCACCAGCACCAGGCAGTCCTGGACGTCCTGCCATTTGATGCCGCTCTCGTTTTTGTTGTACTTGCCCTGTTGCTTAATGTAGGCATCGATGGCACTGGTCAGAGCGCTACGGGCCGCTTTCTCGGGCGAGCCGCCGTTCTCAAGCCACGATGAGTTGTGGTAGTACTCCTGCATCATGAAGGTGCGCGAGAAGCACATGCATGCGGTGATTTTTACGTTGTAGTCGGGCAGGTCCTCGCGATCGCGACCGCGACGGTCGGCTTCGATAAAGAAGGGCTCGGTGAGATAGTCGGTGCCGACCTTCTCGAGCACGTAGTCCTCGATACCCTTGGGATAGCAGAAGTCCTCTTCGGTAAATTCGCCATCATCGACCTCGATGCGCAGACGGAAGGTCACGTTGGCGTTGACCACGGCCTGACGGCGCATGGTCTCGCGATACCAATCGTGAGGAATGCTAATCGAGGTAAAGACCTCAAGATCGGGGCGCCACTTGATGGTGGTGCCGGTGCGGTTCTCGTCGCTGGGCTCAATTTCGAGTGCCTTCTTTTTGGCGCCGACAACCTTGCCCTTCTTAAAGTGTAAGGAGTACTTGTTGCCGTCACGCCAGACGGTGACGTCCATGTACTCGGAAGCGTACTGAGTCGCGCAGGAGCCCAGGCCGTTGGTGCCGAGCGAGAAGTCGTAGTCGCCGCCCTGGTTATTGTTGTATTTGCCGCCGGCGTAGAGCTCGCAAAAGACGAGCTCCCAGTTAAAGCGCTTCTCGGAAGGGTTCCAGTCGAGCGGGCAGCCGCGGCCGTTGTCCTCTACCTGAATGGAGCCATCGCGAAAGGCGGTAAGGGTGATGAGCTTGCCGTAGCCCTGGCGCGCCTCGTCAACGGCGTTGGACAGAATCTCGAAGGCAGCGTGTGCACAGCCATCGAGTCCGTCCGAGCCAAAGATAACGGCAGGGCGCAGGCGTACGCGCTCCTCGTCCTTGAGCTGGCGGATACTGTCGTTACCATAGTTTGCGGTGTTTTTTGCCATACTCGCTCTCTCGGTGCTCCCTTGCTGCGTTTAAGTCATATAGATAGTCAAGGTAGCATAGCCCAGCCCACAGACGATTCCAACCAACACGAAATCCATCGAACAATCGTTCGGTTAGATAATGAATGCTTGGAATGCGGGAGGGACCTGTCCTGTCCTATCCAAACATCTGCGGCAGGTCGATGAAGACGGTTCGATCGCTTTTGCCGGCTTCGAAGCCCGAACGGGAGAAGAATCCATAGCGATGGCACTTGAGCCCCGTTGCCTCGACTTGGGCGATTTCCTCGTCGACCATTTTTTGCGTGACGGGGGATTTGCGGAACTTTGCTTCGTAGAATGCGTAACCCTCGGGGTCTTGCGTTACCACATCGAATTCGCCGCTCGTTTTGTTTGCGGGATCGTCGTACCAGTACTTGCCTATGGCGTCGAAAGCCGGTTCGATCTTGCCGGTCCTGTTCTGCCGCACGAGGTATTGACGGCAGATCTCCTCGAACATATGAGGAACGTAGTTTTCCTCGAAGTCTTGGGAGACGTGACGATCATAGAAGACTTCCGGGTCGAGCAGCTGACGCGCCGAGGCATTGCGGAAAACATAGCGATAGTAAAAGAGCGAAAGCGGATCCACTACAAAGTAGCCAGACTTGCGCTTGTTCGTAGGGTCGTTGATGGGTGCACGCTTTTGGACGATTTCGAGTGACATGAGCTTGTCGAGCACGTCTGCCATGGCCGGACCGCTCGAGACGTGCGACTGTGCCAGCACGTCCCCCCAACGGGAGTAACCTTGTGCGAGAGCCCCGAAAACTTCGTTGGCGTTGGTCATCTTCGAGATCTCGGCGTTGAGATAGGACGGCACCTCGCTTTCTAAGCGTGCGCCAGGTTCCGTGACGAGCTCGATGATGTTGTCGCGTACGCTTTGGGATTGATCGATGAGGCGATTGTAAAAGGGGATGCCGCCAAAAACGCTATAGAGCAGCACCTTGTCCTCGGGCGAGAACGCGGGATAGAACTTCGCAGCGTCAAAGTAATCCATGGGCTTAAGCTCGAGCGCGAGATCAATTCGCCCGTAGAGGGGGCTTTCATGCTCGATGAGGGATTTCATAATCTCAACGTAGGAGCCGCACAGGACAATGTTTAAACGTGAGTCCTCCCTGTGGGCGTCGATTGAGGTCTGAAGAATGCTGTCTAAGCCTTTAACCGCATCTCTCAAGTAGGGGTATTCGTCGAGAACGAGGGTAATGTTCTTGTCTTTGGCTTGGGCAAACAGAAATTCGATGAGCTCACGGATGCCTGTGAAGGCGAGCGGAGGAAAGCTCAGCGCTTCAGCAACAAGGACGGACAGACTCTCGAGGTTGTCTGCCTCGGAGGTTTGGCGGCACTCGTAATAGACCGTTGCGACGTCCGACAAATCGGTTAGCGCCTGCTTGATGAGCTCACTTTTTCCGACGCGACGCCTGCCGTAAATGAGAACATTGCGCTGCTCGGGTGCTTTGAGCGTTTTCTTAATACGGGCGAGTTCACGCTCCCTGCCAATGAATTCCACTTACTCGGTTCCTTCCGACTCGGTTTTGTCCGAGTTAATTGTATCGCATGGATCAGTTTATGCTCGAGTTTACTCGGACAAAACCGAGTCGGTTCTGTCCGAGTAAGTTTGAATAGTGAACCGAAGTTGTAATGTCCGCATGGCGATGTCGGACATGGTTTTCATAATGACAGATATAGTTGACATTGTCTGATATATGCAATATATTTCTGTCATGTTGCAACGGATATCTGTCCATTACTACGAAAGGAACTCCATGCCGGGCAAAAAGAACCTACGCATGAAGGCGGCGCGCGCGGCGGTTGGCCTTTCGCAAGCTGACTTGGCCGAGGCCGTGGGCGTTACGCGCCAGACTATCGGCCTAATCGAGGCGGGCGGCTATAACCCCACGCTCAATTTATGTGTGGCGATCTGCAAAGCGCTACGCGTTACGTTGAACGATCTGTTTTGGGAAGACGGGATCGACGTCGACCCTAACGCTCTTTAGGAGTTCGCTATGAAATTTGAAGATTTAAAACTCGTGCAAAAGTGGCGTGAATATGCCGGCCCAAAGGATGAGCGCCTGGAGGCTGAGAGCGCGAAGATCTACAAGATTGGTTTCGTGCTGCTTTCGTTTGGCATGTTGATGATATTTTTCTACCAGTTTATAGCTCGACAGGTTGCGTGGGTTCACAGCGACGCCAGTGAAATGCCGCATGGCTTTGCAACGCCGTTCGAGGCAGCCATGTATTTGTGGCTCGTTCTCGTGATGTTGATTTGCGCAGGACTGCAAACGCGGAAGGGCTATGTCGATACCAATCGTTTTGGGCAAACCGAGCATCTTCCTGTTGGATATTTCCTGCTTCTCAGCGGTCTTAGCGGCGCCGCGTTCGCGCTTGTTATTGCCGCAATGCGCTGTATCGCTGAGGCGCAGATCGTACCGCTCGAAAGCGTCTTTTGGTTGGCGAACCTGGCCACGGGCGTGTTCTGCGGTGCGACGATTTTCGCGGCCACGTTTGCTGCCCTGTGCGCAACGTTTTTCACGGCGAAAAGACGCCGTGCCAAGCTCGAGGCAGAACTCGACTCCACTGACGATAACTAATGCGCAATGGGCTGGCTCTGGGTATCCAGAACCAGCCCATTTGATGTTCGACGAGCCGAGTTGGCGTCTCTCACAAAAGTAACTAGGAGCTAGCGAGGCTTATCAGAATTGACCTCATCGGCGGTGTCTTTTTCGAGCGCCGTGCGGCGGGCGCTGTAGGCGATGAGGCCGGCGCCTGCCGCGGCGAGTGCAGCAGCGGCTGCCGTAAGGGGAGCGTTGACATCGTCCGTGCCCGCAAGCGCGCCCGCTTTTCCGGAGCGCTTGTTAGTGCCGTGGTCCTTGCCACTGCCGGAGCTGCTTCCGCCGGAGCCGCCGCCCTTGTCAGTACCGCCGCCACTCGAGCTGCCACCGCCGTCCGCCTTCATCGGTGCATCGTGAAGCCCCGTCGTATCCGCGTTGTCGCATACGCCGACCTGAACTTCTGAGCGTTCGCATGCCGCGTCGGGCACATGAAGCTCGTGCAGTACGGCACCCAGCGCCGAGTTTGCCCCCGGTCGAATCTCTTCGAGCGTTACGGGATCGAGTGCCATCAGGTCGCGCGCCTTCGCATACAGTGTGACACGTTTGCCCACCTCGTCGCCCCAGCTCTCCGGGATGGCAAAGCTCATGCGGAACTGTGCCGTGCAGCCTGGTGCCAGCACGGCGTTGCCATTGTCGGCAACCAGCGGGTGCGTGGCAAAGCGCTCACCCAGTGCCTCGAGTGCGTACTTCATGTGTGCCATGTCGTTGGCCGATACGTCCTCGGTAAGCTCCGGATCGTAGATCGATGCCATGCGTGCGTTCGCTCCGAACCCGATGGATGCGCTGGAGAACGGCTGGTTAGAGCCCTCTCGGTACAGATCGATTGTTCCTGCGGTCAGCAGCGTGTTGCCGTCGTTTCGCACCGTTACCGTAAACGACTCGCTTGCCGCCCCGGGCACCACGGCGCCCAGGTTGGCCATCGCGCCCAGTGGTGTGGCGCATGCCACCAAGGGCACTTCGATGCCGTGCAGTTCTGCCTTGCTCTGCTCGGCGCTCACGATGTGCGTGGCAAGCGCTGAGAGCATGCCGCCCGAGGTCAAAAACGTCGTTATCTGATCGATGGGGTGCTCCAACTCGCAGAGCACGAATGGCTCCGTGAACAGATCGTCTATCAGCGTACTGGCGAAGATGCGGAAATGCTTGCCCATTACCGCCACCGGCTCGCCTTCTTCGTCGTAGGTTTGCCCCACTTTGCCGTCAGTGTTCTCGACGTATAGCACGCACCTGCCGTTGTTGCTTACGCTAAACGATGCCGGGCCACAGCCTGCGGCACCCACGGGCTGCGTTGCAAATGCCGATGCGCCTCGTGCCCAAGTAATATGCTGCAGCTGCTCGTTGACGGTAGCCAAAAAGCCCGTGTGCTGCGGCCACGGCACCGCGTGGGGTACTGTGGCATCTGGCGACATGACGCCCCAACCCGCGATGGACTGGCCGATCACGGCGTACGATGCGCAGCCACAACCGCTTACAGTCTCGTATGCAACGGGAACCACCATTTTGCCGTTGATATTCTCGGGCGCGCCCAGCTCGATGCTCGACGGTGCCTGCGGAAAGCGGAGGACCTGACGGAACGTGAGACTGTCGCCCAAATCATCCGACCACAGGGTAAAGCATTCCAGCGCAACCACGGCCTCGCTGCCGAGCGCCTTCTCTGTGGTGGCTCCGTGGCGGTGGAGGTAAGCGCCCGACAGACGTCCGTCGACCAGCGTCTTGCCCACCGTGATGCGTGGGCACTGCAGGCAATGGTAGCCATCCTCCTGAAGGCGGCCGCGCGAGATGCTGCGCCACGACGTGTGCGATATCACGCGAACTCCGTCGTTGCTTATGCGCAGGCGCACAACGGACAGTATGCCGGATGTGCTCGCCGTATCGAAAAGGGTGTTGTCGCCGGCGGGGCGCTCGCCCGAGACCAGCAGCACGTAGGCGTCCTGGTTTCCTCTTCCGTCCGTATATTCCACCACGTCGAAGTCGTAATCGTATATGCCGTCGCGCTCCACGTCGCCCTCGCCAAACCCAAGGGGAAAGTCCACAGGCGTGGGAGCGGACCACGTTCCGTTTGCCTTTGTGTGTACCACCAGGCGCGAGCGGCCATTGTCGCCGTAGCGCACCGAGGCGATACGGAACAGGCATTCTACGCCGGCAATCATTGCCAGCTTCATGTGGGCTTCGCTGAGCACGCCAGCAAACAGCACGTTGTCGCTCGAGGGCTTGATGCCGCCACGCTCGTCCTCCGACACGCCGGCAGAATTGGCGTTCGGGTCCGCAACGGCGTTTGTTGCCTGACCGATATAGGTGTACTCATACATCGGCGCGGCGTTTTCGTCGTTCTCTATCAGCGCATGGACGAAATGCTCGATCTGTCCCGTGTCGTCGCTTTCTGCATCCGCCTCGAGCTCAATGCGCGTGACCGCTTGATCCCAATCGCGCACGACAGGCGCGGCGTTTACGGCAGTGGCCTTAACCTCGGCGCGTGCGAGCAGTTCGGCGTTGGTGACGATGGTGGCCGATGCGATAAATTGCGGCACACCACCCGCCTCGGCGTTGCCGGCCGAGCCGAAGCAGGCATCCAGCGTATAAGGCGTATCTCCATCCAATGCGAGCTCAGAGCGCTGGAGCACATACTGGTCGCCATTGTTCACCGACATATTCCACGAATCGATGAGTGTGGGCCACGACCCCGACCAAGCCTTGGTGGTCCACTTGAACATTACGAACTGGAGTATTACATCGACATCGACGTCTGCACCTACACGCAGTCGCGGAAGCTGGTGTCCATTTGCCTTTTCGTACCCAATGAACAGCGTGAGGGATGCGGCGCCGCGCACGGCAGACGAAGCGACGCCTGCAACGCCGGCGCCAAAGGTGACGGCAAGCCCGATCTGGATGGTGAACGAGCCCGACGTGTTTGAATAGTCGAGCGAAATGTTTTTAAAAAACGCCGCGCCGCTGCCGTGCGTGTGGGCACCCACGGCGAGCGCCAGTTTTGCCAGCACCCAGGGGTTGACGTTTAGGAAAAATGGCACCGGTCCTAGGGTAAACTGCTCGGTCCAATTGAGGTCGGTTCTTACCTGGAAGAGGGCCTTAATATTGCCGTATGCGGGGTCGTTGTTGTTACCCCAGGTTTTGCCCACCCAATCGTAGGCGAGCGAGCCGTACAGCTGTGTGGCGATATCCATCGTGAACAGCGGCGTGCAATGGTGGCGAAGGAGCTTGGTGTTTCTTGGATCGGTGCCCGAACCGGCACTCATCCTCTTGTACTGATTCCACTTCCCCTCCATCTCGTCGAGGTAGCGGTTTGCCTGCTTGGCGCCCGACTCGCGCGGCGATTTCTTCCAGTATTCCGGATCAGGGTTGCCCGAATCGTTCATATAGCTAGCTGGTTTGTACCCTCCGCCAAACAGCACGTATCCAGCAAACGAGAAATCGAACAGAATGGGAAATGTGGGCATCCAGCACGTGAACTTATTGCCGCCGATACCGGGAAACGCCGCGGGGAAATCAAACGGAGTGAT
Source organism: Collinsella sp. (assembly GCA_031292915.1). GTDB lineage: Bacteria > Actinomycetota > Coriobacteriia > Coriobacteriales > Coriobacteriaceae > Collinsella. The sequence continues at coordinate 46,788 of JAUMSH010000069.1, forward strand.
CTCTTGGTCCATGGTGGTGGGAATGATGGTGGTCGAGCCCGATTCCGCCTTTGCGGCCGGCGCGGTGACAACGGCCATGGGAGAGGAGAGCGTGTAGGTTTTGCCCTGATAGTCGAGGACAAAGCGCAGCTTGCACCCTTCTTCCAGAAGGCCCGATGCCACATCGAGGAACTTGTCTTCGAGTGTGAACGTTGCCAGATTATTCGCACCCGATGCACTGGCCCTGACTTGGCCAATCTGCGTGACGGTTTCGGATGAGCTGCCCGCGGCGGGCGTCACTTTGTTGATACACAGCGTTGCCTGTCCACCCTGTGGCAGATGTGCCTGCACGGTAAAGGCGTGCGTGTCGGGTTGGTCGTTTCCGGCGTCGTCCTTCGGCAATGCCATGAACGTAGCGTCGGCGTACTGGATGTCCCATTCGTCGAATGTGAGCTGGCGAAAGTACGGCTCGCCGTCGGAAAGCGGACGCGTGGGCGCGGTAATGGCAGTACCGCCCTGGATGCGCGCGAGGGGAATCTCGACATCGCGGTAGCCTACCATGCTAATGGAGATGCCGCCGTTAAAGTCGTATGCGTCGAGAAGCGTTGCCTCGTCCACGTAGCCTTCTGAAAGCGGCGCGACCTCAAAGATGGCCGTGCCTTCGTCATCGGTCGTGGCAGTGAGCTGCTTGCCTGCGGCATAGCGCGATGTGAGCGTGACCTGGGCACCCGCGATGGGCGTATTCTTGTTGGCGACGTCGACCACGACCACACCAAACATGGTGCGCGAGAGAACGAGCACCCTGAAGGGGTCTTTTTCGTCGGCATAGGCTTCGGTGGGCGCGAACGGCAATATGTAGGCGTTTGCGCTTCCCGGCACGCGCGGCAACATAATGCTCGCCAGCGAGGACGCTCCGGCAACAAGTAACGAACGGCGATCAAGCATCTTTGGCTCCCATCCCGCAAACATCGGAGGAAATAATCCAATTTTGCGAGAAGGTGCCCCGTGGCGGTAGTGCCGTTCAAGGGTCAAAATGTCCAATTTGAGTGCGCGAAAGCGTCAGGCCCCCGGAGCGCTTTCGATACGCCGGGCAGTCTGGCCGCTAGCGCAACATGTGGGCAATCAGCTCGGCGCGAGTTCCGATACCAAGCTTGGCATACACTCCTGATAGGCGGTTTTTAACGGTGCCCGGCGATACTCCCATGTGGCGTGCGATTTCGGCGTTGGTCCAACCGCGGCAGGCGAGCATGGCCATGGTGAACTCCGTGGTCGTTAAATCGTCGGCCACGTCCTCGCCCGAATCGGGATTGTGGATGCGCCGCCAGCCGTAGCTGAATCGATACGTAATCTCGATGATGCGTGCGAAATCGTCAGGGTATTGCGATTTTAGGCATGCCTCGATGAGTCCCTGCAAAAGGCCGTGGTGCTCGCCGATGAGCTCGATAAGGCCGTCAGGGCGCGCAATGTTCCAAGCGGTTCCGAAGTGTGCTTTTGCGGCGTCGATGTCCTTGAGGCTCATACAGGCCATGGAAGCCGACAGGTGCAGGAACAGCTCCGAGATGGGATAACTTCCCTGTTTCATGATCAGGGCGTTTTCCGCCATGCCCAGGCTGCGGCCGTATTCGCCGCGCAGATACAAGGCGTGCGCCATCACGTAGCTGGCGAATAGGCGCAGGCCTTCGGGCAGATGCGCCGCAAGTGGATAAAACTCTTCGGCAGAATACGGGGAAGGCAAGTGCAGCAGGACGCTCGCGGCCGAGGCGAACAGGATATGCGTGGCGTGGATGGCGGGCGATTCCTCGTCGGCCGGCGTATCGAGGATGCCAGCAAGGCACCGGCGGGCGTCGGCGATGCGGTTGAGCGATAGACTGGCGTATCCGCAGATAAAGCATGCGGAATAGCGCAGTGCGGGATCGGTGGCGTCAACATAGGGGCGCGCCGTCTTGGCAGCGAGGGCGGCCTGTCCGCGAAAGTACAGCGCTTCTGCCGTGGCAATGGCGCGCGAATCGGGGTCGGAAATGCTTGCAACCGCAGCGTCAATCTGCCCCGGCACAAAGGCGGTGCACATCAACGGCATGGGAACGCATGGGTAGCCATCGCAGTCCATCTTCCATCTCCCAACAGCTGGCAACAATGCAGCAATTGTACTCCTGTTGCTCGGGACCGGAATTTGTGGGTATCGCCTACGATTATTCCGAACGTATAAAGGAAGAGTCTATTGGCGATGCTCCCAAGGTGGCTACTGAAGCCTAGCTGACCTCGACATTAGGAAAAATTGCCGCCCCTACAAAAAGCTCTGTCGCAGCGATGGGAAACGCATCTTCTGGGCATTCCGGCGTCTCCAGCCAGCGCTGGACTGCTGCTGTCGCCTGCGCGTTGGCGAGCGAGGCGTGGGGACCGTCCGGCGACCAGCGGTGACGGGCGAGCCCTGCCGTGTGTGTGGGCCTCCATCGGCGTAGACCCATGACCCCCATGGCATCGGAGAAGTCCACCATGGCGTCCAGGACCTTACCGTCCGGCATGTCCAGCCTAGCGGCTCTCTTGATTCCGAGGTCGAAGGGGGCGTTGTGCAAGGCATATGGGGCCGAGTGGAAGTGGATCAAAAGAGCGTTACTTGACGTTTCATGCATAATGCCAACCGTCCCGCGACATCACGTTCGCAGCGTGCAGGGCCCGGAGAACCTTCGCGATGAGAGTTGACGTCTAATACCTTGCATCGTATAGTGTGTATAGCACAGTATATGACGAGAGGAGGTGTGCGGATGGAGGCACAGATGAAGCGCGGCTTCCTGGAGGCCTGCGTGCTCGCGGCCGTCTCCGGCGAGGAGTCCTACGGCTACCAGATCGTGAAGGACGTACCGGCGAGCATGGGGCTCACGGAGTCGACGCTCTACCCGCTGCTCAAGCGCCTGGAGAAGGCCGGGTGCATCACGGCGCGCTCCGCCGAGCACAACGGGCGGCTGCGCCGGTACTACCGCATCACGGACGACGGGCGAGCGCGCATCGAGGAGTTCCTGGCCGAGTGGCCGTCCGTACGGGAGATTTACGCATACGTTGAGGAGGCGCACCATGACGCGCGATGAGTTTCTGGGCCGGTTGGGCGACCTGCTCGCCTGCCTGCCGGCCGAGCAGGTTGAGGAGACCAAGGCGTTCTATGCGGAGGCCATCGCCGACCGCATGGAGGACGGTATGAGCGAGGAGGAGGCCGTGGCCGCCATGGGCACGCCCGGCGAGGTGGCGGAGGCCACGCTCGACGACCTGCCCGCCGTGCCGCGCGCGATCGCGAGGACGCGCCGGCGCAGCACCGCGCTGCTGTGGGTGCTGGCCATCGTGGGCTCCCCGGTGTGGGTGCCGCTGCTCGCCGCCTTCGCCGCCGTGGTCGTCACGGTCTATATCTGCATCTGGGTGCTGGCGCTCTGCGTGTGGATCGTCGCGGCGGCACTCGGGGGCGTGGGTGTAGTTGAGCTCCTGTTTGCCGTAAGCGGCGTCACCATCGGCCACTTCCCGTACGCCCTCGCCTCGGCGGGCGTGGGGCTCGGCCTCGTCGGCGTGGCGCTCTTCGTTGGTGCTGGCGCTTGGGCCGCCTCAAAACAAATTGCGCGCCTCTCGGCGCTCTGGGCGAGGAAGGCCGCCTCGCCCTTCTGGAAGGGTAAGGGCGAGAAGGGCGGCGCTGCCGCGCATCTCGCGGCGTAGAAAGGAGTGAGTACCATGACCAGCGCGAAGAAGATCTACCTCGCCGTGGCGGGCGGGCTCGTTGCCGCGGGTGTTGTCCTCGCGGGCATTGGCTTTATCGCTTCGGGCTTCGACCCGGCCGTGTTCACAACCCAAATCGACACGCGCGACAGCACCATCGTGCTCGGCGGCGTCGAGGTGGACGACCCGATGGGCCTCCCCCTCATCGAGCAGCTCGCCAATCTGGGCGAGATCGACACCTCCGGCGTCGCGGATCCCGCCGCGCCCTAGGCGCAGCGAGCCCGGGCGCTCTGCCCGCCAAGCTGCGTAAGCCGGCGAAACCCGAACCTCAACCTCTACGCAACTGGCCCCAAGCCTGCGCCGATTCGCTCTCAGCGCCGCGCGGGGGCCCGTGACGCATGCCCAAAAAGGTACGAGGAGAAAGGAACGCGATGACGACAACCACGCCCTTCCGCCTTCACGGGGCCACGCAGGACCGGAAGCGACTGGGCCGTGCGGTGGGGCTGTGCTTGGATTGGCTACACTGATATGGACAGTTCCGTGAGGGGTGCGAGAGACGGGACTCTGGGGAGATCTTCGAGGAGGAGTGTCTCGACTGGAAGCGCGGGTTCAGTGGAGCAGGAACCTAAGCTCTGTCTCTCTTGCTTTTTTGATTTGTTGAGAAGCCGGCATTTGGGGGCATTTTGGATAGCGAACAGTTCAAACAAGAAGCTGAGAAAATAGAACAAAGCCTGAGTGCCTTGAGAGTCGCCGAGCGCAATGCAGTGATTCCCTTCATGAACGGCGACTTTACCCAATGGGATCTATATCTGGCATCCTCCTCTGAGTATGCGATGAGACTGATAGACGGATTCATCTCCATGCTCGAGTCGAGGAATCTTGTTTGCGTCGCCCAGCTTCTCCGCGCACAGGTTGGAGTCTGCCTGCGGACATTCGCATTATTCGCCGCCGAAGACCAGGATGACTTTCTCAAGCGGGTGTTTCAAGGTGTGCCTGTGAACAAGCTGAAAGATTTCTCGGGTGAGAAGATGTCCGATGGAAGACTTCAAGACTTACTCGAGAAGTTCGATCCAAAGGTAAAAGATGTATACAAGGTGACGTCTGGATTCGTCCACTTCTCCATTGATACTCTGCCGAGCATGGGTGTGCCTGGGGAGGGCTATGAGGTCGAGTTTCATTTTGGAGCCGAGCCCAACGAGAGAAACAATGCGCCTCTCGTGGAATGCGGCAAGGCGTTCTGCCACTATGTCGACCTGCATCTCCAGATGCTCCATAAGGTGATTGCTTCGGATGAATGGTATGCCGATCGATTCCGTATCGATTCCGATGGTCCTGCAGACGAGGCCTCGAAAAGCGAGAAGGTGTAGGTCGAACGCATTGACGCTGCCTTGACAGCATCCCGATATGATAACGAATGGGAGGTTCCCTGCGAAATGTGCGCCTCTGTATATTCTCGCTAGGACGCCCTCGACCGATAAGGCATCGTTGAGTTCAATTTGAGTTCAGCTCGGGTGCCTGAAAATCGCCCAACTCTGATAAAAGGGGAGACGACGGTACACCACGTAGACGAGAGGCTATGGAAGTGCACGATTTGATTATATTGGCGTGCTAAACCGCCCCGCTGCCCAACTTGAACTCCGCTCACGCGTGTATGGGGCTGCGAGAGGTAACGGCCTGCGGCCTCCTTTGTGTGCTCGATGATATCTTCGAGCATGCCGGGCATGGCGGAGACATTCGCTGCAATCCAGCCGTGTTCAAGCGCCGTTTCGGATAGGAGCGAGAGGGGGCTGTCTTGCCCGTTTCCCTTGCACCCGTAAAGATGGTTGACAGTTTGGGGTCTCCCGGGTCTTTAGCTTTTACCGTGCTAGATGCCTCATGGAAACTGTTGGACTTTAATCAGACAGACCCAGCATGTCGTTTTCCTCCATGAGGACATCGGCTAAAACCGCAACACCTATGCTTGTTTAAGCAAACCTCCTGATAGTCGTGGAGCTGCTGTAGCCCGACATGCAGGACATCGCTCGGCTTAAACACCGGATGCCGCATCCGCGAAACGAGTTGCGGTGCACCCTGTTCCAAAAGGCTGCCAAGTACCATGGCGTGAGCGTTGGGGTAGCCATCATTCAGCGTGGATACATCCGGATGCGCATAGATCCAGACGATTCCAACGTTCTCGTATTTCCCGTGCAGGTAATCGAAGAGGGCAGGCGACACCATGCAGTTGCCGCCGACGGTCACGACTCTGTCGGGGTTTTCTGCCGCAAGCTTCCTCTGCGCATCCTGAATCCCCGCCAGGACTTCGTCCTCGGCATAGATGCGAACTGTCTCCCATTTCTCATGTTCAAGTTTTGGGACGCGTTTCACAATGTCGAGTGGGACTCCTGGACAGTCGGATCACGTGGTGGCCCCCTTTGAGAGAGTCACGAGCATCACGGTTCCGTTCTCGGAACTTGCTTCGACCTCTACAGCGCCACCGTGAAGCGCTGCAATCTCCCAAACGAGCGCTAGCCCGAGTCCTGCGCCGCCGTATGCCCTGCTGCGGGATTTGTCTAGACGAAAGAACGGTTGGAAGATGCTCTCACGGTACTGCTTGGGTATTCCCGGGCCCTGGTCCTCGACTCGCAGGAACACGTGGCTGTCGTTGTCGCAGATGGAGACGATAACGCTCGAGTCGGTGCGGCTGTAACGGATGGCGTTTTCGACCAGATTAAACACCAGCCGGTAGAGGAGCGTATCACTTCCGATTACTAAAGCGTCTCCAGCACAATTGAGGGCTATGCCCTTATTTTCGGCAAGTGGCGCAAGGTCGGTGAGGACCTCTTCGGACAAGGGACCAAGTTCCACATCGTCCTCGCAAGGAACGCTGCGGAGCTCACTCATCTCGAGCAATACCTTGGTCATTCGAGACATGCGCTCGGTTTGTTCTTGTAGCAGGCCGAGCAGCTCGGCTGTTTCGGGTTGCAGTCCGGAGTGCTCGGAGATGAAGAGTTCAATCTGTGCTTGCATAAGGGCGAGCGGGGTGCGCAGCTCGTGTGCGGCGTTGCCGGTAAACTGATGCTGTGCAGAGAACCCTTCGCCAAGACGGGCGATCATGTCGTTGAAAGAGGCGCTGCATCGTTGTAGCTCGGTGGGCACATCTTCACTGAGTCTGATTTCGCTTAGGTTGTCAGGCTGCACACGCTCAACCTGGGCTGCAAAAGCCCGTAGCGGTTTGAGTGCACGGCCGCTCACAAAGTATGCCAGCGCGCCGCCAAGGAGTGTGACTCCAGCCGTGATGTACCAGGCTGTCGCGCCAAAAGACTCCTGTGCGTCGTTTACGACGATCGTGACCTCGTCATCGAGGCTCCCCTTCGTTGGGTCAAACGCCTGAGGTGCATCTACGCTGGCTGCGCTAAGGGCCGAGATGTCGCTGCCGATGGCATCCATGTAGCGCATGCCCGTATAGCCGACCAGGCAGTTTGTCAGCACGCACGCCGCACACGTCAGCAGTGCCGTCATGATCGTTATGCGCCATTGCAGCGAAAGCCCTTTCATTCGCCATCCTCCATAACGTAGCCCTCTCCAATCCGATTGCGAATCGGGTCGTATCCCAAAGCGCTGCGTAGCTTTTTGCGGAGTGACGAGATGTGAACGCGGGTTGCGTTGCTAAAGCTGTTCACGCTGCTATCCCAAACGTGCTCGATAAGCTCCTCTTGACTTACCGGACGCCCCTGATTAAGCATCAGGTATTCCAAGATTCCCGTTTCCTTGCGTGTAAGAGATAAAGCCTCACTGTCCACGGAAGCGATGCGCGCCTTGGTGTCAAAGCGGAGCTTTCCGCAGGTTAAAACTATGTCGCTTTGTGCAAAGCGCCTGAGGGTAAGGCTGCGGATCCTTGCCGCAAGCTCGTCAAGATGAAACGGCTTGGTAAGGTAATCGTTGGCGCCGGCATCGAGTCCGGCGACTTTATCGGATACTTCGCCACGTGCGGACAGAATCAGTACCTTAGTCTCGCAATCGGTTTTCCTAAGTTCCCTGAGCACGGCCATGCCATCGATACGGGGAAGGTTGAGGTCGAGTACCACGAGGTCAAAGACTTCGACGCCCAGCAGGTCGAGCGCCTCCTGTCCGTCGTGGCAGCAGTCGACGCTGTACGCCAAGTTTCGCAAGCTGCGCGCGATTGCATCGCACAGTGCTCGCTCGTCTTCGACGATCAAAATACGCATAACAGTCTCCTTGCACATTCCAAATCGCGCTTAACACGGATTTTATAGTCGATATGGTCCAATGGTCGCGTAACGAAAGGAGTGGTTGGGTTGTTCAAAGCGGTAAAACCCATGGTACAGGTCGCTTTGTTGATCGTCGGAATTGCCATGGTGTGCTTTGGCGTTATGCGTGGCGAGGCGGATGCCGTGCTGGCCAAAGCGATTAGGCTGTGCTTGGAGTGTATCGGAATTGGATAAAAGAGCAAACACCGCGTCGCATGTTTTGGCCCGATTTCGCGGACTCATTCAGGCGGCGGCAACACTTATTACCAACATTCACCTGCCAAACTTTGCCAAAGGCGGCATCTATCAGGGCGCGGGAAAAACAGTCTGCGTACCTGGACTTAATTGCTATTCGTGCCCCGCGGCATCGGGTGCGTGCCCCATCGGGTCGTTCCAGTCGGTGGTAGGTTCATCCAAGTTCAACTTTTCTTACTATGTTACCGGTACGCTCATTTTGCTCGGCGTGCTGCTGGGACGCTTTGTATGCGGGTTTTTGTGCCCGTTTGGCTGGCTGCAGGAGCTGCTTCATAAGATTCCCGGCAAAAAGTTCTCCACGAAAAAGCTTAAGCCGCTCACGTACATCAAGTACGTCGTGCTGCTGTTTGCCGTGGTATTGCTGCCTGTGCTGGTGGTTAACGACGTGGGCATGGGCGACCCGTTCTTTTGTAAGTACATCTGTCCACAGGGTGTGCTCGAGGGCGCCATTCCGCTGGCCATCGCCAATGCCGGCATTCGATCTGCGTTGGGACATCTCTTTACTTGGAAACTTGCCGTTCTCATTGCCGTGGTAGTGCTGAGCGTTTTGTTCTACCGCCCCTTCTGCAAATGGATTTGTCCACTCGGCGCATTCTATGCGCTCATGAATAGGGTGTCCCTACTGGGGATCCGGGTCGATGCATGCAAATGTGTCTCGTGCGGCAAGTGCTCAAAGGTTTGTCAGATGGACGTTGATGTGGTCCGCGCGCCCAATCATGCCGAATGTATCCGGTGCGGAAAGTGCATCGGGGCCTGTCCTGTCGATGCCATCAGCTATCGCTATGGCCTGGATGTGCCGGCGGAAAAGCTTCCCTTGACCGCCGATAAAAAGTAAACAAGCTTCGACAAAACGGAGGAATGATTATGAAGCTTTCTAAGATTGCGGCCCTGTTTATGGTGCCGGTATTGGCCTTGTGCCTTGTGGCATGTTCGGCGCCCGGTGGCAATGCGAGCGAATCTGCGAGCTCCGATCCTAAGATCGCAGAACTCACCGCGCAGAAGCCGGCCAATGCCGACGAGGCCGCCGAGCTGTATGCGAAGCTCATGAAAAAGGAGAACGATATCCTTTCGAGTGATAACGCGCTGTGGGAAAAGGTATTCAATGCGGCAAATAAAGACTCGGCAATGATTGAGGATGGCAGCAATTACGGCGATTTTCTGCTCAAGACCATCGACGGCGCCAAGGATGAGTTCACGGCGGATGAGCTTAAGACACTCAAGGCCGGTGCACAGCAGATCAAGGAGATCGAGGATAAGCTCGAGAGCCTGGAGAAGGAGTTCCCCGGCTGTGGAAGCACGCCGAGTGCAGGCGAGAGCGTCGACGCTTCGACCGCTGGCATGACGGCTGGCGCCAATGCTTCGAGCGAGGCGACGAAGTTCCCCAGCTTTACGGGCAAGGACCTGGATGGCAACGACGTGAGCAGCGACGAGCTGTTCTCTAAGAACAAGGTCACCGTCATGAACTTCTGGTTCACTACTTGCAAGCCGTGCGTGGGCGAGCTGGGCGATCTTGAGAAACTGAATCAGGAGCTTGCCGAGAAGGGCGGCCAGGTCGTGGGCGTCAATTCCTTTACGCTCGATGGCAACAAGGGCGAGATTGCAGATGCCAAGGACGTGCTGAGCAAGAAGGGCGTGACATATAAGAACATCTGGTTCAAGTCGGATAGCGATGCCGGTAAGTTTACGTCAAATCTGTTCTCGTTCCCGACAACCTACGTTATCGACCAGAACGGCAACATCGTAGGGGATCCAATCGTGGGAGCCATCAGCTCCGCCGAGCAGCGCGCAGCACTCGACAAGCTTATCGACCAGGCGATTGCGAATAGCGGGCAGTAGAAAACGCGTAAAGCGTAGCGAGGATCGTGGGCCGCTGTGCGAAGTAGTCCGCTGCTTTTCAAGATAAGCCCCACCATATAGAGGCCCCACTTGGGGCCTCTTCTTTTGGGCGTCATCCCGTTCGTTTTTTGGCGCGGTTCGTTACATTCCTCACTGGCTCCGGCAAAAAATGGGGATAGAGTAGGACAAACGCGCCGAATACGAACGGCGGGGGAGAGCGGGCAAGTGCGCCCGCGTGGGAGAGGTTGCCGTCCATGCTGGAGCTCAAAGGAATTTGCAAAAGGTACGTCACGCAGTCGTTTACGCAGGTGGCGCTCGACAGCGTGAGCCTGTCTTTTCGCGATAACGAGTTCGTGGCCATTCTGGGTCCCTCGGGTTCGGGTAAAACCACGATGCTCAATGTTATCGGCGGACTGGATCACTTTGATTCTGGCGACCTGCTGATTGACGGCATCTCGACCAAGGACTTTCACGATCGCGATTGGGATGCCTATCGCAACAACCGCATCGGCTTTGTGTTCCAAAGCTATAACCTCATTCCGCATCAGACTATTTTGGAAAACGTGGAGCTGGCGCTCACGCTCACGGGCGTGGGGCATGCCGAGCGCCGCCAGCGTGCGCGCGAGGCGTTGGAGAAAGTCGGCCTGGGCGAGCACGTTAACAAGCGACCGAGCCAACTTTCGGGCGGGCAGATGCAGCGTGTGGCCATCGCCCGCGCCCTGATAAATGACCCTGAGATCGTCCTTGCCGACGAGCCGACCGGCGCTTTGGATTCAACGACATCTGTGCAGGTCATGGACTTGCTCAAGGACGTGGCGCGCGACCGTCTGGTTATTATGGTCACGCACAATCCCGAGCTGGCGTACCAATACGCCACGCGCATCGTTAACCTGGCGGACGGCAAGATCACCGACGATTCTGACCCTTTCGATGTCGCTGACGCCACGCGCCGCGAGGCCAAGCCTACGCGCAAAACCTCGATGAGCTTTGTGACGGCGCTGGGGCTTTCTGCCCGCAACCTCATGACCAAGAAGGGCCGCACGGCCATGACTGCCTTTGCGGGCTCGATTGGCATTATCGGTATCGCGGCGATTCTGGCGCTGTCCAATGGCGTAAACGGCTACATCAAAAAGGTCGAGGAGGATACGCTCTCGAGCTACCCGCTCACCATTTCCAAGCAGGACTACGACCTGTCGTCCATGATGGGCGGGCAGGGGGCTGCGGATGATGGCTCGCCTGAAAATGTGGATTCGTCCGACGACAGTGCCGGCGGCAAGGCTCAGGGAACCGATAAGATTCCCGTGGTCACGGCCGTAAAGGATATGTTTGCAAGCGTTAAGTCCAACGATATGACGAGCTTTAAGGCATGGCTCGATGCCGGTGGTGACGGCATCGATAAAGAGGTCAACGCCATTCAGTACGGCTACGGTGTATCGCCGGTTGTCTATCGTGCCGGCAAGGGCGACGAGAAGCCCGTCCGGCTTGTTCCCAACGCTATGACCGAGGCCATGAGCGGAGGCGCGAGTTCGGCGGCAACGGTGAGCATGGAATCCATGGGAACCTCGGTCTTTAACGAGATGATTGAAGACCAGAGCCTGCTCGACAGCCAGTACGATGTCGTGGCGGGGCATTGGCCTACGTCTGCTAACGAAGCCGTGATGGTTCTTTCGAGCCGTGGCACGGTGGGCGACTACACGCTCTACAGCATCGGCGCGCTGGATATCGATGAGCTCAACGATCTGGTTAACAGTGCCATGGCGGCCGACGGCAAGGTCGAGACGCCCGAGACCGGCACCGACTTTACCTACGACGATGCGCTGTCCACGACGTTTAAGGTGCTGTCGCCGGCCGATGCCTATCGCAAAAACGAAGAGACCGGCATGTGGACCGACATGTCTGGCGACGCCGACTTTATGACGGCCAAGGTTGCCGACGGTATCGACGTGCACATTGTGGGCGTGGTGCGACCTAACGAGACGGCCAATGCGAGCGCATTGACCCCGGGCATTGCCTATACGCATGCACTGACTCGCCAGCTTATGGAGCGCGCCGCCGATTCGCAGATTGTGCAGGAGCAGCTCGCCCACTCCGAGACGGATGTCTTTACGGGCAAAACCTTCGACGAACTGCAAGGCGAGGCCAAGCAAGGCGTTGATCTGGGCAGCATGTTCAGTGTGGACGAAGCGGCGCTCAAGAGTGCGTTTTCGTTCGATACATCTGCGCTTTCGGGTGCGGCCGGCGGTATCGACCTTTCTGGTATTGACTTGTCCGGGCTGGACATTGACCTTTCGGACGTTGGAAAGGACGTCGACTTCAGCGACATCATGGCCAAAGCACCGGCCCCAGATTTCTCGGGCATCTTTGACGGTCTGGAACTCACGCCCGAGCAAATGCGGCAGGTGGGAACACTTGCCAACCAACTGTTCGAGGGCTTTTTGCAGTCTGATCAGTTTAAGGCGCTGTCGCCCGAAGATCTTAAGGACGCGTCAAAGCTCTCTGCCGCATTCTCGACGTATCTTGAGCATGATGCCGCAGCCCAGCAATGCCTAGCTCAGCTGAAGGCCCTCGGCGGCGATGCCCTGGCCGAGCGCCTGCGGCAGGCGATGACCGACTATGTGCAAAAGCAGCTGGCTCCGTATCTGCAGCAGGCTATGGATCAGGTGATGAAGGCAATCAGCGAGCAGATAGCGTCGACGGTATCGTCCCAGCTCAAGGCGGGCGCAGCGGGGCTTATGGACCAGATGGCGACGCAGATGTCTTCGAGTTTTGCCAACCTGACGAGCGCCATGCACGTGGATGCGAGCGCCTTTGCTCGTGCCATCCATTTCAACATGGACGCCGAGGACCTGAGTTCGCTCATGATGAGCTATGCCAAGGCTTCGAAGCTCACCTACGACAACAATCTGACCACGTTGGGCTATGCGGATGAGGCAGACCCCATCTCGGTTAAGATTTTCCCGCGCGACTTTGAGGCCAAGGAGCGCGTACTCGATCACATCGATGCGTACAACAAGCAGGTCAAAGCCGCTGGCCACGATGATCGGGCAATTTCGTACACCGACTACATGGGCATCATCATGGGCTCGGTGACCGACATCGTGAACACCATCAGCTTGGTGCTCATCGCATTCGTGAGTATCAGTCTGGTGGTGAGCTCCATCATGATCGGCATCATCACCTACATCAGCGTGCTGGAACGCAAAAAGGAGATTGGCATCCTGCGTGCGATCGGCGCGTCGAAGCGTAACGTGGCCAACGTATTCAATGCCGAGACCTTTATCGAGGGCCTCATCGCCGGCGTCTTTGCCATTGTCGTCGTGGTGCTCGTGAGTTTCCCGGTCAATGCCTGGGCGCTTGCGGCCAAAAAGGTCCCCAACCTGATGAGTCTGCCCGTGCAGGATGCGCTGGTGCTCATTGCAATTTCGGTGCTGCTGACGGTTGTTGCCGGCCTGCTGCCGGCCCGTAGCGCATCCAAGAAGGACCCCGTCGAAGCCCTGCGCTCCGAATAATGTGACAAAGGGACAGTCCCTTTGTCACGTTCGTTGATATGAGAGAAGAGTAGATGATTCTATCGTTGGCCCCTATGGAGGGGATTACCGGGCATGTGTTCCGTCGCGTGCATGCGGAGTGCTTCGGCGCGCTCGATTGCTATTACACGCCGTTTTTGCCGCCGCCGCGGGTGGGAAACCGCTTTGGTGGCAAGGCGTTTAAGGAGATCGATCCTGCCAATAACCAGGGGCTCAACGTGGTGCCTCAGCTGATGTCCAAGAACGCGGACGAGTTTGTGTGGGCGGCACAGGTGCTCGCCGACATGGGCTATCGCGAGGTCAATCTCAACTTGGGTTGTCCTTCGGGAACGGTTGTCGCCAAGGGCAAAGGATCGGGCTTTTTGCGCAACTTGGACGAGCTCGAGGTGTTCTTGAGTGACGTGTGTGAGCGCTCTCCGCTGCCGGTATCGGTCAAGACCAGGTTGGGGTTGGAAAGTGATGACGAGTACGAGCGCGTGCTCGATTTGTATTGCCGCATGCCGCTGGCGGAGCTGATTGTGCATCCGCGCGTACAAAAGGACCGCTATACGGGCACGCCGCGCAAGGAGTTTTACGGCAAGACGTTGGAGCGGGCGCCGTTTCCCGTGGCCTATAACGGTGACATTTTTGATCTTGAGGATATGGACGCGCTGGTGGAGGCCTATCCCGGCACGCGCCATGTGATGTTGGGGCGTGGCCTGCTCGCGAACCCCGCGCTGGCTCGCATGGTCAAGGGCGGCCCTGCTGCAACGGCTGCTGAGCTGCAGCGCTTCCACGACACGCTGTTTGCGGCATATGCAGAAGAGATTGGCGGCAATGCGGTCTTCCGCATGAAGGAGTGGTGGTTCTACGCCAAGTGCGCTTTCGCTGATCCCGCTACCGTCCACAAGATCGTACGCAAGACCAAAAAGGTCGACGAATACCGCGCTGCCGTCGAGCGCGTCTTTCGTGAACAGCCGCTTGCACCCACAGCTCGCTTCCACGGCTAACTAGTCATCGGGGGCGTTCTTTAACGACTGGTCATTTAAGGACGTCCCCAACGACTATGTAGCAAAAAGCTGTACACCAGCATCCAAAGATGTCGAAAAATGTCGACTTTGGATGCTGGTGTACATGTTTGGGTCCGACGGGGGAGCGGGCCTAGGCAATCAGTGCATCAAGTGTAATGAGCTCTCTGAGCCGCTCCGTGCGTGTTTGCCCATGGCGTTTGGCTTTTTCGTCAAACGCCTCAAGAATCGATTCGCCCACACGTGCTGATATAACGACGCTCGGCTCATCGGAGATTGGTGGCCTTCCCAACTTGATGGTGCGACCTTTCGGCCACTCATCTTTTTCGTAGGCTTCCGCGGCTTTCTTCAACTCTCCGGGAGCAAACCCCATCATCTTTTCGAGCTGCTTAGCATCCATGGCGCCTCCTATCGATCGACATAATGTCGAGCGCCGGTTCTCGGATTCTCTTTTTGTATACAATTTTGTAGACAAAAATACAAGCAGCTCATCGGGCTAATTAGCTTGTTTTGACCTGCCTGTTCGATAGGAAATGAGCATTGACGGCTTCGATACTCCTTTGCTTTTCAGCTTGGAATTTGGATGCTCATTGAACTTCCGGAGGGGAGCCCTTTAGTAAGCTATCGAGATTCTGGGCAGGAGCTCTCACTGGTCTTCGGTAATGGGACCAGCTTAATTCGCGACACAGTGTGTCGCGAATGGGAGTAGTCGTTAGGTGTCCTTCAATGGCTACTCATTATAAGAACGTCCAAGTGTCGGATTTTGTCATTTAGTGTCGTTCTCAGCGACTATTCTGGAGGGTCGTGGTCAAAAAAGGGCAAATATGAGTACTGTTGCCATTATGGTTGCATTTATTTTGCTATAAATAGTAGCTCCTGATGAGATTTGTTCCCATTAGGAGCTACTTTTATTGAACATATGAGGAGAAATAACGTCGTCTGCGGACGAGTGGAAGGTAGCGCACAGAGAGGGGGTGTAGGAGGCGGGGCATGCCCCGCCTCCGCCCTTTCTTGAAAGGGAGGGGACACCGCCTAGAATTCGTCGTTGGAGTAATGAAGGTGACGAATGGAAGGAAAGGCGATGCCCCAAGAAGAGAGTGTACTGCGCCTCGGTCGCGACG
>JAUMSH010000050.1 GCA_031292915.1 Collinsella sp.
CGACCTGGAGGAGTACATAGCCCATTGGAACACGCGGCGCAGGCAGGTAAGATTGAAGGGCCTGACGCCGGAGGAGTTCCGGAACCGGGCCCTTGCGGCGTAGTCGCTATTTATTCAGTCCAAGTTTCGGGGCGCAGTTCATAAGGGCGCAAATGGCGAGTTCGAATACTATGGAGCTGGAAAGCTGGGCGGGAAACCGCTGAATATCGTTGATAGCCTTCCGGATGGTATGAGCTATGTTGCGAATTCCGCAAAGTATACGCTCGTGCAGAACCCCTATGATAAACATACGGGGCTTCATCGCGGAAACGAGGCCAAGGAGGTCGTTACGGGTCGGACGCTCGCCGCCGACAACGTCAGCCGCAACGGCAATACGGTCACCTTCTCCATCCCCACGACTGAGCTTGAAAGCTATGCCGGCTACGCAAAGCTCACGTACAAGACGGCGGTCAAGCGCGGTGAGCTCGATACCTCCACAAACGAGGTGAAGTTCACCAACAAGGCCAGCGCCGAGTCGGGAAGCAAGAAGTTCGAATCCGGCAGTGGCACCGTCACCATCAAGAACAACGTTATCAAAAAGACTGGTGAACAGGTCAGTAGTAGCAACCGCATTAAGTACACCATTCTTGTTAACGAGTCTGCCGTTGCCCTTAAAAACGGCACCGACTTCCTTGGGCTCGTCGATACCATGGATGCCAAGTGCACGCTGGTGCCGTCGACGCTTAAGGTCTATGAGTGGGTGTATGGTGCCTGGTCACCGCTGGCTGATAAGGACTATTCGTCGAAGGTGGATCAGGTCAAGGATGAAACTGGCTCGCGTACGAAGTTGACGCTTAAGGTACCCGACAAGAAATACCTCCAGGTCGAGTATGAGGTTATCCCGACCGGAAACCCTGGCAACAAGGTTCCTCTATCCAATACCGCCATGCTTACGGGTGTGAAGGACGGTTCTGCGACTGATGATCAAACATGGGAAATCAAAAAAGCTTCTGCCAGCGCAGGTGGCAACGGCTACGGCATCACGATGACCAAGTATGACGCCCAGCAGGTCGGTGCGACGCTCGAGCGTGCGGAGTTTACGCTCTACAGCGTGAATATGGACCAGGTTGCAACGGTGGGTATCGAGAATGCAAGGACTAAGTTTGAAGCCGCCCCCACCGACGCCAACGGCAAAATCTCGTTTGGCGCAGAAGACAAGGCGATGGTAAATTGCGTGCTTTACCAGCTCGTGGAGACGAAAGCGCCTGACGGCTATGCCGCGGCGGCGCCCACGTGGATCATGCTTCAGGGTAATGCTGACGATGAGGAGTATCAAACTGAGCTCAATAAAGCGAAGAGCATCGTCAAAGACTCCGAAATCATCGGCGATGACAAAAAGGACGAGATCTGGATCTACGACAATCGCCTAACGGGCTCTGCGGTTATTAAAGCAAAGAAAGTGCTTGAAGGTGGCACTTTCAAGGCGGGGCAGTTCTCGTTCGTGCTCAAGGACGCCGAGGGCAAGGTGCTCCAGACGGTGACCAATAATGACAAGGGAAATGTCTCCTTTGACGTCAAGTACAACAAGGCGGGAACCTATACCTACACCATCTCCGAGGTCGAGCCCGAGGGCGCCGTCGACCATGTTAAAGATCACATCACCTATGACAGGACCGTGTACAACGTCACGGTTAAGGTAACTAATGGCACGGACCAGCTCGACGCCCTAGTTACCTATAACGATGGCTCTCAGAATCCGCCGACCTTTACCAACAAGTACTCGACTATGCTACCTGAGTCGGGCGGGGCTGGCTTGACTATGACATATCTTGCCGGCGCTTCGCTGTTGTGTTTTGCCGCGACGTGGATGCATGCTCGTCGCCACCGTGGTCTTGATCGAGATGGTCGCCGTGAGTAAACTGCACCGCCGCTTGTTGACCGTCATGATGGTGGCCATGACGACTATCCTCGCTTTTGCGGCGACGCCCGAGACGGCCCGTGCTGCCGATGCCGGAGCCATCACGATTGGCGGCGGCGCCGCGACGCAATACGATGCATACCAGCTCTTTTCGGCAACTGTTACCGATAAAGTCGGCTCCGATCAAAAGGTCGCGACGGACTTGGCGTGGGCGAGCGATGCAGCTCTTCAGGCTGTCCTTCCCGTTCTTTATGATGCGGGGTTTGATAGCTCGGCATCGACGGCGCAAGAGGCTGCCGAGTGGCTGAATGCCGACGGACATATGTCGACCGCTCTGGCGGCAAGGCTCGCCTGTGCGATTTGCAATGCAGGTGCCGCTTCTGTTCCCCTCAACGCGGGTATGGCGGCCGAGCTGCCCTGTGGCTACTGGCTCATCGTCGCCGACGACGACGCCATTTCCCAGAACGAGGCCGGCACCGCGCCGATCATGGCCCTGGTGGGCGGTAGCGCCGTCACCGTCAAGCCCAAGGCCGCGACCCCCAAGGTCCAAAAGCATGTGCTGGAGGACAGCACCGCCGCCTGGCAGAAGGCCGCCGACGCCACGGTCGCCGACGACCTGTACTGGCGCCTCTCCGCCACGGTCCCGG
>JAUMSH010000018.1 GCA_031292915.1 Collinsella sp.
GGTCCCGTTCCGAACCCGGAAGCTAAGCCCCATCGCGCCGAGAGTACTGCGGGGTCAGCCCGTGGGAGGCCAGGGCGCCGCTGACCGGTGGACGGCACCGAGCCGTACGCTTGAACTGAGAAGGGGGAGGCCTCGCGGCCTCCCCCTTTTTGCGTTTATGGGCTTTTGTCTCACATAGTAGCTGTGTTTTATAACCCTCGTTTGTCGCATCTTCTGTGAACGGGCTACAATAACTTAGTCTGTGCGATATGGAGGTGAACATGGCTGATGCTGGTATCGGCGTTGATATCGTCGAGATTTCCCGCATGAAATCAATTCTTGAAAAGACGCCGTCGTTTGCTCGGCGTGTGTTTACCGAAGAAGAGCGTGCGTATTGCGATGTATCATCGCGCCCCGCCGCTCACTATGCGAGCCGCTTTGCATCGCGCGAGGCGGTGCTTAAAGCTCTCGGCACGGGTTTTAGTCAAGGCGTGGGTCGCAAGGATGTTTCGGTAACGCGTGATAAACTCGGCAAACCGAAGGCACTGCTTTCGGGCCGTGCACTCGAGATCGCTCAAGAGCTGGGTGTTGTTGAGGTTGCTCTTTCCATTACGCTTACAGGAGACTTAGCCGTTGCGAATGCCATCGCGATTACCGAAGATGCTCGGCCTAAGCCAAAAGAGGAAAAGGTGAGTACCAAGAAACGCGTAGCGCAGACATTTAAAGAGGCTCGCTCTGTTTTAGATGAGCTTGAGCAGCTGCAGAATTCAGCATTGACGGAGCACCTGGGCGATGCTTCGCAAGATACGCTAGGAGCATAGATGAAACCGGTTTTGAGTACCGAAGAAGTCGTTCGTCTCGAGGATATCATCGAACGCGAAGGGACTTCGAAGGCCGAGCTTATGGAGCTAGCGGGTGAGTTTGCCGCCAACGAGGTCTTGAAGCTCAATCCCGATCGGGTTCTCGTTCTGGTCGGTTTTGGTAATAATGGCGGCGACGGTTGGGTTGCCGCCGATATTCTGAGCCATAAGGGTGTGGACGTCGATATCGTTTCTCCGGTTGAGCCGGATGAGATTCCTGCTGCTCTGGCACGTCATGTTGCTCGTCGTACTGCCGGCCGCGATGTGCACGTTTGCGTCGGCCCCTCGCGTGACGAACTCGAGGTTTTGATCGATAAGGCCGATGTTGTTGTCGATGCCATTTTTGGTACCGGTTTCCACGGGAATCTGCGTGCGCCGTTCTCCATCTGGATTCCTACGGTTAATGAATGCGCCGATTGTGTCGTATCCATTGATGTCCCCTCGGGCCTGAATGCCGAGACGGGCGTTGTTGATGACGACTGCATTCGTGCCGAGCATACGGTGACGATGATTGCGCCCAAGATTGGTCTGTATAGCGCTGATGGCCCTGAGTATGCTGGCGATTTGATCTGCGGCAATCTTTACGACCGTCTTGACGAGGTCATCGATGATGTCGACCACGCCGCCGAGATTGTCGAGCCCGGTGACTTAGTTGATTACTTTGCCCCACTACCTACGAATATCGATAAGTATTCCCGTGGCTCTGTGCTTATTGTCGCCGGATCTGCGCAATATCCTGGTGCTGCCATTATGGCGGCCAAGTCTGCAGCTCGCGCGGGTGCTGGTTACGTGGCAGTCGCGGCTCCTGACGCCTGCGCTAATCTTATTCGCATGGCACTTCCTTCGATTCCCGTCTTTGCTATTCCGTCTGATTCCCGCGGCTCCTTTGGCGCCGCTGCGCGCATGACGGTGTGCGAGATTGCAAAGAAGTACAGCTGCGTACTGTGCGGTCCCGGTATGACGACGTCTGCCGGCGCTATGCAGGTGGTTTCGGGCTTGCTCGAGCTTGATGTACCGCTTATTTTGGATGCCGATGCACTCAACTGCCTTGCTAAGATTGCCATTGACGGTATTGATAGTAACCCCGAGATGTATCGTCGCGAGCAGCCGTTGGTTATGACGCCGCACTATCGTGAGCTTTCGCGTCTGGTTGCCGGTGACGAGGTGAACGACCTTGGTACCGCGATTGCAGCCGCGCAGAAGGTTGTCTGGGCTGCAGGCTCCGACAATCTGGTGGTCATTGCCAAGGGGCCGACGACGGCTATCTGTGGCGTTGAGCGTGTGCTGCTGCCACTTTCGGGTCCGGCTTCTCTGGCAACTGCCGGTTCGGGTGATGTTCTCGCGGGTATTTTGGCCGGCACGCTTGCCACCATGCGCGACGAGATGGATCGTTGGGAGTTGCTGTATTCGTACGCCGTCGCACTTCACAGCTACGCCGGTTTTGCCGCGGCGACGGAGTATGGTGAGAAGAGCGTTATCGCGACCGATCTTATCGACTTGATTGGTCCTGCCATGGAGCTGGCAGCAAAGGATGCGCT
This sequence comes from Collinsella sp., assembly GCA_031292915.1. Taxonomy (GTDB): domain Bacteria; phylum Actinomycetota; class Coriobacteriia; order Coriobacteriales; family Coriobacteriaceae; genus Collinsella. Next base: position 2,378 of record JAUMSH010000018.1, read on the forward strand.
CGAAGATCTGGGAATCATGGACGAAGGGTCGGATGACTAATCATGAATAAAGCCGATTTGACGCGCTGGTCCTGGGTCGAGATCGACCGTGGGGCGCTCCGTCGCAACACGAGGGCCTATAAGAACTTGTTGAATCCACGTCAGCGCTTGTGTTGCGTGGTCAAGGCCGATGCTTATGGTCATGGAGCTGTTGAGTGCGCCAAGATCATGTATTCGGCTGGTGCCGACATGTTTGCCGTGGCGACGGTTAACGAGGGCGTTGAGCTCCGACAGGGCGGGATTACGAAGCCCATCCTCATCCTAAGCGAGCCGCCTATCGAGGCCATTCCGACGTTGCTCGAGTTTGATATCATGCCTTCGGTCTATACGTCTGACTTTGCTCTTGCGTATGGCGAATGCGCCGTCGCGGCGGGCAAAGTGGGCAAGTATCATCTCGCCATCGAGACGGGCATGAATCGTATCGGCGTTCACTACACGCAGGTGCTCGACTTTGTCCGCGGTATAAATTTCCATCGCGGTATTCAGTGCGACGGCGTATTTACGCACTTCGCCACGGCCGATGAACCTTCGGGCTGGGACTACAAGCTGCAGTGTCAGCGCTTTACCGAGGCCGTTCAGGCCATTAAGGATGCGGGTTTTGAGTGCGGTATCGTGCACTGCGCCAACACGCCGTCCTCGATGCTCGACCCCTCGATGCATTTTGATATGATTCGCGCCGGCGTTGGCTTGTATGGCATGCAGCCGTGCGAGCTGAGTGGCCGCGTGATGCAGCTTGATCCCGTTATGAGCGTCCATGCGCGCGTGACGCGCGTGGCACACCCTGCGATGGGTGAGGGCGTGGGCTACGGCTTTACCTACCGCGTACCGCGTACGCGCGTTCAGATCTGCACGCTGCCGATTGGTTATGCCGACGGCCTATCGCGTACGCTTTCCAATCGTATGGATGTGCTGTATCGCGGCGAGCGCGTGCATCAGGTTGGCAATATCTGCATGGACCAGTTTATGGTCGCCATTCAGTCCAACCCGGCACACGAGATTCCCGAGGCCGAGTATGGTGACGAGATGATCATTGTCGGCCGCGATGGCGATGCCGAGATCACTATGGACGAGATGGCCCGACTGCGCGGAACGATTAACTACGAGGTCGCCTGCGGCTTTGGCATGCGTCTCGACAAGGTCTACGTGTAGGAGCCGCCATGGGCGTCATGCACATCCCCGGCTATACCCATCAGGCACCACGTGAGGTCGCACTCGAGGAAATTGAGGCCGTTCTGGGCGATTGCCACCTCTGCCAGCTCTACCAGTCGCGTCACAATATCGTGTTTGGCGTGGGAAACCCCCGCGCTCGCGTGATGTTTATCGGTGAGGCGCCGGGCCGCAATGAGGATTTGCAGGGCGAGCCCTTTGTGGGGGCGGCAGGCGAGGACCTCAACGGCATTTTGTCGCTGGCGGGGCTCAAACGCGAAGACGTCTACATTGCCAACGTGCTTAAGTGCCGCCCGCCGGGAAACCGCAATCCGCGTCCCGAGGAAGTGCTGGCTTGCTCGCCGTTTTTGCGTGAGCAGATTCGAAGCATCTGGCCCGATATTATCGTGACGCTCGGCAACCCCGCGACGCACTTTGTGCTTAAGACCGAGATTGGCATTACTAAGCTGCGCGGCAGGTTCCACCAGATGGGGCATTTTGTAGTAATGCCCACGTTCCATCCGGCAGCAGCGCTGCGCAATCCGGCGTGGCAGGAGCTGTTGGAGGAAGACTTTAAGATGCTGGGCGACTATCTGGAGCGACATCCCGCACCAGAGGGTGCCTCGGAATAATAAGGAGCATATATGTCCCTGGAGCGCCTGGGGGTAGGTATTTATAAAACGGCTTGCTCTGCCGATACGGAGCATTTTGGCGAGCTGGTTGCGCCGTGCCTGGAAGATGGTGATGTGCTGATCTTGACCGGCGGCCTCGGGGTGGGCAAAACCCACTTTACCAAGGGCGTTTCGCGTGGTCTGGGCGACGGCCATATGGTCACGAGCCCCACATTCGCACTCATGGCTGTTCATGACCAGGGGCGTATTCCGCTGTTCCACTTTGACCTGTACCGTCTGGAGCATGCTTACGAGCTCGAGGATACGGGCATTTTCGATGTACTGGGCTATGAGGGTGCCTGTCTGTTGGAGTGGGGCGAACAGTTCCAGGACGAACTGACAGACGAGTATCTTTCGGTAACGCTTAAGCGTGATGAGAACGATAGCGACGTGCGAACGGTAACGCTCGAGGCGCACGGCGAGCGCGCAGCGGAGCTTTCCGATTTGATTGATAAGGCTGTACAAGATGAGCTTGCATAACGATTACGCGCTGGTGGTGGCGCTCGATACTTCGACCGATATGCTTGCCTGCGCGGCAAGCTGGATTGATGGGCAGACGGGCGAGGCGAAGCTGGTGAGTGGCGACCATATGTGTCGTCGCCATGCCAATGTGGAGCTCGTGAATACCGTCGACAGCGTGCTTGCTCGGGCTGGCATGGACCGTGCTGACGTGGGCAGTTACGTCGTCGGTCGCGGCCCGGGTTCGTTTACCGGCGTGCGTATCGGCATTTCCACCGCCAAGGGCTTGGCGCGCGGTGCCAACGTGCCGCTGTTGGGTGTGTCGACGCTCGATGCCTGCGCATGGACCGCGTGGAAGGCCGGCGTGCGTGGCAAGCTCGGCATTCTGGCCGATGCCATGCGCGGCGAGGTGTATCCGGCTTTGTATGTGCTGGGCGACGAGGGCCCCGAGCGTCAGTTTGAGCGCGAGCACGTGGTCAAGGCTGCCGTAGCGCTTGATGAGTGGCGCCAAGCCGCGGACTGGGACCAGGTTCAGCTGACTGGCGACGGTCTCGTGCGCTATGGCAAGCTGCTGGGCGAGGATGAGGCCGCTCGCTGCGTAGAGCGCGGCTTGTGGTGGCCTTCGGGCGAGGGCCTCCTCCTTGCGCACGCCGCGGGTGACGGCGACCCGGCCCGCGTCCTACCGATCTATACGCGCCTTTCTGATGCCGAGGAAAACGAGCGCAAACGCCTCGGTCTAGCCGAGAGCGCGCAGAGCGAAATTACGGGCGTCGCCGATGAGCTCGCCGGTCGCCATCTGCAATTCCGCCCCATGGGTGCGGCGGACGCCGAGGGTGCGAGTGCGCTGGAGGCCGCCTGCTTTGAAGGCGCTGGGCACGAGGCATGGACGCCGGGCATGTTCCTGTCCGAGTTGGGCGAGGATGTTGCGGCGCCGCGCAGCTGGTGGGTGGCGCACGATGACGGTCAGCTGTTGGGGCTTGCCGGTGGCATGGTCGTAGACGGTGACGTGCAGATTCTGGATGTTGCCGTCGACCCGGCACATCGCCGCGAGGGCATTGCCCGCAAGCTGCTGTCGCACGTGAGCTACGATGCCCAGATGCTCGGCTGTACGACCGCCTCGCTCGAGGTTGAGGATGGCAACGAGGGCGCTATTGCGCTCTATACTTCTCTGGGCTTTACCGAGGCGGGCCGCCGCCGTGGTTACTACGGTGCCGGCAAGGACGCCATCGTCATGACGGCGCCGCTGCCCTTGGTGCTTCCGGTTGACAACGCTTCGCCCGAGCCAACGGCGGCTGAGCAGCGCGTATGGCCGCTACCTGCACCCGATCGCACCGTTGAGGAGCGCGCCGAAATTGAGCGCCGTCGCCTGGTGCTCGCCATCGAGAGTTCGTGCGATGAGACGGCTGTGGCGATTATCGATGCGGACGGTAATATGCTGGCCAATCAGGTTTCGACGCAGATCGATTTTCATGCCCGTTTTGGCGGCGTAGTGCCCGAGATCGCTTCGCGCAAGCACGTTGAGGTTATCGTGAGCGTCGTGGACGCGGCGCTCGAGGATGCCGCAGCATCGCTTGGTCTTGAGGGCGGGGCCATCGCGCCGAGCGAACTCGCCGCTGTTGGCGTGACACAGGGTCCGGGCCTGGTGGGTGCTCTGGTGGTGGGCGTCGCCTTCGCCAAGGGCTTTGCCTATGCCGCCGGTAAACCGCTCGTGTGCGTCAACCATCTGGAGGGTCATCTGTTCGCCAACTTGCTGGCGCAGCCCGATCTCAAGCCGCCGTTTATCTTCACGCTCGTCTCGGGCGGTCATACCATGCTTGTTCACGTCAAGGCGTGGGGCGACTACGAGGTGCTCGGCGAGACGCTCGACGACGCCGTGGGCGAGGCCTTCGACAAGGTGGCCAAGGCGCTGGGTCTGGGCTATCCCGGTGGCCCCATCATTTCCAAACTGGCCGAGACGGGCAATCCCCGCGCGATTGACTTCCCCCGTGCGCTCAATAGTAGGGGAGACTATCGATTCTCGCTTTCGGGCCTTAAGACGGCCGTGACGCTCTACATTGAGCAGGAGACCAAAGCCGGGCGTACGATTCATCTGCCCGACCTGGCTGCTTCGTTTGAGGCCGCGGTCTTTGACGTTCAGTACAAGAAGGCCAAGAACGCGCTGCATGCCACCGGATGCAAGGAATACTGCATCGGCGGCGGCGTCTCGGCCAACCCGCATCTGCGCGAGATGATGATCAAGAAGCTCGGGCGCCAGGGCATTCGCGTGACGGTGCCGCCTCTCTCGGCGTGCACCGACAACGCCGCTATGATCGCGGAGGTCGCCCGCCGTAAATTCGATCGAGGAGAAATCTCGCCGTTCGACGTCGACGCCGATCCGAACATGACGCTGTAGTCGCAAAGGCGCGGTCCCCGGCCGGAGGGGCCGGATATAAGGTTTCCTGCTCTACAGTCCTGCGCAAGACGAAGGCCACATTAAGTGGCCTTCTTTGCGTGCGGAACTCGCGATAAACCTTATATCCGGCCCCTCCGGTCGGGGACCTTTCTGTATCGATATAGCTTCTGAGCTGGTTTGGCGTCGACAACGTCCAGCAAGGTTAACAAGCCAGCGTCGAATTTCCGGCGTTCTTTAGCTGAAAGAAAAAGTTGGTGTGCGGAGCTTTGCTCCGCACATTTGGGATGGGAGCCCCCGAGAGCGGCGGGAGCCGGGCGGCGCATATGAACTTTATCGCGAGTTCCGCACGCAAAGGAAAGCACTTAATGTGCTTTCCGTCTTGCGCAGGACTGTAGAGCAGGAAAGTTCATATGCGCCGCCCGGCTCCCGCCGCTCTCGGGGGCATCTCTCAAGCAAAAACTGTCGTTGGGTAAAGTCCGAGGTCAGTGGCGTTTTATACCGAGAAATTCAAAAAAAGTTGAAAATTCATTACATATTTGCGTTGACTTTAGGCAACTAAAGTTTCATACTCCTTTTCATCCACTGGGGGATGTGAACACGCACGGATTGTTCACATCATGATTGAAGAGGATTTCTCAGACATGTTCACGCATCAGCTAAACATTATCAGCGTAGTAATTATCTGATGCGGGTTAGCACATACAGCTAGCCCGTACGATAACGGGCGGCTGATGAAGATGAGGGCCGTCGAGCGCAACCGACGGCCCTCATTTTTTATGTCTGAGTAGTTCTTTTTAGAGGAGGAAATGTAATGAACGGAGTTTTGCTCATGGTTGTGGCCGCGGCGGTGCTCGCCTGCGGCTATCTGGGCTATGGCCGATGGCTGGCCAACAAGTGGGGCGTTGACAAAGAGGCCCTCACGCCGGCCAAGCGCATGAAGGACGGCAAGAGCTTCTCTCCCGTCTCCGCCTTCACCGCTTTCTCGCACCAGTTCAGCTCGATCTGCGGTGCCGGCCCTGTTACGGGTACGATCGTCGCCATGGCCTTTGGCTGGCTGCCCGTCGTGCTCTGGGTCCTCGTCGGCGGCATCTTCTTTGGCGCCGTCCACGACTTTGGCGCCCTGTACGCTTCGATGAAGAACAACGGCAAGTCGCTCGCTCAGCTCATCGAGAAGTACATCGGCAAGACCGGCCGTCGCCTGTTCCTGCTGTTCTGCTGGCTGTTCTGCATCATCGTCATCGCCGCTTTCACCGACATGGTCTGCAAGACGTTCATGTTCACCCCGGCCGTTGACGCTTCTGGTGCTGCTACCGGTGCCATCGACTTCACCAAGTCCTATGCCGCCGGCTGCGCTGGCACCATCTCCATCCTGTTCACCTTCGTCGCCATGGCCTTTGGTTGGGCCCAGAAGAAGTTCAACCTCACCGGCGCTGCCGAGTTCGTCACCGGCGTGGTGCTCATGGTTCTCATGTTCGCCGTTGGTATGCAGTTCCCGGTTTATCTGACCAAGTTCCAGTGGTTCGCTGTCGTCATGGTCTACCTGGTCTTCGCTGGCGCTATGCCCATCCAGATGCTCAAGACCCCGCGCGACTACCTCACTTCCATCATGATGATCGTCATGATCGCCTGCGCTGTCCTCGGCATCGTTGTCCTGGGTGTTCACGGCCAGGCTACGATGACCGCTCCGGTCTTCACTGGCTTCTCTGGTGCCTCCGGCATGATGTTCCCGGTCCTGTTTGTCTCCGTTGCTTGCGGCGCTCTCTCCGGTTTCCACAGCCTCGTTTCTTCTGGTACCTCCTCCAAGCAGGTTGAGAAGGAGCAGGACGCCGTCAAGGTCGGTTACGGCGCTATGGTCGTCGAGTCCTTCGTCGGCATCCTTGCCATCATCGTTGCCGGCATCATGTTCTCCGACATGAACACCGCCGGTACCGGCGCCCTCAACGCCGGTGTCGCTTCCACCCCGTTCCAGATCTTCGCCGCTGGCATCTCCCGCGGTATGCAGGCCTTCGGTGTTGACGGCACGCTCGCTACCGTCTTCATGACCATGAACGTCTCCGCTCTGGCCCTGACCTCGCTCGACGCCGTCGCCCGCATCGCCCGCACTTCGTTCTCTGAGTTCTTTGCCCAGACCAACGACGCCCTGGCCATCGAGTCCAAGGCCGGCTACATGAAGGTCCTCGGCAACCCCTGGTTCGCCACGGTTGTCACCCTGCTTCCTGGTCTCGCCCTCGCTTTTGGTGGCTATGCCAACATCTGGCCGCTCTTTGGTGCTTCCAACCAGCTGCTCGGCGGTATGACCATGATCACCCTCGCCGTGTTCTGCAAGTGCACCGGCCGCAAGGGTTGGATGCTCTACGTGCCCGTCGTCTTCCTGCTCTGCTGCACCTTCACCTCGCTGGTCCAGAGCGCCATGGGCTGCATGACCGCCGTCCAGGCCTACGGCTTCTTCGGTACCATCCCGGCTACCGCCACCACGGCTGCCGTCTCCGTCGCCGCCACCAAGGGCCTGCAGCTCGTCTTTGCCGTCCTGCTGATGGTCCTGGGCCTCATCGTTGCCGTCAACTGCCTCAAGGAGTTCTTCGGCAAGGAGGCCGGCTCCATGCCCGACGAGGAGCCCGAGTGGTCCGAGATGGGCAAGGCCGAGTATGGTCGCGCTGCTGCCGCCGAGGCTCCTGCCGACGCTGAGGCCGCCAAGGCTTAGCCGATCGGACGGATTGGATCTTCCATCTCTATGACTCGGAAAGACCGGGTCCGCAACAATGCGGACTCGGTCTTTTTCTTGCGAGAACGGGTGATGCAAGGGCGTCCTCGCAGATGTTTTGCGTGTATAGGCTCACGCGTTGTACCATATAGACGTATATGTGTGCATATGAAAGGGGCCCCGTGGCCAAGACGGTATATTCCGATAACCAACAAAATGTCGATGCTCTGGCTGAGCGTCTGAGCGGACAAACGTCGCTTTCTGCCGAGCGGGCTAAGCTGGTTGCCTACGACCTGCTCTGCCGCAAGGCGCTCAAGATCAAGTCGAGCGCGCTGGCGCAAATCTTCCGCTCCGTGGATAAGGAGTGCGATACCAAGGCGATGCGCGACGAGCTTATCGCGGCAAAGATTGTGACCAAGATCGAGGGCAGCGGCATTAACGGCCGTCCGGCGTTCTATACCATCAATGCCGAGATTCATGATGCCCAGGAGCAGCCTGTCGAGGGTTCCGTTGAGGTGCCTGCTGCGGAAGAAGTTGCCCCGCGTGAGCATATCGATACTGACGAGCTGCTCGATGAAAACGTCGTTCGCGCTTTTACCGCCAAGGCGGGTCGCGGCGGCTTTGGCGGGGGTGGCAAGCGCGATGCGCAACGCCGTGCTCAGCAGGAGCGCTTCCGTCGCGCCGTTGCTCAAAAGGATGAGCTTGATACCGAGGCTGTTGAGGCTGAGGTTGCTGCCGAGTCGCAGAAGCCCGCGAAGGAGCAAAAGCCTGTGGAGGCCCAAGAGCCCAAGCGTCGCCGCGGTGCTCACTTTAAGGCTGCGCAGCAGGACGCTGTGCGCGATGCCGAAGAGGCTGCCGAGGTTGCGGACGATTCCGAGAAGCCGGCCAAGAAGGCCTCAGGCTCGTGTCGTCCCGGTCGCGGCTTCGCAGGTCGCGCGTACCCTGTAAAGCGTCAGGAGAAGGTCAATCAGGTTCCGGAGGCGCGGGCCGAGAAGGCCGTGGAGCCTGCCGAGCCGGAAGTCCGTGAACAGAAGCCTGTTGATGAGCAGACTGCTTCCGATACGGAGACTCAGGGCCAGCAACCTGCGGCTGAACAGACGGGGGAGGGTACTTCGAGTAGGCCTCACCGCCGTCGTCATCGTGGCGGTCGCAGCTCTAACGCTCAGGATGCTGCCGAGAATGTAGCGCCGCGCGACGAAGATGCGAAGGTGGATGCTCCGACGGGGCAGCCCAAGCGTCAGCCGGCGAAGGAGGGCAAACCCGAGCGTTCGCAGAAGCAGACGTCTACTTCGAAACGTGAGTGCAATGCCCAAGGAGATTCTAGGCGCAAGTCTCAGAAGAAGCCCGAGTTTGCCGCAGCAGATACGGCTGCCCAGCAGACTGAGTCGACTACCCATGGCGAGGTTTCGGCGTTTGCCCTGGCCCGCGTTCTGGGCAGGCAGCTGCTCAAGGTTGTCCCCACGCCCACGGCGCTCTCCAAAATTAAGGAGCAGCAGACCCAGATTGTAAGGGTTGAAGGCAAGGACGGTAAAAAGACGCCGCAGCGCGCTCAGCACAACGAGATGTCCAATCGCAAGATTGCCGAGGAAATCGCGATCATTCAGGCTTGGGTCGAGCAAAACCGCGGTGCCGATACGCCGGTTGCCTCGCGCCGCCAGCGCGCCTACCAGATCTTCAATGACGAAAAAGCTTTTGACGGCAAGCATGGCGAGCGCCTGATCAGGCGTATGACCGAAAAGGGCATCAGCATGCAGGCGATCAAGGTCGCCCCCAACCGTCCGGTGCACTTTACGGGCTTCTTTACGCTGGGCGCCGACAAGCCGTTCATTATGGTCGAGAACCTGGATACCTACGACGAAATCGTCAAGCTTCTGCGCGGACGTAAACATGCCAAGCTCTTTGGTACCAAGGTGGGCGGCGTAATCTTTGGCGGCGGCTGCAAGGCGAGCGTCTCGCACGCACTGGATGATTATCTGGCCGAGATCGGCTATCGCTTTAGCTATGTCTACTACGTGGGCGACATCGATCGAGAGGGCGCGCGCATCGTCGAGCAGGCCCGCAATGCCAACGTCGTTGAGATTCGCCTGCATGCCGGCATGTATCGCGCCATGCTTGCCGAGCATAAGCGTCGCGTGAAGGCCGGCGGCGCGTGCGAGCCCGCGGCTGCCAACCAGGGCGTGCCGCAGAACCTGGCGGCGACGATTAAGGATCTGCCCATGGTTACGCGCGTGCAGTTCCGCAACGTGCTGCGCGAGGGCGGACGAATTCCGCAGGAGATTCTGATGACCGCAGACTATCGGGATGGCGACTCGGGAAGCTTCGACCGCATGCTCAACAACTAGGGCGTTCGGCCCCGGGAGAGTGGGTACACCGGCTTAGGTTTCCTGCTCTACAGTCCTGCTCACGACGGAGGCCACATTAAGTGGCCTCCTGTTCGTGCGGAACTCGCGATAAACCTAAGCCGGTGTCCCCACTCTCCCGGGGCCTGCGGCTACTTGGTTGTCGCATGCGGCTCGCTTTTCGGAACGGGGCTGATATTTTCTAGATGAAAGGCGCTCTTGGTCCTAATGGGCTTGGGGCGCCTTCGCGTTTCCTCAGCTCCGCACCCTTGCGGGTTCGAATTCCTCCGCTTGCCCACAAGAAAGCGCTCCAGGTTCATAAGGGCCTGGAGCGCTGTGTTCTTAAGGGCTGGGACGGAGGGATTCGAACCCCCAACAGCCGGCACCAAAAACCGGAGTTCTACCGTTGAACTACGTCCCAGTATGGGTGTTGCCAAAAGCAACTCGTCTAGTTTACCTAATCTGCGAGGGCATCGCAAACGCCATCGAGCAGGCGTACCGCGAGCGTCTGGGCGTCGCTGGCAGTGAAGGTGCCGTTGTAGCGCGTCATGCCGGTGAGCTCAATGCGGATGCGTGCCGGCTTTTGCTGTGCGGCGACATTGGCGGTGCGGATGCGCTGGGCCAGGTTGTGGCACTCGGCGAGGGCAATCGTGGCGCGCGGAGCGGCGTCGGCGGGCAGCTCGTCGCTTGCGATCTCGAGCACCAGGTCAACGTCGGTCGGAACCTCGGAATCGCAAAGCATCATACCGCTGTTGTCGGTCGTCGCCGTGGCGATGTTCCACATGCGCGATGCTACGCTGCGCGCGATAGGGTCCTCGCCGATGACGGCAATCTGGAAACGCTCGAGTACGTTGGCCGCGCGGGCAAAGCCGATGCGCGATTCGGCCTCGGTCACCGAAGGTTTACCCTCCCATACGTGGTGCAGGCGGTTGATGTAGGCGTAGGTATCCTGGAAAGCCATACCGTCGGCAAACAGACCGACGTTTTCCTGGAACTGCTGAAGGGCCGCCTCGGTGTGAGGGCCAAAGTAGCCATCGTCCTCACCGCAGGCAAAGCCCAAAACGTTGAGCGCGCGCTGCAGGGCCTGCACGTCGGCGCCATGGAAATTGGGCATACGCAGGTAGAGGGTGCGGTCGCCCAGTTTATACGAGGCGTCGACCAGAGCGCTCCAGCAGGGGATATCGACGGCACAGCCAGCGGCAAGGCCGCTATCGAGCCTAAAGGTGCCAACAGCCTGTTCGGTGGTGGTGCCAAAGCGCTTGTCGGCAACCTCGGTGTCATCGATTGTATAGCCGAGCTGCAGAAGGCGGGACTGGACGTCCTCGACGGCTGCTCCCTGCATGCCCGTTGTAATAGGTTCCATGAACGAACCCCTTTCGGCGTACCATTCGTACTATTTGAGCGTGTGTCGGATAGACAACGCAAAGGGATGCATAAACATGCACTCAACAGTGTAGCAAGTTGTACCCAAATACGCTGCTGACAGGTTTTATAACCCCCGCTAGTTAAGGCGCTCCACAAAGAAATCTGCCATGGAGAGGAACAGCTCGCGTGCATGCGGGTCGAGCGAAACGTCCTCGATGGCGGCCTTAGCTTTGGCGGTCAGGTCCAGTGCGTAGGCGTGGGCGTAATCGATAGAGCCAGTCTCCTGGAAGATTTCCACGGCGCGCGCGAGCTGCGCGGGGTCCTCGGTGCCCGAGGAGAGGATCGCTTCAATCTCGTCGTGATAGCGCTCATCGGAGAGGGCGTGTACGGCGACAAGCGTGCGCTTGCCCTCGGTGATGTCGGTGCGGAAGTCCTTGTTGGCGGCCTCCTTGGTACCGATCAAGTTGAGCAGATCATCTTGAATCTGGAAGGCAAGGCCCGTGTGCAGGCCAAAGGCGCGCAGCGCCTCAATTTGCTCCTCGCTGCCTCCGCCGATGATGGCTCCGGTGGCAAGCGGCGTGGCTCCGCTGTAGTACGCGGTCTTGTGCGTCGCCATGTCCAGGTAATCGTCGACCGAGATGTCGAAGCGCCCGTCGCGTACCCAACCCAGGTCGAGCGCCTGGCCCTCGATGGTACGAACGATCATCTCGGTGAGCTCGTGGAGTACGCGCAGCTTTACGTCTGCCTCAAGCGTGGGGTCGTCGAGAACCGTCTTGGTGACCATGGTGAGCGCCAGGTCGCCACAATTGATGGCAAGGCCTGTACCCTCGGTAAGGTGCATGCAGGGCTTGCCTCGACGAAGCTGTCCGTTATCGGCGATGTCGTCGTGGATGAGCGCACCCGACTGGAAATGCTCGATGGCCGCCGCGGCGCTGCGGGCGCTCTCAAAGCTGCCGCCCACTGCGGTGGCGGCGAGCATGCAGATGAGCGGGCGGTGGCGCTTGCCGGCATTGGCGGTAAAAGCCGAGAGCGGCGCGTACAGGTAGCGCTCGATATCGGCAGAGGTCGCCTGTCCGTCAAAGAACGTGGCCAGATAGTCGTTGATCTGGTCAAAGTGCTGGGCTAAAAAGCTGGTAAACGGACTGGACACAGGCTCTCGCATTCTTTCTTAGGTTACATCGTTGCGGTGTGCAGATACCATATTGCCACATTGGAGTTGCCGGCGCGTCTGTTTTGGCGATTTGGGGAAACGGGACGCGTGCGCGTGCCGGCTGCTTATATAAGCCTAAAGTGCTCGAGCGCCTTGACGACGCCATCTTTGTCGACCGAGTCGGTGATGTAGTCGGCGCGCTTTTTGAGATAGTCCGGCGCATTACCCATGGCGATACCGACATCGACGGCGTTCATCAGCGAGACGTCATTGCTGGCGTCGCCGATGCCGTATACGGTTCCGTGGTGGGGATCGAGGGCGTCGAGTACAGACTGGATGCCCCCACGCTTCGTGCATTCGCGGGGCGAGATTTCGGTTACCTCGAGTTCGAGCTCGTTAAAGCACAGCAGCGGCTCAAGTGCCTTATCTTGAGCGATGTGGTTAGCGAGCGATGTAGACATCAAGATCTTGTAAGCACTGTAATGTTGCAGCTGCGTGACTGCGTCGCCCAGGGTGCGCGCGTATCCGGGAGCATCGGGGGCATCGGCACTCATGCGCACGACGCCGTTGAGGCCCTCAAAGCGGATGACCTCGCCCGATTGCTCAAGGTAGGGGGCAAGACGCTGCAGCATGCTGGGCGTCATCGACAGATCGCGAATTGCGTGTCCGTTGATCTCGGCGTAACCGCCCGCAAGACAGACGATGCCGGTCCAGGGCAGCTCTAGAAGTTTGGGGTGGATGCAGCTGAGGGTGCGCCCTGTGCAGATAAAGGCCATGTTGCCATTTGCAACGAAATCGCGGATGGCCTGCGAGACCGCCTCGTTGGGATAGGGGGACAGGTCACGCTCGCTCTCGGGAAGCTCTTGTGCCGCTCGAGGGTCTTGCCAGGCGAGCGTTCCGTCGATATCGAAGAAACAGATATCGCTGCGATTATGGGCTGCGCTGGCGGCAGGGGAGGCCGAGGTGGTGGGCACAAATTCCGGCTCGAGGCCCATGATCTGGTCAAAATGCTCTTTAACGCGGGGAACGGAGATGCCGATGATCACCTGGGCGGTCTTGCCCGTAATGATGAGGCCCTTGGCGCCCACCGCGACAAACGACGCGTTATCTGCAACGATGGAAGGGTCTGCGACCTCGACGCGCAGGCGCGTGGCACAGTTGGTTGCGCCCACAATATTGCCAACGCCACCTAAAAGCTGAATTACCCGCTCAGCGAGGATGTGATCTTGATCGGATCGACTATTGACCTCGTCATTGGGAGATTGCTCTTTGGCAAAGCCGCTTTCCGTTAAACGATCGATTGCCGCGCGATTGGCGACATGATCCTCGCGGCCCGGCGTCTTAAGGTCATAGATCAAGATGAGTGCTTGAAAACTAACAAAAAAGATGAGGCTAAAGGCAAGGCCGATACCGAGCGCCAAAAGATAGGCACCGGCATGCGTGCGCATGAGCGGAATAAAGTTGAAGGCTGCCATCTCCATGAGGCCGCCCGAGAAGATGCCGACGATGCCAAAGAGATTCATGGTTGTGGCAAGGCAAGACGATAAGACGGCGTAGAGAAAAAAGAGCCCGGGGTGGGTGAACATAAAGAGAAACTCGAGTGGCTCGGTAACGCCGCAAACCACCGAGGCGATGATGGCGGGAACAAGGATGACCCTGAGGCCGGCGCGGCGTTCTGGTTTTGCGGTGGAGTAGAACGCGGCTGCGATGGCGGGAAGGCCAAAGAGCTTGACCCAGCCGGTGGCGGTAAAACCGGCCCACGGCGCAAGTTCATTAAGGGGGCGCGTGCTATGGGAGAGGATGGGGAGCAAGCTGCTCCACGTGGCGTAGATGCCGTCGTTAATGACCAGGTTGTCGTAGTAGATCGGCATGTAGAGCAGATGGTGCAGCCCCATGGGCTCGAGCGCTCGCTCCAAAAACACAAAGATGCCCACGCCAAAGGGGCCGACGCTCGTAAGTGCATGGCGCAGCGTTTCGGTCATTGCGTATACGGAGGGCACGATGGCGGCCGAGATAGCGGCAAGGGCAAACACGGCAAAAAAGCTGATGAGGTAGACCAGCGAGGAGCCCGAGAAGGTGCCGAGCCAATCGGGAACCTTGGCATCGTAGAAGCGGTCATGGATGGCGACGACGGTTGCCGATACCACCAGCGGGCCGATAATGCCGGTGTCGAGCGTCTTGATGCCGTCGATGACGGTGATACCGTTGGCGGGGGTCAAAGATGACGGGTACTTAAGCCCAAGGTTGTCTCCGCTCAGCTTAATGATCTCGCTCAAAAAGAAGCAATAGGCAAAATAGGCCACGAGTGCCTCGAGGCAGCAGCGTGCCGGTTGCTTTTGGGCAAGACCGATAGGCAGCGCTACGGCAAAAAGGAGCGGGAGGCGCTTAAAGACCGTCCATGAGCCGCGCTGGATGATGGCCCAAAAAACGTACCAAGGGGTTCCGTATACGGCTAGATCGCCGACGATGTCCGCAGTCGTTGCGAGAGCGGAGACGCCGACCATGAGGCCCGATATAGAAAACAGCATGGCGGGAGCGAACATTGCCCCGCCAAAGCGTTGGATTTTTTGCAGCATGTTCTGCCTTCCGAATATCGAGGCGCGTTGCGCGTGGGGAAACGTTTAAACAATGGATTCATTGTAGAGGACCAGACGATTGTTGTACCGGCAGTTTTGAGCGAAACCGATTTGGGCACGACAGAAACCGTCAACGGTTAAATCCTGTCGCTTTACCGATATTCGGTTTAAACAACTTTAAGAAATGCTATCGTGCCTAGCCGGAAATAAATAATGTAGAGGTGAAACAATGCCAAAAGCGATATACGAAGGAATCTACCGAGAAATACGTTCGCGCATCATTAATGGGACCTATGCGTTTCAGGAGATGCTGCCGACCGAAGCCGAGCTGACCGCGGAGTTTGGCTGCACGCGCAATACCGTTCGACGCGCCTTGAGCATGCTGGCCGATCAGATGTTTGTGCAGCCTATACACGGCAAGGGCGTGCGCGTTATTTGGCTCAAGGGCGAAACCGACATGCTGGGCGCACTCGAGGAAGTCGAGTCGTTTGGCGAATTTGCAAAGCGCAACAATGCCGTTGCATCGACGGACGTTAAGTCTTTTGAACATTTGATTTGCACTGAGCAACTTTCTCGTCGCCTGGGCTTTAAGGTGGGCGAGGAGCTGATTCGTGTAGTGCGTGTCCGAAGCCTCAACGGCAATGCTCGCCAGGTGGACCACGGCTACTTTTTGGAGTCGATCGCCAAGGGTCTGACGCCCGAGATCGCCGCAAAGTCAATTTACGACTATCTGGAGCACAAACGCGGCGTCAAGGTGATGGCGAGTCGCCGTACGGTGAGCGTCGAGCTTGCCAACGATGAGGACTGCAGTTATCTTGACCTCGGCAAATACAACTGCGTTGCCGTCATGGAGAGCCAGTCGTACACCTCGGACGGCATCTTGTTCGAGGTCACGCATGCCCGCACGCATCCCGAGATCTTCCACTACCGCGTCAACTCCAAGCGATAGCCGGCTAGCTCGCAGCCTGACGAGACTCATGCCATCAAAGCGAAAACGCCCGGTCAAACCGACGATACATCGGCTTGACCGGGCGTTTTCTCTGCATTAGATAACAAATAATTGTTTATACAAAACTTGTCAAGTATCAAGTTGAAATTACCGTTCACCGAAGTTTTTCTACCGCTCTAGTAATAC
>JAUMSH010000058.1 GCA_031292915.1 Collinsella sp.
ACGCTTCCGCGGGGAGGCGGGCTCGGCGCCCGCGCGCCTCGCGGCGAACGCGGGGCTGCCCTCGCCGTGCGAGCAGTGCATGCGCTCCGCCCGGCCGGGCATCTCGCGGGCGGTCAGCACGCCCGCCTCCCCCAGCTTGAGCCAAGCATACAGGATGTCCTTGTTCGGGAAAGGCGGCAGGCTCCTGCAGGCGGCGGGGGCGGGCAGGCCGCTCCGGTGGAACTCCCAGAGAATCCCCTCGCGCTCCTCTTTCGTATACATCGGACTCCCTCCTGGACCCAAATTGGGTCCGAGATTTTGTCCGAGGTCCCGTGCATCCCATTCTGGAAGCGAATTCCGGGTCGCACTTTCCGCAGCCGCTACAGCAACGCCTCGGCCCAAGCCGATTCCCTAAAGCCGGGAATCGCAAAGTCGTCGCCCACCAGCAGCGGACGCTTGACCAGCATGCCGTCGGTCGCCAGCAGCTCGTAGCACTCCCGATCCGTCATGCCCGCATCCAGACGCGCCTTCAGGCCCAGCTCTCGATATTTCATGCCCGACGAATTAAAGAAGCGCCGCACCGGCAGCCCCGAACGAGCAATCCAGGTCGCAAGTTCATCAGCCGTGGGATTGTCCAAAACGATATCGCGATCGATATACTCTACCCCATGTTCGTCCAGCCATGCCTTGGCCTTCTTACAGGTCGAGCACTTGGGATATTCAACAAACAGTACGGTCATGGGAATCCTCCGAATATAGATCGGCCAACGCAGGCACACGCCACACGAGGCGCCTTCGTATGATGGGCCAATTGTAGCCCACGGGTCACACGCTAAACGAACCGTACCCCGAATCCGCGTTTGATGAACGGCAGCAGCTCCATTGCCTCGGGCGTGATATGGCCCGCAACGTTCATGCGCTCGTCACCGGGAAGATCGACCCGCGCAATCTCAAGCTCGCCTTCGTAGCGCCCATATCCGCTATTGCTCACAGCGATCGACCCCGCCTTTCGCGGCAGGCCGGCTCCGGCATCCGTCGGCACGGAATCCGGCTTAAGCGTCGTACGTGACTCCTGAGACCTAAAGATGAGGACGCTCGAGTCGGGCCGGTCGTGATGAATCTGCCCGCGCACATAGGCATAACTGGGCTCAAGCTCGCATTGCAGGTCCACGTATCCGGCGGAAACTTGAGCAAACTGCGCCCAGCCCGCATCGGAAAGATCGGGGTCGCCGACCAACACAATATCGCAATCGGCGCCATGTGCAAGCTCAAGCATATTGAGGGCAACCTTTGACGCGCGACCGCGCTGCGCCTCGACCGTCGGCAGTCCCTCGAATACCGGCCCGCGAACGTTAGCATCACCCGGCACAAAAGCCATGATTTCGAATCCAAGCGCCGCAAGACGAAGATTCACCCGAGCAATGTCCTCCAGAGCTAAACCGGTATAAGGCTTGGGGTAAAAATTGTGGCAGGCGGCAAAACGAGTCACATCGGCACCGGCCTCACGCCACGATGCGATTTCATCAGAACTCACTGTCGATGCATTGACCACAATGCGAAATACACCGGACAGCTCCGCGACCCGCTGGGCGCTAAAGCCATAGTCCAAACGAAGGTATTTCAACCCCAGATCGCGCAGGTCCTCGATGCGCTCAAGCCCGAGCAAATCGCACGTGCGAGGCCCCACATCGGCAATGAGCGCAATGCCGCGGGCGGAAAGCAGCGACAGCACATGACGGACCTTATCGGCATACGCCGCTCCCCCATCCTCGGGAATATGCAGCGAGGTGAACGCATAGCGCGCACCCGCCGCGGCACCACGCTCAATCGTCCGCTCAATATCCTGCAGAGGGCTGGAAAGATAAATCGAAATACCCGTTTTCACGCTTCAACGCTCCTTTAAAAAAGGCCGGCGGAGCAGCTAGCCCCGCCGGCACAACCATAACATCAAGAAATCTGCCGCGCGCCGCGAACCCCGAGCAACACGGCTCGCGATATCAAACTACTCGCCAAAGAACTCGTTGATCTTCTGCTCGTCGACACCGAAGAACCACGTCAGGACAAAGCCGGCGGCATAGGCAAGCAGCATAGCGGCAACGTAGCCGAGCTGCTGGCCAGGAACGACGATCAGCAGGCCAAACAGACCGGAAACGCCCTGAGAAACCGTGCCGATGTGAAGCAGCGCCGCGAGCGCGCCGCCAAATCCGGCACCCAGGCAGGCCGTCACAAACGGACGAACGAGCGGCAGCGTAACAGCATACATCAGAGGCTCTCCCACACCCAGGATTCCAACGGGAATGGACTCTGCGACGTACTTCTTGAGCTTGGCGTTCTTGGTCTTAAAGTACAGCGCCAAACCGGCACCGACCTGGCCGCCGCCAGCCATCATAAGGATGGGAAGCAGGTAATTGATACCCTTGGTAGCGCCGTCGGGATCGTTGAGCATAGCGTGGATCGGCGTGAGCGCCTGATGCAGGCCGACGGAAACCAGCGGCAAGAAGCCTGCCGACAGGATATAGCCGCCCAGGACGCCCAGCTTCTCGAAGATAAAGGTCAAAACGCTAAAGATGGCAGTCGTCAGCCATGCGCCAACCGGCTGGATGACGAGCATCAGAGCAAAGGCGCCGATGATGAGCACCAGCAGCGGAGACAAGAACGTGTCGAGTGCGTTGGGCATAACCTTGCGAATCTGACGCTCCATCCAGGCAAAAAATGCGCCAGCGATGAGAGCCGCGATCATGCCGCCCGCTGCGGGGTTGTACTGCGCATTGGTGAGCGGCAGCAGAATGGCAGTGGCAGGATCAGCCGCGCCAGGCGCAAGCAGGGGCATGGCACTGTTGGCGATACACATCATGCCGGCGATGCCGCCCAGCGCAGCGGAGCCACCAAACTCACGTGCCGCGTTATAGCCCACCAAGATGGGCAGATAGGCAAACAGGGCCCAGCCCATGGAACGAATGCCCTGGTACCACCACTCGCCTGCAAGCGCGCCTGCCGTCGAGACGTTAATGACGTTGCAGATACCGTTGATGAGGCCAGCCGCAATGATGCCGGGAAGCAGGGCGACGAAGACATTGGAAATCTTCTTGAGGAAGGCCTGAACCGGCTTGGACTCGTACTTGGCCTTCTGCGCGGCCTTGTTTGTGGCCGCAGCGTCAACCACGCTCTCGTCGGCAACGCCTTTCGCAAGGCCGGTGAGCTTGGAGAACTCCTCGAGCACCTTATTCACCTTGCCCGGACCCAGCACGATCTGCATCGTGTCGTCCTCGACCAGGCCCATTACGCCGTCGAGTGCCTTAATGCCCTCCGTATCGACGTTGCCCGTGTCTTTGACGGTCACGCGCAGGCGCGTCATGCACGCCGCGTTTGCGAGCACGTTGTCTTTACCGCCCAAAAGGTCCAGCAGCTTTTGAGCCAGCTCTTTGTTCGTCATAACTCCTCCTTGTATTGGGTATCTCGTCTGGATGTCATATCAGCTCACGCCGCGCACCTATTGGGCATCGGCATTGCTCTTCTCATGGCCACTCACCGCAGCACGGACATGGCCTCGCGCCCGCTCAAGAGCTACCGCAGCCTGCTCGGCATCGCAGTCCAGCAGTACCGAGACAATAGCGGTTTTTACGTGGCCGCCGGCATCTGCAAGCGCCTGAACGGCGCGCTCGCGCGTGCAGCCGGTCGCCTCCATCACGATGTTCTGGCCGCGCACCACCAACTTCTCGTTCGTCTGCTGCACATCGACCATCAGGTTTTGGTATACCTTGCCGATCTTGACCATGGCACCGGTCGAAATCATGTTGAGAATGAGCTTTTGAACCGTTCCCGCCTTGAGCCTCGTTGAGCCGGTCAGCACCTCGGGACCGGGCACGGGCTCAATGGCAAGATCTGCGCTCTCCCCGATCTTCGACCCTTGGTTGCAGGCGATTGCAATGGTCTTGCACCCAGTTGCCTTGGCGTACACAAGGCCGCCCACCACGTAGGGAGTACGACCGCTTGCCGCCAGGCCAACGACAAGATCCTTGTCCGAGAGTCCACGCTCTCGTAGGTCGTTCGCACCAAGCTCCTCGCTGTCTTCGGCACCTTCGACAGCCTTGATAAACGCCGTCTCGCCTCCGGCAATGAGCCCGACAATCAGATCGGGTGACACGCCAAACGTGGGCGGACACTCCGAAGCGTCGAGTACGCCCAGACGACCGCTGGTGCCTGCGCCCATGTAAAAGACGCGCCCGCCGCGCTCGAGTGTCTCAGCAGCCCAGTCGATTGCTATGGCAACCTGGGGCAACACTTTCGTGACCGACTGGACGGCACGAAGATCCTCATCGTTCATCGTCGTGACGATTTGCAGCGATGTCATCGTATCGAGGTCCATTGACCTTTGGTTACGCTGTTCGGTCGTGAATTTTGTTAAATCGAGCATTTCATTCACCTCATCTTTCCTGTTTCTCGATGTAGTTTTGCTTTATGACATGTGTCGCCCGTTCGTAGTCGCTGGCAACGTAAGCAGCGTACAGGGCATCGACAACCATAAGCTGGGCCATACGCGAAGCCATGGCACCGCTGCGGACCAAGGGTTCACTCGCAGCGACGCCGAGCACGGCATCGGCCATGGTGGCAAGCTTGGATGATCCATCTACTTTGGTAACGGCCACTACGGGACAGTTGTGGCGTTGAGCCTCGGCGGTGCAGTCCAGCACCTCTTGCGTCAAGCCCGAGTAACTAAAGGCGATTGCCATATCGCCCTCATGCATGTTCTTGGCACATAAGAGCTGATCATGCCAGTCGTCGTACAGATGGCACTCTTTGTCGACACGCATGAGCTTTTGCGCCAGGTCGTGCGCGACCAAACGAGAAGCACCAATACCGAACAGATTGACCGCGCGTGCCCGCTTAAGACGGGCCGCGCATCGCTCCAAGACGGTGTAATCGAGCGTTCGCGCCGTCGCCTCGATCGTGCGCACGTTGCTTTTCATCACCTTCCCCACGATACGTTCGACGCTGTCATCCATGGAGATGTCCTCGAGGGCAACGTCTTTTTTGTCATCTAAGAGCGCCAGCTCGGCAATCAGTTCGCGTTGGAACTCCTTGTAGCCCGCAAAACCCAAACGCTTGCAAAAGCGCAAAATGCTCGAGGGCGAGGAGAACGTGACATCGGCAAGACCGCGGACGGACAGCCCGACCACCTCGTGCGGATGAGCGCTTACATATGCGATGACATTGCGTTCCGCCGGGCTCGCGCTGAGCTCACGCTCGCGAAGCCGCAAAAGCAATCCGTTTGCCATCTCAAACACCTCCGTTGAGAAGAATTAAAGACCAACGAACGATTCGTACCGGATACAAACAGCTTTTGCGGTACATTGTGCCGCATCGTGGCGCACAAAGGGCGAGCGTTCTACCGCTCGCCCCTCAAATCCGACCGCTCGGAAATACGCGCGACACAAAATAATTCAACAAGGTCGCATTATCGGAAACGGGTTTGTTACCGGCTAGCGCCTCGCATGGGCGCCGATCGGCCGAGTCGCATGGCGCACCAACGCCGCCGTCAGCAATACCAACAGCATGGCAATGACATAGCCCGCAGCATCGAATCCTAAATCGATAACGTCGAAATGCCTGCCGGGAACAAAGATCTTATGTACCTGATCGCCAACGGAGCAGGCGGCGCAAAAGAGCAATACGGGCACGCAACGGGAGCATACGCTCCACGGACGCCTGGAAAAGCAAACCACGACCACCGAGGCGAACAATCCGACGAAGAAAAACTCTACGGTATGGGCAACGCGACGGACGTTCGTGCCCACCCACATGCGAATGGAAGCAAGTCGGCCAGACCGGACATTCGAGGCAGCCGAATCGGTGCCCCCGGTCATTCCGTTCTCCGTCTGAGCTCCACCCGTGGCATCGACAGCCTGAACGCCCGTAGCCTGACCCTCCACCACACGCGCGGTGGACTCGCTCAGCAACGACGTCTCCACCGCATTTTGCTCCGTCAGCACCCAGATGCCCGCCAGCGTTGCAGCGAACAGAACGATCGCGGTCCATCCGATTATTTGTTTTACGCGCGCCAAGGGTCAACCTCCTTTTTTGAATATCAGCGAGTGTAGCCCCAAATGGCATCGTCACCGTATCAAAATTTGAATCGCAACAGGAAGCGACAAAGCGACGCAAAACCCTACCCCGCCTCGCGCATCCAGCGATCGAACGTCCCCACGCACACGCCCAGGCACTTTGCTGCCTGGCTGCGGGTAATATCGCCCGCCTCATAGCTATCGCGCACCAGCTCAAACTGAGGAGGGCATGGCTTGCGAGGTCGACCGAAACGGACCCCTCGCGCCCGCGCCGCTGCAATCCCCTCCGCCTGGCGCCGATGGATATTCTCGCGCTCCACCTGCGCCACGTAGCTCAGCAGCTGCAGCACAATATCAGCAATCAGGGTGTTAGTCACATCCGGCGCGCCGCTGGCCCTGGCGCGCGTGTCAAGCAATGGCATATCCAACACCACAATGGCAACCCCGAGCACCTTGGTAATGCGTCGCCATTCCTCAAGAATCTCGGAGTAATTACGGCCAAGTCGGTCGATAGAAAGCACCACCAGCACGTCCCCGTCTCCCAGGACGTGCAGCAGCTCGCGATAACGCGGTCGATCGAAGTCCTTGCCGCTCGCATGGTCGGCATAAATATTCGCCGAGCCCACGCCATAGGCGCCCAGCGCATCCAGCTGCCGATTAAGATTCTGATCGCGCGAACTCACCCGCGCATAACCGTACACCGTCGCCATCTCATCCCCGCTTTCTTGTAAACCTGCCAAAAGGGACAGGTTTATTTTGGTAGGTTTTACCTCTCAAATAGCAGGTAAGCGGGCGGCCGAGCAGACGGCAAGGTAGTCACGATTCAAATGCGAAGGGCTGTCCCGAAAGGCCGCCCTCCGCTCCCCCACCATGAGTCGGGATTTGGCTAATGGATAAGCTTAAAGTCCAAGTGCCCACGCGTGGTATTGACGCGCGAGACCTCGATAATCACGCGCTGGCCCAGTTCATAGCGAGTCCCCGTGTCGGCGCCCGTCAGCGTAAGCGCGTCCTCGTCGAACTCGAACCACTCGTTGCCCAGGCTCTTAATTGAAACCAGGCCCTCGACCTGTGTTAGGTCCAAGCGCACAAAGAGGCCCATGCTGCTAACCCACGAGACGGTTCCGGCATAGCGCTCACCCAGACGGTCCTCATAGTACTGGGCAATCTTGATCTTTTGCGTCGCATGGCTGGCGGCATCTGCCGCGCGCTCGGCATCGCTACATGCGCGGCAGATCTGCGGCAGAATGCGCGGCAGCGACTCGCGCCCTTTGCCGATCAGCCGCGGCGTACGGACCAAGGCGTCCTTGCCGCCGAGCTGCTCATAGGCCAACTGCAGTTTGAGCACGCGGTGCACCACCAGATCGGGGTAGCGACGGATGGGACTCGTAAAGTGACAGTAGCACGGCGCGGCGAGCGCAAAGTGGCCCTCGTTGCGCGGCTTGTACAGCGCGCGCTGCATGCTGCGCAGAAGCAGCGTGTTAACGAGCGGTGCGTTGGCCGTACCGGCGGCAGCATCAACTGCAGCCTGCAGCTCATCGGGGCTCCCCAGGGCAATACCGGCAGCACGGCGATCGTCGATGATGCCTAGCTGCGCCAGCGCAACGGCGGCACCGTGCAGGCTATCGGGGCTCGGATCCTCATGCACGCGATAGCAGGCCTCGATGTCACGGTCTGCCAGCCACTCTGCAACGCACTCGTTGGCGAGCAGCATGGCTTCCTCGATAAGCGACGTGGCACACGAACGCTCACGCGCCACAATCTGCACGGGTACTCCGTCCTCATCCAAGAGAGCGCGAATCTCGGCCGTGTCAAAATCGACTGAGCCGCGGGCGCGACGAATGCGACGGCGAAGTTCGGCGAGTTCGTTGGCGGCGACAAGGAAATCGCCGAGGTCGACGTTGTAGCCGCGGGCGGCCCCCTCGCACGCAAGGCCGCGCTCAAGCGCTTCCTCGCGCGAGGCCTCAGCAGCCGCAACATCCTCGGCCGCACCCTCCAGCACCGAATACTCAACCGCGCCGGCACGCACCAGCAGCGCCTCGGCGCCGTCATAGTCCATACGCACACGCGAGCGAATCACGCTGGGGTACGGATCGTAATGCCGCACGCGACCCTGCGCATCGAGCTCGATATCGACGGTAAACGCAAGGCGGTCCTCGTCAGGGCGAAGCGAGCACAGGTCATTGGACAGGCGTTCGGGCAGCATGGGAAGCACGCGATCGGCCAGATACACCGATGTCGTACGATGGCGAGCCTCAAGATCGATATGCCCGTCCCAAGCCACATAGTGTGAAACGTCGGCGATATGCACACCCAGCTTGTAGCCACCCTCGGGCGTGCGCTCCAGCGAAATGGCGTCGTCAAAGTCGCGCGCGTCGACTGGGTCGATCGTGATGACAAAGCGGTCGCGCAGATCGCGGCGGAGCGGGTCCTTAAGCGCCGCGGACACATCGAACGAAAGCCCCTCGGCCTCGTCCAGCGCGGCCTCGGGATAGCTATCGGTATAGCCGTAACGCGCCATCACATATTGAACGCCCAAATCGGGCGCGTCATCTCCGCCAATGCGGCGTTCGATCGTCACGGTACCCGATTCCAGGCGCGTCGGGTAGGTCAAAATACGCGCGACAACAGCATCACCCGGGTGGACACCCAGACGATCCGTCGAGGTATCCTCGGGCAGAATGAAGAAGTCGGCCTTCAGACGCGAATCGAGCGGCTCGATCACACCGAGCGGACCGGCGGTCTGGTACGTGCCCACCACGCTTATGGCTGCACGCTCAACTACGCCCTCGATCACGGCGCGCCGCTCACCGTGCGGGCTGTTCTTAATGCTCACGGCAACGGTATCGCCATCCATGATCTCGCGCTTACCGCGGCCCATGACCTTGTAGTCGCCGTTTTCGGTTACAACGTAGGCGCTATGCTCATGGAGCTGCACGCGCCCGGTCAGGCTCGGACGGCGTTCGCTGCGCACCGGCCCGCGCTGATTGCGAGCTCCACGCTTATGCTTGTTATTGCGCCCCATGGCGCCTCCTAACTATCGATTGCGAACTCCAAAGAGTCTACCCAAATGATTCGCTTTCCTGCCGTCCCCTAGGGATCAAAAAACGGGCCGCCCCATAAGAGACGACCCGTTGGAAGGGGTGAATTCCAGGCATGCTTACACGCGCAGGTAGCGGCGCATGGCGATGGCAGAACCAAAGAGACCGATAATCACGCCGACCAGAATCAGCGCAGCATAGGTCACCAGGTAGTACTGCATCGGCAGGGCAAACGACATCCAGCCGATGCTCTCCTGCAGACGCGGAATCATCAAATTGCGCAGCAGCTCCAGAACGCCGATGGAAAGCAGCGAGCCCAAAATGGCCTGCAGCACGCCCTCGGTGATAAACGGGCCGCGAATGAAGCCGTTGCTGGCGCCGACCAGACGCATAATCGCAATCTCACGACGACGCGCCGTGATGGACAGGCGAATCGTGTTGTTGATGAAGATGAATGCGATAAAGGTCAGAAGGCCAACGAGCACCACGGCGGCGATGCGGATGTAGTTGGTCACCTGGAACAGGCGGCTCACTTCCTCCTGGCCGTACAGCACGCTCGCGTTGACGTCGCCGTCATCCGCGATCTTCTGGAAATCGGCATCCTTCTTGAGCTTCTTGGCCGTGCTCTCGACCTGAGACGGATCGTCCATCTCAATCGCAAACGAGGCGGGCAGCGGGTTCTGGCCGTCGAGCGCGCTCATGGTGGCGTCGGCGTTACCCGACATCTTGCTCGTATACTCGGCCAGTGCGTCGTCCTTGTCCTTATAGGTCACGGACTTGACGTTATTCCACGTCTTAAGCTCGGCCTCAAAAGCCTGAACATCGGCCTGATCGGCGTCATCACTAATGAACGCGTTGATGACAACCTGATCCTCGACGGTGCCGATCACGGAGTTCAGCATCGCGGAGCCCATGATGAACAGGCCGATGATAAACAGCGAAAGGAAGATCGTGATGACGGCGCCGAGCGAGGTAGTCCAGTTACGGAAGAAGTGGCTGATTGCCTCTTTGAAGGAGTAGCCCACGTTAGTTGGTGCCATAGTTGCCGTAACCTCCCCTCTCCTGGTCGCGGATAACGTGGCCGCCTTCGAGGGCGATCACGCGACGGTGCATGCTATCGACCATCTCGCGGTCGTGCGTGGCGACGATCACGGTGGTGCCGGTGCGGTTAATACGCTCGAGCAGCTTCATGATGCCCAGCGAGATCGCCGGATCGAGGTTGCCCGTCGGCTCGTCGCAGATCAGCAGCGGCGGACGGTTGACCATAGCGCGGGCGACGGCAACGCGCTGCTGCTCGCCACCGGAAAGCTGGTCGGGCAGCGAGTCCATCTGATCGGCCAGACCGACCAGACGCAGCACCTCGGGCACCTGGCTGCGAATGACGCCCTTGGGCTTGCCGATGCACTGCAGGGCAAACGCCACGTTTTCGTAGGCGGTCTTTTGCGGCAGAAGCTTAAAGTCCTGGAACACGGCGCCAATCTGGCGGCGCAGGAACGGAACCTTGCGGTTCTTGATCTTCATGAGGTCCTGACCGGCAACCAGGATGCGGCCGCTCGTCGGCTTGACGTCGCGGTTGAGCGTCGACAGCAGCGTGGTCTTACCCGAGCCGGAGTGACCGACCAGGAAGACGAACTCACCCGGATAGATCTCGATGTTGATGTCGTCGAGTGCAGGCTTGTTGGGCTGTGCCGGATAGATCTTGGTGACATGCTCCATAAGGATAACGGGCTCGACACCGGCCTGCTTGGCCATCTTCTTGCGGCTGGCCTGCGGATCGATGGGCGCAAACACCGACGTAAAATCGGGGTTGTTGAGCGCGTTATCGAGGCTTGCGACCTCGGCGGCCTGATCGCTCTCGACCACTGGGGCAGCAGGCTGCGTGGGGTCGGGAATAGCGGCAAAGAGACCGGACTGCGCAGGCTGAGGAGCCGGCGTCGCAGGGGCCAAGGGGTCGGGAATGCCGGCCATGGTAGGCTGCGGCGTGGCGGCGCCAGCCTGAGGCTGCTCCACGCGAGCGGTCACGGCCTGAACGGGCTCAAAACCCGCCGCGCCGGAAAGCGCAACATCGCTGGTGGGATTGTAGGCAAAGGGATCGGATGCCGGCTGTGCCTGATCTGCCGGCTGAGCGGGGGCCTGAGCGACAGGCTGGCCCTCTGAATCCGGAGTGGCGAAACGACTGCCCTGGACGCCTGTCTGCGTCTTGGGGGCATCATCGCCCGCACCGGAGGTACGGAAGTGGTTACCCACTGGTGCTCCTTATCGTCGTGCGTTTAAACTACATGAGCGCTTTGTATTTTAGCAGCATTAGCTTTGCTGCACATAAGAAGCATGGCGTGCTTAGGGATCCCGTCAGCCGGGCACAGGGTTACTCTCCAAATTTTTCCGCAGGACGGAGGAGCCCCTGCCGCGCGAAGCGCGCAGCGGGGGCTCCGACATGTCCGAGGACGATTTGGAGAGTAACCCTGTGCCCGGCCTGCGGTAACTAAGGGGTCGCCGCGTTTATCTTGGAGTGCTGCATATACAAAGTTGGAAGGGTCTGAATTGCACTTTGTCGATATGCGCCCTTTTCCCTGATGGGACCGTGCTTGAGGGGCGTCTTCATGAGTTGCGGTGAAATAGAGACTGTTGAGCCTTTAGGCTGGCAAAACAGTCCTTATTTCACCGCAACTGAAACAGGGGCGCTCTCCAAGAGAGCGCCCCTGCCGGGTTTCCATAGTACTGGCGAAACAGTTTTATAGTTCTGGCGAAGCAGTCCTTGAGATCCGCCTTGCCTTATGCCAAGAACTCCTTGGTGGTCGCCACGATGTTGGCGGCGTCCAGGCCGTACTTGTGCAGGAGCTCGGCGCCCGGGCCGGACTCACCGAAGGTGTCGTTGACGCCGATCTTCTTGAGCGGCGTCGGGCACTGCTCGCACAGGACGTCGGCAACGGCGCTGCCCAGGCCACCGATCACAGAGTGCTCCTCGACGGTCACGACGTGGCCGGTCTTGGTGGCGCTCTTGACGATCAGGTCGGCATCGATGGGCTTGATGGTGTGCATGTTGATGACCTCGGCGTCGATACCCTCGGCAGCGAGCTGCTCGGCGGCCTCGAGAGCCTCGCCGACCATCAGGCCGCAGGCGATGATGGTCACATCGGCGCCCTCGCGCATGACAATGCCCTTACCCAACTCGAACTTGTAGGTCTCAGGGTCGTTGATAACCGGCGAGGCCAGACGGGCAAAGCGCATGTACACCGGACCGTCGCACTCGTAGGCGGCGCGCGTCACGGCGCGGGCCTCCACATCGTCGGCAGGAACGATAACAGTCATACCGGGGATGACGCGCATAAGGGCGATATCCTCGCAGCACTGGTGCGTGGCGCCATCCTCGCCCACCGAGATACCGGCGTGCGTGGCACCGATCTTAACGTTAAGGTGCGGGTAGCCGATGGAGTTACGGACCTGCTCAAAGGCGCGACCGGCAGCGAACATGGCAAAGGTGCTCGCGAAGGCAACACGACCGGTGGTCGCGATACCGGCGGCAACACCCATCAGGTTGCTCTCGGCAATGCCCACATCGAAGAAACGATCGGGGCAGGCGGCCTTGAACTTGCCGGTCTGCGTGGCGGCGGCCAGGTCGGCGTCGAGGACCACAAAGTCATCGTGCTCGTTGGCGAGCTCGACGAGGGCCTCGCCGTAGCTTACGCGCGTGGCGATTTTTTTGACGTCTGCCATCCTAGAGCTCCTCTCCGGCGGCCGTGAGCTCTGCCATGGCCTGCTCAAACTGTTCATCGTTGGGGGCCTTGCCGTGCCAACCAACCTGGTTCTCCATAAAGGACACGCCCTTGCCCTTCAGGGTCTCGGCGATAATGGCGGTCGGCTGCCCCTTGGTGGCGCGAGCCTCGGCAAAGGCGGCGCGGATCTGGTCGAAGTCGTTGCCGTCGGCGAGCTCCACCACGTGGAACTTGAACGCGCGGAACTTGTCGGCGAGCGGCATGGGGTCGTTGACCTCCTCGACGGGGCCGTCGATCTGCAGGCCGTTGTGGTCGACGATCACGCAGAGGTTATCGAGCTGCTGGTTGCCGGCAAACATGGCTGCCTCCCAGACCTGGCCCTCCTCGCTCTCGCCATCGCCCAGCAGGGCGTACGTGCGGTAAGTATCGCCCCAGTGCTTGGCGGCAACGGCCATACCCACGGCGGCGGAGATACCCTGGCCGAGCGAGCCGGTGGACATGTCGACGCCCGGGGTGTCGTTCATGTTGGGATGACCCTGCAGGTGGCTACCGATGTGGCGCAGCGTCTCGAGGTCCTCCTTGGGGAAGAACCCGCGCTCGGCGAGCACGGCGTACAGGCCCGGAGCGCAGTGGCCCTTGGAAAGCACAAAGCGATCGCGGTCGGCCTTGCGGGGGTCGGCCGGGTCGACGTTCATTTCCTCAAAGTACAGATAGGTCATGATGTCGGCAGCGCCGAGCGAACCGCCCGGATGGCCGGACTTGGCAGCGTGCACGCCGGTGACGATGCCCTTCCTTACCTCGTTGGCAACCTTTTTGAGCTCTTCGTCGCTCATTGTGCCTTCCTTTCATCCTCATTAGACAAAATGCGCACGGCACCGAAGGTAATCCCAACACAGCCGCAATGCACGTACGTCATTCATTATGCTGGAAACTGATGGCTTTACCAGAGTTTTTATCATTATTTGAACAATTTAGCAGGCAGAACCGCTGATGAAACGGTTTATCAATGTGAACGTCTTTTGGATGGAACGCGGTCGCCCCTACGCGCTAATGTCCTTGAATCCCTCGCCGAAGGCTTCCGTAACGTCAGCGACCGTCACAATGGCGTGAGGATCGCGCTCGCGCACGATCGTCTTGAGGGTATTGAGCTCTCGACGGCTCACGATGACCATAATCACCGGCTTCTCGGCACCCGAATACATGCCAGTCGCCTTAAACTTGGTACAACCACGACCCAGGCCATACATGATATCGGCAGCGATATCAGGGAACTTGTCCGAGAGGATGAGTACCATACGGCGTTTGTTGCCGCCATCGACCACGGCATCGATCACGTAGCCGCTAATGACCATCGAAAGGCCTGCATATAGTGCGTTTTCGATTGAAAAGACCGGAGCCGACAGCGCACACACGGCAACGTCGATTGCCATGACGGTCGAGCCCACCGGCAGCGAGGTGTTACGCGAGATGATTTGGCCAATCGTGTCCGAGCCGCCGGTGTTGGCGCCGGCGCGCAACACCATGCCGTAACCGATGCCCGTAATAATGCCGCCCCACATGACAGGGAGCATCAGGTCCGCATCCGCCAGAGGTGCTACAAACGGGGCGAACAGATCGGTAAAGAAGCCCAGAAGCACAAAGCCCGTCGCGGTCTGCACCACGTAGAACATGCCGCCCTCGCGCATAACGACCAGCAGCAGCAAGGCATTCATCACGATGGTCTGGATACCGACGGGAAGCGACACGCCTCGCGCCGCGCCGACCGCCTGGATAATAGTCGCAAGGCCCGTAACGCCACCGGCGGCAAGACCGTTGGGAATCAAAAACAGGTCGGTCGCGATGGCGGCCAGAGCGCACCCCAACATGATCTGGGGCAGGTCGTGAAAGTAGTTCATCGAAAGAATGCGCTTGATGTCCAGACGATATGCCATGCTGCCTCCCTCAAAAAAGCGCACCCCATCGGATGCGCTTTGAACTTCTTCTTGTATTCGATTCTACCGATTCGCCGGACAAAAACCACCCCTGCGCAGGGTTTATTCTGGATACAAACCCGTCCAACCGTTGGGCTTGGCATCGGCTTGAAGCCACCCGATGTTTTAGACCTCCGAGCCTTCTGCATCGGCGTTGCCGGTAGCCCAGCGATGGTAGCCAATAACAAACGGGTCCAGGTCGCCATCGTCAAGAACTGCCTCGACGTTGCTGGTCTCCACGCCCGTGCGTAGGTCCTTGACCATCTGGTACGGGTAGAGCACGTAGCTGCGGATCTGGTTGCCAAAACCAATCGTGGTCTTGGGTCCGCGAATCTCATCGAGCGCCTCGGCACGCTTCTCGAGCTCAATCTCGTACAGGCGAGCCTTGAGGATCTGCATGCACGCGGCCTTGTTCTGGATCTGGCTGCGCTCGTTTTGGCAGGTGACCACAATGCCGCTGGGGAAATGCGTCACGCGCACGGCGGAGTCGGTGGTGTTGACGCCCTGACCGCCCGGGCCGCTCGCGTGGTACACGTCCACGCGGATGTCATCGGGGCTGATCTCGATGTCGATATCATCGGGTAGCACGGGGATGACCTCGACGCCGGCAAACGTGGTCTGGCGGCGCTTCTTGTCGTCGGTGGGACTAATGCGAACCAAGCGGTGGACGCCGGCCTCGGCGCGCAGCATGCCAAATGCGTCCTTGCCCTCGACGGTAAATGTCGCGCGGTCAATGCCGATGACCTCGGCCGCGGGACAGTCGTTGATGGTGACCTTCCAGCCGCGACGCTGGCAGTACTTCATGTACATCTTAAAGAGCATGAAGGTCCAGTCCTGGGCCTCCAGACCACCCTGTCCGGGCTTGATGGTCACAATGGCATCGCCGTGATCGAACTCACCGGTAAACCAGCTCGAAAGCTCAAGCTCATCGATGGCCCGGGCCAGGCGCTCAGCCGTGGCTGTAGCCTCCTCGCGAAGGGCGACGGCGTCGGGGTCATCCCCCATCTCCTCGGCAAGCTCCAGCGCGGCGCGGGCATCGGAAAGCTCGCCGCGCGCGGTGTCCACGGCAGCGATATCTTCCTTGGTACGCGCGATCTCCTCCATGGTGGCACGGGCGGCGTCGGCGTCATCCCAAAAGCCAGGGGCAACACTTTTGGCCTCGAGCTCGGTCACACGGGTACGCTTCTCGTCCAAGTGGAGATACGACTCGACCTCACCGAGCCGGTCCGCAAATGCGTCCAGCTCGGCGGGCGTTACCTCTAAAGCCTCAGCCATTAACGATTCCTGCCGTGGCAGTACTTAAACTTCTTGCCGCTACCGCAGGGGCACGGGTCGTTGCGGCCCACGTTGACGTACGGATCGTCGCTCTCGGACTTGCGATAGGTGGTCACCTTGCCACCGTTGTTGACGGCAGCCGGACCACCCTGGACAGCCGTGCGGGCCTGCACCTGCGCCTGCTTGCGCAGCACCGAGTCGCCGTTGTCACCATCGACCTCGGCAGGACCGGAGAAGCGCGCACCCTCGAGCGCGGGCTCCTCCTTGTGCTCCACGGCACGCGGGGCAGCCTTGATCTCGATGCGCAGAACCGTACGCAGATAATCCTCGTACATGGTGTCGACGAGCATCTGGAACGCGCCGTAGGCCTCGGTCTTGTACTCAACCAGCGGGTCGCGCTGGCCAAAGCCGCGCAGGCCAATGCCGGTCTTGAGATAGTCCATCTCCTGCAGGTAGTTCATCCAGCGGGTATCGATGACGCGCAGCATGACCTGGGTATTGAGCTCGCGCATCAGGTCCTCGCCCAGACGCTCGGCCTTCATGTTGTAGCACTTCTCAACATAGGCCAAGACATCGGCAGCCAGGGCTTCAAAGTCCTCGTCGGGGAACTTCGGCGTATCGATGTGGCCGGTGAGCTCCACAACCCACTTGCGCAGGCCCTCCAGGTCGCGCTCGCCCTCGTGGCTGTCCTTGGTGCAGAACTCCTGCACGCAGCGGTACACGGTATCGTGCATGACCTCGGTGATGTGGTCGGTCAGGTCCTTGCCGTCCAGAATCTTGTTGCGCTCGGCGTAGATGACCTGGCGCTGCTTGTTCATGACGTCGTCGTACTCAAGGACGCTCTTACGCATGGAGAAGTTGATGCTCTCGACCTTGTGCTGGGCGCTCTCGACGGCCTTGGAGATGATCTTGTGCTGAATGGGCATGTCGTCGCCCATGTCGGCCGTGACCATCATCTTGGAGACGCGGTCCATCTTGTCGCCGCCGAACAGGCGCATGAGGTCGTCCTCGAGCGACAGGTAGAACTGGGTCTCGCCCGGATCGCCCTGACGTCCGGAGCGGCCGCGCAGCTGGTTGTCGATACGACGGGACTCGTGGCGCTCGGTGCCGATAACGGTCAGGCCGCCGGCGGCAAGCACGCGCTCGCGCTCGGCCTTGCAGGTCTCCTTGGCCTCGGCGTTAAACTGCTCGAGCTGCTCGGGCGTCACGTCCTCCATGGTCAGGCCCTTGTACTCAAGGCGCTCGCGCACCAGCTCGTCGGGGTTGCCGCCCAGCAAGATGTCGGTACCACGACCGGCCATGTTGGTGGCGATGGTCACGGCGCCGTAACGTCCGGCCTGGGCCACGATGTGGGCCTCGCGCTCGTGGTGCTTGGCGTTGAGGACCTCGTGTGCGATGCCGCGCTTGGTAAGGGCGGCGGACAGCTTCTCGGAGCTCTCGATGGAGACGGTGCCCACCAGGACCGGCTGGCCCTTGGCGTGACGTCGCTCGACATCGTCGGCGACGGCGTTGTACTTGGCCTGAATGGTGCGGTACACCAGGTCCTCGTGATCCACGCGCTGCACGGGCTTGTTGGA
Source organism: Collinsella sp. (assembly GCA_031292915.1). GTDB lineage: Bacteria > Actinomycetota > Coriobacteriia > Coriobacteriales > Coriobacteriaceae > Collinsella. Next base: position 17,615 of record JAUMSH010000058.1, read on the forward strand.
GGGGATGACCTCGACGGGCAGCTTGTAGATCTCGCGGAACTCGGCATCCTCGGTGAGAGCCGTACCGGTCATGCCGGAGAGCTTGTCATACAGGCGGAAGTAGTTCTGCAGGGTGATGGTGGCGAGTGTCTGGTTCTCCTCGCGCACGAGCACACCCTCTTTGGCCTCGATGGCCTGATGCAGGCCCTCGGAGTAACGGCGGCCTTCCATAATGCGGCCGGTGAACTCGTCGACGATCTTGACCTCGCCGTTGGTGACCACGTACTGCTTGTCGCGGTGGAACATGTACTGGGCCTTCAGCGCCTGCTGCAGGTGGTTGACCAGCTGGCCGGAGAGATCGGCATAGATGTCATCGATACCCAAGCGGCGCTCGATCTTCTTAAGGCCGCGCTCGGTGGCGGCAATGGTGTGCTTGGCCTCGTCCATGACATAGTCGCCCGTGGGCTCCACGTCCTCGGTGGCGGTGAGCATGTCGTGCGACACGTCCTCGCCGCGCTCAAGGCCGCGCACGGCACGCGCGAAGTCCTTGTAGGTGCTGGCGGACTTGGTGCCGGCACCCGAGATGATGAGCGGCGTTCTGGCCTCATCGATCAGGATGGAGTCGACCTCGTCGACGATGGCGTAATGGTGGCCGCGCTGCACGCGCTGCTCGGGGCGGGTGACCATGTTGTCGCGCAGGTAATCAAAGCCGAACTCGGAGTTGGTGCCGTAGGTGACGTCTGCCTGGTAGGCCGGGCGCTTGAGCTCGAGCGGCATGTTGTTCTGGAGCAGACCGACGGTCATGCCCAGGTACTTATAGATGCGGCCCATCCACTCGGAGTCGCGCTTTGCCAGGTAATCGTTGACGGTAACGACATGCACGCCCTTGCCGGCGATAGCGTTGAGGTAGCCGGCCAAGGTGGAGACGAGCGTCTTGCCCTCGCCGGTCTTCATCTCGGCGATGTGGCCCTCGTGCAGTGCCATGGCGCCAATGAGCTGCACGTCAAAGTGGCGCATGCCCGTGATGCGCTTGGAAGCCTCGCGCACGGTGGCAAAGGCCTCGGGAAGCATGTCGTCGAGCGACTCGCCGTTGGCGTAACGCTCGCGGAACTTATCGGTCTGGGCGCGGAGTTCCTCCTCGGTCATCTTCTCAAACTGGGGCTCAAGACCGTTGATCTGGTCGACAATCTTGTAGTAGCGCTTAAGGTCCTTATCGGATCCAAAGGACAGCAGCTTTGACATGAATCCCATGTGGTTTTCCTTTTTGGCCATCGCCCACGCCGTGCAGCTGCGGGCGAGTTAAACACAGATGATTGTACTTTAGCCAAACAAGGCGCGGCCTATACGGTCGAGCTCGACCGCCACGTAATAACTACGACCCGACCGACCTGCCAAAAAGGGACTGGTTTATTTTGGCAGGTTTTATCTGGGAAAACGCCGTCACTCTGCCATTTGGTGCAAACCAACCCGTCCCCTTCGCACCAATCTGGTGCAATGGGAACGGGTTAGCCTGCACCAATAAAAAGAAAAGGGCCGCGCACCCAAACGGATGCACGGCCCTTTTGCCATGAATGCGAGCGATTCCTCGGCGAGCTATTTACTCAGCAGCCTCGGTGGTCTCGGCCTCGGCAGCGGCCTCCTCGACGGGAGCCTCTGCGGGAGCCTCGGCGGCCTGCTTGGCAGCCTCCTCGGCAAACTTAGCAGCACGCTTGGCCTTCTCGGCAGCCTTAGCCTCAGCGGCGGCCTTGCGAGCGGCCTCGGCCTCAGCAGCCTTGGCAGCCTTGGCAGCCTTGGCCTCCTCGGCCTTCTTGAGCTGGGCGGCAGCGGCGCCACCGAACTTGTCGGCGAAGCGCTGGACGCGTCCACCGGTGTCGACGAACTTCTGCTGGCCGGTGTAGAACGGGTGGCACTCGTTGCAAAGCTCGACCTTCATCTCGGACACGGTAGCGTGCGTCTTGAAGGTGTTGCCGCAGGAGCACGTCACCGTGCACTCGACATACTGGGGATGGATACCCTGCTTCATGGTAGGACTCCTTATTGGTCAGGCGCTGGTTACCGATCAGCGCATAAGGCGTCTTGGTTTCCGACCAAGACAACAAACTCGGTTATGGTACCACGGCGCCGCGTGTCCCACAAAAGGTTCACGGTCTTTTCGGAACGACACGAATCTGACCCATCGAAACACATCTCCACCGTTCCTTCAACTGGGAAAATGCCGTCCCCGGGGCCTGAGAAGGGCCCCGGGGACGTTCGACTGACTGCGGGAACGGCCTTTCCGCTCAATGTGTTCGGCTGAGATCGGAAATCAACCAAACTGAACTAGGTTCAGTTGACATGGTTAAAAACGAGGGGCGACGCTTTTTGCGTCACCCCTCGTCCCGGCCGGTTGCTTTAGTTGTACACACGGTAGTTACACTTGAACTGGGTTATGTGTCCATAGTTGGAGCGGTACCAACCCGACGTATAGCTGATTGCCTCTGCGCCTAGATAGTCGTAGCCCTTGTTGTAGCGAAGCTGACGGTAGGTCGTGTCGCACTCTGCTACGTAAAACGTGTCTCCAGAGAAGGCTTTGTACCGGTCCTTAACCGTCGAAGCCATGTACGCGGGTTCGACATCGCCTTTCTCCCCGTTGAGCGCATAGACGGGTGCCGCGATTCCGCATAAAGCCGTTGCCACGAGGATGGCGTAGACAGCCATGCGCGACGCATTGGACTTCAGCTGTTCAAATAGTTTCATGTCATTCACCTCGCTCGTATGTATCGAGGTATTCCTGCTTGAGCGTCTGCGAGGACGACTTGATCTTTTCCGCGAGCGTGCCGGCCTCGATGAAGTAGAACGAGTTGGTAAGGTCTGCCAGGTCGTCGAGCAGATGGCTTGAAATGAGCACGCTTCGTCCCCGCGCCACCTCGCTGCGCATCGCGTCGCAGGAGGTTTTCCGCTTTCCCGGATCGAGGCCGTTCAGCGGTTCATCGAGGATAAGGTACGGGCAACCGGTCGATATCGCCATGGCAAGCTTTACCTGCTGCTTCATTCCTGTCGAGAGTTTACGGGTCGGCTTGTCGAGATATGGGGAGATTCCGAGGGAGCTGCAGAGCGAGTCGATGTCGGTGGCCGATTTCCACGCCTCCCTAACGAAAGCAAGGTGCTCGAGGGCTGATAGCGTGGGGTAGAGATCCGTGCCGCCTGAAGAGCTCAGGTAGACGAGTTCTGCGAATTCGGCTGATTGACGTTGGCTGATTCCGTCTGCCGCCAGGCTTCCCGAGCGGATGCGGGTGGGAAATTGGCCCGACAGCGCTTCAAGAAGGGTGGTTTTCCCCGAGCCGTTGGGAGCAATGAGGCCCGCCGCCGTTCCCGGGCTCAGGAAAAGCGACCCGATTGAAAGTATCGTCGTGCTTCCGTATCCCACGCTCGCGTCCAGAAGCTCGAGCCCATGGTGCTTTTTCGCGGGTCCAGGCTGTTTGGGCGAACGTGTCGCAACGGCGCCGACCGCAAAAAAGACCGCGACGTATGCCGGGGCCACGGCAAGCATCGATGCGCTGCCTGAACCGGAGCCAATGAATTCTGTTGGGAAGCATCCTACGTAACCCGTTGCCTCGATAGGCGAGAATACGGCCAGCGGCAGGAGATTGAGCGCGGCGTTATGCTCCAGTGCCGAATCGGACAGTAACGGGAATGCCGGGGCCGCGACAAGCAGCGCGGAGGTAAGGGGGCCCGCGAGGACGCGCCTCGTTGCGGTCGATAGGACGGCGGAGCAAACGGATATCAAGGTTCCGCCCGCAAGAAGCGCGATAAGCAGGGCTGTGAAGACGTTTCCCGCGGTCGTGGTGGTAAGCGCGCCGTCATGGAAGAAGGCGATCGGGTACCCAATTTGCCCGAAGCCGTTTAGGGCCAAGGCGTAAATGCCCCCGGGTGCGAGGCCGGCGAGGAGCATCGCGGTCCCCGCGGCGATTATCGAAAACACGATCTGGATAAGGCGCCGGAATTTGGGCACGGGCGCCTTTGCCGCCAGGGTCGCAGGCCTTGTGGCCCCGAGCAGGAGTATCGACGAGAGAAGGAAGGGGATGAAGGGAAGGAAAGACGGCGCCGTGGCAATGGCGTAAGGCAGGAAGGAAAGGAATGGCAGGTCGTTTGCGGAGGCCGGGATATCCGTGATGCCGGAGCTGCTCAGGGCACGGCAATATGCGAGCTCCGCGTCATTGGTCTCTCGGTCTCCCACGATGGATCCGGATTGGAAGCCTTCGCCCATGAGCGCGTAGTAGCTCTCGGCAGAATCGAGAAAGGCGGCGTCGGTTTGAGCGGCAAGGGCGGCGTTCGCGTATCTTGCAAGCTCCGCGTCGACTTGCTGCTCTGGCGATAGGTCTATGCCGTTGGCTTGGGGTGCGCGCGTATTGAATGCGTCGACAAAGCCCTGCATGCCCTGCTTCATAAAGAAGGGGCCGTAAATGGGTGAATTGAACGCAATGGGGACGGAGAAGGCTGCAGCAAGAACGAGCGTGGAAATCCATACGGCCTTGTCTCTTAGGATTAGTTTGAGAAGAAGTCGACAGTACATTTAGAAGCACCTGCATTCCTCAAAGAATTGTTAGATTAAAAGTAACAGACCGAATGAAGATGCGTGCGATGGGGGCGAGGCGAATGGCTGAGCGGTATCGATACGCGGGTTCAACGGTATTATATTGACCACATAGATTTTTAACTTGCATTTCTACCCGCCCTTTTCGTAGAGTCGCCGATACGTGCTTAGCGCACCCTCGGCGCGTCCGGCAGGCTTTGCGAAATGGGATCCAGGAGACTTCGGCGCAGCATCATCTTGCGGAATGCTTCTAATGAGCCTCCCATCCTTCAAAAACAGAATCTCATCGCACAGCCTATCGACCGAATCCAAGATGTGGGATGACATGATGATGCACGTACCAGAATCGGCCAGCTTCCTGAGAATCTCGGAATGCAAGTCCACCCTGCTGGGGTCGAGCGCGTTCATGGGCTCATCTAATAGAAGGTACCGCGCGCCCGTCGCATGCGCAATCGCCAGGGTAAGCTGCTGCTTCATGCCCTGGCTCAGAGTGCGGATCCTCATCTTCGCGAACTCGCCTATCTGCGTTTGTTCCACTATCTCTTCGATATCGCGAGCATGCGGCCACATATCGCAAACCATCTTGAGGTGATCTTCCGCACGCAATCCGGGATACAGCAGCGTCCCCTCACCAGGTGCATAGAAGATCATAGAACGGACCTCTCTCGCACCCGTACCCTGCACCTCATCCAGAACGATGCTCCCGTCCACGCGAGGACCCGGCAAACCTGCCATCGCACGCAGCAACGTCGTCTTTCCATGCCCGTTCGGAGCGACGAGACCGTAGACCGTACCCGGGGCAAACTCAGCGTTCACCGAATCTACGAGCACCTTCTTTCCATAAGAGATCGTCAGCGTTTGAAGGTCAATCATCGAGATCATCCCCTTTCGATCTTTGGAACACTCAGGCGCACCATCAACGGAGATACGGCGCCCAAGACCACCAGCAGAGCGCCCGATGCGCCGACGACCTCTCCAAAAGGCATCGCGTTCGTCCCTCGCCCAAGGAACCCAATCGTCCCCACCTGGGAAGCGGGATCAAACGAGGCGAATGGAGCCAGCAGCGCGACGCCCATGCCCACGCTTTCAACATGAGCGCTCAACGAACCCAACACCAAGAGAACCGCGCAAACCATTCCGGTGACAACGGGGTTGCGGCTAATCGCTGCTGTCAACGCAGCGACGACGGAAATCACGCCGTATGCCATGACCAGCAACGGAATACTGCACAACACCGCCTCCCCCACCATGGACGTTGTCGAAGCTCCCGCCCGAATGAGAGCGACGGGATACTCCGATCCACCCGCACCGTTCTTAATCACGGACACAACGACAGCGGGAACCATCGACACCAAAAGCAGCACCAAGCCAAGCAGGAGAGCCAGCGCAACAGCCGTCAGAAAACGCACATGCGCTGTTGCGGGGATCTGGAGAACCAGAAGGGAACGACACTGCAGGTGGGTGCACGCGAGCGATGTGACAACCACGGGCAACAGCAAAAATAAGGAGGGAAGCGCTGCCTGGAGATACGAAAGGAGGATTAATGGGGGCATCTTCGTACTTAACTCGTAAACCTTGGGGTCCGGCAAGCTCGCGATCGACTCAAGCAGAAGGGCGCGCGCCTCCGCACGAGAAGGAGTCTCCGGCTCGATTCCGATCGATTGCAGGAGAGTCGCATCTGCCGCGCCCAGCTCACCTCGAGCGCGCTCGTACGTCGCAAGGCTTCGAAACCCCTCCGCAGGCATAGGCGCGTACACGAAACCCGAAAGAGCATCCCGCATGTCTTCCAGGGCCGCTTTGCCCTCGACGTCCATATTCGCAGCGTTCTGCTCTAGATACCGATCTATTGAACGGAGCTCCCCATCCCTATACCGAACAGCGGAAACGTTATCAGCGTCAGGAAACATCTCGACCAGAGCCGGGGCCAGCATCGTCGTCGACATTGCAATCGCGCATACGGCGAGGGTAGGAGAACGCAGGAGCAGTTTCCCCATCGTTCTTACGTATGCAACGGCGGAGGCACAAGCGCTCGAACGAGTTGCCGTTCTCGATGCAGTGAAGGAACCTCTCAAGACAAATCGGGGATATCGGGCACGCGCAGCCGCTCTTTCCAGCAACGCAAAGCAGGCTAATTGCCAGCACCTCGATCCCGATTGCGCATACGAGGGCAATCGCGCCACGCTCGAAGCAAAGTCCAGGCAGATTCACTATCTGCGTTGTCGGGTACGGGCTATAGGCGCCGACGGTCAACTCAGTGTTCGCATACGAAAGGGGATTCAACAGGGCGAACTCACGTAAAGCGATGGATCTTCCGTAATACCCGGGAACCATCGTCACCCCCATCAGGGCACATACGAACACGATTCCAAGCGTAGGGTTATTGGCAATCTTCACGGCAAGGTGAACGACAAGCGAGATGAACGCTGCCACCAAGAATTGCAAGATGGCCGTCTGCGCGAACACCAGCCAAGCCGGTTTGATAACCGGAGTCGCATATTGAATGTAGCCTATCGGATAGAACGGCGAGCCCGGGCCATTCTTCACAAGCGCGGCGATTATCCCTGGAAGATTGATGGCGAGGACGGCAAGCATTGCAAAAACACTCGCCCATACGCTCGATGCAACAAGTCTACCCAGCTCGCCCATCGGTGCCTGGATGATGAGCTTTTCACGTTTGTTAAGACGCGCGGCAAGGAACGAGACGGCAACGGCCGTTGCGACCCATAGCAAGTACTCCTTCGATCCGTCATAATAGGTGTACTCTCCATCCGATATCTGCAGAAACGGAAGTAGGGGAGAGAGCGGTGCCAAGATAAGACGTCCCGCGGCAAGAGGGTACAGAAGCGCGGGCATGCTTGATGAAGAGGTATAGACACCGTCCTCCCCCGCATTCACAAGCGCATCCGCATAGGATGCTGACAATTCCTGCTCAACACGGGTTATTCCCGACTCGAGGTATTCGACCCGTCCGTCGATGCCAGCCGCGCTCCTGAAGACGGGCAGAGCACAAAGAACCATCAACGCAACAACGACAACACAGAGCGACCTGGAGGAGAGAAGTGACCTAAAGATCGCCTTCGAGATTTTGAGCATATTCATCGCCAACCTTAACCTCATCCAGTCGGAACAGAGGGGCCGAACAAAATGCTCGGCCCTTATTACTTGCCGGCAAAGTCAATTTAACATAAACTGTTAAAAAGTAACCTGAGTTTTTTAAATTCTTCGGAGGTTATTATGAGTTCCGACAATCGCACTCCCCGGCTTCATTCCTTCCGCATCGCATGTGCGATAGCCTCTGCGACCCTTTGCGCCACCGCCATCGCACAAGTGGCGTTCTCCTTAAAGCCAGCAATCGAAGTGCTCGACAACCCTGTAATTGCAGACTCCCCCGCGTATCCAGCCCTTGCGATCTCGACATTGGTCCCTGCCGTCATCGGTATCGCTACGACCATCCTCAGCGCCGTTCTCGTGTGGACGATCAAGAGCGCAGACCCCTTCAAGAAAGGGTCTGCGACATGCTTGAAGGTGCTCGGCATTCTCTTCGTTGTTCAAGCTGCCACCAGCCTCTACGCCGGCTCACTCAAAACCTCCGTTTCGATGTTTGGCGGCGAGGGGGCCGTCGGCGCCCAAGAGATCGCTTCATCATTCGATTGGACCTCTCTGGTTCTCGGCATCGTCCTGTTCATGCTTTCCCAGCTCTTCTTGTACGCCCGAGAGCTGTACCTCGACTCCGACGAGATTGCGTAAGGAAACGCCATGCCCGTAATTGTTCGCCTCGACAAGATCATGGCCGAGCGAAAGATTTCCTCGAACGAACTTGCCGAAAGGATTGGAACCACGCCCGTGAACCTGTCCCGTATTAAAAAAGGGCATATTCGCGGCATTCGCTTCAACACACTCGAGCAGCTATGCCTCGCCCTTCGTTGCCAACCCGGAGACCTTCTCGAAGTCATGAGCGAAGAGGATGCCCGAAAGGAGTTCGGACTCGATTGGTCCGCCGAGGATTAGAGGGCGGTCGTACTCGCCCTGCACACGGGGATGCGAATCGGCGAGGTCTGCGGCCTTCGGTGGTGCGATGTGGATTTCGAGACGGGCCTGATCTCGATCAGACACTCGGTGGCGTACGCGAAGGGAATGGGTTCGTTCATCAAGGACACCAAGACCCATGACGCCAGGGGTATCCCCATCGACCCGGTCGGCCTACTCCCCTTCCTGAAGGAGACCCACGAGATCGACTGCGGAAAGCTGCGCTTGCGCGGCCTTACCGGGGCGGTCGAGATCGGGGACTGCTACATCCTGTTGGAGCCGGGCGCGACCTTCGCGACGACAAGCTATATCCGCAGGGCGTTCAAGACGTTCTCGGAGACCAACGGCCTCATGGGCACCAACGACGAGCTGATCACGTTCCACGGCCTTCGCCACACGTTCGCAACGCAGTGGATCCGCCAAGGCGGCGATATCAAGGCGCTCCAATCGATCCTCGGCCACAAGGACGCCATGGCGACGCTCAACGTCTACGCCGACATCGAGCCCATCTCCAAAATCCATAACATGCTGCGCGCCACGCCGTGCCTTTGGCGCGGGCACCTCGGGCCGAGGGTCGATCCGGGTCCCATGTTCCAACAGAGGATCCAGGAGTCCATCGAGACGCTCCAGGCGTTCGGCTACGGCATCACCGAGCCGGACGACCGAAATATCGCCATACGCGACGTGAAGACGAACAGTTGGCTCTAGCTCACCGAGTACGCGGCAGTGCTGGGCCCATCCCAACTGAGGTCACGGTGGTCCGATAGGGGCGCCGCCCGCGGCATGCGCCGCGGAGCGGTATCCCCTACCGAAGGGCGGGGATGCCCTCCGCTTCCAGTTCGGAATCAGCCGTCGGAGGCGTTCGGCTGACTGCGGGAACGGCCTGTCCGCTCAATGTGTTCGGCTGAGATCGGAAATCAACCCAACACGAGCCGGACACGCGCCAGACGGCTCTTCCCCGTACGGCCTTTCCCCTTACGCTCATGTTGCAGGCATGTAACGCCGCAGCGAGCGCGCCTTTTTTGCGCCAGACAGGTACAATGATGAACACTGTACCGTAGCGGAGCGCCCCGCGCGCGCCGCAATCACGCGAAAGGGTTTCCCATGGCCGAGATCTCGTCCTCCCGTATCGTCATCACCGTCCTTGGCAAGAACCGCCCCGGCATCGTCGCCGGCGTCACCCGCGTCCTGGGCGAGGCCAACGTCGACATCCGCGACATCACGCAGTCCATTATCGAGGACATCTTCACCATGACCATGCTGGCCGATACCGCCGAGTCCAAGCTCGACTTCGCTGAGCTGCAGAAGGCCCTGGCCGAGGCCGGCGAGCTTTCGGGCGTCAACGTGTCCATCCAGCGCGAGGACGTCTTTAACTTTATGTACCGCCTGTAGCGAACAAGCCGCTGGGGATAGCCTGACGCGCGCATGCCCATGCAAGCCACCCCGATGCGGCCCGGAGAGGAGCGCGCATGGCCTACGACGCCAAGAAAATCTATTACCGCTTCGATGACCACTTGAGCCGACTGGTTCTGGATTACGAAGCAAGCCGCCAGATTTCGTCTGAGAGCGAAAGCCTCTACCACGGCCTGCCGACCGACCCTTATGACGAGGGCTTGTTCGAAGAGCACAATGTCAAGCGCGGCCTGCGCAATGCCGACGGCTCGGGCGTGGTCGCGGGCCTCACTCGTATCTCGGATGTGCACGGCTACAACAAGGTCGACGGAAAGGTCGTGCCCGATCAGGGCAAGCTCACGCTTCGCGGCTACAGCATCGAGGATCTGGTCAACAATGCCCAGGCCGAGAATCGCTACGGCTACGAAGAAGTCGCCTATCTGCTTATCACGGGCTCGCTGCCCAACAAGGAAGAGCTCGACGGCTTTTGTGAGCGCCTGGGCGCCTTTAGACATCTGAGCGACGAGTACGTTAAAGAGTTCCCTATGACCACGGTGTCGTCGAGCATCATGAACGTGCTCCAGCGCGCCGTACTGCTGCTCTACGCCTTCGATGCCGAACCAGACGTGATCACGCCTGAGCACGAAATCGACGTCGCCATTTCCATGCTCGCACGTCTCCCGCGCATCGCCGCCTTCGCACACATGGCCTCGGTCGCCAAGCTTCGCGGCTCCGAGGTTCACGTGCCGCACCCTACGCCCGGTCTCTCCACCGCCGAGACCATCCTACAGGTCCTGCGCGGCGGCATGGCGTTCACCCGCGATGAGGCGATGCTGCTCGACGTTATGCTCATGCTGCATGCCGAGCACGGCGGCGGCAACAACTCCACCTTCGCTTGCCGCGTGCTGTCGTCTTCGGCCACCGACCCGTATTCCGCCTACGCCGCGGCTATCGGCTCGCTCAAGGGCCCGCGCCACGGCGGCGCCAATGCCAAGGTCGTGTCTATGCACGAGGACATCCGCGCGCATGTCTCCAACTGGGAGGACGAGGACGAGGTCGCGGCCTACCTGGGCAAGATCCTCGACAAGCAGGCCTTCGACGGCACGGGCCTCATCTACGGCATGGGCCACGCCGTCTATACGCTCAGCGACCCGCGCGCCGAGGTCTGCCGCCGTTACGCGCGCTCACTGGCAGCCAAGAAGGACTTGGGCGAAGAGTTCGCACTCATCGAGCGCATCGAGCGCCTGGCACCGCAGGTGATGCGCGACCACGGCATGACCAAGCCTATCTGCGCCAACATCGACCTGTACACAGGCTTTATCTACAAGATGCTCGGCGTGCCCGAGACGCTTTTTACGCCGCTTTTCGCCGTCGCCCGCATGGCCGGCTGGTCGGCACACCGCATGGAAGAGCTCTTCTGCGCGCATCGCATCATCCGCCCGGCATACCGTCCGGTGATCGAGCCGCTGGAATACAAGCCGCTCGCCGACCGCTAGGACGCGGACCGTTATAGAACCCGAGCGTGGCCAGGGCATCACCGCCCTCGGCCACGCTTTTTATGCCAGCAGAAAGGGCTGCATCAAATGATTGTGTTTTCCGATATGGATGGAACGCTGTTGACGAGCGATAAGCAGATGAGCGATGCCACCTGGGCGATGCTCGACGAGCTCGCTCGACGCGGGATTGAATTTGTGCCCTGCACGGGACGTCCGCTGTCGGGCATCTTTGAGCCCATCCTCGCCCATCCCGCCGTGCACTATGCCGTCTGCGCCAATGGCGCCAGCGTCTGGCAGCTCGACGACGATGTGCCCACCGACGCCTCGCGCGCCACGCGCATCTTGAGCCGACCGCTCGATTGCGGCATTGCCCATCGCATCCGCCGCATCGCCGCCGGCCACGATGTGACCTTCGATATCTTCGCGGACGGGCAGTGCTTCCTCCCCCGCTCGCTCTACACGCGCCTGGATGAGTTCTGCGGCGGCGACCCCCATATCGCAGCTTCGCTCAAGCGCACACGAACACCGATCGACATGGATATCGACAGCAAGATCGACGAGGTCGAGACGCTCGAACGCATCGCCATGTACTGGCACGACCCGGCCGATCGCGACGCCATCGCGGCGGAGCTCGACACGCTCGGAGGCATTGAGGTCACGCGTTCGTACGCCATGAATATCGAGGTCATGGGCGAGGGCGCCACCAAGGGAACGGCCCTCACGTGGCTATGCGAGCACCTGGGCGAGCGTCTCGCCGACGCCTGGGCGTTCGGCGACAACATCAACGACATCCCCATGCTGCGGGCAGCGGGCCATGGCACGGCCATGATCAACGCCGAGCCCGAAGATCGCGAGGCCGCCGACGCCATTACCGAATACGACAACGACCACGACGGCGTCGCCCGCACCATCATGGCCTCCCTCGCCTAGTCATTGGGGACGTTCTTAAACGACTAGTCGTTGGGGACACTCTTCGCAAAAAGCTGCAAGGACTGTCCCCCACTGTCGGCAGAAAAGGAACGTCCCCATCTGCCGAATTAGGAGAGACTCTCCAACACGCGACGGAGCTCCTGCTGGACGGCGTGGTCGCGGTTGCAGCCTACGACGCGATCGGCCACCGCCTTGAGCGCGGGGCGCGCGTTTTCCATCGCGCAGCCCGTGCCGACAAAGCGAATGATCTCGTAGTCGTTCATCGAGTCGCCAAACGCCATGACCTCGTCGCGACCAATGCCGTAATGCTCCGCGAGCTGCGCGATACCCGAGGCCTTCGACACACCAGGCTGCATGGCATCGATCCACGCGTTGCCCGAAGGCGCAAAAGTAAAGAGCTGACCAAGTTCGCGCTGTAGCACGTACGCGCTGTCCATAACCGCACTGTCGTCGCAAAAGATACTCGCTTTGATGATATTTACGCTGGGATCGGGCAGCTCCCAAATGCGCTCGGCATTGGGAAGGTCCTTATCGACCTCACGCACGAACTTGCACTCGTCATCGAGCAGGAAGGACTTGGTTCGGTCAAAGAGCGCAAGATGCAGATTGGGAAACGTCCTGACGGCTTGGGCGAGCCTTCGAATCGCCAGGTGGGAATACACCTCACGGTCTACCATCTTACCGTCGGCGTAGACCTGGGCGCCGTTAGCGGCGACAAAGTCCATCTTGTCGCGAACGGGCGCAAAGAACTCGCACAGGCGATCGTAGCGACGACCTGACGATGCAGCGAAATGCACACCATGCTCGTGTAGCGCCAGAATCAGTTCGTAGGTCTCGGGAGGCACCTGGCCGTTTTCGTCAAGCAGTGTGCCGTCCATATCGGATGCAATCAGTTTAAACATAGAAAAGCTCCCTTCGGGCTTGTTGGAATCGAACGCGTATCCGATTCCAACGTACCCAAAGGGAGCTCAAATAAGACTCCGCGGGCGTAAACGTTACAAGGACCTGGCAAATAGCTCGCACATGCCAGAGGTCCTACGGTCGCGGCGTCAGGTGACACGCCACCCCGATGGCTAGTCGGCGTAGGTGAAGGTTGTGACGTCGAACATGCCCTCGGGGCGGATGCGGAGCGTCGGGATGACCGGCAGGGGCAGGAAGATGATGCCCATGATGGGGTCGAGCGGCGGCTCAATACCCATGGCGCGCGCCTTGACCATAAAGTCGTCGTGCTGCGCGGCAACGTCCTCGGCCGTGCCCTCGCTCATAAGGCCACCGAGCGCCAGCGGAATGCGCGCCACGACCTCGCCGTTGCGCACCAGCACGTGACCGCCCTGGCCCACGGCCTCAACGGCAGCCATCATATCGGCAGCGTTATCACCCACGACGCATACGTTGTGCGAGTCGTGGCCGATCGTGGAGGCAATGGCACCACCGGTGATGGTGAAGCCGCGCACCCAGCCGCGACCGATATGCTTGCCGACAAGACCCAGGCCCGCAGGACCATCACCGTCGGCGCCCTCGGCCTGCAGCGACACGCCGCGGCCATGGCGCTCGATCAGCATAATGCGGCGCAAGTCCTCGGCGCTCTCGGGGCGGGCCATACCCGTGATAGCCATACCCGGGACGACATCGATAACCGCCTCGCCCGGCTTAAAGGCATAATCGAACACGTCGAGCGATAGCTTCGGAAGTTTAACGGAAGCACGCAGCTCATCGGCAAGGGCCGCAACCTCGGCCATCTCGGGTGCGATCTCGCCCACAAAGGTGCCATCCTGCGCCACCAGAGCACCGGCGGCATATACGCGATGCGGGGCCGTGGCAAAGGTCAGGTCATCGAGCACCAGCAGGTCGGCGCGCTTGCCCGGAGCGATCGCGCCGCGGAGCTCGTGCGGGTCGCGGCAGCCGTGGTCCAGGCCAAATGCCTCAGCCGTGGAAAGGGACGCCATAGAGATGGCGACCACGGGGTCGATACCGGCCTCGATAGCCACGCGGCAGGCATTGTCGATCATGCCGGTCGAAAGAGCATCGGAGGGAGCGCGATCGTCGGTCGCAAAGCAGCAGCGGCGGGCGCGGGCAGGATTCTCCAGCAGCATCGGGGACAAATTGGCCAGGTCGTGGCTGCACGTGCCCTCACGCAGCATCACATACATGCCGCGGGATAGCTTGTCGAGTGCCTCCTCGGGAATCGTCGACTCGTGGTCGGCGATAATGCCCGCTGCGGCATAGGCATTGAGGTCCTTACCGGCAACGAGCGGCGCGTGGCCGTCAACCTGCTTGGACGGCGTCTGGTTGGCAGCATCGATGCGAGCGCAGGTCTCGGGGTCGGCCATAAAGACGCCCGGCAGGTTCATCATTTCGCCCAGACCAAAGACATCGCCTGGATGCTCGGCAAAAAACGCCTGCATATCGGCAGCCGAAATAACGGCACCGGCCTGCTCGTCGGGCAGCGCGGGCACGCACGAAGGCATCATGTACTTGATGGAGATGGGTGCGCGGCGGCCATCCTCGATCATAAAGCGCAAGCCGTCGAGACCGGCAACATTGGCAATCTCGTGGCTGTCGGCAATGGCAGTGGTAGTACCGCGCGTCGCGGCCATGCGAGCATACTCGGCGGGACGGATGTTCGAAGACTCGATATGCAGATGCCCGTCAATAAAACCGGGAGTGAGATAGCGACCCTGGCAGTCGATGACCTCAGTTGCCTCGTAGGTGCCAGCGGCATCGTCGCGACCATCGTAGAGCACGCCGACGATTACACCGTCCTTGACGGCAACGCTACCGGGCGCCACACGCTGGCCATACACGTCGACAATCTGCGCATTGGTAAACAGCGTGTCGACGGGCACGCGCCCCTCGGCGGCCTCGATCACAGACCTCATGACCTCAACGGACATACATACTCCTTTAACCGTAGAAAAAAGCTGCGGAGCGGACAGACCTTCACCGCAGCAAACCAATAGCCATTGTATGCCCAAACGATGGGTCAACAATACGCCTCTCCGCTTAACGGCACACGCCGCTTGGCGCAATGGGGGGCAGGTTACTTTGCACCAATGACAAGGAGTGTCCCAAAGTGCCGGCACAAAAGGAACGTCCCCAAGTGCCAACCACGGAAGCGCCGATGTTTTGGCAACGACAGCGAGCGGGCCGCATTTGAGACAAGGTGACGTGAAACGAAAGGGCGCTGACCTTCTGGTCGCGCCCTTGAAGTTGAACGTCAGATTGTCCAAATGCGGCCCGCGCAGCGTCGGCCGGTCCGCCGTTCGGTAGAACGGCGGAACTAAATCAACTTGAAGCCCTTGCGCTTGCCTACGGAGAGGATGTCGCCCAGCTTGAGGGCGCTGGGGTCGATGTTGTAGCTCTTGGGAGCCACGGCCTTGCCATTGATCTTGACGCCGCCGCCGTCGATATCGCGACGAGCCTGGCCGGCGCTCGCCGAAAGGCCCAGGTCCTTGAGCAGGCCGGCGAGGTAGATCTGACCCTCGTCGTTGACGGTCAGCTCGACATGCTTCTCGGGGAAGTCGGCAAGCTGGCCCTCCTTGAATACGCGGTCGAACTCGGCCTGAGCCTCGTCGCCGGCGCCGGCGCCGTGGTAGGTGTCGCACAGGTCGCGGCCCAGAGCGCGCTTGAGCTCGTAGGGGTCGGCAGAGCCGTCGGCCAGAGCAGCGTCGATCTTGTCGACCTCGGCCGGGGTGAGCGAGCTGGCCAGACGATAGTACTTGCCGATCATCTCGTCGGGGATGGACATGGTCTTGCCGAACATATCCTTGGGCGCGTCGGTCAGGCCGATGTAGTTGCCATAGGACTTGGACATCTTGCGCACGCCATCGGTGCCCTCAAGCAGCGGCATGGTGAGCGCGATCTGCGGCTCCATGCCCATCTTCTCCATGAGCTCGCGGCCGGCGAGCAGGTTGAAGAGCTGGTCGGTGCCGCCCATCTCCACGTCGGCCTTGATCTGCACGGAGTCGAAAGCCTGCATCACGGGATACAGGAACTCATGCAGGGCGATCGGCGTCTGGGACTGGTAGCGCTTGGTAAAGTCGTCGCGCTCGAGGATGCGGGCGACGGTGAACTTGGAGCACACCTGCAGCAGGCCGGCCAGGTCCATCGAAAGGATCCAGTCGCCGTTGTGCACGATGGTGGTCTTCTCGGGATCCAGGATCTTCATGGCCTGGCTCACATAGGTCTCGGCATTGGCCTCGATCTGCTCCTGCGAAAGCTGCGGACGGGTGGAGTTCTTGCCCGAGGGATCGCCAATCAGCGCGGTACCGTTGCCGATGATGAGGGTGACGTTGTGGCCCAGGTCCTGGAACTGACGCATCTTGCGCAGCGGCACGGCGTGGCCCAGGTGCAGGTCGGGGCTGGTGGGGTCGACGCCGAGCTTGATGTTGAGGGGCTCGCCCTTCTCAAGCTTCTTGCGAAGGTCGGCCTCGGGAACGATCTGCGCGGCGCCCGAGGTGATGATACGCATTTGCTCGTCAACAGACAGCATTGGGTATCCTCCTTTTGCTATAGCACCCTCGCCGAAAACGGCGGTGCTGGAAGTCCATAAACTCTCTTATGATAACAAACTGACGCGACGCAGCACCTACGACAGGAAAATCCTCGTCCTGCCGCATGCGTCAATGGCAACTGGCAGACGTGTACCGCCACGCTCGACCAGATAGCGTACCTGCCGACGACGCAAGCAGCCGCGGCAACGGACCTGTCCCGTCGCATCGGTGGCGCAGACGCCCTCGGCGGTCAGCAGGCAGTGCTCGCACACCATAAGCTCGGGACGGTCGGCGTCGACCGGACCCAAGACGCTGGGTTCAGCAGCCAGTTCGGCAATACGCTCCGCATCATTGCCGAGCAACTCGGCCGGCAAGTACACCCGCCCCGCACCGAGTCCGCGCAGCCAGGTAAACGTGGCCCGATTCGCGCAGAACACCGGCGCCGCCACGTCAAACGTCACGCCCAGCTCGCGAGCGATCACCACCTGTCCCAGGTTGCGGCAGACGACGCGCCCGGCACGCTGTATCAGTGAGCGGGTCCAGTCAGCGTCACCCGTGCGGCACACCTCGTCAAGCACCACAACGGCGTCGGACAAATCAAGTTCTCCGCGCGGGTCGGCATCCATCAGCTGCCAAGCAAAAACCATGCGAGTGGGAACCGCGCACTCCACCAACTCCGTGGACGCACCGCCATCCACCGCAACGCCCTCAAAGGGCAGCACCTCAACGGCACGCGCAACGGGCGCAATCGCATCCGCCTCGGCCCGCATGCGCTCCAACACTGCCGCCGTCTGATCCAACACGCCGGCGCTGCGAATCAGGTACACCTCGCAGCCCACGTCCACTTTACGCTTACAATGCACGACGACGCGCTTCCCCGCTGCGGCATCCACCGGGCAGGGCACCTGCGGCCAGCGCTTGGGCACATCGGGACGCGCGTCGACACCCGGATAGAACCGAATCTCGAGCGTGTCACCCGCCGCCACGGCGGCGTCGAGCTCAACGGTCACCTCTTCGTGGCCCACAGCGACCAAACGCCCCACGCGCACGCCCTGGTTAATTGCGCGCTCAAAGCTCATCAGCTCGGCACCCGAACGCCCTCGCAGGTACGCATCGGTAAACCCACGGTTAAACGACCTTCCCAGCTCGCGCTCAAGCTCTTCCACGGCACCGGGATCCCACGCGCCGTCGCACAGCATATCGAGTGCCCGGCGCCACACCCGCACCACGTTGAATACGTAATCGGGGTTCTTCATGCGCCCCTCGATCTTGAGCGACGCCACGCCGGCATCTACAAGCTCGGGCAGATGCGCAATACCCAGATAGTCGCGCGGGCACAACAGGCGATCCCCTTCGACGGCGACAACGCTCTGCCCCGCCTCGTCCACCAGGTCGTACGCCAGACGGCACGGCTGCGTGCAGTCGCCGCGCATCGCCGAGCGCCCACGCCGCAGGGCCGAGAACTCGCACGCCCCCGAATAGCCGATGCAAATCGCACCGTGGCAGAATACCTCGATGGGCACGCCCGTGGCACATAGCGCCGCAATCTCGTCGACCGTCAGCTCGCGTGCCGTCGTCACGCGCTCGACCCCCAGCTCATCGGCGGCAAGCCGCACGGCGCCTTCGCTATGAACGCCCGCCTGCGTGGACAGGTGAATCTCGACCCCGGGAATCACCGCGCGCAGCGCGCAGGCCAGCCCGGCATCGGCGACAATCAGAGCATCGGCGCCCAGCTCCAGTGCATGAGCTCCCAGCGCCACCGCGTCGGACAACTCATCGTCAAACACGAACACGTTGAGCGTCACGTACACACGCACGCCATGGGCATGCGCCACGGCACAACCGCGCGCAAACTCGTCATCCGTAAAGCCATGGGCGCTCACGCGGGCGTTAAAGACGCCCAACCCCGCATAGATGGCATCGGCACCCGCGGCGATGGCCGCAAGCATCTGGTCGAGCCCGCCCGCCGGCGCCAGCAGCTCGGGCAGCGCCGCACCGGCAGCATCCAATCCAGTCTCGTATTGTCCGCTCGGCCCCATCGTCCGAATCGTCATCGGCAAACTCCTTACCAAGGTATGCATTCACTCTGAAAAATGCCGTCTTCCAGCATACACGAGGCCTCGCGCGCCCCGTTTGGTTTATCGTGTAATAACTTATGTCCATCCTGCCCCGACGGCACATCCGCCGTCCGGCACGACATACCTGGAGGTCAATATATGGGTCCTCGCCAACGACAGGGACGCAGCCGTTCAAAGACGCATGCCCTGCCCATAATCCTGCTCTCGTTTTTGGGCTTTTTGCTTATCGCGGGCGTGGCATTTGGCATCGGCATGGTCGGCAACGTCAACCGCTGGCTGTCCGATCTGCCCGACTACACCGACGCCAACGCGTATCTGGTGAGCGAGCCCACCGAGATCGTCGACTGCAACGGCAACAAGATCGCGAGCTTCTACACGCAAAACCGCAAGTCCATCACCAAGGACGAGGTCTCCCCCTACGTGCTGCAGGGCACCGTTGACGTCGAGGACGAGCGCTTCTACGAGCACGGCGGTATCGACCTGTGGGGTATCGCGCGTGCTGCGGTGGCAACCCTCGGCGGCGGGCACGAAGGCGCCTCGACTATCACCCAGCAGCTGGTGCGCAACACCATCCTGCAGGAGGAGCAGTTCGACTCGACCATCGAGCGTAAGGTGCGCGAGGCCTACATCGCCATCAAGATGGAGGACATGTACTCCAAAGACGAGATCCTCATGATGTACCTCAACACCATCTATTACGGCCACGGCGCCTACGGTATTGAGGCCGCCGCCGAGACCTACCTGTCCAAGAGCGCCGCCGACCTCACCCTGAGCGAAGCCGCGCTGCTCATCGGCCTTCCCAACTCGCCTTCGCAGTACGACCCCACGGTCAATCCCGACCTGGCACTGTCTCGCCGCAACAAGGTCCTCGACAACATGCTGCGCCTGGGTCACATCACCCAGGAGGAGCACGATGCCGCACAGGCCGAACCCATCACCCTCAACGTGACCGAGATTTCGGGCAGCGGCGTCGACGTATACTCGCAGCCCTACTTTGTCGCCTATGTCAAGCAGCTGCTGGAGCAGGAGTTCTCGACCGACGTGCTCTTTAAGGGCGGCCTGACCGTCAAGACCACCATCGACCCCACGATGCAGCAGGTGGCAGAGAATGCCGTCCGCGAGCAGCTCGACACGCTCTCACTCGACGGCCTGGACATGGGCATGGTCGTCGTCGACCCCAAGACCGGCTACATCAAGTGCATGGTGGGCGGCTATGACTACAACGCCGACGAGAACCACGTAAACCATGCCACGGCCAAGCGTCCCGTCGGCTCCACCTTTAAGGCCTTTACGCTGGCAACTGCCATCCAAAACGGCATGAACCCCAACGTCACCCTCAACTGCAACTCGCCGCTCAAGGCCAAGGGCACCACGACCGAGGTCCAAAACTACGCCAACCATAGCTATGGCAACATCACGCTTAAGCAGGCGACGGCATACTCCTCCAACACCGGCTACATCCAGGTGGCGGAAGCCGTCGGCAACAGCAAGATCATCTCGCTCGTCAAAAAGCTCGGCATCGATCCCGCCAAGGACAACATCGAGGACGTTCCCGTCATGACCCTCGGCACCGGCTCGATCTCGCCGCTCGAGATGGCCGCCGCCTACGCGACGTTTGCCAACGGCGGCTACTATCGCCAGCCGATCGCCATCACCGAGATTGACTCTCGTACCGGTTCGGTGCTGTACCAGCACACGGACAATCCCTCACAGGTGCTTACCGAGGGCGAGGCCGCCGCGGTCACCGATGTTCTGTCCGGCGTCATGAAGGGCGGCGGTACGGGTGCTGCCGGCGCCCTGAGCGTCAACCAGCCCTATGCCGGCAAGACGGGCACCACCGACAACACCACCAACCTGTGGTTCTGCGGCTATACCCCGCAGCTGGCGTGCGCCCTGTGGACCGGCTATTCCGCGGGCGAGATCCCCATCCAAAAATACGGCACAGACCTGCTGGGCGACAGCACCAACCTGCCTGTCTTTAAGCGGTTTATGAACACCGTTCTGACCGGTACCGAGCGCGAGGAGTTTGCGACCGGAACGGCGCCCACCTACAAGAACAACAGCGTCTGGAAGTTCTACGGCACCAACAACACCAAGAAGACGGAGAACGACGACAAGGACGAGAACGAGGACGAAGAGGAAACCACCACAACGACCACCACGACGACCACGACCACCGAGACCACGGGCGGCGACACCACCGGCGGCACCGGAACGACCGGTGGCTCGACGGGCGGCTCCACTGGTGGTTCGACCGGCGGCGATGGCGGCACGCCTACGCCTACGCCTACGCCCACTCCCGATCCCTCGCCCACGCCTGACGATACGGTCGGCTAGAAATTCATCCGGCCATAAGCAACAAGGCCCCCGAGCAGCTTATTAAACTGCTCGG
The DNA here is from genome assembly GCA_031292915.1 of Collinsella sp. Taxonomy (GTDB): domain Bacteria; phylum Actinomycetota; class Coriobacteriia; order Coriobacteriales; family Coriobacteriaceae; genus Collinsella. The sequence continues at coordinate 38,974 of JAUMSH010000058.1, forward strand.
GGGCCTTTTAGTTTAAAGCGACCTGGTGAGCGTTCTTTATACCGGCAAACAAAAAGGGGGTACCGACCAACGTCGATACCTCTTACAAGCCACTATGTCAGTTCACGCAGTGCCGAGCGCACGACCCGCACGCCTACTTGCGAGAATTGCTCAGCTTATTGATCAGCGCCTCGAGACGCTCGCCGTCCTCGGCCGTCTGGGCAATGACCAAAATCGTATCGTTGCCGGCAAGCGAGCCAAGCACATCGGGCAACTCTGCCGCATCAACGGCGGCGGCGATGCCGGAAGCCGTGCCAGGCTGAGCCTTGATCATAACCAGATTATCGGTACGCAGAACGCCCGTAACGAGCTCGGAAACCATACGCTGCAGGTGCAGGTCCTCTGCCAGAACATAGATGCCCTCAGGGAGCTTACGCAGCCCCATGTCGGCAATATCGCGAGAGACAGTCGCCTGCGTGCAATCAAAGCCCATAGCGCGGAGCTCATCGACCAGCACGCGCTGCGTGCGGACGTCCTTATTGCGCACAATATCTCTAATGGCATCCTGGCGCCCATTGCGTTTTTTAGCCATACAAACCCTCTCTCCAAAAGATGGCGGAGACAATCAATCAGTGATTGAATAGTTTAACGCTATTTGAAGGCTTTTGTGTATAAGAACGCGTTTCGAAACAATTCTATGCAAGTTTGTTTCGTAATGAGCCGTTTAGGCGGTTTTTGCGCCCGTCCGGTTAAGAAAAGCTGCCAGATGCGTACACATCACGCAGCGCGCGGGCTTGGCGCTGGCAATCGGCCCAAACAACAGACCAAGTCCCCGATGGTTGTCCTTGAGCGCGGCGACCATCTGACGGGTTCGAGGCGCATCGAGCATATCACGCATGCGGGCGGAACGCTCGATTGACGACAACCCATGCGGGCTCAGGCACAAATTCTCGATGCAGGCGACCAGTCCGGCAAAGTAGAACTTTTGGCTTGCCAGCTTGAGCCGACCACCGCTATCTGCTTCCGAGAGTGAGTCCGCAAGCTCGTCGAGTGCTCGGATGTCATCGGATACCTTGGCATACATGGTGGGATCAAAGGCATCTGTAAGCTTAGGTGCCGCGGCGTGGAAACAAGCGTCGCCGCAGCCGGAGACGCGCTGCGCCCGCGAGAGCGCGCACGCCATAAACCCAACTGTGCGAAACACCTTGTCGCACAAAAGGCATGCCTCAAACAGCGAGCGGCTGTACATCACGCCAGAGGTCTGAGCGACTAGGCCGCCTAAAATCAACTGGGACAGCCCGGTCACCATCGAAGACTTGTCTTCAATGACAATAGGGGCAACATCCAAGACGCGCGAATGGCGCTCTCGATGTGCATCATAGCGGTCGAGCGACACCGTGGGGAACACTATGTCTGCCGCAGTATCGCACGCGATATCGACCATCTTGGAAAGGGACTGCGGAGCTAACCACTCATCGGCGTTCATAGCGATGATTTGAGAGCCACGCGAGGCAGCAAAACCGGCACGAAGACAAGCACCGCGCTTCGCGTCCTCGACGTCAATCAAATCAATATGGATGTCCCTGTCGGCAGCAACTTGAAGCGAATGGCGCACACCGGGCGCAGCATCGCGGCAGACAACGACAATCTGCAAATCGTAGAGGTCTTGGTTCTGGATACTCTCGAGCGCACGCATCGCATAGCTGGGCGAACCTTCTACCACAAGGATCACCGAAAGTCGCGGATGCGAGCCACGTCGAACCAAGTTATCCGTCCTCTCGACAGCAATGAATCAAACCGTGGTTCATGGTACACCCCGGCAATAAAAGCAATGAGACACCAGTTGTATTGCACGTCAAGAACAGATGTTGCACACGCGCAGCCCACAGATGACAGGTGTCGACGCACGACGCGTCGAGCCCTCCCCTAGTCGAGCACGACAAGCTCGGCGGGATCGTAATCCACGCCCATAAACGTAAGGCCGCAGGCAGGAGCCGTGGGGCCCGCAGCGGTACGGTCGCAAGCATCGATGACCTCGCGCATCCACTCGGGTTCACGGCGATGCATGCCAATCTCGACAAGCGTGCCCACGATCGTGCGGACCATCGAATGCAGAAACGCATTGCCCTCGATGGTAAACGTCAGGATGTCCTCGCCAAACGCAACCTCATGGCCAAACTCGGCACGCATCACGCAGCGATGCGTGAGCTTGCCAACGGCAGACGCCACCTTGCAAAAGCTCTTAAAGTCCTGCTCACCCAAAAGCGCGGGACAGGCCGCAGACATGGCCTCGACGTCCAAGGGATAGCGATGCCACCACACGGCACCGCGGGACAGCACGGGGCGCGCGTCGCGATCGGCAATACGGTACGTATACGTACGGGAACGCGCATCAAAGCGTGCAGAAAAGCCTTTACGGGCCTTGTAGACCTCGTTTATGGCGATATCTTTGGGCAGGAGGGCATCCATAGCCCTCAGCCACCTACGGCGCGTCAAAGCCAACTCCGCGTCCGTTACGGGCACGCTGATGAACTGAGCCACGGCATGTACGCCGGCATCGGTACGCCCCGCACACGTCAGGTCGATCGGACGGCGCAGGAGCGTCTCGATAGCGCGGCGCAGCTCGCCCGCAACCGTCGTCTGTCCAGGCTGCTCGGCAAAGCCGCTATAGGACGAGCCATCGTAGGCCACGCGGAAAACGAGCGTGGCGTCGAGCTCGGGAATCGAATTGAAATCAGACGGCGCGGTCATGGGCGCTCCCAACAAACAATCAACGGTATCGCGACAAAAAAAGAGGGGTACGCGAACGTACCCCTCGAATATAGCCTATGCAGACGGATTGTCTACTCAGCGGTCTCCTCAGCAGGAGCCTCCTCGACAGCCTCGACCTTCTTGGGAGCAGCGGCCTTCTTGGGGGCCGGAGCAGCCTTCTTGGCCTTAGGCGTGCAAGGCTCGGTGACGAGCTCCATGATAACGATGGGAGCGTTGTCGCCCTTACGGTTACCGAGCTTCATGATGCGGGTGTAACCGCCGTTGCGGTCCTGCCACATGCCCTGGGCAGCCTTGTCGAAAATCTCGGCAACGAGCTGCTTATCGCCGAGCTTGGCGATGGCCAGACGACGAGAGTGCAGGTCGCCCTTCTTGGCCCAGGTGATGATCGGATCGACGACCGAACGCAGCGCCTTAGCGCGGGTCTCGGTGGTCTTGATGCGGTCGTTCTCGAAGAGGGCCTTGGCCAGGCTCTTCTTCATGGCCTTGGTGTGGCTCGCATCGGTGCCGAGCTTCAGGCCCTTCTTAACGTTATGACGCATGGTCTAGTTTCTCCTCAAATATGCGAAGCATTAAGCCTTCAGGCTCAGGCCCATGGACTCAAGCTTGTCCTTCACTTCCTCGATCGACTTAACACCGAAGTTACGGATGTTGAGCAGATCGTTCTCCGAGAACTCAACGAGCTGACGGACCGAGTGAATGCTGGCGCGCTTAAGGCAGTTGTAGGAACGGACGGAAAGGTCCAGATCCTCGATCTGCTTGTCCAGCTCGGCGTTGTCGTTGGTGACCTCGGGAGCGAAGATCGAAGCCTCCTCCTCGACCTCGGGGGTCTCGGCAAGGTTCATAAAGGCGGCCATATGCTGGTTGATGATATTGGCAGCCTGGACCACGGCGTCGCGCGGAGCGATGGAGCCGTTGGTCTCGATCTCGAGGACAAGGCGGTCGTAGTCGGTGTGCTGACCGACGCGGCAAGCCTCAACGAGCTTGGCGCAACGGGAAACCGGCGAGTACAGCGAGTCGACGTGGATCACACCGATGGGATCGTTGTCGCGCTTGTTGGCCTCGCCAGAAACATAGCCGCGGCCATAGCCGATGCGCATGCTCATGGTGAGATGGCCACCCTCGGTGAGCGTAGCGATGTGTTGCTCGGGGTTGACCAGCTCAAACTCGGACGGAATAAAGAAGTCCGCACCGGTGACCTCGCAGGGGCCGTCAACCGAGATGGTGGCGGTCGCCTCGTCGGTCGTGCCGAGAGCCCTGAAGACAAGACCCTTGACATTCAGGACGATGTCGGTGACATCCTCGACCATGTTAGGGATGGTCATGAACTCGTGCTGCGCACCATCGATCTGAATAGCCTCGACGGCGGCACCCTCGAGCGAGGACAGAAGAACGCGACGAAGGGAGTTACCCAGCGTATCGCCGTAGCCACGCTCGAGCGGCTCGACGGAGACACGAGCAGACGTCTCGTTGATCTCTTCGACCTGAACCTGAGGCCTAATGAATTCTGACATGTATTACCTCCAGCCTCAGCAGCCCGGATGGACTACTTAGAGTAGAGCTCGACGATGAGCTGCTCGTTGATATCACCGCTGATCTGCTCACGCGTCGGCAGAGCGAGCACGTTACCAGACAGCTTCTCGATATCGACCTCAAGCCAGCCAGGGACCTCAAAGCGCTCGGAGGAAATCAGGGCCTCCTTGATGGGGAGGAGGTCACGGAACTTCTCGCCGACAGCGACAACGTCGCCGGCCTTGACGCGGTAGGACGGGATGTCCACGCGCTTGCCGTTCACGGTGAAGTGACCGTGACGGACGGACTGACGAGCCTCTTTGCGGGTGCGGGCGAAGCCAAGACGGAAGACGACGTTGTCGAGGCGAGACTCAAGGATGATCATGAGGTTCTCACCGGTGACGCCGTTCATCTTACGGGCCTTGTTGAAGTAGCCGTGGAACTGCTTCTCCAGAACGCCATAGATGAACTTGACCTTCTGCTTCTCGCGCAGCTGCATGCCGTACTCAGATTCCTTGCGACGGCGCTTGGGCTGACGGATAGATTCCTTCTTGCTGCTGTAACCGAGCTCAGCGGGATCGATCCCGAGCTGACGGCAGCGCTTAAGAACAGGAGTCCTGTCGATTGCCATATTGATACGATCCTTTCAGTTACACGCGGCGACGCTTCTTGGGGCGGCAGCCGTTGTGCGGAATGGGGGTCTTGTCCTGGATGCTCGAGACCTCGAGGCCAGCAGCCTGGAGGGAGCGGATGGCGGTCTCACGACCGGAGCCGGGGCCCTTGACGAAGACGGAAACCTTCTTCATACCGTGCTCCATGGCCTGCTTGGCAGCAGCCTCGGCAGCCATCTGGGCAGCGAACGGCGTGGACTTACGGGAGCCCTTGAAGCCCACCTGGCCAGCCGACTTCCAGGAAATGACGTTGCCCTGGGGATCGGTGATCGAAACGATCGTGTTGTTGAACGTAGAACGAATGTGAGCCTGGCCCACGGAAATGTTCTTACGGTCCGCGCGCTTCAGACGGGCAGCGCGAACGTTCTTCTTAGCAGTAGCCATCTATCTAGCGCTCCTTATTTCTTCTTCTTAGCACCGATCTGACGCTTCGGGCCCTTGCGGGTACGAGCGTTAGTGTGGGTGCGCTGGCCGCGGACCGGGAGGCCCTTGCGGTGACGAAGGCCGCGGTTGCAGCCGATGTCCATAAGGCGCTTGACGTTCTGGTTGCGCTCACGGCGGAGGTCGCCCTCAACCATGATCTGGTTCTTATCGATATAATCGCGGATGGCGTTAACCTCATCCTCGGTGAGGTCCTTAACGCGCGTATCCACGTTAACGTTGCACTCGACGCAAATCTTCGTCGCAGTGGTGCGGCCGATGCCGTAAATGTAGGTCAGACCGATCTCAACGCGCTTCTCACGCGGGAGGTCGACACCATTAATACGGGCCAACGTAGTCTCCTCTCTTAACCCTGACGCTGCTTATGACGGGGGTTCTCGCAAATGACGAGGACCTTGCCATGGCGCCTAATGATTTTGCACTTATCGCACATCTTCTTGACCGAAGGACGTACCTTCATCGTTCTTCCTTTCGGTAGCGCTCAAACTACTTCCCTACTATCTACTCGCCCAGCCGCAGGCGTTTAAAACTATGGCTGGTCTTCACACACAATCCGACCGTAGGTTGAGCTAAGCCTGCAGTCGGAAATGGAGTGCGTGTATGCGTGCCGCTATTTGTAGCGATAGGTGATGCGGCCGCGGGTCAGGTCGTACGGGGAAAGCTCCACGACAACCCTGTCACCGGGGAGAATACGGATGTAATTCATTCGGATCTTGCCAGAAATGTTGCACAGAACCGAATGACCGTTCTCGAGCTCGACCTTAAACATGGCGTTGGGCAACGGTTCCTTTACCGTACCCTCGAGCTCAATTGCGTCTTCCTTCTTCACAAGCAATCATCTTTCTCTAGAAAACGACAGCGATTGAGTATTCTACAACACGTATGCACGCATCGTAATAACTTCGTAATGGCTCCACAACTAAATGGAACTTGTTACATTTCTCCGCCTTGGAGGGAGCACCAAGCACCTTGGGCATCCGTGGTGAGAATCACCGGACCGTCATTGGTAATGGCGACGGTGTTCTCGTAGTGCGCAGCGGGCAGGTGATCGTTGGTCGTAACAATCCAACCGTCGGAGCCCGTGCTCACATGGTTGGAACCCATCGTAACCATCGGCTCGATGGCAATGACCATGCCGGCCTGGAGGCGAACGCCCCTCCCCTTCTTTCCATAGTTAGGAACGTTGGGGTCCTCGTGCATCACACGGCCGATACCATGCCCCACATAATCGCGAAGCACGCCGTAACCGTGAGACTCGGCGAGGGACTGAACGGCATAGCCGACGTCCCCGATATGGTTACCGGGAACAGCCTGCTCGATGGCAGCCTTTAGGCAATCTCGCGTAACCTCGCACAGGGCCTTGGCCTCGGGCGTGGGGGTGCCGACGAAAAACGTCCAGGCGTTATCGCCAACCCAACCGTCGACAACGGCTCCCGTATCGATGGAGATGATATCGCCATCGCGCAGGATCATGTCGGGGTTGGGAATACCGTGGACCACGGCATCGTTGATCGATGCGCAAATGGTCCCCGGGAACCCGCCGTAACCCTTAAAGGCCGGGGTGCCGCCATGCATGCGGATAATCTGCTCCGCGAGCTGATCGAGCTCAAAGGTGGAAACGCCGGGGCGCACCATGGCTCCAACGTGGCGGAGCGCCATCTTAGATAGCGCTCCTGCCTTCTTCATCTGCTCGATTTGCGTTGCAGACTTAATCTTGATCATAGACCGAGAGCCTCTTTGACATCCCCGTACACGGTCTCGCGAGCCTGGTCACCGTTGACCGACTTGAGCAGACCCTGGCCACGATAGTAGTCGACGAGCGGGCTCGTGGACTTCTCGTAGACGTCGAGACGGTTCTTGATGGTCTCGGGCTTGTCGTCGTCGCGCTGATACATCTCGCCGCCACACTTGGGGCAGGCAGCATCGGCAGCGGTGCCGGTGTAACCGCAGGCGCGGCAGGTGCGACGCGAAGACAGACGATCGATAATGACCTCGGGGGCCACATCGACCAGAAGGGCGCAGTCGATCTCGCGACCCATGGCGGAGAGCTCGGAATCGAGCGTCACGGCCTGGGCGGTGTTGCGCGGGAAGCCGTCGAGGATGAAGCCCTGCTGGGCGTCATCGGCGGCAAGGCGCTCCTTGACAAGGTCGATCACGAGCTGATCAGGAACGAGCTCGCCAGCGTCCATGTACTTCTTAGCCTGAATACCAAGCTCGGTGCCACCCTTGACGGCAGCACGCAGCAGGTCGCCCGTGGAAATGTGAGCGACGCCAAACTCGGCGACGAGCTCCTGTGCGACGGTACCCTTACCGGCACCCGGAGCTCCGAGCAATACGAGGTTCATGAGCAATCCTCCTCTAGCCTATTTAAAGAATCCATCGTAATCATACATCTTGATCTGGCCTTCGAGCTTATCGACCGTGTCGAGCACGACGCCGACCATGATGAGGATGGACGTGCCGCCAAATGCCTGGATTAGCTGGTTACCCGTAAAGGAGAAGATGATCGAAGGCACGATGGCGATGAGCGCCAAAAAGACAGCGCTGGGAAGCGTAATCTTGTTGAGCGCGTTCTTGATGTAGGCCGCGGTAGCCCTACCCGGACGCACGCCCGGAATAAAGCCGCCCTGCTTCTTAAGGTTGTCGGCCGTGTCATCGGGGTTGAACACCATGGACGTGTAGAAGTACGCGAAAAACACGATGAGGACAACGTTAAGCACCCAGTTGAGCCAGCCGCGCGAAAGCGCAGAGGCAACTGCCTGGATCCAGCCGATGCCGGGGAAGAACACGGCAATCTGAGCCGGGAAGTACAGCAGCGCCGAAGCGAAGATGATCGGCACGACACCCGCGGTGTTGACCTTGATGGGCAGGTAGGTGGTCTGGCCACCCATCATGCGACGGCCCACGACGCGCTTAGCGTAGGAGACCGGGATGCGGCGCTGGCCGCGCTCAAGGAAAACAATCAACGGGATAACCAGCAGGATGATGGCGCAGATGATCACCATGGTGATGATGCCACCGGCATTGCCCTCGGTGCTGGAGAAGATAGCCTGCGGCAGACCGGCCATGATGTTCGCGAAGATGATCAGCGACATGCCATTGCCGATACCGCGCTGGGTGATGAGCTCACCAATCCACATGATCAGCATGGCGCCCGCAGTGAGCGTGCCGACGATCATGAGGTCGAAGATGATCTCGGGAGCGCCGGCGCCATTGAAGCTGATGCCGAAGCTCTTAAAGAGGAAGAGGTAACCAACGGAGTTGAGGATTGCCAGAGCCAGGGTGAGGTAACGCGAATACTGCGTAATCTTGGTCTGACCGACCTCGCCCTCGCGGGCAAGCTCATGCAGGGAAGGCACGACGGCCTGGAGCATCTGGAGGATGATCGAGCTGGTGATGTAAGGCATGATGCCCAGCGAAAACACCGACACATAGCTCAACGCGCCACCAGAGAAAAGATTCAGGAGGGCCATAGCACCTGCGGCGACCGAATTGTTATCGGTCGAGAAAAGGCCCAGCATCCCCTGGAAGGGAATGCCGGGCACAGGAACGTGCGCACCAATGCGGTACACGACGAGCATAGCTATGGTAAAAAGAATCTTTTCGCGCAATTCTTTGATGCGGAAAGCATTCTTAAGACCATTTAGCACGGCAGCTCGACCTTTCCGCCGGCGGCCTCGATCTTGGCCTGCGCAGAAGCGCTGACCTTGTCGACCTTGACCGTGAACTTCTTGGTGAGCTCACCATTGCCGAGCACCTTGACGGGCTCGAACTCGCTCTTGGTGATGCGAGCGGCCTTAAGAGCGGCACCGTCGATCACAGCGCCGTCCTCGAACTTACGCTCGAGACGCTCAACGTTAACAGCGGTGTACTCGATACGACGGGGGTTACGGAAGCCCGGAAGCTTGGGCAGGCGCATAGCCAGCGGAGTCTGGCCACCCTCGAAGCCGGCACCCTTGGTGCCGCCAGAGCGGGAACCCTGGCCCTTCTGACCGCGGCCAGAAGTGGTGCCGTGACCCGAAGAATTGCCACGGCCGACGCGCTTGCGGTTCTTGGTGGAACCGGGCGCGGGAGTAAGATCGTGAAGCTGCATTTGCTACTCCTCTACAATCTCGACAAGGTGCTTGACCTTGAAGATCATGCCGCGGACGGACTCGTTGTCAGCAATCTCGCGAACCTCGCGGATCCTGTGGAGACCGAGGGCACGGACAGTACGGACCTGGTCCTGCTTGCAACCGTTGGTGCTGCGGACCTGCTTGATCTTGATGGTGTCAGCCATGCTTAGTTCTCCTTACCGACGAACATCTCGGAGACCGTCAGGCCACGGCGAGCCGCGACGTCCTCAGGGCTGGAGAGCTCCTTGAGGCCCTCGACGGCAGCCTTGATGATGTTGAGGCCGTTGTCGGTACCGAGGGACTTGGACAGGACGTTCTTGATGCCAGCAAGCTCAAAGAGGGGACGCACAGCGCCGCCGGCGATAACGCCGGTACCCTCGACAGCGGGCTTGATGATGATGCGGCCGGCACCAAAGTGGCCGAGAACCTCGTGCGGGATGGTGCCCTGCTCGGTCACCGGCACGTGGAACATGTTCTTCTTGGCATCGAGAGATGCCTTGGAGATGGCCATGGGCACCTCAGCGGACTTGCCCATGCCAACGCCGACGTTGCCCTTGCCGTCGCCAACGACGACGAGAGCGACGAGGCTCATGCGACGACCACCCTTGACGGTCTTCGACACGCGGTTGATGTAAACGACGCGCTCCTCGAACTCGGAGGCCTCGCGCTGCTGCTTCTGATTACGAGCCATGTGCTACATACCTCCTAGAACTCGAGACCGGCGGCACGAGCACCGTCGGCGAGGGCCTTGACGCGGCCATGGTAGATACGGCCACCACGATCGAAGGCGACCTTGGTGATGCCGGCCTCGATGGCGCGCTTGCCAACGAGCTGACCGACCTTCTCCGCAGCCTCCTTGTTCGAGGTGTGGGTGCCCTTGAACTCGGCCTCGAGGGTCGAGGCAGAGACGAGCGTCAGGCTGGAGCCCTTGCTGTCGTCGATAATCTGGGCATAGATGTTGGCGTTAGTACGGGTCACGCGAAGACGCGGACGCTCGGAGGTACCCGAGACCTTGCCGCGAACACGACGCTGACGACGCTTGAGGCCTTCCAGCTTCGCCTTATGCTTGTTCATACGTAAACTCCTAAAAAGGTTGATCTTGCCAGCACCTGACGGGGTGCTGGTCTTATGCGAGTGAGTCGGTTACGACTACTTGGCGGCCTTACCCAGCTTGCGGCGGATGTGCTCGCCAACGTAGTGGATACCCTTGCCCTTGTAAGGCTCGGGAGGACGATGGCCGCGGATCTCAGCGGCGATCTGACCGACCTGCTGCTTGTTGATACCCTTGACGTTCACGTGGGTGTTGTCGGGAACCTCGAAGGTGATGCCCTCGGGAGCCTCGACGATCACGGGGTGCGAGAAGCCCAGGGAGAACTCGAGGTTCTTGCCCTTCTGCTGCACGCGGTAACCGACGCCGGCGAGCTCGAGCTTCTTCTCGAAGCCCTCGGAAACGCCGACAACCATGTTGTGGATGAGGGCGCGGGTGAGGCCGTGGCGGGCACGGGTCTCACGCTCGTCGTCGGGACGGGAAACGGTGAGGACGTTGTCCTCGACGTTGATAGCGAGCTTCTCAAAGACATCGAGCTCGAGCTGGCCCTTGGGGCCCTTGACGACAACGTTGTTGCCGTTGACTGCCACTTCGACTCCGGCGGGAATCTGGACAGGCTTATTACCGATACGAGACACGGTGATCTCCTTTCCTTCTACCTACCGAGCGAATTACCAGACGTAAGCGATGATCTCGCCGCCGACGTTGTGCTTGCGAGCATCGCGGTCGGTCATGACGCCATGGCTGGTGGAAATAATGGCGGTACCAAGGCCACCGCGGACGCGGGGCATGTCGGCAACGCCGGTGTACTTACGCAGGCCCGGCTTGGAAATGCGGCGGATGCCGTTGATGACCTTAGCCTTCTTGGGACCATACTTAAGCGTGATGTGCAGAGTCTTCTGGGGAACGGTGTCCTCGACATCGTAGCCCTCGATGTAGCCCTCCTCGTGCAGAACACGAGCGATCTCGACGAGCTTCTTGCTGCTCGGCATGGAGACCGTGGCCTTGTTCACAGAGTTAGCGTTACGGATGCGCGTAAGCATATCTGCGATCGGGTCTGTAAGGTTCATACAGATTCTCCTTCGTTCTTGATGAACACGTGCTCTTGGTTCTTCGCCGCCCTTAACGGCAAAGCCTTTTTAGCGCGTTTTCCCTGTTCCAAACTGATGCTTGAAACGCTGGTAGTGACTTACCAGCTGGCCTTCTTAACGCCGGGAAGCTCGCCCTTGAGTGCAAGCTCGCGGAAGCAGACACGGCACAGGCCGAACTTGCGGTACACAGAGTGCGGACGGCCGCAGCGCTGGCAGCGCGTGTACTCACGAGTAGAGAACTTCTGCTTGCGATTGCACTTGACGATCATCGATGTCTTAGCCACTTATATCCTCCTCACATAGAGTATTGTTCGCCCCAAGCGCCGCCCCCTTGTGGGAACGGCGCTTACAGGGCAGGTGAACCTATTTCTTGAACGGGAAACCGAAGGCGTCCAGAAGGGCCTTGGCCTCCTCATCGGTATTGGCGGTGGTCACGAAGGTGATGTCCATACCACGCTGGTGATCGACGGAGTCGAAGTCGATCTCGGGGAAGATGAGCTGCTCGGTGACGCCCATGGAGAAGTTACCACGGCCGTCGAAGCTCTTGGCGGAGATGCCGCGGAAGTCGCGGATACGGGGGATCGCGACGGAGGTCAGACGATCGAAGAACTCCCACATACGGTCGCCACGCAGGGTAACCTTGCAGCCGATCGGCATACCAGCGCGCAGGCGGAAGGTAGCGATGGACTTGCGGGCACGGGTGATCATCGGCTGCTGGCCGGTGATGGCGCGCAGGTCGCGCACGGCACCGTCGATGGCCTTGGAATCGGTAGCGGCCTCGCCGACACCCATGTTCACGACGATCTTCTCAAACTTGGGGATCATCATGACGTTCTCGTACTGGAACTTGTCCTGAAGCTGCTGCTTGACCTCGTTGTTGTACTTGGTCTTCAGACGCGGCACATACTTCTCTTCTGCCATTGTTCACTCCTTCTTGGGGTTTTAAGCACGGGGCGTGGCCACGATGGGTTGTCCTCGTGCCTCCTGGCTGCATCCGCGCCGCTCATGGCATTTTGCGGTTTGGACTCGACGCAGCAGGAGCCGACAAAACAATCGGTACTATACGCGCATCGGGAGCGTATTTCCAGAAAAACCTCGTCTGCCTGCACAACTCCACAACTCCCCCGCACAAATGGATCCCAAAAAGCAGTTGCGGTGAAATATGGACTGTTTGGCGGCCTAACAGGCTTAAACAGTCCGTATTTCACCGCAACTTATTGGTGGGGATGCGATTAGCGCTTGCGGGGGACGAGTTTGGTGCGGCGCAGGTGGATCATCTCGGCGGCGATGGAGATGGCGATCTCCTCGGGATCCTCTGCCTCGATGGCAACGCCGATCGGCAGGTGCAGCTCGTCGATCTGGTCCTGCGTAAAGCCTTCCTGCTCCAGGCGGGCGCGCACAAAGGCCGTCTTGCGGCGCGAACCCAGACAGCCCAGGTAGGCAGGCTTGGCGTGCATGGCCTGAATCACCACGTCGATATCGGACTTGTGGCCTGCTGTGGCCACGACCACCAGGTCGCGCGGGCCGATGGGGCACTGCTCGCTCAGGTTCTTGTAGTCGACCAGACGACGGTCGTAGACACCGGGCACCCAATCGGGGGTCAGCGTGCCGGGGCGGTCGTCGCACGCCACGACGGCAAAGCCCGCCGCCGTGAGCACCCGCGCCGTCGCGGCGCCCACGTGGCCGCAGCCAAAGATATAGGTCAGCCCCTCGGGGCAGAGCGTCTCGATGTGCGCCGCGGGAATCTCAGAGGCAGCGTTGGTGTAGGTGACCTTACTCCCCTCCTCCACCAGCGAAAGCCCGGGGCAGCCCGCAATGGTGCGGCGCGATTCCTCGCCATGGTACTCGGCCACATCGCCCTCGAGCGCGCTCGCGATAAACGGCTCAAAGTCGATGACGAAGTCGCCGATGCGTCGATAGACCAAGACGTCGGCAATTTCCTGGAACAACGGTGCCTGGGTCGCATCCAGATGCAGATAGCACAGGCAGATGGCTCCGCCGCAGATCATGCCGGTATCGGAGTTCTCGCCGCCCATGGTGTAGCGGACCAGACGCGACTGCCCCGCGGCCAGCAGCTCGCGGGCCTCGCTCAGCGCAAAGAGCTCGATCTTGCCGCCACCGATGGTGCCCGCTTGACTGCCATCGGCAAAGACAGTCATCCAGGCGCCCACGCCGCGCGGCGACGACCCCGCCGTGCCGGCTACGACCACGAGCTCGCACGTCTCGCCAGCACGCAGGGCGACAAGCGCCGCATTCACAACATCGAGCTTTTCCATTGCCGCCTTCTATCCTCTAAAGATATCGGTGAGCATAGCGAGTGCCTCGAGCACGCCGCCGCCGACCGACGTCGCCTTGTCCGAAATGTAGTTGATATAGCTGGCATCGCCGCGCGGATCGACATCGGCGCATTTAAAGCCCTCAGTCACCCGCACGCCGTTCGCCAAAAGCCCGCGCAGACAGCCATCGATCTGCGTGCACATGGGCGTATCGTCCGCGTAGCCAATCACGTCTCCGGCGCTCACGATGTCGCCGATTGCGCGGTCGGACCGAAACACGCCGGCGGCGGGGCTGTGGATAACGCGCTCCTTGCCATAGCCGGCGATCACGCCCGGCACGCCCGTGTTGGGCTGGGGCGAGCCCTGGGTAATGACACGGCCCAAAAAATGCCCGCGCATGGTCTCGACCACGGCGTCGCAATCGACCGGCGCGGTAAAGCCCGGCCCCACGGCGATGACGGTAGGCGCCATGTCGCGCGTGGTGCCCAGGTTGCGCTTGGCCAAAATCGCGTCGACCACAGCCGCGGGTTTAAGCTCATCGAGCATCTTGGCCTGAGGGTCCACCACGACGGCAACATCCCCCGCTTGGGTAATCTCGAGCGCCTCTGCCGGCGTCTGCGCCAAGCGAGCGCGAATGCCCTCGACCTGGACCTCGCCCAGGCGAATAGCCTCGCAAAAACTGATTGTGCGGCGGATGCACGTGGGAACCGCGATATCAGCCATGACAACCGACACGCCGGCGCGCACCAAGCGAGCGGCGACACCCGTGGCGATATCGCCGGCGCCGCGAACATAAACGAGCATACCCGGGGCACCTCCCTGTGCTACGGTTTGAGTAGAGCAAAAGCGGTTCGACCGCTACTCTGATGATTATTTATTATCACAGTATTATACGGCGGTGAACAGATGGAAACGGTTAGCGGCAATCTTGCCTCGGCGCTCAGGATCGAGCCGGGCATTACCGCGATTATCGGCAGCGGCGGCAAGTCGACGTTGCTCAAAACGCTGGGTCTTGAGCTCATGCGCGCTGGCGGCCGCGTGCTCCTCTGCACCACCACGCATATGCTTCCCGTTGCCGGCGTGCCATGGGACAGGTCGAATCGTCGCCTGGACGCCGCGCCTTGGAAGCCGGGCGCCTCGCATGTCCCCGGTTGCACCTGCGAGGCCTGCGCGGGCCTTGCACGCGGAGGCATCTGCCAGGCAGGCGTCTTGGACCCGGAGACAGGCAAGCTCTCCGCCCCCGCCGAGCCACTCGGCGAGCTGGCACAGCGCTTTGACTATGTGTTGGCCGAGGCAGACGGTAGCAAGCGACTCCCGCTCAAGGCGCATGCCGCCTGGGAGCCGGTAATTCCCGTCGGCACGGCCAACGTCATCTGGCTCGTCGGCGCCTCGGGACTCAGCAAGCCCATCAACGAAGCCGTCCACCGCCCCGAGCTCTTTTGCGAGCGTTGCGGCTGCGAGCTCACCGACATCGCCACGCCCGAGCGCGTCGCCCAGGTGCTCAATGCCGAGATGCAGGCGCTGAAACTCAGCACCGCACGCGTCGTGCTCAACCAAGTCGACACGCTCAGCGACCCCACGATGGCCGACCGCTTCGAGGCAGCCCTCGGCCGCCCCCTCATCGCCACCAGCCTCAAGTAGCCGGCCCCATCTCGTCAGTTGCGGTGAAATACGGACTGTTTGGCCGCCTAACGGCCGCAAACAGTCCGTATTTCACCGCAACTGCGGAGGGGACACGGCATCTTTGCTGCTAGCGGGGCACGTAACGGCCGGGCTGGGCTCCGGTGGGCTCGCCGTCGCGTGCCACCAGCACGCCGTTCACAAACACGGCCTTGGCGCGGCCATGTGCCTCAAAGCCCTCGAGCGGCGTGTAGTCCACGGCCTGATGCTGTGTCGCGGCGCTGATCGTCCAACGCGCGCACGGATCCCACACGCACACGTCGGCATCGGAGCCCTCGGCAAGACAGCCCTTGCGCGGATACATGCCAAAGACGCGCGCCGGGTTCTCGCTCATCAAACGGCACAGATCCTCGGGACCCAGCTGTCCCTCAAAGCTCGTAGCGATCGCGACGGGGCGATGCTCCACACCGGGCCCGCCGTTGGGAATCGCGCGGAAGTCGTCGCGCCCGCGGTCCTTTTGCCCGTGCAGGTTAAAGCTGCAGTGGTCGGTTGCAATCGTATCGATCTCGCCGGCCACAAGCGCCTCGCGCAGGGCAGCACGGTCGCCGGCATGGCGCAGCGGCGGGCTCATCACATACTTGGCACCTGCAAAGCCGTCCTCGCCCTGCTCCAGATAGCAGGTGTCGTCGAGCATCAGATACTGAGGGCAGGTCTCGACATAGATATTCTTCTGCCCGCGCGCTTTGGCAGCACGGATGGCCTCGAGCCCCAGCTTGGTCGAAAGGTGCACCACGTTGACCGGAGCGTCCCCGGCCAAGTGAGCCAGATACAGCAGGCGGCTCACGGCCTCGGCCTCACACACGTCCGGACGGCTGAGCGCATGGCCCTCGGGCCCGTGGATACCCTGCTCAAACACGCGCTTCTGCAGCGCGTTGACCAACGTGCCGTTCTCGCAATGCACGCACAGGATACCGCCCAGGCGCTTGAGCTCCTCCAGCACCTCGAGCGTCTCGGCATCGTTCAAGCGCAGATGGTCGTAGGCAAAGTAGGTCTTAAACGACGACACGCCCGCCTCGCGCATGGCCGAAAGATCGGCGCGGTTGCGCTCATTCCACTCGGCGAGTGCCATATGAAAGGCGTAGTTGGCGGTGCAGGTGCCGTCGGCGCGATGATGCCACTCGACTAAGGCATCGGGCATGGTCACGCCGCGATCGGCCGTCGCGTAGTCGACGATGGTCGTGGTACCGCCGCAGGCAGCCGCACGTGTGCCGGTCTCAAAGCTATCGGCCGTCCAGTCCATGCCGGTCCAGCACTGCATGTGCGTGTGCCCATCGATAAAGCCCGGGAACACCCAGCAGCCCGCGGCGTCCTCGACGGTATCGTCGGCGCCCGGCTCAATCGCCGCGGCAATCCGCACAATCTTGTCGCCCTCCATGGCAAGATCGGCGCGGCGAAGCCCCTGGGGCGTCACGAGCGCGCCGTTTTTGATGATGATCATGTTGCTCCTTATTGATTCATACAGTTGGCCACGCGATCAAAATACGAGCAGGCCGCGATATGCTCCGCTATGCGTCGCTGTCCCTTGACGGTATCGACGTCCCACAGCTCGTAGGCACGCGCCTCGACCAGCGCAACGTCGACGCGACCTTTGAGAATCGAGCCCCCGCCGTCCTTGCCCTCAAGACACATAAGTGCATCGAACAGTTCCGCCGGAAAGAGCACCGGGCTCGAAGGCTCACCGTTGCACGCAAGACGCACCGGATGCTTGCGGCCACGCTCGTCAAATGCGCGAACCATGGCATCAAAAGAATCCGAACTCACGAGCGGCTGGTCGCCCGGCAAAAAGAGGCATCCTTTCCAGTCGCGTTCGACTCCCCACGAAAGGCCCGCACGGACACTTTCGCTGCGCAGCTCGCCATCGTTCAGCACGCACGGGCAATGCTTGTCCTCGCAAATCTGAGCGACCTCGGGCCAACGCGTCGAAACCACGACGTCAAAGCCCCGGGGAACCGAATCGATGGTCCGAGCAATCAGCGGCTCGCCATAGATATCGGCAAGCATCTTGTTGGAGCCAAACCGCTTGCCCTCGCCCGAGGCCATAATCACGCAACCAAGTTTCATCTCCGCAAACCTCCCCTGGCTGCCTTGGACGCCATAGTTGCTATACCCACCATACCAAGCTCACACTCCGTCGGAACAGGCATGCGCTCGTTTTTCCAGCGAACGCCCCTTGGCTCTCCATAGCACAAAGGAGGGCGCCCCGCGACGCAGGGCACCCTCCTCAATGGTGCAGATATGCCTACTCAGCGTCGCCAGTAAACGTGGTACCGGTCTTGCCGGCAAGACCGTCACGCGCCTTCTCGAGCAGCGTGATGAGCGCCGTGCGGCCCGGCTTGCTCTCGGCAAACGTCGAGGCGGCCTGGACCTTGGGCAGCATGGAGCCACGACCGAACTCGTTGGCCTCGGACAGACGCTTTACGTCAGCCGCAGTCAGCGTGTCGAGCCACTGCTCGTGGTCGGTGCCAAAGCCAATGGCAACCTTCTCCACGGCCGTCAGGATAATCAGGGCATCGGCGTCGAGCTGCTCGGCGAGCTTCTCGGCCGCAAAGTCCTTATCGATGACGGCGGCAGCGCCCTTAAGGTGGTTGCCCTGGGCCTTGGTGACGGGAATACCGCCACCGCCGCAGGAGATCACCACGTGGTTGGACTCGACGAGCGACTTGATGGTGTCGAGCTCGACGATGTTCACGGGCTTGGGCGAGGCAACCACGCGACGGAAGCCCTGCTTCTCGTCGTGGATGAACTGGTAGCCGCGGTCGGCCTCCAGCTCCTTGGCCTCGGCCTCGCTCATCCACGGACCAATCGGCTTGACCGGGTCGGCAAAGGCCGGGTCGTCTGCCGCAACCTCGACCTGGGTGAGCACGGTGGCGACGCCCTTGTCGATATTGCGGTCGAGCATTTCCTCGCGCAGCGCATTTTGCAGGTCATAGCCAATGTAGCCCTGGCTCATGGCGCCGCAAACGGACAAGGGGCAGGGAACGTACTTCTGAGGATTAGAGCGCGTGAGCTCAGCCATCGCGTTGGCGATCATGCCCACCTGGGGACCGTTGCCATGCACGACGACGACCTCGTTGCCCTCCTCGATCAGGTCGACGATAGCCTTGGAAGTCGTCTTGACGGCCTCCATCTGCTCGGGAAGGTTGGCGCCGAGGGCGTTTCCGCCCAGGGCGACAACGATACGCTTAGCCATTTCTCAGCCCAGCTTTAGGCCTGGAACCAACGGGCGGTGTTGCGCTCGTCGAGGGCCTTGAGGGTAGCGGCGGGATCGGCAACCTTCTGCAGGAACATCATGGCTGCGATGGCGTACGGCTTGTAGCTGGCCTCCTTGTACATGCCCACGCGGTGCATGTCGAAGACGTCGGCGTTGACCTCGCCGTGCTCGCAGGAGACACCGGAGATGTCGGCGGGCAGCGGGTGCATAAAGATGGTGTCCTGGCCGTTGGCAGTCTTCTCCATGAGCTCAGTCGTGGAGCACCAGTCCTGATGGGTGGCGTTCTGGGCGAGCAGCTCCTTCTCGAGCGCAGCGATGCCGGCGTCGTCGCCCTCGGCGTACAGGTTGGTGCGCTTCTCCATGGCGGCAAACGGAGCCCAGCTCTTGGGGATCACGATGTCGGCGCCCTCGAAGGCCTCGGCCATGGTGTTGACCTGCTTAAAGGTGGTGCCGGACTCGGCGGCGTAGCCCTTGGCGCGCTCGACGACCTCGGGCATGAGGTCGTAGCCCTCGGGGTGGGCCAGGGTGACGTCCATGCCAAAACGGGGCAGCAGGCTGATCAGCGACTGCGGGCAGGACAGTGGCTTGCCGTAAGAGGGCGAATAGGCCCAGGTGACGGCAACCTTCTTGCCCTTGAGGTTCTCGAGGCCACCAAACTCGTTGATGAGGTAGAGCATGTCGGCAGAGGACTGCGTGGGGTGGTCGGAATCGGACTGCAGGGAGATGAGCGTGGGACGGTGATCCAGAACGCCGTCCTCGTAAGCCTGCTGGACAGACTCGGAGACCTCGGCCATGTAGGCGTCGCCCTTACCGATGTACATGTCGTCGCGGATGCCGATGACGTCGGCCATGAAGGAGATCATGGTAGCGGTCTCGCGGACGGTCTCGCCGTGAGCGATCTGGGACTTCTTCTCGTCCAGGTCCTGCAGCTCAAGGCCGAGCAGGTTGGCAGCCTTAGAGAAGGAGAAGCGCGTACGGGTGGAGTTGTCGCGGAACAGCGAGACGGCCAGGCCGGAGTCGAAAATCTTGGACGAAACGTTGTTCTCGCGCAGCTCGCGCAGAGCGTCGGCGACGATGTAGAGCGCCTTGAGCTCATCGGTGGTCTTGTCCCAGGTGTGCAGGAAGTCGCTGCCGTACATACCCTTAAAATCGAGGCCGTTCAGCTGCTCGACGAGCTCGGTAAACTTGGCGTCCATGGAAATGTCCTTTCTAAAGATGAAACGATCGCAGTGAGTAGATGTGCTCCGGCATGTGCGTGTGGCTAGAACATGCAGAGCATCATGACGAGGACCCGCCACCGTTGAGGAAGCATGGGAGATAACGACCGCGGGCCCCAAGTCAACAGGGGGCGCCGGGGGCATAAACTGTCCCCGGCTCAACAAGATCGAGGAATGGGACTAGTCGATCTTGTTGTTGGTCAGACCGGCGCGGAACACGGTGGCATCGCCATCGGCCTGGCTCGGATCGTAGAGGTTCAGGGCAGCCACATACATGGCGGCAGCGGTGACCAGGTCGTCCTTGTAGGTGACCTCGTTGGGAGCGTGAGCCTGAGACTCGGCACCCGGGCCAAAGCCCACGCAGGGGATGCCGTAGCGACCCTGGATGGAGACGCAGTTCGTGGAGAAGGTCCACTTGTCGCACAGAGGGCGACCGGTGCGCTTGTCCATGCTGGGCTCGCAGCCGATGCGCTCGTCACCGAACATGGCCTTGTGGGCGTCGACGAGGGCCTTGACGTGCGGAGCGGTCTCCTTGTTGATCCACGTGGGAAAGTAAGCCTCGGTCTCGTAGACCTCGCCGGTCCAGGACGGACGGTCGTACATGTACATGGAGACCTTCACGTCGTCGCCGTACTTCTTGGCGGCCGGCAGGTTGCGGATCTCGTCCAGGCAGGACTCCCAGGTCTCACCGGCGGTCATGCGACGGTCGATGGAGATGGCGCAGGAGTCAGCGACAGCGCAGCGGCTGGGACTGGTGTAGAAGATCTGGCTGACGGTGCAGGTGCCGCGGCCCAGGAAGCGGGCATCCTCGAAGTGCTCGGGGTTGTACTTGGGGTCGAGCATCTTGACGAGACCCTTGATGTCGGTCGACTCGTCGCAGCCGTTGTTGTTGAGGGCGCGGACGTCGGCGATGATGTCGGCCATCTTGTAGATGGCGTTGTCGCCGCGGTCGGGAGCGGAGCCGTGGCAGGAGGTGCCGTGAACGTCGACGCGGATCTCCATGCGGCCGCGGTGACCGCGATAGATGCCACCGTCGGTGGGCTCGGTGGAAATGACGAACTCGGGCTTAATGCCGTCCTTGTTGTAGATGTACTGCCAGCACATGCCGTCGCAGTCCTCTTCCTGGACGGTACCGACGACCATGATCTTGTAGCCCTCGGGGATGAGGCCCATGTCCTTCATCATCTTGGCAGCGTAGGTAGCAGAAGCCATGCCACCCTCCTGGTCGGAGCCGCCGCGGCCGTAGATGATCTCGTCGGTCTCGTAGCCCTCATAGGGATCGGCGTCCCAGTTCTCGATGTTGCCGATACCGACGGTGTCGATGTGAGAGTCGATGGCGATAATCTTGTCGCCCTCGCCCATAAAGCCCATAACGTTGCCCAGGCCGTCGACCTTGACCTCGTCATAGCCAAGGCTCTCCATCTCGGCCTTGATGCAAGCGACAACCTCACCCTCCTCGCAAGACTCAGAGGGATGGGAGATCATGGCGCGCAGGAAGCGAGTCATATCAGCACGGTGGGACTCAGCAGCAGCCTTGATAGCGTCGAAATCGAGTTCTTTAGCCATTGTTCATAACCTTTCAAACGAAGGAATCTACCTGTGAGGTGGCGGAGCGATACCTATTTACTCCGCCCAGTATTAGCAAGTCGGGTACTCGCCCTCCCAGACGATGCGACGGTACTGATCCGGATCCGTGTCGCCTTCGGTGGAGAAGCAGAGCACGGAGCTCGTCTTGTCCAGGCCGATGAGCTCCTTGAGCTCGGCGTACTCGGGATCGAGCATGAGGGTCTCGACCAGGCCGGTGGTCACCGCGCCGGACTCGCCGGAGATGACGCGCGGGTCGCCCTTCTCGGGGGCGCCCAGGGTACGCATGCCGCGAGCGGTGACCCAGTCGGGGCAGGACACGAAGGCGGTAGCGTGGTTGCGCAGGATATCCCAGCCCAGGATGTTGGGCTCGCCGCAGCACAAGCCGGCCATGATGGAGGGCATGTCGCCGTCCACGATGCGCGGGTCGCCGTCGCCAGCGGCAGCGCCCTTGTACAGGCAGGCGGCCGGAGCGCACTCGACCACGACAAAGGTGGGCGGGTTATCGGGATACAGGTTGGTGAAGTAGCCCACCACGGCGCCGGCCAGCGAGCCTACACCGGCCTGGACAAAGACGTGCGTCGGGCGGTTGATGGCCATCTCGCGCAGCTGCTCGGCTGCCTCGGAAGCCATGGTGCCATAGCCCTCCATGATCCAAGACGGAATCTTCTCGTAGCCCTCCCAGGCGGTGTCCTGAACGATAACGCCGCGCTCGCAGGCGTCGGCCTCGGCGGCGGCCATGCGCACGCACTCGTCGTAGTTGACCTCTTCGATGGTCACCGTGGCGCCCTCGGCGGCGATGTTGTCGAAGCGGGGCTTGGTGGAACCCTTGGGCATGTGCACGACGGCCTTCTGGCCCAGCTTATTGGCAGCCCATGCCACGCCGCGGCCATGGTTGCCGTCGGTGGCGGTAAAGAAGGTGGCCTGGCCAAAGTCCTTGGCAAGCTGATCGGAAGTCAGGTAATCGAAGGTGCAGTCGGCAACGTCCTTGCCGGTCTCGTCGGCAATGTAGTTGGCCATGGCAAACGAACCGCCCAGGACCTTAAAGGCGTTGAGGCCAAAGCGATAGCTCTCGTCCTTAACGCACAGGTTGGACAGGCCCAGGCGTGCAGCCTGGCCATCCAGGCGGGCAAGCGGAGTGACGGTGTACTGGGGGAACGACTGGTGGAAGGCACGGGCCTTCTTCACGTGGTCGAGGCTCATGATTCCCAAGTGCTTGTCATCGCTCTTGGGCATCGTGTTGCCCGCCCACTGGATCTTATCGGCCATACGGTGAACTCCTTAAGTCCTCTCTTGCCGGCCCCCGCATACGCGTTTCAGCCCATTCCCATTCATGCGACTGAACTTTTATGTGGATGCCAAACAAAAAGTTTGTTAGCACTGTTCTATCACACTTTTTGATTGGCAAACCTAACAAATTGTTTGTTGCCGTAATCGGTACCTTTTCGCCGCCGAACGGTTACATAACGCAGCGACGCTTTCGTTATTTGCGAACAAGTGGGGTTTATGGCAAAGTGAACCCAAACTAATTTTTAGGAAGGCACCCATGACCCCCGCACAGATAGAGTTTTACAAGCGCCTTGCACACGGCCTGGCGCTTCAGTTTGGCCCCAACTGCGAAGTCGTCGTCCACGACTTGGAGACCGAGGACGTGGACCACTCCATCGTAGTAATCGAAAACGGCCACGTCAGCGGACGCAAACTAGGTGACGGTCCCAGCCATATTGTGCTTGAGTCCATGCACGATGGCACCGCCGACGTGCACGACCGCGAGCCATACCTCACCAAAACCGCCGATGGCAAGCTGCTCAAGTCCTCGACCATCTTTATCCGCAACGACGAGGGCAAGCCCGTCGGCATTTTGGGCATTAACTTTGACATTACGCTCATGAAGGCTTTTGAGCGCTCGCTCGACGCGCTCACCGGCACGGGCGACAAGGGATACACCGAGCCCGAGCCCATCACCAAAAACATCGGCGACCTGCTCGAAGATCTGCTGCGCGAGTGTGAGCAATACGTGGGCAAGCCCGCAGCCCTTATGACCAAAGATGAGCGCATTCGCGCCATTGGCTACCTCGACCGTCGCGGCGCCTTCCTTATCTCCAAATCGAGCGAGCGCGCCTGCGAGTTCTTTGGCATCTCAAAGTACAGCTTCTATAGCTACCTTAACGAGGCAAAGGCTGCCGCCGGCGACAAATAGTCAGCGTGCCTGCGCCCCCTCCCCTTTTGGGCGCGAGTTCTGGAATGCACGAATCCGAGAGTCGGCCGCAAGGTAAGTTCCATATAATCGATGAATGCGATTATTTCGAAAGGATGGAACAAGATGGGGTCGAGCAACGCATCACGCAACGGCCGCGGAGGCACCGTTTCTGGCGCCAGGCATGCGAAACGCGCGTTTGACGAGGGCGAAGACGATCTGTTTGCGCTGAGCCTCGACGACGTGATGAGCGACCGCCCCTGGACCGCCGAGGAACTCATGGGCGGCGGAGCTCGCCCGACAAGTGCAAAGCCCGCACCTTCCGCCACGCCCGCACCGGCATCCGTGCCCGCGGACGACTTTGCCACCCGTCCCATCGTGCAGACAAAGCGTAAAGCCGCCCCTGCGCCCCGTCCTGCTAGCGATCCGTCCGAGACGGCGGCGTTTCTCGCTGCAGCGGCACAGCGCCCCACGGCAGACAGCACGATTCGCTACGCTGCCCCGCAGCAGTCGGCATACACGGCTCCCGAGCCCGAGCTCGAGCCGCCTGTCATGGATCTGGATGATCTTTCCAACCGCCAGTTTGCCTTTGATTCCTGGGCCGCGGCAGATCTGGACGAGACCTCGGGCGGCATGCCGGCGCTCGACATTCCGGTAAACCCTTTGTTTGCGGCTGCCGAGAAACGCGAGTCCGCATACGACAACACCGCAGCATACGCCAACCGCCCGAGCGAACAACCTCGCGCCGGCCGCATCGAAACCGAGGATTACGGCCAAACATCGAGCGGCTATTCTCGCGACCCGTTTGCCGCCACGCCCGCTCCCGATTACAACCAAGCGAGCGTAAAGGCAGCCTCGGCATCGTCGTATACCCACGGCACCGACGATGAGCGTGCTGCCGATTACCACACCGAAGAAGAGCCGCCGCGCTTTTCGGAGTTTTCGCAGGCGGCAAAGGTTCTCTTAATCGCCATCATCATCGCTCTGCTCGGCGTGATCGCGTTTGAGGGATTCCAGCTGTTCCGCGGCCCCACCGCGTCCGAATCGGCAACGCAGCAAAAAGAGGACGACAACCAGTACCTGGACATCAACACCCTCAAGGGCGACCCCAACAGCTAGGTTGGAACATAAGCTATGCCGCACCCCTGTTTACGTGCTGTTTTACACTTTTCCGTGATTTCCACGCGCCCATTTCGACACTTTTCCGTAATTTGGGCGGCTCGAATTTGACACTTTTCCGTACTTTCATACGGCTGATTTCGACACTTTTCCGGATGTTTGCCGAATAATCGCCGCGCAATCAAGCGCCGCCCGCGCGTCATTTCGCAGACGACGCTTAATTTCTGTCCGCGCGCGCTGATAGACTCCATCGTGCCCGCAAGGAGCGGGCGCGTTTTATCCAGAGTCGGGGTAGAGAGTTGGCTCCACGATCCCGACGCCAACCGGCCAAGAGGCACGGTGGCCCTGCCAACATCGATGAAAGGAGTCCGTATGGACAATTTCTCCGTGCGCAGCGAGCGCAATTTCCACAATCTGGTCGTCAAACCGAATCACATGCATCTTCTGGATAAGCCAAATGGCTACGCCTCGGCTATGGTCAAGAGCAGCCTCTCCCACCAGATGCGCTTTACGGTGCAGGTGCTCGAGGAAGAGCTCTGCGCCGCCGGCGACCCGCACGTTTTGCAGATCAAGCTGCTCGGAGATGACTCGCGCGAGCCGTCGAGTTGGAAGCTGTTTGCAGACGGCACGTGCATCGCAAGCGGCTCGGGTGACTTTGCCCGCGAGTGCTTCTGCAAGGGTGCCGAGGTGTTCCTGAATCTGTGCCGCGACGCCGTCGACGCCGCCGAGCTGCACCAGTGGAGCCAGGGGGAATATGAGCTGCTGAGTGCCGCGCGCGGGATTGCGGGGGCGTAGACGGGCGAATGGGCCATCGACGATTTTGAGCTGGCAAGGGCCGGGAATTAGATTCCCGGCCCTTAACCTAGCACTGCTTTATGAGATCGAACACCGCGGGAATATCGTCAGCGCTACGGAGTGCAACATAGGTCGGCATACCCGGCCCAAATCCGCCCTGCGTGCGCTTGTCCTGGCACATGGCCTCCGGGTCAATCAGCTCGTCAACACTCTTTGCCAGGCCGACGGCAATCCAACCACCGTTGCTGGTCCTGCCTTCTAACACGGCATGCAGTTTTCGCTTGCCCGACCTGAAGCCTACATAGTACTTGGCAATATATGACTCCCACGAAGGGTTACCACTCAGAACAGACTCGCACACCTTATCGAAAAGCTTCTGGTTGAGTCCACCTTCGGCAAAAGTGGGGTGATTCTCCTGCAGAGTCCAAATAGGCGCCTCGTCAGACTCCCCGCGAGAGGGGCGATACTTGTCGACGACATCTGCCGGAAAGTCGGGATATTTCCATATTTCACACGCCTCTTTCGCCAGATCGTCCGCGCGCTGCCTAATCTCCTCCTCGCCCCATTTTTCATGCGAGGCGATCGACTTGTTTAGGTAGAGTGGGCTGCATTTAAGCCCCACGTTCGGAAGATTGAGCTTATCCGAGAACGACCGGTTTGAGTACTCCTGGTTGTAGCCCGTCAGCGTAAGATTTCCCAAGTTGTTGCACAGCCTGTCATGAATGTCTTCCCAGTTCTCGCCAAGCGATTTCTTCCAGCCGTGCTCACCATCGATCGTCTGGGGCATGACGTGCTCGATCTGGTAATCGTCAGCCGAGATAGGCTCCTTCGGGTGGTGCCAGTTCTCCATGCGCTCCAGGTAATAGCGCTTTTTAGAGAAGCGATTGTAACAGTCACGCGTCTTAAACTCCTCGACAAAATGCTCGTCTGTCGGGAAGTATGCGGTCATACCGCTGCTATGGATAAGGAGCATCGCCGTAACGTACTCCTCTATATCATCCTGTTGCTCAAGGTTGCGATACATGGCGGCAAAGAAATTATTTAGGCCCGTGGTAAGCCTGCCGCAAACCGCACGCCTGAACAGGAACGACTCGATAGTCTCGCAGATACGTAAAAACGCATTGCGGTCTAGTCCATTCCCCTCGTAAACCGAATAAAGCAACATTAAGAGGGGCCTTATCTGCTTCACGTCGAGGCTTACGATTCTGCCGAACACTCGGCGCAGTCCGTCGTCCTTCTCCTTACCAAGGAACAGACTGACGTATCTATGTGCATACCCACGCAGCTCCTTAAGCAGGCCCTCGGTGTCACCATCGTAGTCGTCGGCGAAATAGCGCTTAAACTCGTAGTAGGCCTCGTTCTCCTTCGGCATCCTATTGGGAACTTTGAGCCACAGCCAGTACCAGATAAATGCATTGAACTCTTCCTCGCCACCTTTTCCGAACAAGCGCTCAAGCGGACGCCAGTAACCCTCGTAGAGCTTGGTCTGCTCGTCGTTGGGAAGCGACATAAGAACGTAGTTACGAATGAGGTCAATAGGCGTGAGTGGCTTGCCCTTGGAGTTCATGGACTCAAATATGAGTTGGGCATTATCAACGCCAGCGGTGAGCTTAGTGTCGATGACCTGCACGCGGTTTAGCCCCGCCCAAAGCCTTGCAGGGTCGAATGATTTCCCGTGCATCTTTTCACGGAAGAACGCATGGTTCTCGACAATGCGATCCGATTTTTCATCTGGCACGGGAGACCCAGACACGATGGAGAACAGCGTCTCTTTATCGTCCTGCGAGAGCACCAGCTTGTAGCGCGCCAGACCGTTGTAGTCATCATCGTTAAAGAGGTAGTTCTTCCGCAGCGCTGAGATCTTGAGATCGCCAAGGAAGCCGGCCTTGTCGGGATTACCCTCCAGATAGTCAGCCAAGGCAGCAATCATCAACGAAAACGTCGTCATGCGCTGCTGTCCGTCAATCAGAAGCACGCGCGAAATGCTCGTGGCAGAGCTCTCGGACTCGGGGATATAAAGCATCGACCCCACGAAGTGCGATACGCCATCACGACCCGCTCGCATGACGTCATCCCAAAGCACCTCGCACTCTTTTACACTCCACGAGTAAACTCGCTGGTACACGGGAATGACGAACTGCATCTTCGCCACGCCCATAAGGTCGAGCAGATTTGCCTCGGTTGCTTTCATTTACGCAATCCCCCTTGTCTTGTTTACGCCGTTTGCAGTCAGTCCTCCACTGAGCGGAGGGCGCTAAAGACGAGAGCATCGAAGCGCTGAAGCAACCGGGATGCTCATATTACTAGATTTTACAACGTAGGCAAACGCTGACGCCGTCATGGTGGCGCGCAATCGTTGCACGCCACTCCCCAAAATCATCCGATGTCAAAAGACCGACACTTGTGTATGTCTTTTGACATTGCCACAGTCTTACGGGCATCTTGCCTCATATGCCAAGAGCGGATATCTAGATCGCTGCCTCTCCCGCCCAAAGGAGCTCGACAAGAACTGATCGAAGGGCAACTCAGACATCGAGCAAGTCGCCGACCTGCACTCAGCCTCGACAAGTGGCATCGAACACAAGCTCACCGGCATAAAGCTTGCGTTAAAACCAAAAGGGTATGTAAAATAAATGGTTAGAAGTTGGTAAATTATCGGTTGGCAAAGTAAGAACCGGGCTATCAAGTTCCAACCATTTATTTTACAAATGGTATTGGTACAACTCCAACCAAATATTTAACGAACGGGCCGTTGGATTAGCGGTCTAAAATCCGTCACGCCTCTGCGGTCTATCCCCGACTTGATGGTCCTTTCGCAATCCCGCTCGGGATCTTCTTCGAGGAAAGAAACAACGCCCTTGGCCATGAGGGAGACGAGGCCTTCGAGCTTGATAACGCAATCGTATGCGCACCCCTTCAGGTTCTCCGTACCCGTCCCGGTATGGCCATAGCTCGCGACGATCCCATGAGCGTCGCCGTGAACGCATACCCCGATAACCTTATAAGGACTATAATCCTCCCCTCTGCCTTCGATGACTGATGATCCCGCATGGACAACGGCGCAACGCAGTTGATAGAGGTCTGAGGCTGTGAATATACCTCGCGCCTCTATAACGTCGAACTCCTCGTTTATCTCACTTTGACTCTTCTCGTCTTTTCGCTCTGCCGCCATCTTTTCGCCGGTATTGGGAAGCTCCAGGTATTTAACGCACCAGTCGATGTATCGCATGCCGACGGCTTTTGCGCAGACGTCCGGTATGGTCACGACGAGGTTCAGTGCCGCGAGGAGAAGTCCCGCATCGAAGGCCTTCTCGCATTCCTCCACGAGCCTGCTTGGCGTGCGATGGATTACGGTCGGAAAGCCGTATTCGTTGGCATCGCATTTCAGGCCGCCTGAAGGCCTTGGCTCCCAGGCTGCAATTTCGTCGAGCCTCGCATTCACAGTATCTCTCCCGTCGTTGCGTCGACCTTCACTCCCGACCTCGGGTCTATGAACTCGTCCACGACCTCGTCCTCGCGGTCGGGCTCGGTCACGAAGAGCGGACCGGGCGCATCGATGCGAGGGCCGATCGCGAGCCCGTTGGTCGCGATGATGCGGTCGAGATTCTGCCTGCGGTAGAGGGTCCTTGCCCGAAGCGTCTCGAAAGAGTATCCGCGCCCTCTCATGTCCGTCTCGTTTATGAGCCGGTTCGCGCACTCGGTGTAGCCGTTCGAGATGCGGCTGGGGCATTCCCAGTAGTTGAAGATGAACTCGCGGTGGTTCTGAACGGTCCGAGCAAGGACTCTGAACGGATCGAACTCCCTGCCATCGGGAATTTCCCGAATCCATGCGTCGAACGCCGCCTCAGCCTCCTCGCGTGAGGACGGATGATCGTCGTAAATGCCGAAGAAGTCCTCCTTGAGGTCGTACGCGGTCATCAGCGTCGAGTAGGAGGAGTCTTCCCGTAGCGCCCTTAGGGCCGACGCCTCGTAGAGGCTGAGGTCGCGCATCCGCTTCCCAAGGGCGTAGGCGAGGCCCTTCTTTAGCTCAAGGCGACCCTTCCTGTTGAGGGCTCCCTGGAGGCCCTTGCGGACCGCGTCCAAGGCCTCGTTGGCTCCCTTCACAACATGGAAGTGGCCGATGACCCATGTCGCGTTCGGGGTGAACTTGGCTATGCTCCTCCAGAACGGCCGGTACATGTCGCTCGAGACCCATCGTACGCGCTCGAGGCCCTCCAACGAGGAGAAATAGGCGTCGAGGTCGGACTGCGTCCCGCCGGGCACCATGTCGAAGACCGTCCTGTGCTCGAGATCGGTGATCACGGTCACCATGCCGACCCTCTTGAGGTTCTTCTCGTCTATGCCCAGGAACGCCGGCACCTTGAAGCGAAGCCTCGAGGCGTTCTCGCGGACGTAGTCCTCAAAGACGTTCTTCACGGTGACGTGCGAGAGCGGGTACTCCTCGGCGACCTCGCGGAAGGTGAGCCTGAGCGAGCGCTGGGCGATGTCGGCGTATGCCGCCTCCGTCATCCGGTGACCCTCGTCGACCCCGCCTATCGCCGGGCGCCACACGTAGCCGCACTCCGGGCATCGCATCCGCGGGAACCCTATCTCGAGCCTCGTCGGGATGCCCAGGTGTGGCGTCGACACAACGCCGACGGTCCTCGCGCCGTGGCTGTGCAGCGTCCCGCCGCACTCGGGACACGATGCGGGGACCGGCCCGCGGTATCTCAGGTCGAACTGCTGGAGCCTCCTACCGCAATCGACCTTGGTCGCGCTGCCGATGAGCTCGCAGTCCCGGACACCAAGCAGCTCCTCAACGTAGCCTTCCACGCCCATCTACTTTCCCCTCGAGAGGTAGGAGGCGAGCTCGGCGATGTCGTAGCGCTTCCCCTGCGAGATGAGGTCGTACACCTGGTCGGCCAGGGGCTCGATCGCCTGCGGGTCGTCGAGCGCCTGCTCGGCGAGGTCGCCCAGCTCGTTGCTCATCATCGACATGAGGGCCCTGATGACGATGTTGCGCAGGCGCCCGTCCGCGAGGACGGCCTCCTTCGTGTTGCTCGTGTTCGTAATCTGGGTGTTGGTCACGGGGTCGGCCGCCACGGCGTCGGAGACCGCGTTGACGGCGCGGGCCTTCACGAGGGGGTCGCCCTCGTCGCCCCACGTGCGGTTCAGTCTCTCAACGATCCTCGCCATGGTGTCGCGCCTGGGCGCTGCGCCGGAGCCGCCCGCGCCCATCGGCATGAGCTCTCCGCCCTCGACCCCCTCGGGGAGCCTCTGGGCCGATATGCGGAAATCCCTGAGCACGAGGCCGCGCACGTCGACGTCGTCGAGCGAGGTGCCCGCGATCTTGTGGCCGAGCAGCTTGGCGAAGCTGTAGAAGACCTCGAGGTCGGGGTCGCCGTAGTCGAGCGCCTGGGACAGGAACGTGTAGGCGGAGCAGTACTTGGAGAGCTTCTTTCTGAAGGTCATCAGCTCCGCGACGCGTCCCGCCGCCTCGTCCGCGCTCCTCTTGGCCCTCTCCGCCTCCTCGGCCTCCCCGGCCGCCTCTGCCTTGTTGGCGCACTCCAGCCAGGTCTCGTAGGAGTCCCTGGCCGCCGCGAACCTCTCGCGGAAGATCTCGGCGGGTCCGGAGACGGCGGAGTAGAGGGCGGCCCTGTAGGCGTCGCTATCGCCGCCCGCAGCGAGGCCCTTGGACCTGTAGAGCGCCTCCTTGAACTCCTCGACGTCGCGCGTCGCGTACACGTCGGCCGCGTCGAGCGCGTCCTTCAGGTCGTAGACGACGTCCGGGTCCTGGGCCGTGCTCATCTTCGCGCCCTTGTCGTAGGTCTTGAAGGCCGCGAGCACGGTCTCAGGGTCGTTCACGAAGTCGACGACGAAGACCCTGTCCTTGCCGGAGCAGGTCCTGTTGACGCGCGAGTAGGTCTGCACGATCTCGATTGCGTTGCCGAGCGGCTTGTCGACGTAGAGGGCGACGAGCTTCTTCTGGTCGAACCCGGTCTGGAACTTGTTGGCCACGATTAGCAGCCTGCTCTCGGGGCGGTCGAACGCCCTCTCGACCGGACCCTGCCCGGTCGGATTCATGTTGGCCTCGGTGTACTCGTAGTCGCGCTCGATGAAGGCGAACGGGTTGTCCTTGAGGTACTCGTCCTCGGGCAGGACGCACTTGTCGCCCAGCACCTTCTGGGAGAAGGCGACGAGAGGCTCGCCGGGCACCTTGAAGCGCAGCTTCGGCTCGACCTTCGTCGGGTCGAGGTCGGGCCGCGACTTCAGGTACGCCTCGATCGCGTACTTGTAGCGCACCACCTCGGGGCGCCCGGAGGTGACGATCATAGCCTTGGCCTCGCCGTTCAGGAGCGGCGCCACGTTGTCGACGAAGTGGTCGATGATCCACTCGGCCTTCTCCATGACGTTCGTCGGGTGGAGCGAGCGCCATTTGGCGATCTTCCTTTTTGCCCTGCGTTCGTCGACGAGCTTGCCATCGGCATCCTCCGACTCGTCCTCGATCCTCGATAGCGTCCTCAGGGGCACGTAACCCGTAAGTGGGTCGATGATGTAGCCCTCCTCGATCGCCTGCCGCATCGGGTAGAGGTGGAAGCTGCCCATGACCGGATTGCCGTCCTCGTCCTCCTCGCCCGTCGGCGTGCCGAAGAGGGTCTTGGTCTCGGCCTTGGGAGTCGCGGTGAACGCGAGGAAGGAGACGTTCGGCGGCATGAGGTTGCTCGCTTGCATCTGGGCGAAATAGGTGTCCATGACCGACCCGTCGTCGCCCGAGTCCTCATCGAAGTCGAGCATCCTCTCGAACTTCAACTTGTCCGCCGCCGCGTTGAAGGCGGTCTTGAGGGACGCCGCAGAGCTGCCCTCCTGGGAGCTGTGCGCCTCGTCGACGATCACCGCGAAGCCGGCGCCGTCGAGCTCGGGCAGCACCGCGATGTCCGGCCAGGCGTAGAGGAACGTCTGGATGGTGACCACGACGATCTCCCTCTTCTGGCGCAGGGCCTCGACGAGCTGGGAGCTCTTTGAGCCGTCCGAGACGGCGTTGCCCCTCTCGTCGCGGCCGATCATGACGACCTGTCCTGTCACCTTGGAGAGCTGGGAGATGGTCTTCTTTATGTTCTGGTCGAGCGACAGCCTGTCGGTGACCACCACCACGCTCGAGAACATCTTCTCGCCGTCCGCGCGGCGGAGCCTCGCGAGGTCGTGCGCAGCCCAGGAGATGGTCTCGGTCTTGCCGGAGCCGGCCGAGTGCTCGATGAGGTAGCGTCGACCCGGCCCGTGCTCCCGAGCATCGGCCAAGACCTTTCTCTCGGCGTCGAACTGGTGATAGCGGGGGAATATCTGCGTCGCCTGTCTGCGCCACCGGCCGCTCGCGTCCTGCCTGTCCTCGACCTCCTCGAAGACGAACCTGTCGAAGATGGACAGCCAGTTGTCGCGCTGGAGGATGGTGTCCCAGAGGTAGTGGGTCCTGTACTCGCCCTCCGGCGCGTCCGGGTTGCCCGCCCCGCCGTCGCGTCCCAGGTTGAACGGGAGGAAGCGGGGCTTCGCCGACTTGCTCGGGAAGGGGCCGAGGTTCGTGCACATCCAGACCTCGTCCTCGGAGACGGCGAAGTGGACGACCGCCCCGCGCTTGTACATGAGCAGCGGGTTCTTCCTGCCGCCGTCGGGCTCCACCGCCTTTCGCTCCTCGGCGTACTCGTCGATCGCGTCCCGCACGGTCTGTGTGAGCTCGGTCTTGACCTCGCCCGTGGCGACGGGGATGCCGTTGACGAAGAGCGCGAAGTCGAGCGACTTGCTCCCGGTGGTCTGGTAGTGGACCTGGTGCATGAAGCGTAGGATGTTCGCGTCGTAACGCTCCCTCGCTCCGGGGACGCGCTCGTCGTCGGAGTAGCCCGCCATGCACTCGATGGTCTGGTACCCCGCCATCTGGAAGCCCTTGCGCAGCGTGAGGACGGTTCCGTTCCTCTCGAGGCTCTTCACCAGGGCGCGCCTCAGCTGGTCGGCCCAGCGGGCACCCTTCTCGTGGCGCATCTTGTCGAGCTTCTCCGGCGCGGTGGCCTCGAGCCAGGCAACGAAGTCGTCGAACACGAGTGCGTCGTTCGGGTCGAACCCCGTATCGTCAGGTGAGAGGGTCCAGCCCACGCCGCCGAGGGCAGCGACCTTTCGGGAGATGTAGCGCTCGAAGGCATCCTCCTGGTGAATCTTGCGGCGGCCGCTGTACTCGACGTCGCGGCGCTCATATGCACTGTCTATGTCGACTCTTGTCATGGCTATGCCTCCGTGCAGTCGATCTTGCCGGTGACGGCGTGGTGGATGACGGACTTGCGGTACTCTCCGAGCCTCTCGATGAGCTGCTCCTGACGCGAGACCGCCTCGTCGATAGCGGCGCAGCGCTTGTCGAGGTAGGACGCGATTTTCACTTGTTCTAAGTAGCTCGGAACAATGAGCGAGGTTTGTTGAAGCGCTCTTTGCGTAATGCTGAAGAGCTTGACATCGACAAATTGTCTAATCAATTGACTTCTCCAGGCATCGGTTAAAAATTGATATGCGAAGTACTTCCCACATACATTTGTTGTAGGGGTAGCAATGATTGTGTGGTAGCCGCCATACACAGCCCGACCCTCATCGACATATGCCACGTTGCCACAGCCCTCGATGTCTTCTGAGGTGTCTGCAAAAATGAAAGAGCCAGCAGCCGCTAGTGAGGATGGGTGGGAGGTAGTCATCTCGATTGGAACGTAGCGAATCAAATCGCTGCAAATCGATGTACCGGAATTCCATTTGGAATGGATTTGTCCATAACTGATGACGGGCTCGCCCGTCTCCACTAGATCCGCTTTGGTTATCGATAGGCCCTTTGATAGTCGATAGAAACTCTTTAAACGCGATAAATTCCAACCTTCCGGCATCTCGTTAATCCACTCGACCCCGCTGGCCTTCATTTCAACGTTCGGGTCTAGGCCCTTGGTCACGGTATGCGCGATGAGAGCCCTCTTGTACTCCTTGAGCTTCCCGATGACCTCGCGACGCTTGGCGACATCCTCGTCGATGGCGGCACAGCGCTCGTCGAGATAGGAGATGATACGCCGTTGGACATCATATGGCGGGACAGTGACGTAAGTCTCGTGTAGGTTGCCTTGGTTAACGTGAAAAACTTTCACATCGACCAAGTCGCGTCGAATCTGCCAGCG
The DNA here is from genome assembly GCA_031292915.1 of Collinsella sp. GTDB lineage: Bacteria > Actinomycetota > Coriobacteriia > Coriobacteriales > Coriobacteriaceae > Collinsella. The sequence goes on from JAUMSH010000058.1 coordinate 73,846, forward strand.
CCACATGTCGGTAGAGAAAAGATATGCAAGATACTTATTCTCAACCCCATCAACCGGAGAGAGGAGCAGAGTATCGCCGCCGGGATTAACCGGCTGCTCAGAATCGTTGTATATGCAATCTCCGCACCCGGCAAGGTCCTCTGATGTACAGGCAAAGATAAAGGAACCCTTCTCGGAATATTTCAAGCCCTTTGGAACCATGCCTGTGGGGACATGCTTTATAAGCTCTGCGTGGATACCGAATCTATTGTTTAACTTTGAATGCACTTGGGCGTAGTTGACGACGGGAGCTCCTTCGTCAACTAGATCAGCCCTAGTGACGGTCATTCCTTTGCTGCTCATAAAAAGCCTTGGCAACGGTACCATGCGCCAGCTGTCCGGCACCTCGCCAAACCACTCGTTGTTGTCAATTTCGGCCTTCGTTCTCATGCCAGGAACCCCTTCATGAGCGAGCCGAGACCGTCCTCGAGTTCGAGGATTTCCTTCGCGATGACCTCGGGATCCCGGGGTTTCTCGTATTTGTAGAAGTACCTGTTGAACGAGATCGACGTGCCGACCACGCCCAGCCCACCGTCGCCGAGCGGGTTGGAGGTGAGACTGGTCTTGGCATCGAACTTAGGCTCGTCCTTTACTGACCGATCCACCACGGCGTCGGGCGCATAAGGCAACACCTCAGTCGCCATGTAGTCGTCGACATCCATGCCGATTGGCACGTTCTCCGTGTCTTTAAGCTCGGGGTCGAACACCGGGTTGCCCTTCGCATCAACTGCGGGGGTCGCGGACGGGTCTCGACGTCCGAAGACCTTGACGAGAGCGTTGGCGAGGGCGGCCTTCTGTGGCTTGGGCTTCTCGATCGCTTTGTGAAGCTTCTCGGTCGCAGCCAGGACCTCGCTGTACGTGAGCGAGGCGCCCTCGTTCTTCTCAACCCAGGAGCGTATGGCGCCGCGGCTCGCGGTCGACAGCTTATCCATGGGCTTGTTGAGGGTAAAGAGAGCATCCAACCCATCGGCCGAGGGCTCAACGAGGATACGCAGCGGACGCTGAATGGTCACCTTGCGGTACATGAAGTCCTCGATCGGGACGACGACCGATTTGCCATGATCGTGCCCGTCGACGTAGGTGCGCACGACCCACGCGGCCTGGTCCTCGCTGACCTCGTAGCGCTTGTTCCCCTGGCTCTTGCGCAGGGCGGTCTTCTCCTCCGAGGCGTCGATGAGCTGCACGTACCCCTTGCGGTTCTCCGGCTTGTGGTTGTTGAGCACCCAGATGTAGGTTGCGATGCCCGTGCGGTAGAAGATCTCGGTCGGCAGCTTCACGATGCAGTCGACGAGGTCCTCCGAGAGCAGCCAGCGTCGGATGCCCGATGGGCCGCTGCCGGCGTCTCCGTTGAAGAGCGGCGAGCCGGAGAGGACGATGGCCGCCTTACCGCCGCCCTCCTCGGGCGGAGCCATCTTCGCCGCGACGTTCTGCATGAAGAGCATGCTGCCGTCGTCAATGTCGGGCTTGCCGGCGCCGAACCTGCCATCGAACCCACGGCCCATCTCCTCGAGGACGGCGTCCCTCTCCTTCCTCCACTCCTTGCCGTAAGGCGGGTTGGTCAGCTGGTAGTTGAAGGTGCGTCCCTCGAATCTGTCGTCGTCGAGGGTGTCTCCGAGCATGATGCCCGCCGAGAGGTCGGTCATCTGGTCGAGCACGTCTCCCGAACCCCCAGCGATGTTGCGCAGCATGAGCGCGGCCTTGCCCATGGCCCAGGTCGCGTCCTCGAGCTCCTGGCCGTAGGGGACGATCTTGGTGGGGCTCTTGAAGTGGCCCCCGTCGTGCCACTCGTCGAGCTGGTCGAGCGCGTCGCAGATGAAGCCGCAGGTGCCGCAGCTGCCGTCGTAGAGCGTGCGGATGTCGCCCTCGTCGGCGTTGAGGAGCGTGTCCTCATTCGCGAACAGGAGCGCCGTGGCGAGCCTCGCCACGTCCTTCGGCGTCATGAAGTCCTCGGCGTCCTGCGAGATCTCCTCTCCGTATCGCTGGATGAGGTGCTCGTAGATGTCGGTCATCATGCGGTCGGAGACCGCCTTGGGGCCGAGGTCGAAGCCCGCGAAGCGCGTGCATACCTCGTAGAGCATGCCCTTCTCGTCGAGCTTCTCGCAGGTCTGCCGCATCTCGAAGCGTTGCAAAACCTCGCGGGCGTTCGCAGAGAAGCCGCTGATGTAGGCCATGAGGGCGTCACAGGTCTTGCTGGCGCCGAGGTTGGAGAGCGTGAAGCTCGTGACGTTGTAGAAGCAGTGGCCGGAGAGGGCGCAGTACTTCGGGTCGTCGTCGTCCCAGACCCCCTTGGCGGCCTGTCTGCTCACGGCCGCCCGTGTCGGCTCGAGGGCGCACTCGAAGCGCCTCAGCACGGCGAACGGGAGGATGAGCTTGTTGTAGTCGGCGGGGCGAATGACATCACGCACGTAGTTCGCGATGCTCCATATCTCGTTCACGTAGTCGAACGCGGTCTTATCGGCCATGATTGGACCTCTCTGCGATAAATAGAATTCCAACCATGTATTTTACAACCGAAAGCCATGATTTGAGCTTTCGGCCAACCAATAGTTTAACAAATCTGGTAAGTGGTATCACCAATCACTGATTTATCGAACCCAACCAGTAATTTTACATACCCTGCCAAAACACGTTGCCGCGTCGCCCAACGAGACGCACCCGTGGCTTCCCACGTCCATAATCGAGGTGTAAAACGCCTGCAGGTCAGCCCAGTCCGTAGGAAATGCGGAAAGGTCGATATGTTTTGCCTGGCACTCGGTCAAAAGCTGTCGCCGGTCCGCCCCGCTCCAGCAAACCACCTGGGCGGAGTAGCGACCGATCCAATCGCTTAGCCTTTTAATCACCATGTAGAGCGGATCGGCCATCGCGGTATCCACGGCCGATATCCCTGTGAGCTCGCGGACGGGAAACGCAACGCCTTCGGTAAATTCCGTCTGCACAAACTGCGAGAACTCGCCCATAACGTTGCCGTGGTAATCGAGCTTGACGGCACCGACCTCGATAATCTCATTGTACAGCCCACGGCGCTGGCGCTGCTTTGGCACCGGCGCAAACTCAAAGTCCAGCACGATCTGGCGCGCTAAGTTCGTCGTATCGATAGCCGAGATACACGGCGTCTTTTCAGCTGACACAGTTATGGCTTTTCTCCGTCAACTGCCGCTTGTTACATAAGCGGCTACATTGCCGTAAGGATAGGAACCCGTGCGGACATGAAAGTGGGGCGCAATACCATGCGCCAGGCACACGCCATGCAGACGGCCCCAAGAGAGTTGCCCGCTCTATTCAAATGCATGAAAAAGATTTAGGCCCGGTGACTTGAATCAGCGGTCATCCCGGGCCCATCAGAGCTCGTAGAGCTCTTGGTTGCTTTGGTCTCGCTCTTCACGGCGCTTATCGAACTTTCCGAGGCACTCAAGCAGCATTCGAAGCATAACAAGTCGCTGCCATTAAGGCACTGACCTCTTGACCAAGCAACGGCGCTGCCCAGCTATCACCCTTGGGCTGCCGTCAACTTTATTCTATCCGCGAGCATCTGGTTTACCAAATGGATTTTCGGTAAAGGAAGCACGGCACGCCCGCAAAACCACTACGCCCCAAGTGCCGCCATGGGAATCACCGCCACGCCGTCGTCGCGTGTGTAGGCAATGCTCCCCTTTCCAACCACGACCGCCAAAAACGCCGGCGCGGCATTCTGGGCGGCAGGATTGGAGAGCACTTTCCTCTCCAGCGCCTTGAGATTTCTCGCTCCATCGTCTGCTTTCGCATCACTCAGCTTGACCTCGATGGCTCCCCAGCGCCCGTCGTGCTCAACGATCAGATCGACCTCAAGGCCCTTCTCATCTCGGAAATAATGAACACTGTTGTCGACACCGCCGTAGGTGGAAAGGAACACGCGCACGTCGCGCAGGACGAGATTCTCAAAGAGCATCCCCAGCGTTTGCATATCGCCAAGCAGCCGCTCAGGGGTAGCCCCCAGCAACGCCGCCGCAAGTGACGGGTCACAGAAGTAGCGCTTGGGGCGCACGCGAACGCGGGCCTTCGAGCGCATGGGCGGCTCCCATCCGCACAGGTCCTCGGTCAGCTTGAGCCTGTTGAAGAGGTCCAAGTACGCAGCGATGGTCCTCTCGTCGGGGCCCGCCTCACCGTACGAGGCGTCCTTTACGAGCGTCTTGTACGTGACAGCCTGGCTCTCGTTCATGGCAAGAGCTCGCAAAAGGCCGTGTGCAAGCTCGGGCGACATGCCCTCGTCCAGCACGTTGACGTCGAGCACCGAGTGCACGTACTGGCTTGCCGTCTCTCGCGCAAGATCTTCCGAAAGCCCAAGATTTGCAGGCCAACCGCCCCTGCAGCACCAGCGGGCGACGTCATCCACCGTGCTCTCGCGACGCTGAGGGGCAAAATCCTCGCCCTTAAAGAGGCTTGCCAGTGACACGAGCGGCTCGCCGTCGCCCGACTCACACAGGGCCATGGGGCGCATTGACAGACGGGCGATCCTACCCGTGCCGGAATGACGAACATGGCTGCGCTCCTCGCTTTTGAGCGCGGTCGAGCCCGTGAGCAAAAGTGTCCCCCGTTCGTTGCCGCTCGCGTCCACGAAACGCCGGGCGGCATCCCAAACCTCGGGCACCTCCTGCCATTCATCGACCAGGTGTGGCGCATCGCCGATGAGCGCCAGGCTTGGGTCGACCTCTGCCGCCGCACGCTGCGCAGGCTCATCGAGCCTGGAGACGCTCGCCGAGCGAGAGAGCGCCGTCCAGGTCTTGCCGCACCATTTGGGGCCGTTGATCTCCACACAACCAAACGCCCGCATAAGGGTGTCGAGGCGCTCCTCTATGAGCCGGGGCCTATATCCCTTTTGGGTCAATCTCTTTGGTGCATCCATAGACGGCCGTCCCTCTCTATCACGCGATATGCGAAATTACGCCATTCTCAATGCTGATTTTACGCTACTTTCAATGTAGTTTTTACGCCATGACAGATGTAGTTTTTACGCCATTTTCATTGAAGGTTTTACGCTTGGCATCCTTAGCGCGACCCATTCCGAGCATCACATCAGAGCGTGCTTGGTTATCTCCGCTCGCACATCTCGGCAAACGAAATCAGCTTGGCATCTCCCCTGCTCGCCGCAGCTTCCTGACATCCTTGCGTAAAGCCTCGCTTCGAGAAGATCGCATAGCTTTTGTGCTGCCGCCTAAAGAGCTCGCTTCGATGCACGAGCTTTTGCAGCACGTCTTCGCCCACCGGTTCATTGCGCCATTTGCATTCCGCAAACAGCGCAGTGCCCTCGCCATCGTCAACAATCAAGTCGATTTCTTCCTGCGTATGCGTGCGATTATCCGTCCCCCACCAGCGCCCAACGCTTGCCGGAACCACATCAAGCTGGCCCGCCCGCGCGAGTTCGTACACGTATTGTCTGCATATAAGCTCAAAGACCGTACCCATGTAATCCGATACGTGCGGCTCAATGCGCTCATACGCCATCTCGGCCATATCGTTTTGAATCAGCCCGATGTTCTGCGGAACAAACTTGTACCAGAACCTAAACATCTGATCGCTCAGCAGATACACGGCTCGCTTATTGCTCGTCTCGTTTAGGGGCAGCTCGCGCTCGACAATCCCAAGCGACGCCAGCTTATCCACATAGCTCTTTACGTTGCTCGCAGGGATTCCCGTAGAGCTCGCAATCTCCGAGATCTTCGAGCGCCCCTGGGCAATTGCTTGCACGATCGCATCATATTGCTCGGGATTGCGGCACTCCTGCAATAGCAGGTTACTCGGCTCCTCAAAGAGATAGCCCGTAGGAGTAAGAAAAAGACGTTTGATGTTGTCCTTGAGCGGTGCGGCAGGATCGACTTTCTCGATATATGCAGGAATGCCACCTGTCATGCCATAGCAAACTGCAGCGTCTTCGCGACCCATGCTCTGCCACAACCCGAGGGTCGTCGTAAAATCGAGCGGCATGATCTTAAACTGGGCCGTACGCCTACCGTATAGTGGGCTCTCGTAGCCCAACACCTGTTCCTCCATAAACGAAAGAGACGAGCCGCATAGGATCAGCATTAGCCTGGTCTCTTTGTATAAGTGGTCGATCTTGTCTTGCAGCAACGAGCTGATCTCGGGATTCGATTGGGCGAGATAGGGATACTCGTCAATCACGACAATCAAACGCTCCGTTCGAGCCATGGTGACCAATGCATCGAACGCCTCGTCAAAACTACGAAACGACACGCCTGCAGCACCAACCGAGCCTGCAAGTATCGCCTGGCTAAAGCCGTGCAGGTTTGCCTCCGCATTGGTACGACGAGCTTGAAAGTAAATAGCCTTCTTGCCTTGGATGAACTCTGTGATAAGGCGCGTTTTACCCACACGACGGCGGCCGTAAATCACAGGCATCTCAAAGGAGTCCGTGCCATACAGTCGATTGAGCTCGGACATTTCCGCTGTTCTTCCGACAAACATAGACCATCCTTCCTTTACGTTATAGCTAGCTATATTATACCTTCCTATAATATAGCTAGCTATAACGT
>JAUMSH010000065.1 GCA_031292915.1 Collinsella sp.
CTGCAAAGACGAGCGTCGGTAAGACACGCCGAGGTCGCCGCGGACGGGTTGATATAGGGAGAGGGCCTGACCCCATATCGTTGGGGCCAGGCCCGATTTTGCCTCTTGACAATGTCCTGCTCATATTAAAAGGAACGTCCCCAAGTGCCAAGTGCCGCAAGAATGTCCCCTTTGACCAGTCATTTAAGAACGTCCCCAATGACTACCGCATCCGGAGCAAGGCAACGCCGCAGGTAGAGGACGGACAGCGAGCGACGTCCAGAGCGAACAAGTTGGCATGAAAAAGGCAAGGCATAGACCTTCTGGTCATGCCTTGCCTTTTGAATGACAAATTGTCGCTCTGGGCGGCGCGCAGCGTCGGCCCGTTACGCGGTTTGGTAAAACCGCGTAACTACAAATCCCCGCCGGCGCCCAGCAGCTTGCGCATGACTTGCTCGGGGTTAACTGAGCCGTCGCGCGGGGCCAGGGCGGTGATCTTCTTTTGCATCTTGTACTCGTGCAGCTCGTCCTCGAGCTGGCGTACGCGGGCGCGGAGCTTCTCGTTCTCGCGTTCGCGCTCCTCGGCACGCTCCTTCATATCGAGGATGCGCACCACGCCGGCAAGGTTGATGCCCTCGTCGGTCAGCTGGTTGATGAGTTCCAGGCGCTCGATATCGGCACGCGAATACAGACGCGTGTTACCGCCCGAGCGCTGGGGGTTCACCAGTCCCTTGGACTCGTAGACGCGCAGAGTCTGCGGATGCATGCCGGTCAGCTCGGCCGCCACGCTGATCATGTACAGCGGTTTGTTCCTATTGTCCTCGGCCATGCTACCTGACCCCTTTCCGTCTCGTTATCGTCCATCATAAGCCCGCGGGCGCGGGCGTGCGCCACGACCGCCCTAGTACGTCGCCTTGTAACGGTTGACCTTCTCGCGATAGTCGCGCGTGTCGGCCTCACGCAACTTGGTCATGGCGTCGCGCTCATCATCGGATAGGTTCGTGGGGACCTGCACCTTGATCTCGACGAGCAGCGCGCCCGTACGGCCACGGTGCTTAACGTCGGGCGCCCCCATCTCCTTAAAGCGGAACTTCTTGCCCGTCTGGGTACCCGCGGGCACCTTCAGACGAACCGTCGCACCGCCGGGCGTGGGCACGTCCACCGTGCAGCCGAGCGCCGCCTCGTAGACCGAGACCGGTACCTCCATAGTCACGTCGGCACCTTTACGCTTAAACAGCGGATGCTCCTCCACATGCGTGGTCACGACCAGGTCGCCGCGCTCGCCGCCGGCAACGCCGTACTCGCCGCGACGCTTGTAGCGCAGCTTGCCACCGTCGACCGCGCCCGCAGGCACTGAGACCGTAATTGTCTGTTGCTCGCCCGTCGAGGGAATGCGGTAGGTGACCTTGTGCGTCACGCCGCGAAACGCGTCCTCGGCCGAAACATCGACGGTCAACGACAGGTCGCCGCCCTTGCGAGCACGGCTGCGGCCCGCGCCGGCACCGGCAGCGCCCGCAGCCCCGGCAAAGCCCGAGCCCCAATCGCTGCCCCAGGCGCCGTTGCCGCTAAAGATGCTGTCGAAGATATCGCCCCAGCCGCTGGCGCCTGCGCCGGCACCGTAGCCGCCGCCATACGCGCCGCCCGCGCCCGGCATGCCGCCAAACATGAGCATCTGGTCGTACTCTTTGCGCTTCTTCTCGTCCGAAAGCGTCTCGTAGGCCTCGCTGATCTCCTTGAACTTGGCCTCGTCGCCGCCGGCATCGGGGTGATATTTTTGCGCGAGCTTGCGAAACGCGCTCTTGATCTCTTTGTCGGAGGCGCTCTTGGATACGCCCAGGATGTCATAGAAGGTTTTGCCTGCAGCCATCGTAGCTCCTCTCCTGTTACGTCCGCCGCCCATGCAGACGACGGCTCATGCTTTCATATGGCACTAGGCCAGAAAGGGCCCCGGGTGTTGCCCCGGGGCCCTTCTCAATTACTCCTCGGTGCTCTCGGCCGTATCGGCCGCAGCATCCTCGGGCGCCGCTTCGGGCTCCGGTGCGGGGCGCTTCTCGCCACCGTAGGTCACCGTCACCATCGCGGAGCGCAGGATGCGGTCCGCCATGCGGTAGCCCTTCTGGTACACGTCGTTGACGGTCTCGTCGTACTGCGATGCGTCCTCGACGCGACCCACGGCCTGATGCTCGAGCGGATCGAACGCCTCGCCCTTGGGGTCGATGGGCTCAACGCCCTCGTGCGCAAACACATCGAGCAGCTTGGCATGTACCGCGTCAACGCCATCGACGAACTGCTTAAAGTCGTCGGAAAGCTCTTGACTGCGGGCATGGTCGATCGCGCGCTCGATATCGTCGATCACCGGCAGCAGCGCGGTGACGAGCTTCTCGGTCGCGCGCTCGCGCTCGGCGATACGCTCATTGGCGGTGCGGCGACGGAAGTTCTCCCAGTCGGCCTGCAGACGGGCGGTACGCTCGGTGGCGTCCTTTGCCTTGTCCTCGGCGGCCTTCTGAGCCTCTGCCGCAGCATCGAGCTCATTGCGCACGTCGGCAAGCTCTTTCTGAGCCTGCTCGAACTTGAGCTTAAAGTCGTTGTCGGCGGCTTCCTCACCGGCGCGGATAGCGGCTTCCACCATCTCGTCCTCGGTCATCGTCGCCTCCTTGTTGGAATCCTCTACCTGGTTCTCGGCAGCCTCGGCGGCCGCGGCCTCGTTGGCCTCGGTAACGTCTGCGGCCTCTACGGGAATCTTCACGTCCTTCTCCTCAGAGTCAACGGGGGCGGCGCCAGCGGCAGCCGCCTCCGTGCGAGCTTTACGGGCGGACATGATTACTTGTCCTCGTCGTCCACAACCTCGTAGTCGGCGTCGACGACGTCATCGTCGGCAGGCTGGGCGCCGGCGGCACCGTCGGTCTGCTGCTGAGCGTCGGCGTAGACAACCTGAGCCAGCTCGTAGGCCACGGACTGCAGGGACTCGCCGGCGGCCTTGATGGCCTCGACGTCAGAGCCCTCGAGCGCCTTCTTGGCGTCGGCGATAGCGGCCTCGGCCTTGGACTTCACGTCGGCGGAAACCTTGTCACCGAGCTCGTTGAGGGTCTGCTCGGTGGAGTAGCACAGGCTGTCGGTCTGGTTGCGGACCTCGACCTCTTCCTTCTGCTTCTTGTCCTCCTCGGCATGAGCCTCGGCGTCCTTGACCATACGATCGACTTCGTCGTCGGACAGAGCGGTGGAGCCGGAAATGGTGATCTGCTGCTCCTTGCCGGTGCCCTTGTCCTTAGCGGAGACCTTGACGATGCCGTTGGCGTCGATGTCGAAGGTGACCTCGATCTGCGGCACGCCGCGGCGGGCAGCCGGGATACCGGTCAGCTGGAACTTACCGAGCGACTTGTTGTCGCGGGCAAGCTCGCGCTCGCCCTGGAGCACGTTGATCTCGACGCTGGTCTGGTTGTCGGCAGCGGTGGAGTAGACCTCGGTCTTGGAGGTCGGGATCGTGGTGTTGCGGTCGATCATCTTGGTCATGATGCCGCCCATGGTCTCGACGCCCAGCGACAGCGGGGTAACGTCGAGCAGCAGGATGCCCTCGACGTCGCCGGTAAGCACGCCGCCCTGGACGGCAGCGCCGTCGGCAACGACCTCGTCGGGGTTCACGGACATGTTGGGCTGCTTGCCGGTCATGGTCTTGACGAGCTCCTGGACGGCGGGCATACGGGTGGAGCCGCCGACGAGGATGACCTCGGTCAGATCGGAAAGCTTAAGCTTGGCGTCGCGCAGGGCGTTGGTGACAGGCTGCTTGCAGCGCTCGAGCAGGTCGCGGGTGATCTTCTCGAACTCGGCGCGGGTCAGCGTGTAGTTGAGGTGCAGCGGGCCGGACTGGTTCATGGTAATGAACGGCAGGTTGATGGTGGTCTGCTGGGCGGCGGAGAGCTCCTTCTTGGCGTTCTCGGCGGCCTCCTTCAGACGCTGCAGGGCCATGGGGTCCTGACGCAGGTCGACACCGTTCTCCTGCTGGAACTTATCGGCCATCCAATCGATGACGCGCTGATCCCAGTCGTCGCCGCCCAGGTGGTTGTCGCCCGAGGTGGACAGAACCTCAAACACGCCGTCGGCGAGGTCGAGGATGGAGACGTCGAAGGTGCCGCCGCCCAGGTCGAAGACCAGAATGCGCTGGTCGGTGCCCTGCTTGTCCAGACCATAGGCCAGAGCAGCAGCGGTCGGCTCGTTGACGATACGCTTGACGTTGAGGCCGGCGATCTTACCGGCGTCCTTGGTGGCCTGACGCTGGGCGTCGTTGAAGTAGGCCGGGACAGTGATGACGGCGTCGGTGACGGTCTCGCCCAGATACTTCTCGGCGTCGGCCTTCATCTTTGCGAGCGTCATGGCGCTCACCTGCTCGGCGGTGTAGTCCTTGCCCTCGATGTCGACGACGGCACGGCCACCCTGGCCCTCCTTGACCTCGTACGGCACGGTCTTGATCTCGGAGGTGCACTCGGAGTACTTGCGGCCCATGAAGCGCTTGATGGAAAACACGGTGTTCTTGGGGTTGGTGACAGCCTGGTTCTTAGCGGCCTTACCCACGACGCGGTCGCCGTCGGCACGGAAGCCCACGACAGACGGGGTGGTGCGGTCGCCCTCGGCGTTCACGATAATGGTCGGAGAACCGCCCTCGAGGACGGCCATAGCGGAGTTGGTAGTACCAAGGTCGATACCAAGAATCTTGCCCATTAGAAATTCCCTCTCTCTTGTGCGTTCGCGCCGCCTCGGCGGTCTGCCGCACGGCGCTTCGGCTTGTCTTTCAGGATGTAGTGTATCCCCTTATGGGCTGGAATATACAAAATCTAAGTCAATTCATATAAGATTTCTTATTGCTGAGAGTTTAGGTTCGCAAATACGCAGGTAGACGCACTGTTTGAGTTCTCGGCAAATCTATTGAGATCTATGTAGAGATGGCTGAGGTTTGGGTCCGGAGCCGCACGGAGCGGTCTTGGGGCAACCCCGAGGAAAGCGCGACCCGTTTTGAGCGTCGATTCCGGGATGCATCTTCCGCTTGAAGGCTCAGCCGGAAAGCACGACCCGTTTTGAGCGCATGTTCCGGGATGCTGTTTCCCATGGAGCTCCGACCGAAAAGCGCGTCCCAGTCTAAGCTCGAATTCCGGGATGCAGTTTACGATTGAGCGCTCAATCGCCCAATATTTCAAGTCACCTTTAGCTAACATTTGCGCAGCTCATCGGCCTCACCTGCATGTTTTTTAGTAAGCCGTGGCATACTCGGCGAACGGTATGAAGATGCCGGCCAGAGGGTATTGCAAACGGTCGCTCCCGTGGTATGTTTTTGCCCGAATCAAACCGGCGCGCATCGTCTGTAGCGTCGGTCAACAGAGAGGAAACTACCATGGCTCATCCCGTAATTGATGCCGACGAGTGCATCGCTTGTGGCGTTTGCGTCGACTCCTGCCCCGCTGGCGTTCTGGAGCTCCAGGACGTCGCTACCGTCGCTGACGAGGACTCCTGCGTCGCCTGTGGCGCTTGCCAGGACGCTTGCCCCGCTGGCGCGATCACCGAGATCGTCGAGGAGTAACAACTCCCCCACCTGCACACTCAAAAGTACACCGTGCACAAAAAAGGAGGCCTCCGCATCGCCGCGGAGGCCTCCTTTTGCATGTGTGGGCAGCTAATTTGGAGCGGGACCCTTGGCAGTTGCGGTGGAATAGTTCCTGTTTTATGGCTTAGATGCCGATTTTAGGAACTATTTCACCGCAACTTATAGATGCAGCGTCGGCTACGAGAGATCGTCCTCGTAGGGCATTAAATCGGCAAGGTAGCCCTTCTCCTTGAGCATGGCCTCGATCTCGTCGAGGGTCTGTTCGTCCTCCGCCGCAATGCGATGGAAGTGATAGCCGCTCGTCACCGTTAGCAGCGGAAAGCTCTTGCCGCTCTCGATATCGCGCAGATAGCGCTCGACATCGCGGCGGTTGCGGATGTCCAGGTCGGCCGTGATCTTGCCGTACACACGATGGTTGACGATCACGTTGAGCACGGCGCCACCCGCATCGACGATACTCGTAAGCTCGTCGCCCGCCTGCTCCACGCTGTGGCGAACCTTGACCAAGCGCGTAGGCACGGCGGGGCTGCTGGGGGCCTCCTGCAGCACGTAGCCGCGGTTGGTCGCCACGATATCGTGCCCATCGGCGCGCAGCAGGGCGATGTCCTGCACCACGATCTGGCGGCTCACACCCACCTCGCGGGCAAGCGCGCTGCCCGATACGGGCCCCTTGGCCCCCTCGAGCACGGCCATGATGGCACGGCGACGCTCGCGGGCGTTCATTATTTACCGTCCAGCAGACGCAGGTGCTTAAGCGAGAGGTCGAGGATCGGCGCGGAGTGCGTCAGGGCGCCCGAGCTAATAAAGTCAACGCCCAGGTCGGCAAGCGCGCGGATATTGCTGGCATCCACGTTGCCCGAACACTCGGTCTTGGCACGGCCGGCGATAAGTTCAATCGCGGCAGCCATATCGTCGTGGGTCATGTTGTCGAACATGATGATGTCGGCGCCGGCCTCCATGGCCTCGCGCACCATGTCCAGGTTCTCGCACTCGATCTCGACCGTCGTGGTAAACGATGCATGGGCGCGCGCCATCTCAATCGCGCGTGCCACGCCACCGGCGGCATCGATGTGGTTGTCCTTGAGCATGACGGCCGTCGACAGGTTGTAACGATGATTGCTGCCGCCGCCGATCTCGACCGCGGCTTTCTCGAAGACGCGCATGCCCGGTGTGGTCTTGCGCGTGTCGACAAGCACGGTCTTGGTGCCCTCGAGCGCGGCCGCCATCCGATGCGTGTAAGTAGCGATGCCGCTCATGCGCTGCAGGTAGTTGAGCGCCACACGCTCGCCCGAAAGCAGCACGCGCGCATCGCCGCGCACCTGACCCACGTGGTCGCCGGCGTGCACCTCGTCACCGTCGGCGACATCAAACAGCACCGAGCTCTGCGAATCCAGCAGCTCAAAGGTGCGGGCGAATACGTCCAGGCCGGCGATAATGCCGTCGGCCTTGGCGATGAGCTCAACGGTAGCGGGGCGCGCCGTGGGGCACACGCTCGCCGTACTCACGTCCTCAAAGGTCATGTCCTCGCGCAGAGCCTGCAAAATCAGATCATCGACAACGAGCTTCATGGTAATGGGATTCATGGTCTACTCCTCCACGGCCTGCGTGCCGGCGGTACGGGCCAAATCATCGATTGCCAGGGTGTCGACGCTCAGGGCGCGGTGACGCCCGTCAAGCACGGGCTCACCGGTCTGCTCCACGGCCAGCGACTTGCCGGTGCGCATGTGCCACGCGGCTCGGCGGCCCCAAACCAGAGACTCGAGCAGGCTGTTAGAAGCCAGGCGGTTCTTGCCGTGAACGCCATTGCAAGCCGTCTCGCCTGCGGCGTAGAGCTCGGGCATCGAGGTGCGGCCGTCCTTGTCGACCCACACGCCGCCCATAAAGTAGTGCTGCGTGGGTGTGACGGGAATGGGCTCGTCCAGGATGTCGCGGCCATCCTCCAGGCAGCGCGCGCGAATATTGGCAAAGTGCCCGGTCACCACATCGCGCTCGACGGGGGCAAAGCTCAGCCACTCGTGCTCGGCACCGTCCCGCTTCATCTGCTCGCGAATAGCGGCGGCGACCACATCGCGCGGCTGCAACTCGTCGGTAAAACGCTCGCCGGCGGCGTTGAGCAGAATCGCGCCCTCGCCGCGGCAGCTCTCGCTGATCAGGAACGTACGACCTGGCTGCGGCGAGAACAGGCCCGTGGGGTGGATCTGCACGTAGTCCAGGTGCTCCATCTTAATGCCATGCTCCTGAGCGATGTAGCAGGCGTCGCCCGTGAGCTGCGGGTAGTTGGTCGAGTGGTCGTATACGCCACCGATGCCGCCCGTCGCCCACAGCGTATGGCGGGCATGGATCTTAAACGGCTTACCGACATGCACACCCTCAGCGGCATTTGCAAGCTCGTCGGCGGGGCGAGCTGAATCGTCCTCGCCCACGGCGGCGGCGACGACACCAGTGCACACCGTGGCCCCATCGCGCTCGGCCGTCAGGATGTCGGTCATGGCAACGTGTTCGAGAATCTGCACGTTGTCCAGCTTGCGGACAGCCTGGAGCAGCTTGGTCGTAATCTCCTTGCCTGTAATATCGGCATGGAAGGCGATGCGCGGGCGGCTGTGCGCACCCTCGCGGGTAAAGTCGAGGCTGCCGTCGGCCTTGCGCTCAAAGTCCACGCCCATGGCCAGCAGGTCGTTGATGACCGAACGACTCGAGCGAATCATGATGTCAACACTCTCGCGGCGGTTCTCGTAATGGCCGGCGTGCATGGTGTCCTCAAAGAAGGCATCGTAGTCCGAGCCTTCGGGCAGCACGCAGATTCCGCCCTGCGCGAGCATCGAATCGCACTCATCGACGGCACCCTTGGAGAGCATGATTACGCGCGTGCTCGTCGGCAGATTGAGAGCCGCATACAGGCCCGCCACGCCGCAACCAGCAATGACGACGTCACACTCCATATCGGGGTATTGTTTGTTTTCCACAGGAATCCTCTCCCTTGTAATGTGGCATAAGGGATGGTCCCTCATGTCACATTGGCTTAGCGCGCCGCGTACTCGAGCATGCGGTCGAGCGTGAGCTTGGCCTGATCGGCCGCCTCGTCCGACACGCCAATCTGCACCTCGCCCTCGCCCGTCTCCAGGCAGTGCACGAGTTTTTCGAGCGTGATGAGATCCATGTTGACGCAGGTGGGCTGCACCGCAGGGAAGTAGAACTTCTTGCCGGTGCCCTGGCAGCGGCGCTCAAGCTCGTAGAGCACGCCGCGGACCGTCACGATAATGAACTCGCTCGCGTCCGACTCCTCGGCATACTTGATGATGCCGGCAGTGGAGCCGATGTAGTCAGCCTCGGCCAGGACGTCGGCCTTGCACTCGGGGTGCGCCAGCACGAGCGCGTCGGGATGCGCCTCCTGCGCGTCGACGATCTGCTCGACGGTAATGATGTGATGACGCGGGCAGTAGCCGTTGTTGAGGATGACGTGCTTTTGGGGCACCTGCTCGGCCACAAAGCGGCCCAGGTTCTGGTCGGGAATGAACAAGATGTGCTGCTGCGGCAGCTCGGAGACAATCTTGACGGCGTTAGAGCTGGTAACGCACACATCACTCCAGCTCTTGATCTCGACCGTCGAGTTGACGTAGCACACCACGGCCAGGTCGTCGCCATACTCGGCGCGCGCCGCGTCGACCGTCTCGCGCTTGACCATGTGCGCCATGGGACAGTCCGCGCCCGGCTCGGGCAGCAGCACGGTCTTGGTGGGATTGAGCAGCTTGGCGCTCTCGCCCATAAACTCCACGCCGCACAGCGCGATCGTCTGCTGCGGCAGGCTCTTGGCGAGCTTTGCCAGGTAGAAGCTGTCGCCGACGTAATCGGCAACGGCTTGGACCTCGGGCGCCACGTAGTAGTGCGCCAGGATCACCGCGTCACGTTGGGTTTTTAGTTGCTGAATGGCCTCGACGAGCTCTGCGGGCACCAGTGCCGCGCGCTCCGTTGCCGTCGTTGCCGATGCTAGGCCGGCCGCGATATCGCGTGCAAGCTCCGACGCATCCATGTTCGCGCTCTGTGCCATCAAGGCCCCTCTCTTTTGGCGAATCTTGGGGCTTTAGTATGACACCTAGGTTTACAGCTGACAAGACAGCTGTAAACCTAGGTGTAAAGTTGAAATAAAGATTCAATCATGTGGCAGGTCCATATTCGAACTGGCAAGCTGAGGATAGCTGAGCTCTCGATGGCGCAGGAGGCATCTTTCGCCACCGCAATACCGCTTGGCGCGAGTTGCACGCCGTGGGGCGCAAACGGTCCGCACCCCCACAAGCGGTCCGCACCCAATGTGGCAAAATCGAACTACTAAGGGGGCTTAGAATGCTCAAGATTATTGCCTGCGACGATGATGTCGCTTTTCTAGATAGACTGCACCGGATGATCGACCGTTGGTCGACCGAGACGGGCACGACGGTCGATGTTGCGCTCGTCACGCGCGGCGAGGACCTGCTGGCCCGCCATGCCGCATCGCGCGCCGACATCATTCTGCTCGACATGATCATGCCGCTCGTCAACGGCATGGACACCGCACGCGAACTGCGCCAGGCCGACACCGCCGTGCGCCTGGTGTTCCTCACCTCGTCACCCGAGTTCGCGCTTGAATCCTACGAGGTCCGCGCCTTCGACTATCTGCTCAAGCCCGTGACTTACGAACGCCTGGCGCAGTTACTCGACGAGCTTTCGAGCATGCGCCCAGCGGCAACCGACGAGCTCGTGATCAAAACTTCCTTTGGCTACCACGCCCTGCGCCTGTCCGACATCGAATATGCCGAGGCGCGCAACAAGCACGTGGTCTTCCACCTGCGCGACGGACGCGATATCGAGGCACTCGAGTCGTTCCGCAGCGTCGAGGACCGCTTGGAGCAAAACGCGGTCTTCTTTAAATGCCACCGCAGCTACCAGGTCAACCTGCGCAATATCGATCACTTTGACCGCACGGACATCGTCATGCGCTCGGGCACGTGCATCCCGCTTTCGCGCAGCTGCAAGCAGGGATTCCAAGACGCCTACTTTGCGGCGCGCTTTGAGGGTGGGAGACACTGATGGTCTCCTCGGTCGAAATGGTCCTTTGGGCAATCCACCACGCCACGACGCTACTCTTTGGCGTCTTTGCCTCGGCGGCGCTGTGCGGTGTCGAGATCAACCGGCGTCATGCGCTTGAACTGGTGTTGGTCGGTGCCGTAACCGGATGCGCATTTGGCCTCGCCAATGCCGTCGGCGGCGAGCTTTTTGCCCGCCAGGTATATCCGCTCGTCGTGCATCTGCCGCTCGTCATCTATTTGTGCGCGCGCTACCGCCTGAGCCCGCTGCTTGCCGTGCTCGGCATTACGAGTGCCTATCTGAGCTGCCAGTTCAGCAATTGGATGGGCATCGCCGCATTTGCCGCAACCGATTCTCAGATCGCGTACTATCTGGCGCGCATCGCGACCACACTCGCCGTCTTTGCCGTCCTGTTGCATTGGGCCGGCGACATCGGTCCGCGCTTGGCGATTAAAAGCACCACCGAGCTGGGCATCCTTTTAATCCTGCCGCTCGTCTATTACGTCTTTGACTATGCCACCAACGTCTACACCACGCTGTTCCACTCGGGCTCGGTGGTAACGGTTGAGTTTTTGGCATTTGCGCTCTGTGCCTTCTATCTTATGTTTCTTGCCGTTTACCTGCGCGAATACGAAGAAAAGGAAACCGCTGAGCGAGAGCGCTGGATGCTCGAAACCCGCGACAGCGCCGCCATCAAAGAGCTCGAGGCTTGGCGTCAATCTGGGCGCGAGCTGTCGATTCTTCGCCACGATATGCGCCACTTCCTACGCGGCCTGGCCGCTTTAATTGAGGAGGGCCACACCGACGAGGCGCTCAAACGCATCGATGAACTCTGCGAAGCCGGCGATCGCACCGCCGTACGCCGCTTCTGCGCCAACGAGACCGTAAACATCGCGCTTTCGTCATTTAACTCGGATATCAATAGAAACGGCATTGCCGCCAACCTGCGCGCCGCCGTACCCGAAACCATCCACGTAGGTGACGCCGACCTGTTTAGCGTGCTCTCAAATGCCTTGGAAAACGCTATCACCGCCGCAAGCGCCGCACCCCAAGGAAAGCGATTCGTCGACTTTGACCTGCGATTAGAGGACGGCCAGCTGCTGCTGTTAGTTTCCAACACGTTTGACCGCGCGCCGCGCATGGTCGACGGCATGCCCGTGACCCGGCATGCGGGCCACGGCTTTGGCACCAAGAGCATCAAACTTGCCGTGGAGCGCATGAACGGCAACTGTCAGTTCCGCATTAACGGCGATCGGTTTGAGCTGCGCGCTGTGATGTAGAAGTGCGGCGCCGATCTCGCGGCGTGTCTTGCCCGCCAGGCAATCGCTCACCGGCGCCGATCCGCTACAGCGGAGCGGCCGCCGGGGTCAGCTGCTTGATGTAGGCCCACATGCGCTGCTTGGCCGCTTTGTCGGTCAGCGCCACCTCAAAGCCATCGAGCGCGAGCACGCGGCGGCCCTGCACATGGGCGACCAGGCCGGGCTTGAGCATGGCGGTGTCGAAGTCATCGATTGCCACAAGCATGTCGGCATAGGTCTCGCGCATGGTATCGGCCGCGCGATCATCCAGCAGCAAGACCGCCTCGGGGTCCAAAGCCTCAAGCGCCTCACGGAACAGCTCGCACGGCAGAGTCTCGCCCACCGCGACCGTCCCATCACCCACGCCGGCGACGCTTGCCAGCACGCAAAAATCCTCGGGCGCGTAGCCGATGGCCCCAAGCGCCTTGCGCAACGCCGCGCCATCCGGGCCGGCGGCAAGCTCGCCACCCGAACGCTCGGCCTCGTCCAAATCGCCTTTGACCAGCACGATCGGCGAGCACGCGTTGCCCGCGATACGCACGCCACGGACCGCAAGCGATGTGAGCTCCTGCTCGGCCGCCTGGGCGATGGCTTCTTTTTTCTGGCTTTGTGACGTGGACATGCGCTCTCCAATCGTTTGCGTGCCCACCATTATATAAAAGAGCCGCCCGCGAGTGGTTGCTTTGCGGGCGGCTGGGTATAAGCACGGTCGTACTGAGTTTTACGCGGCCGAGCCGCGTCGCATTATGGAGGTCACCATGGCTGACATTAATCAGATTACCCCCGAGAACTTCGATTCCATCGTTAACGACAGCCTGCCCGTGCTGGTCGATTTTTGGGCACCGTGGTGCGGGCCCTGTCGATCCCTCTCGCCCATCGTTGACGAGGTTGCCGATGAGCTGGCGGGCAAGCTTGCCGTTGCCAAATGCAACGTCGACGACAACCAGGACCTGGCCATGAAGTATGGCGTCATGAGCATCCCCACGCTGATTGTGTTTAAGAACGGCGAGGAGATTGACCGCTCGGTTGGCGCTCTACCCAAGGCGAGGCTGCAGGCGCTGCTGGAGAAGCATCTGTAATACGCTTGTTACATGTTGCCGTCTGCCTGCCGTCCATGAGCGCTTTTGCACCGCTCGCCGGACTTCTGGATGCACCGAGTGCAACCACGGATAGTATGGTAGTCACAAACAGCCCCCAGTGAACGGGTGCGGGTCGCACAGACTCGTACCCGTTTTCTTATGCAGCTGCGCGCAGAGCGGGCGTAGTAAAATCTGAACCACTGAACTGCCCCATACAAAAGGAGATTTCCCATGCATGATGTTGGAATGAACATGAGCCAGCTTGCCATGAGCGTCAAACAGGTCGACGACACCATCGAGCTCGCTCATGAGTGGAGCCATCAGTTGCTGCATGCGACCGAGAATTTTGACATGGAGCGCATCGGCGCCAAGCTCGAGGCCGCCATGGCCGCGCTGCACGAGGCCCACGACGCACTCGAGGGCTACGAAGAGGCCATCGAGGCCGACCACAACTCCGTCGGCTCCGTGAAGCTGGTGTAAAGTGGCCGAACACGAGCACGGCTGCGGGTACGAGCACGAGCATCCGCACGGGGCGGACGGTGACGCGGGCTGCCACTGTAGTGGCTCCGGCTCCGAGCTGGTCCGTTTTTCGGTTACCGCACCCGACGACCTGCTGCGCCGTTTTGACGAGCAGATCGCGCGCCGCGGCGACGTGGCCAACCGCTCCGAGGCCGTGCGCGACCTGATTCGCGCCTCGATCGCCAAGGAGCAGATGCGCACGCCCGATGAGCATGTTATCGGATCGCTCACCATGATTTACGACCACCATACCGGCGACCTGACGCGCCGTCTGGACGAAGTGCAGCACGACTACACCGACGAGATCGTATCGACCATGCACGTGCATCTGGATCACCACAACTGCTTGGAGATTCTGGCGCTCAAGGGTCGCGGCGAGCGCGTCTACGAACTAGCCGACCGCCTGCTGGGCCTGCGCGGCGTTAAGCACGGCGAGCTCACGTGCGCCGCCACCAAGCAGAGCCTGGGGCTGTAACGGGATTTCCCGCAGCGCACCTGCCAAATTGGGACAGGTTTGTTTTGGCAGGTTTAGAAGTTTTACCTACCAAAATAAACCTGTCCTTTTTTGGTCGGTTTTGATGAGGGGTGTCGCATGCGGCATGTGCATATTCATGTGACGGGCATTGTGCAGGGCGTTGGTATGCGACCGTTTGTGTATCGCGAGGCCATGGCGCATGGCATTTGCGGATGGGTGCTCAATGCGGGCGACGGCGTGCATATCGAGGCGCACGCTCCGGCCGATGCGCTCGATGCTTTTGTTGCCGCGCTTTCTGAGCATGCGCCCGCGGCGGCTCGCGTAGAGTATGTCGAGGTTGTGGACCTGGCAGCCAACGGTTGGGATGCCGCCGATGAACAGGGCTTTCGCATCGTAGCATCGCAGGACCAGACCGCACACACGACGCTCGTCTCGCCCGACATCGCTACCTGTGACGATTGCCTGCGCGAATTGTTCGATCCCGCCGACCGACGCTATCACTACCCCTTTATCAACTGCACTAACTGCGGCCCACGCTTTACCATCATCCGGTCGCTGCCTTATGACCGAGCGGCTACCTCGATGGATTGTTTTCCCATGTGTCCCAGGTGTGCCGCGGAGTATGCCGACCCACTCGACCGGCGTTTTCACGCGCAACCCGATGCCTGCTTTGATTGCGGGCCGCATATTACGTGGCGCGAGGCTGTAAACGGCGATGCGTGCGGGAATTCGTCCGCGACACCGGCCGTCGGCACCACACGCGAGGCCAGCGACGCTATCATCGAGCGCTGCGTTGAGCTGCTGGCCAGTGGTGACATCGTCGCCATCAAGGGCCTGGGCGGATTCCATCTAGCCTGTGACGCTGCCAACGAGCAAGCGGTGGCCGAGTTGCGCCGTCGCAAACGCCGCAGCAACAAACCACTTGCCGTCATGGTGCGCAGTCTTGCTGATACCGAGCGCCTGTGTCATATCGACGATGCTGAACGCGATCTGCTCGCTGGCAGTATCCGCCCCATCGTGCTGCTGCGCCGGCGCACTGTTGGCGAGGGCAACGGCGGCTCCCCCGACATCCTCGCCCTCGCGCCATCTGTCGCACACGACTTGCCCGAGCTCGGCGTCATGCTCCCCTATACGCCGCTTCAGCATCTGTTGCTCGCCGCGGCAGAAGCCTGCGGTATGCACGCGCTCGTCATGACCAGCGGAAACCTGAGCGAAGAACCCATCGAGACCGACGACGACCTTGCCTGGGAACACCTCGTTGCTGCCGGCATCGCCGACGCGTTGCTCGGTAACGACCGCGCGATCCTCTCACGCTATGACGATTCCGTGGTGCGCGTGGTTGACGGCACCGTTATGCCCGTGCGCCGCGCTCGCGGATATGCACCCCAGCCGCTACCGTTGCCGGCGCTCGACCGCGCTCCGTCCTGCGTGCTTGCCTGCGGGCCACAACAAAAGGCCACGATTGCGCTCACGCGTGAAGGGACGAACGGCAAGGCAACCTGTTTTGCGTCGCAACATATCGGCGATGTTGAAAACGGCGGGACCTTCGATGCCTGGAACGCCGCGCGCACGCGCTTGGAAGATCTCTTTGATTTGGCGCCCGCCGCCTTGGCCTGCGATGTACACCCCAGCTATCTATCGGGCCAGTGGGCGCGCGAGCAGGCGCGAAAATGCAATCTGCCGCTCGTCGAGGTGCAGCACCATCATGCGCATATCGCGAGCGTAATGGCCGAGGCCATCGCCGCGGGCCAGCTTACAACCGACGCGCGCGTCCTTGGCATCGCCTTTGACGGCACCGGCGCCGGCACCGATGGGACCATTTGGGGCGGCGAGTTTCTTGTTGCCAGCCTTGGCGGCTTTGAGCGCGCCGCGCATTTGCGCACCTGGGCGCTCCCCGGTGGGGCGGCCTCCGTGCGCGACGCCCGCCGCAACGCCTTTGCCCTGCTCAGTGAGCTCGGCCTGCTCGAGCACCCAGGCGCCGCTCGGCTTTTGGACAGCCTCGACGAGCAAACGCGCAGCGTGACAGCCACCATGATCGAGCGCGGCATCAACAGCCCGCGTACCAGCAGCATGGGGCGTCTCTTTGATGCCGCGGCAGCAATTCTGGGCATCTGCGACAAGGCAACCTACGAGGGCGAACCCGCCATCGAGCTTGAGGCTGCCGCCTGGCGCGCGCTCGACAACGAAATCGCCCATTTTCCCGACGACAACGCCGGCTATTTCGCATCTGGCCCATCGTGGCTGGACGGCCCCTATGTTCTGGACCAGAAAGCACTCTTTGAGGCACTTTTGGGAGGAATTGAAGCCGGAGCGCCCGCCGACAGGCTCGCACTCGACTTCCATGTCGCCGTCGCGCGCTCTTCGGCACGAATCGCACGCGAAATCTGCGCGCGCGAAGACATCGATACCGTCGCGCTCTCGGGCGGCGTGTTCATGAACCAACTTTTGCTTCAGCTCCTCACCCGCGAGCTTAAAGACGCAGGCCTTACGGTCTTGGTTCCCCAAACCGTGCCCGTTAACGACGGCTGCATCGCCTACGGTCAGGCGGCAGTCGCACGCACTCGCCTCGCACAAGTCGCACCGCAATAGGCTGTTTGGCCAACCCGCAAGCCGCCGTCTCACAGGTGTAGCGCGTTTGCCCGCAGCCCCCGCGAGCGCTACCATCAAACGATGGATTATCCAGCGCCCATCCAGCGCAAAGCGTATAAAAGAGGAACATTATGTGCCTTGCCGTTCCCGGTAAAGTAGTCAAACGCGACGATGACCTCAAGGCCACCGTCGACATGATGGGCATCGAGCGCCCTGTTTCGCTGAGACTCGTGCCGACGGCGCAGGTTGGCGACTATATTCTCGTACACGCCGGCTTTGGCATCCAGATTGTCGACGAGCAGGAAGCACAGGAAACGCTCGAGCTTGTTAATGCCATGTCCGAGCTGGTCGAAGAAGACCAGCTGGCCACCAACCCGGCGGAGGCTTACTAGTGGCGCCCGAGCAGCCGGCTCGCTCCGGTATCGATTTCTCGGCATTCCGCGATCCCAAGCTGGCTCGCGAGCTCATCGAGCGCATTCATGAGCTTGTCGGCGACCGCACCATCAACCTTATGGAAGTCTGCGGCACGCATACCGTGAGCATCGGGCGCTATGGCTTTCGCTCCATTATGCCGGCAGGGCTCGAGCTGCTGAGCGGCCCGGGCTGCCCCGTCTGCGTCACCGCCAACCGCGACATCGACCACGCAATCGCGCTCGCCAACATAGACGGCGCCATCATCACCACCTTTGGCGACATGATGCGCGTGCCCGGATCATCCACCTCGCTCGCTGCGCAAAAGGCGGCGGGGCGCGATATTCGCATTGTGTACTCCCCGCTCGACGCGCTCGACATTGCCGAGCAAAACCCTGATCGCCCGGTCATTTTTATGGGCGTGGGCTTTGAGACTACGACGCCCACCATCGCCGCCGCCATCTTGGAGGCCGAGGCGCGCGGGCTTTTGAACTTCTCGGTCTATTGCGCCCACAAGACCACGCCGCCGGCGTTGCGCGCCATCGCCAACGATCCCGAGACCACCATCGACGGCTTTATCCTGCCGGGCCACGTCGCCACCATCACGGGCTTAGCCCCCTTTGGCTTTTTGGTCGACGAGTTTAAGACTCCAGGCGTGGTAACGGGATTTGAGCCGGTCGACATCTTGCAGGGTATCTGCATGCTGGTCCAGATGGTTGTTGAGGGGCAGCCCGCGATCGACAACGCCTACCGTCGCGGCGTCAATGCCGACGGCAATCCTGTGGCGCGCCAGCTGGTCGAGCAGGTATTTGAGCCGTGCGATACCACGTGGCGCGGGCTGGGGCTGATTGCCAACTCGGGCCTTTCCATCCGCCCCGAGTTCTCGCGCTTTGATGCCCGCGCTCGCTTTGACGCGCCCGTTGAGGCGACGGTCGAGCCGCGCGGGTGCCGCTGCGGCGACGTGCTGCGCGGGGCCATTACGCCGAGCAGCTGCCCTCTTTTCGGTCACGCTTGTACACCCGAGCACCCCGTCGGCCCGTGCATGGTGAGCTCCGAGGGCAGTTGCGCAGCATATTTCCTCTACCGCGACTAGCCCGGACACACCCGCACACCGGCACCACCCACGATTGGAGTTTTCGATATGTCCCATAGCGTTACCGATAGCACCGTCCTGCTGGGCCACGGCTCCGGCGGCCAGATGATGAAACGCATCATCGATGAGGTCTTTTTGGATGCCTTTGGGTCGCCCGAGCTGCTCGAAGGCAACGACGCCGGCGTCGCCGCGCTGCCCGCGAGCGGGCGCATCGCCATGTCGACCGACAGCTTTGTAGTCTCGCCGCAGTTCTTCCCCGGTGGCAACATCGGCCGCCTCGCCGTGTGCGGAACCGTCAACGACGTCGCGACCTCGGGCGCCAACGTGCGCTACCTATCGTGCGGCTTTATCCTCGAAGAGGGCTATCCCATGGATAGGCTCCGCCAGATTGTGCAGACGATGGCCGAGACGGCACGCGAGGCGGGCGTGTCCATAATCACGGGCGACACCAAGGTGGTCGAGTGCGGCGGGGCCGACGGCGTCTACATCAATACCGCCGGCGTGGGCGAGGTGCCTGCGGGCGTGGCGCTCAGCGGCGCAAACTGCCAGCCCGGCGATGTCATCCTGGTCTCGGGTACACTGGGCGACCACGGCATCGCTATCATGAGCCAACGCGAGGGTCTGGCGTTTTCGAGCACCATCGAAAGCGACGCCGCGCCGCTCAACCACCTGATTGCCGATGTGCTTTCCGCAGCACCCGACACACGCTGCTTCCGCGACCCCACGCGCGGTGGCCTGGCCTCGACGCTCAACGAGTTTGCGCAGGCCAGCGGCGTTGCCATGGAGATCGACGAGAATGCCGTGCCCGTGCGTCCCGACGTGCAGGCCGCCTGCGAGATGTTCGGCTACGATGTGCTGCAGGTGGCAAACGAGGGCAAGATGGTTGCCGTCGTGCCGGCCGAGCAAGCCGATGCCGCGCTGAGCGCCATGCGCGCCGCCCGCTACGGCGAGAATGCCGCCATCATCGGCCGCGTGCTGCCACTTGCCGAGGGCGCCCATCCCGCCGTGCGCGTGCGCACCGGCTGGGGCTCGACCCGCATCCTCGACATGCTCGTAGGAGAGCAGCTGCCGAGAATTTGCTAACGACAAAGGCTCAGGGCTATTAAAGATATTCAGATTCCAAACATGCCCGGCACGCATGCCCAGTATCATGGGGTGCGTTTTACAACTCAAGCGGCAGGAGCACCCATGGCAGCAGCTTTTTCCCATGTGATCTTTGACCTGGACGGCACCATTCTCAACACGCTCGAGGACCTGGCGGCCGCCGGCAACCATACCTGCGAGGCGCACGGCTGGCCCACGTTTGCCGTTGACGAGTACCGCTACAAGGTGGGAAACGGCATGCTCAAGCTGGTTGAGCGCTTTATGCCCGCCGAGTACGCAGGCGACGGCCGCATGTTTGAGCAGACGCTTGCCGAGTTTAGGGCTTACTACGGCGAGCACAAGGAAGACCACACCGCTCCCTATGCCGGCACGATCGAGATGCTCGACCGCTTGCGCGCCGCGGGCGTTCAGCTTGCCGTGCTCACTAACAAGGACCACGTCTCGGCGGCTCCGCTTATCGAAAAGTATTTTGGTTCCGAGCGCTTTGCGCTGGTGCAGGGCCGTGTCGATGCGTTTCCGCCCAAGCCCGAAGCACCCGTCACGCTGCATGTGATGGAAGAGCTAGGCGCCGACCCGGCGACCACGCTCTACGTAGGTGATTCCAATGTCGATATCCTGACCGGCCACAACGCCGGCCTTAAGAGTGCGGGCGTCAGCTGGGGTTTCCGCGGCCGCGCAGAGCTGGAAGCCGCCGGCGCCGACTACGTGGTGGACACCCAGGGCGAGCTCGCAGCGCTAATCCTGGGCGAGTAACGAGCGACACTGCTTAACGCAGCTGCGGCAATTCTTCCGCGCGGAAAGCGCATCCCGTTTTGGAGCTCCGGAATGGGATGCGCTTTCCGTTTGAGGCGCATCAGGGAAACCGCATCCCGTTTCAGAGCAATATTCCGGGTCGCACTTTCCGTAACCCACCCGGGACCTCGGACGTTTTTCCGGACCATGCCCCGGCGCTATGCCACATAGCCCCTCTCCTCGCGATACTCCCTAATGGTCTTCCATCCTAGGTCCTTCTTGAGCTTGCCGTCCCTGTACCACTCGATATATTCGCCGAG
>JAUMSH010000025.1 GCA_031292915.1 Collinsella sp.
CTTCTTGGGGCATCGCCTTTCCTTCCATTCGTCACCTTCATTACTCCAACGACGAATTCTAGGCGGTGTCCCCTCCCTTTCAAGAAAGGGCGGAGGCGGGGCATGCCCCGCCTCTTACACCACATCTCTGTGCGCTACCCATGGTGCCTGCCTTTCGCCCAAAATCCAGTATGCAGGCACCCTCGGCTGCTGAATACTCCCAAAAATGCACGCCGCATCCTACCCCAGGCACCCGCAGCAAGAAGACGAATAGTCTCGGCCTCCCCAGTCACCGTAGGAGGCCCCAGGGCTTACCTCCCAAATCTTTCCGCAGGACGGAAGGATCCCGCCGCGCGAAGCGCACGGCGGGATCCTGACATGTCCGAGGACGATTTGGGAGTTAAGCCCTGGGGTCTCCGATGAGAGCAGTTTCGGCCGAGGCTATTCGTCGCCGAAGCTGATGCCCAACGCCTTGGCCTCGCGCACCAGATCGCTCTGGGGGTCGACATACTTGAGCTTGCCGGCGACCTCCTCGAGCGGCATGTGACACATCTTGCCGTCACGCAGGGCAATCATGTAGCCAAACTCGCCGCGCAGGCAGCCGAGCGCCGCCTCGACGCCGCACTGGGTCGCAAAGATGCGGTCCTGGGCATCGGGCTGACCGCCGCGCTGCGTGTGGCCGGGGATGGCGACGCGGGTCTCGCGACCGGTCTTGGTCTCAATCTCCTTGGCGATGTCGTAGACAATCGACGGACTCGTGCGCTCGGCAAGCTTTTTCTTGTACTCCTTCTTGGACAGCGCCGCGTCCTCCTTAGAGATTGCACCCTCGGCGACGGCCACGATGGTAAAACGGCTGCCGGTCTCCATGCGATGTTCGATGGTCTTGATGACGTTGTCCATGTCGTAGGGGATCTCGGGAATCAGGATGACGTCCGCGCCGCCCGCGACGCCGGCGTACAGCGGAATCCAGCCGACCTTGTGGCCCATGATCTCGATAACGAACACGCGGCCGTGACTCGAGGCAGTGGTGTGGATGTCGTCGATGCACTTGGTGGCGACGTCGATGGCGCTCGTAAAGCCAAACGTCAACTCGGTGCCCCAGGTGTCGTTATCGATGGTCTTGGGCAGGGCGATAACGTTGAGGCCCTCTTCGCGCAGGCGGTTGGCGGTCTTGGTGGAGCCGTTACCGCCTAGCATAAACAGGCAGTCGAGCTGCAGCTTATGATAGGTGTGGACCATCGCCGGCACCTTCTCGACACCATCGGCCTCGGGGGTATCCAGACGCTTGAACGGTGTGCGGCTCGTGCCCAGGATGGTGCCGCCGCGGGTGAGGATACCGCTAAAATCGGCGGGCGTCATGACGCGGAACCTGCTGTAGATAAGGCCCTGGTAGCCGTCCTCAAAACCGTAGATCTCGATAGGTTCTTCGCTATTGGTCATAAGCGTTTTGACGATGCCGCGCATGGTGGCGTTGAGCGCCTGGCAGTCGCCGCCACTAGTAAGAAGACCGATCCTAAGCATGGTGAATCCTTCCGGGCAAGTTATAACATGCGCATAAGTTTACCCCCGCACACTGTTGATACGGGGGTAAAACGTGTTAGCTCAAGCGTATAGAAATGTAAGCAACGTCAGGCGAGCGTAAGGTCGACGGGCCTGGGTCCTTACAGTGCGAAGGCGTCGACGTCGCCCCAGTGGCGGCGCAGCGTAATGGCGGCGGCGGGTTCGGTATTGTCAAAGACGACCGACCATTGCGTATTGCTGGTGATGTCTTCCGGATTGGGCTCTTGCGCTGCGGCACGCAGGGCTTCCCAGACAATCGTTTCGTCCTGGGCACCGACATGGGTATCAAGGACATCGGCGATTGCAACGGCGCGCTCTTTACCATGGCCCAGCTCGCCATTCTTTTGGTTGGGCAGCACTTCGTCGCCATAGCAGGCGTAGAAGTTCGTAACCTGGCGTACAGGAGTCGCTTTGAAAGCGCGGTCCGGATCGCGCGGGTCCCACTCTACTACGCGCGCGTCACCGGCGGCGTCGTTGATAAAGAAGTGGTAATCGCGTCCTGCCATGGCGTGCATGTCGTAGGCGGAAAGCAGGTCGACTGCCTCTTGCGTGGTAGCCGCGCGGTCGAGCACCAGACGGATGGCGAGCGAAGTGTTGATGACGGGCCGTTGCGTGTCCTGGTCACAGGGCTGGGAATCCAGGGTGAGTACGGCAATGGACACGCCGCATTCGTTAACACCGTCGAGCTGGGCAAACGGGCCCATCAACGCCGCGGCGCGTCCGGTGACGGAGTCAAGCGGAGTGTTGGCGCCCAGGTTATTGAGGGCGGCAAAGCCGATGGAGGCATAGCCGCCGCGTGGGTGATTGCGCACCAGCAGCGCCGAGGTGTCGTCTTTAAAGTCGTAATTGCGACCGGTGCGCACGCGGCCTTCGGCATCTACGGCGACAAAAGCGCTGCAGGCAAACTGGGGCGCCTGGACATGTACCGGCACACCGGGCAGCACCTGCGCCACCACGGCATCGATGTAGGCCTGGTCGTCGCGCACGCCAGCGGCGATGATGCGATCAAGATCGTAGTCGTAGGCGATGTCGATTGCGTACAGGTCATAGCCATCCGCGTAGCCGGTCAAGCGTCTGAGCGACGCGGCGGACTTGATTTGCTTGCGGTAAACGATGCCGGCGGCAGCGGCAAAGCCGACGGCGACTCCCGCGCCACCGCAGGCGATGGCAATGTTACGTGGCTTCATGACGGTTCCTCTCGTCCTGTTAGCGCAATTGTCGCAAAAGGGGCGCGGGCATGATGGCTCAACTTGGTGAGCGGTGCGGAATTAAGCACGGAATGAAGAGTGCGGCGCTGGCGTGGCGGGGTATGCTGGAGGGGACCATCAACCCAGCGAAAGGGGAGAGCATGACGGATCAGGAAACGCCCGAGCGCGCGCACGTGACGGCCGACGATATCGAGGCCGCCAACGACCTTATCGACTTTATCGAGGCATGCCCCAGCATGTTTCATACGGCGGCGACCATTATGGCCGAGCTCGACGAGGCGGGCTTTACCTACCTGCCCGAGAATGCGGCGTGGGACATCGAGCCGGGCGGGCGTTATTACACGCAGCGCAACACCTCGAGCGTTGTTGCCTTTAAGGTGGGCGAGGACCTGGCCGCGACGTGGGGCGAGGACGGCGTTGCCGGCGACTACCATTTTCAGCTGACGGCGTCGCACAGCGACTCGCCGACGTTTAAGGTTAAGGCCGTGCCCGAGCTCGACGGCGCGGGCGAGACGCTGCGCCTGAACACCGAGGCCTACGGCGGCATGATCGACTACACCTGGTTCGACCGTCCGCTGGCACTCGCGGGCCGCGTGCTGGTACGCGAGGGCGACCGTAT
>JAUMSH010000044.1 GCA_031292915.1 Collinsella sp.
GTCGCGCACGACCTGCATGACCTCGTCCCAGTCGCCCTCGATCTCGGTGAACATCGAGGTGGTGCGGTTGGGAAGGCCGCTCTCGCGAATGACGCGCACGACCTCGGCGACCTCGGCGGACAGCTCATCGCCGGTGCCGCATGGGGCGATGGCCACAGCGACGAGCGTGTTCATGCCGGTATTGGTTGTGGGCTCGGACATGGCTTATGCCTCCTCGAGCTCGAGTTTGTTATCAGCGATGTCCTGGGCGCTCGCGCGGTAGAGCTCATCGATAAAGGCGACCTTAAAGCTTGCCGGGGCATCGGCGACGGCGGCAGCACGCGTGCCAGCGACGTTGTAGACGGCGGTGCCGCAGACGGCTGCCGTAAACGGATCGGCGGCGCAGGCATACACAGCCAGCACGCCGCCCTGCGAGCAGCCGCAGCCGGTGATCTTGGACATGAGCGAGCTGCCGCCGTGGGACTTGGCCACGGTCGTGCCGTCGGTGATCAGGTCGACCTCGCCCGAGACCACTACGGCGCCGCCGGTGTAGCGGGCGAGCGCCACGGCGGCATCGCGGGCGGCGTCGACCGTGTCGGTGGTATCGACACCGCGCACGCGGCTCAGATCGGCCGCCTCGCCCTCAAGGCCCCACAGGCCGGCGAGTGCGATGATCTCGGAGGCGTTGCCGCGTACGATGGCGGGTTTGTACTGCTTGAGCTCGTTTACCAGCTGGGTGCGCAGGCTACCGATGCCCAGGCCCACCGGATCGAGCACCCAGGGCTTGCCGGCGTCGTGTGCCGCCTTGGCCGCGCGGGGAATCGTCTGCTCGTAGATGGGGAAGAGCGTGCCCATGTTGAGATAGATGGCGCCGCCGCCGGCAACGAGCGCCTCGCCCTCGTCGGGCAGATAGACCATGGCGGCCGAACCGCCCACGGCGAGCTGTGCATTGGCGACAAAGTCGATCGTCACCGTGTTGGTGATGGAGCCGGCCATCGGATTGGTGGCGCGAATCTCCTCCACGGCCTTGACCATATGTTGCTTAAGCTGTTCCGAATCAATCACTGCACATGCCTCCTTGGCATAGAAAAGGGGCGCTGTGCATAGACAGCGCCCCTGTAAAGGCGGCATGCTCCCTACGCCAGCATTAACTGACAGGTTCAAAGGATTGGGCCCCATGCCCTCTCAGCCTTGTGGTTTGCACCGCCGGCACTCCCGCATCGAATCTGTTGTTCCCTATACTAGCGCACCTGCCAAAAAGGGACAGGTTTATTTTGGCAGGTCGTTACAATAGGTAGGACCGATACGAATGGGGGCCTTATGATTAAACTTGTGCTGACCGATATGGACGATACGCTGATTCCAGCCGGGCATGACGGCGCCAGCGACTACGCCATCGAGGGCATTCATGCCATGCAGGCGGCGGGCCTGCACTTTGGCCCGGTTTCGGGTCGTCAGCCGTCCGCGATGGGCTGGATGTTCAAAAATCGTTCCGAGTGTTTTTCGACTGGCGCGTTCTGTAACGGCCAGGTGATGTTTGTCGACGGCGAGGTTGTTGCCTCCCGTGCGAGCGACAACGGTGCCCTCATGCGTCTTGCCGACTATCTGGAGCAAGAGACCGACGATACCTATCTGAAGGTCTATAGCCTGGGCGATGACTTTTGGGGCAACGATGCCTATTGTGTGACGAGCGACCCCGAGCGCGTTCGTCGCGCCATGGAGTCGGGCGGCAACGCGTGGCTCAAAGGCGAAGAGGCCCCGTGCCGTCCTGTTGTCGATGACGCGCCGGTGTTCAAGGCGAATATTTGGAGTGCTCGTTCGCGTGAGGAGCTCGCGGAGCTACGCGAGCGCGTTGCCGCTGAGGTGCCGGAACTCTCGCTTGTGTTTCCCAACAACCGAGTGCGCCTGTTCGACATCCTTCCGGCTGGTTGGGACAAGGGTTGCGCTGCGCTGGAGTTGGCGCGCGCTTTGGGCCTGACGCCCGACGAGGTGGCCGTATTTGGCGATTCTGATAACGACCTGCCCATGATCGGTGCCGTCCCCAACTCCGTTGCAGTCGCCAATGCCAACGAGGCCGTCACGGCTGCCGCGCGCTGGCATATCGGCGCTGCGGCAGACGATGCGGTTGCCGGGGCTCTGCACCAGATTGCCGCTTGCGCCGCGACGGGGGAGATGCCGCCGTTTATGCGTCAGATGGATGTGACAGGTTTCGACGTCACGAACGTCTAGGGAGAAAGCTATGAAGCTTCAGCAGCTCAGATATGTCGTCAAAGTTGCCGAATGCGGCAGCATTACCGAGGCCTCGCGCCGGCTCTTTGTATCGCAGCCTTCGATTACCGCGTCGATTCGCGATCTCGAAAACGAGATGGGTGTGCACATCTTTGAGCGCACCAACAAGGGCGTCATTGTGTCCGAGGAAGGCGAGACCTTCTTGGGCTATGCGCGCCAGGTACTCGACCAGGCCGACCTGCTCGAGGGCAAGTACAAGGGCACATCCGAGCAGGTGCCGCACTTTAGTGTGAGCTGCCAGCATTATTCCTTTGCCGTTAACGCGTTTGTTGACGTGATTCGTGAGTTCGATGCCGCGCGTTACGACTTTACCCTGCGCGAGGAGCAAACCCACGAGATTATCGAGGATGTCGCGCACATGAAAAGCGAGCTGGGCATCCTATATCTGTCCGAGCACAACCGCGAGGTCATCGAGCGCATGCTGGTGGCCAACGAGCTCGTGTTCGAAGGACTCTTCTGCGCCACGCCGCATGTCTTCGTCTGCGCCGACCATCCGCTGGCGGACCGCTCCAGCGTGACGCTCGAGGATCTGGAAGAC
>JAUMSH010000067.1 GCA_031292915.1 Collinsella sp.
GATGGTGGGCGATACAAGATTCGAACTTGTGACCCCATCCGTGTGAAGGATATGCTCTACCCCTGAGCCAATCGCCCGTCGCCTTTCGGCAAAAGAGATACTATCATAGCCGCGCGTGGTTTACCAAGAACTTTTTGCCCCCGATTTTAAATTCGTGGGTACCAGCCAAGCCCAAACAACCAAAGCAATCGGTAAAACCGCAGTTAAACCACCATTTACCGCTTAATCCACGAAGTCTCGGGGCGGCAGATAAGTCGTGCGTTGTTGTAGGCCATGTCGAGCGTGAGACAGGTGCGCGCTGCGTAGAAGCCGTCCTCGCGCTGGATGGTCAGCGCCAGCTCTGGCTTGTCGCCGGTCAGGCACAGCGGCAAGAGCAGCTGGATTCGGCCGCCGTAGAACTGCGGCACCGCGAGCGTGTAGTTGGCGGCGGCGCGGCGGGCGGCCTCGACGACGGCGCCCTCAAAGGCACGGCGCAACAGCAGCGAGTTACCCTCCCCCATCAGGCTGGCGGGAATGCGCGTAAGGTTCTCCTCGTCGCCCAGAATGTGGTCGATGTTGGAGCGGATGGGAAGGCGGTAGTCAAAGACCAGCTCGGAAGGGTCCTCGGCAAAGCGGACGCGGCACGGCAGATACTCAAACGAGACCAGCATGGGGTCGCTCTCCTTAAAGAAGCCCTTCAAAAACCAGCGCTGGCGCGCGTCGGGCTTGGTGTTGGGCTCAAACAGGCCGTAGATGGTCTCGTAGCGGCGCGTGTACAGGCCGGTGTTGAACAGGCATCGGTCGTCGTCGAACACCAGCGGTAGGTTGGACGGCGCGGTCTGGTCCACGTCGCGCTCGGTAAGAAACACCGCACGGCTAAACGAAAACGACAGGTAGTTTTTGAGGATGCGGTTGCCGGGCCCCAGTCCTCGGGATCGGCGAGGTCGGCCAAGCGTTCGTAGCAGGGCTCGGGGCAAAACGCAAAGTCGTATACATTGCTGCACAGGGTGTTGGGGATCTCCATGTGGCTTCCAATCAAGATAATGACAGGCGTCCGGATGCTTTGATTCTATACGTGCGAAGCGTCGTCGGAGATAACGATGCAATGGCACCTTAGCTCGTTGGCTAGATCGTCGAGCGTGCGGCGTCTAGCAACGAGGTCCTGGATCCAGGCGTAGTACTGGTTGTCTTTGGGTTCGGGGCTGTCGGACAGCACGACCGGAGTGCTGGCGAACCTAAGGACGGACAACGCAAAGACAAGGCTGGTGCGTTTGTTGCCGTCCTCGAAGATGTGGTCCTTGACCATGTGCTCGGCCACGTAGGCGGTCTGGTCAAAGATGTCCGTGAAACGATCGGCTGGCGACTGGCCGAATATCGTGCAAAACGCGCCCGCAAGCACGGACTCGATGCGCTCAAGTTCGCGCGCGGCCCTTTCGCCCGTAGCGTCGGTCGTATAGCAGCGTCCGATTGTTAGCAGCGTACTGTGAAGGCGCATCACGGCCGCGGCCATGACTTCGAGCGATTCGGCATCGTCGAGCACGAGCGGCGCGACGGGAATCCCTTGCCCTCCAACAGCCGCCATCATGAGTTCTCCAAGAGCCTGAGCGCGTTGGGCATGTCCGCAATGGTCAGCCGAACGGCCTCGTCGATCAAAGTGGTGCTGTCCGGATCATCGGGTAACGTGCGGGGTGCTTTCGGCGCGATAGGGTCGGTTGCATGTGCTGTACAGTCGTCAAAAGTCATGCTTTCAGGATAGTTGTAGCAATAACTATCAGGCCGTGTCGTTGAATCTAACGTTTTCATCGCGCCGTCCTTCTGCTGGCTGAATCCGAGCGTTTAACCCGAGCATTTCGACCATGCAACGTAAATAGATTTTTCTTGAGGCAATCAGTCATCGCTGTCCAAGCGTTTAGATGCCAGGTCGAAAACCTTGCCCTTGTCCCTTGCACCTATTGCGATGATTTGAACTACTTCGACGCGCCCATCGCGGATGCGATAAATCACGCGAATGCCATCTGTGCGAAACTTAAGTTCCCGACAACCTGCAAGAAGGCCCGAAAGCGGCTTGCCAATTTCATCGGCCCGAAGTGCAAGACGCGCAATACCTTTGTCCACCATAGCGCGAACTGAACCATCGAGTGACAGATACTCTTTCTCGGCGGTCTTGTCGTAAAACTCGACCTTAAACCTAGCCACGTTCACTCGAACAGCTCCTCATCGGAAATGGGATCGGTCGCCTCGGCTTCTAGCATGGCCTCGAACCTCTCACGTCCCACGGTATCGGAGAACGGGATGCCCTTGCGATTCGAACCAGCGTCGCCCCGTGCGAGCCTTGCAGCCGCTATGGCGTGTAGGCGCTCCTCTCGGAGCTGTTCGAGTTCAACCGCCATCGCCTCGAATTCGTCGAAGCCGACGATAACAGTATCGATGCCATCGTTCCTGTCTGAGACAAATTGCGGCTCCCTTCGAGCGCGACGCCTCGCTTCGCCAAAATTTTTGCTTGCCTGCGTCGAGGTCAGTACCTGTTCGCGTCCGAAAACGAGTTTCTTGTCTATCACGGCAACCATAGCAACCTCCCTTAAAATCTGTCTCTAATACGTATTATAGTTCCCTTTAAATACGTACGTAAAGGAAAGTTAAACAGCAATACTCTCAGTCTTGATATTCTCGGATGAACAGGGTTTCGAGTTGTACTCTAGATCAACTGGTTGCCAGACGAGGTCCTCGATAGCGCAGTTTAGGGTGTTTGCGAGCGCCAGTGTCGAGGAGACCGATGCACGGCGCAGGTCGAGTTGGTTCTGCTCGTAGAGCTGTATAGCGCGAAGTTTAACTCCCGATTGGGTGGCGAGCTGTTTTTGCGTTAGTCCGGCCGCCTTACGTGCTGCCTTGAGGCCCTTTTTGTCTGCTTGAGCCTTGTTCCATTTTTCGATGATAATTCCAGCAAATTTGTCTTCGAGGGCTTCGTGGAGCGGATGGTATGATCCAATGACCCAATCGAACGGAGCAACTTCGAATAGGTCGCTAAAGCCTAGGCAGCTTGCCCATTGCGTATAGGCCAAAACCCAGCCCGCCCAGTATTGCGGGGAACGGTCGAATGGATAGATCTCCCTGCATTCGGCGGGCTTTAGCCCCGCACGGGCGATAATTTCGCGCGCAAGTTCGTCGCCCGACATGCCGCAGATAACACGTGGCATTCCGCGCTCAAACTGTTTTATCTCAAGAGCGTTCGATAGGATCGCCGTCAGCTCGGCTGGATTCAAGCCTTGGTCACAGAGGGCAAAATCGACTGCCTCGCCCAGCGTTCTCATGGCGTCCTCGAGATACATCTCACTGTATGCGCAGGTCATCTACTGTCATCCCCTCTCGAACGATGTCGAAGATGCGGATTCCCTCAAACGGATTCTCGGAAAGTAGCTCCCGATACTGCCCCCTTGCCGCTTCATCTCGCTCCTTGGCCAATGGGCCGTACTGAGCTTGAGGCGCACGTTCAAATCCAGCAAAACGAACGCTCTTAAAAGCGCGCTCGCTTTTGAGCACAATCTGCTCCCCCAGGTTGCCAAGCTTCATGGCACGACCCAGCTGCTCGACGGTGATCGTATTGTTTACAAACGCCCTGGCATAACTAAAGTATGAGTCATCCGCACGCCATCCTCTAATCACATCGCAAGCGTCGGTGTCGGGCAGAAAATAATCGTGGAGATATTCGCATGCCCCCACGGCGATGGCGGTGTCCTTGCGAAAAGAACGATGCTCAACGAGCAACGCTATCCAATGCAGAACTGAATAATGCGGCGATAGTAAGTCGAGCAACTTGAGGTCTGCCATATCGAGTTCGTATCGATTTGTAAAGCCATCAGCATCTCCCGAGCATGCCCATTCCTTTGCAAGGTCAAGGCTTTCCGTGCAATAGAACCCCTGCCCATAATCGTTATGGACTTTTCCCAGGCCAAACTGGGGAACCTCAACAATCTTCTGGGAACCATGCCACAGCTCCATGTGAGCCTCCTAACGGGTATCGCTCTAACGATAGTCTAACATACTATCGTTAGAGCGATACTTGTACTGAAAGATCGAGAGGGCGAATGGAACCGATTCCAAGTTCATACCGGCTTCTAAGAATGTCGAATCCGAAAGTATGCGGCAAATTCCAGACTTGTCGACCACGCCGGGATACGTCAAAGCCTCCACTTGCGGTTTTGTTGGGAAAAATCGGGTTGTGCGGTGGCGCGCGCAGACGTGGTGTAAGAGTGTCCTGAGGTCCGTCGCTGCAAGCCCCGATGTTACTCCTTCTTGAGGCCGCGCTTCTCGACTATCTCGTCCACTATCTCCCTGGCGCGCCGCCCGAGCGCGCGGCGCCTC
>JAUMSH010000075.1 GCA_031292915.1 Collinsella sp.
CCCTTGGTGGTGGGCCCTGCGTGGGGTCACACCCCAAGGGTAATGCTCCGCCTGACCGCTTTCAAGCTCGTTGTGGGTCGAATTTGGGTCGAATTATTCCGCGTACTTTTCTTTCGTAAATCTATGAAAACATCAAATGACCTGGAGTTATATTGACTTCAATTTGGGTCGAAATGTCTGAATGAAACAACGTCGTAGCGACCTCATAACCCGAAGGTCGGTGGTTCAAATCCGCCCCCCGCGACCATGAAACTTCAGGTCGGAAGCATAAAAGCTCCCGACCTTTTTCTTTGTCTAGGGGTTTCGGCATCTCTCGTTCTTTGGGTACCTCGAGGCGGGCAATCAGATAGATACTTACGAGTATCATAGGGTCTTTTTACGTCGCGGTCGTGTCTCGTACTGGTGCGCCGCTCTTTGTGGGACGTGTCACTTTGCCATAGGTTGTCCGGCGGCGGGGCGCAGGTCGTTCCCCGTGGCGTCGCTCCTTTCGACGCTACGCTGCCTGGCTACTCGTTCCACTGGTGCTTTTTCATGTCGACGCAGCCGTTGTCTCGGAAGGCGACTCCTTCCTCCGTCAGTAGTGCTCGCTGGTCGGGGAAGTTTGGCGCGAGGCGTCCCGCGTGGTTGACGACGCGGTGGCAGGGATAATCGCCGTAGCGATCCGCCTCGCTCAGCACCGCTCCGACCAGGCGAGAGTTTTTCTCCCTGCCGATGAGGCGCGCTATCTGACCGTACGAGGCGACGCATCCCGCCGGAATCTCTGCCACGACGGAGAGAATCTCATAAACCAAATCTTCGTCCAGGACTTTTCCCATCGTATCGCTCCCGTGTTCGCTTTTGCCTTCGGGGGCGCGGCGCCGATCACCCGTGCTGCGATTTTCGCAGCTCCCCTTACCGAAGCATCGAGGGAAAGCGCGTGCGTGTCGAGGTTGTCTGGTCTAGTTGCTGGCTCGATGCCTCGAGATGTTCGCCTCAAGTGCGACCTGCCCCTATTGGAAAAGGATGCCGAAGATGTATTTGGTGATGGCGGAGCGGCGGATGACCCCCACGAGTTTGCCCTCGTCATCAACCACAGGAAGCTTCTTGAACTTCTTCTTCGCCAGCAGCGCGGCGACGCGGGCGATGCTCTGCTCGGGACGGGCACACACTACCTGGCGCGTCGCGAAATCCATGACGCAGCGATCCTTCAGGTCTTCGATGCGCTGCTCAAGGCTCTGATCGTCGAAGTACAGCATGGACGCGTCGCCGCCCGTGAAGATGGTGTGAGCGCGATGCTGCGCGATGGCTCCCATGACATCGCCGTCGGAGATGAACCCGACCACCTGGTTGCGCTCATCGATTACGGGCATGCTGCTCACCTCGTTTTCGGCGAGCATGCGCACCACGTCGGAAATCGTGCAATCCTGCGTGCAGGTGAACGGCTCTTCAATCATGATGCTCGAAACGGGCGTCCCCTCGAGCTCGAGCGGGATGCGCTCGGACAGAATCTCGGACATCGCTTATGCCTCCTTCGTTTTCGGTGCGGTTTTCTTGGTGCGCACGCTGAATATGGCGCAGATAAGGGAAACGAGGCCGATTGCCGCGCACACCTTGTAAGCGACGCCCGCGCCCACGGCGGTGGCTACTTGGATGCTCGCATCGACGCCGGCCGACGCGGTGACGCTTGTCATGACCGTGATGATGAGCGCCGTGCACAAACCGCCGGCGACCTGGCGGCCGGTGTTCGCGATGGCGTTGCCGTGGGCGATCATGTCATTTTTCAAGGCATTGACACCCCATGTGTTCACCGGCATGTTCGCGAGCGACTGGCCGGCGGACTGCAGCATGCAGAACAGCGCAACCACCAAGATGGGCGTGTTTACCGTCGAAAGCGAGAGCAGGAACAGGGCGCCGGTCATGAGGGCCAGGCCGACGATCGAGATGGCACGCGGACCGAACTTGTCGAACACCACGCCGGAGATAGGGCTGATGATGATGCCCACCGCCGCGGCGGGAAGCATGGCCATACCGGTTTCGAAGGCCGAAGCGCCAAGCGAGGTTTGCAGCAGCAACGGCAACAGCGTGTTGGTGACCAGGCATGCGGCGTTGATGAGCGTGACGATGATGGCGGCCACGCGGAACTCGCGCGTCTTGAGCGTGCCCAGTTGAAGCAGCGGGTCCTCGATTTTGCCCTGGCGTACGACGAACAGCACCAAGCACACGACACCCGCGACGATCGAGCCGAGCACCACGGGGTTGCCCCAACCCATCGACGAGGCGCTCGAGAACCCGTAGAGAAGTCCGCCGAAGGCGATGGTGGAGAGGACGACCGAGGGCAGGTCGAGCTTGGGGTTCTTCAGCTCGCCCACGTTTTTCAGCATGAACACGCCCAGCACCAGCACGAGAATTGCGAGGGGGACGATGGCGCCGATCATGGTGCGCCAGCCGTACGTGTCGATCACCGCACCGCCTACGACGGGGCCGACCGCGGGACCCGCCGACATGACGATGCCCGCCATGCCCATAGCCGTTCCTCGTTTCTCGACGGGGAACACCAGCATGGGAACCACCGAGACAAGCGGCATGAGCACGCCTGAGCCCGCCGCTTGCAACACGCGACCGATGATGAGGAACAGGAAATCAGGGGCTGCGGCGCACAGCAGCGTGCCCAGCGCGAACACCAGCGTCGCCCCGAAGAATAGCACGCGGGTGCTGAACTTGTCGATAAGGAACGCCGAAACGGGGACCATGATGCCGCTCACCAGCGGGTATATGGACATGATCCACTGGGCAGTCGAGGCATCGATGGCGAAATCGGACATGATGACCGGCAGCGCAGGCGACATCACCGTTTGGTTCAGTAGCGCCAAGAAGGCACCCAGGACGACGACCGCGACGATGCGGATCTGGGTACCGGTAATGCGCCCATTGGCGGGCGCGACCGTACAATTATCAGACATAAGCTTCCTTCGTATCTATTCGATTCTTCGCCGAAGGCGCGCCGGCCCACGGGCGAAATAACATGCACGTGCTATGCGTGCATCAGATACGACAGGAAGAAAGCGGCTGCTCAGAGCGCACTTGGGGAACAACAGGAGAGGCCCCGTATACCAGGGGCCGCCGAATTGCGATGTATGCTTTGGTCAAATCCTTCATAGCGGGGAGGTATTTTAGCAGCCGTCTTCGCCCCTTTCAAGGGATGTAACCCAGACGTTGATTTTCTTCACCGAGGCGTCATCGTTGACGGGTGGCGTGCTTCTCTATCGCCACACCGCGGGGCGAGGGAACGCCGCGGCGAGCTTGTACATCGGCTATGTGTGCAGCTGCGAGCGTGTCGCCGGCGCGCGCTGGGCGCCAGTCCGATCCGGCCGACTCTTGCCGACGGTCGGTCGCCGT
This sequence comes from Collinsella sp., assembly GCA_031292915.1. Taxonomy (GTDB): domain Bacteria; phylum Actinomycetota; class Coriobacteriia; order Coriobacteriales; family Coriobacteriaceae; genus Collinsella. Next base: position 3,376 of record JAUMSH010000075.1, read on the forward strand.
CCTCCTCCATCTCCGCCTGCTCTGTTTTTGCTCGGCTCCCTTGTCGCATCATGGACGGACGAGAATTGAGCGAAGGCGGTACGTATGAACATCCAGATATTCGGCACGAAGAAAAGCTTCGATACTAAGAAGGCGCAGCGCTATTTCAAGGAACGTCGTGTGAAGTTCCAGTTCATCGACTTGAAGGAAAAGGGGATGAGCAAAGGCGAGCTCGAAAGCGTGGCGCGCGCCGTCGGCGGGATCGACGCTGTGATCGATCCAAAGGCGAAAGATGCCGACACGGTTGCGCTCGTACAGTATCTTGCTGCCGACCAGAAGTTCGAAAAGGTGCTCGATAACCAGCAGATTCTTCGTGAGCCCATCGTTCGCAACGGCCGCCAGGCAACCGTTGGCTACGAGCCTGACGTGTGGAAGGGCTGGGAATAAAGCGAAGCGCCCACGCCCGTGGTTTTATCCACGGACGCGGGCGCTTGCGTAAGACGTCTCTTGTCGTTTGAGTGGAGCGCCCCGGCGGCGCTGAACAACGCGCCCCGGTGACGTGGCTCGGGGCTCTTTGTGCCGTACATCTATGAGAGGAGATATTTGATGCGCATGGGCGCTACTCCATGTAGCCACCCTGAATGGCGGAAACTGCATGCTCGGTAAAGAACTTGAGCGTGCCGGAGGTATAGCGATTAGCCTTGGGCTTCCAAGCGGCTCGGCGCTCGGCCAGGACGGCATCGACCTCGGCCGGCTCCATCTCCTTGCCGGCGATGCCCACAATAGACAGCGAGCGCTCGGGGATGTTGATCTGGATAAGGTCGCCCTCCTCGATCAGGGCAATCGGGCCGCCCACGGCAGCCTCGGGCGAAACGTGACCGATAGCCGGGCCCTTGGAGGCGCCGGAGAAGCGGCCATCGGTGATAAGGGCAATGCTCGCACCCAGCTCGGGATCGCTGGCGATAGCCTCGGTGGTGTAGAACATCTCGGGCATACCGGAACCCTTGGGGCCCTCATAGCGAATGATGACGGCGTCGCCGGGCTTGACCTCGTGCGTCAGGACGGCGTGGATAGCGTCCTCCTCGCAGTCGAACGGACGCGCCTTAAGCGTGGCCTGGAACATCTCGCGCGGAACAACCGTGTGCTTGACGACGGCGCCCTCGGGAGCAAGGTTGCCGTGGAGGATGGCGATGGAGCCGTCGGTACCAAAGGCCTGGTCAAACGGGCGAATGATGTCCTCGCGCTTGAGGTTCCACTTCTCCAGGTAGCGGCCGCACTTCTCGTAGTAACCGTTGTTCTTAAGGTCCTCGAGGTTTTCGCCGAGGGTCTTGCCGGTGACGGTCATGACATCGAGGTGGAGCATCGACTTGATCTCCTCCATGATGCGCGGCACGCCGCCCGCATAGTAGAAGAACTGCGCCGGCCACTCGCCTGCGGGGCGAACGTTGAGCAGGTAGTGGGCGCCACGGTGCAGGCGATCGAAGTCGTCGGCGGACATCTCGATGCCAAACTCGCGGGCAATCGCGGGGATATGCAGCAGCGAGTTGGTGGAGCCCGAAATGGCACCGTGGACCATAATGAGGTTCTCGAAGGACTCCTTGGTCACGATGTCGCGCGGGCACAGGTTGTGTTCGGAGAGCCACACGGACTGACGGCCGGCCTCGCGCGCAAACTCACGCAGATCGGAGCTGGTTGCGGGCAGCAGGGCCGTGCCGGGGAGCATAAGGCCCAGGGCCTCGGCGGTAACCTGCATGGTCGACGCGGTGCCCATAAACGAGCAGGCACCGCAGCTGGGGCATGCGTTGTGCTTGGCAAACTCAAGCTCCTCGCGGGAGATCTCGCCGCGCTCGTAGCGGGCAGAAATCGCGCCGAGCTGTTCCAGGGTCAACAAATCGGGACCGGCATCCATGACACCGCCGGTAACGACGATGGAGGGGATGTTGATGCGGCCCATGGCCATGAGGTTCGCAGGCAGGCCCTTATCGCAGCTGGCGACAAAGACACCGGCGTCGAACGGGGTGGCCTTGGCATGGATCTCGATCATGTTGGCGATCATGTCGCGGCTGGGCAGCGAGTAGTTGATGCCGTCGTGGCCCTGTGCCTCGCCATCGCAGATATCGGTGCAGAAGTAACGGGCACCGTGACCGCCAGCCTCGGCAACGCCAGCACGAACCTCCTCGACCAGCTCAAACAGGCCAGCAGAACCCGGGTGCGAGTCGCCAAACGTCGACTCGATAATGACCTGTGGCTTGTCCAGATCCTCGATCGTCCAGCCGGAGCCCAGACGCAGCGGGTCCATCTCGGGGCTGATGGTGCGAAACTTGCCGGAACGCGGCTGCAGCTTGGCAACCAGGTCGGCGGCCTCCTGCTGAATCTGTGCTTTGGTCTTCTCGTCCATGATGTTCTCCTCTTTTGGTTTGAACGGTTGTACCAATCGTTGGTTAATGAATCAGGTGTAAATGGGTACCGAGCGATGCGCTCGGCAAAAGATGCTTAGCTACGCGAACTAGGCAAAGAACGAAATCACCAGGGCGCAGGCAAGACCCGAAAGGCCGATGAGCGTCTCCATAACGGTCCAGGACTTGAGGGTGGTCTTCTCGTCAATCTCCAGGAACGAGGAGCACATCCAAAAACCGGCATCGTTGACGTGCGAGAGGGCCGTGGCACCGCCGCAGATAGCAAGACAGATGGCGGCACGCATGAGCACCGAGGCTCCTGCAACCGCGGGCATGGCGGCCATAATGCCCGATGCCATGGTCATAGCGACGATGGAGCTGCCGACAGAGGCACGCACCATGACGGCAATCAAAAAGGCAACGACCACCAAAGGCAGCGGTGAGGCCTCGAGCATAGGGCCGATAACCTGGCCCAAGCCGCAATCTTGCAGCATCCAGCGAATGACGCCGCCACAGGCGATAACCAGCAAGATCATGCCGACGGGCTTAAGAGAGCGGTCGAGCAGGGCCTTGAGCTCGGCGCCGGTGTAGCCGCGCCGCGCGCCCAGCAGATACATCGCGACGAGCGTGGCGAGCGTCAAAGCGACAAACGGCTTGCCCAGGAAGGCGAGAATCGAGGCGAACTCGGCGGGCATGGGGATATAAGAGGACAACGTGCCCAGCAAAATCAGACAAAGCGGCGTGAGCACGATGGCAAGCACCATGCCAAAGGAGGGAAGCTCCTTTTCGTCGCTCGCACCCTCGGCAGAGGTAAAGTGCTCCGGAACATCGGTAAAAATGCGACCGCCCACGTTGCGGCCCCAGATGACGCCGGCAATCGCCATGGCGATGAAGGCGGTGGGGATACCGACGAGGATCATGGTGCCCAGGTCGACACCGAGCGTGCCGGCGACCAAAACCGACCCGGCCGATGGCGGCACAAACGCATAGCCAGCGGCAAGTCCCGCGAGTAGCGCGATGCCGTAGTAGAGCGTCGACTTTTTGGTCTGCGATGCCACGCTAAACGCAAGCGGAATCAAAACGACCACGCCGGCCTCAAAGAACACCGTAGTACCGATGACCAGACCGGTAATGCCCAGCGCCCAGCTAGAGTGACCCTGCCCAAAGGTATCGATGAAGGTTTGGGCGATCTTTTTGGCGCCGCCGCTCTCTTCAAGAATCTGGCCAAACATCGAACCCAAACCAATGAGCAGGGCAATGTTTTGCAGCGTGGTGCCCACGCCCTTGGTGACAGTGTCCGCCACCAGGTCGAGCGGCATACCGGCGCTGATGCCGATCGCGAGCGCCGAGACCATCATCGAAAGCACAGGATGCAGCTTGAACTTGATGATGAGCGCAAGCAGCAGCGCGATGCCCACGATGGCGGCGATGACCAACCTGGTGGGGTCTGCCATAAACGTTGGGTCTGACATCTTTCCTCCAATTCATCAGACCTTTTGAATTCGTCTGATGACTATAGCGTGTTTTGAAAAGGTCTGATGTTTCATTTTGAAATTTGCTCGAAATACATCTGATGTATTCGGTAAACGGTCGTATTTGCGCTGCGAACGGTATATCTAAGCTGCCCGACTCAAATCCAGCGACCAATATTGCATCCGTGGTGCGCTAAAATAGCTCAGATGAATTTTGTAATGAAAGGTATAGCTATGGCCCGCGCCGAATCGGGACTCCCCGAGCAAATATCTGAGAAAATCATTCAATTGATTCTGGATGAACACCTTGAGCAAGGCGATCGCCTGCCTAAGGAAACCGTGCTGGTCGAGCGCTTGGGCGCCGGCAGGAGCACCGTGCGCGAGGCCATGAAGTTGCTGCAGTCGCGCAATATCGTGCGCATTAAGCAGGGTTCGGGCACCTATGTGGCGTCAAACCCCGGCGTTGCCGACGACCCGCTGGGCTTTACCTTTATCGACGACAAGCAGCGTCTGGCGCACGACCTACTCGAGGTGCGCTTTATGATCGAGCCGCAGATGGCACGCATGGCAGCCGAGCACGCAACCAACGACCAGGTCGTCTGTATCAAAGAGCTCTGCGACGAATCCGAGCGCCTGGCCGAGGCCGGTGAGGATTACTCCGCCGCCGACACCGCGTTCCACAATGCCATTGCCGAGAGCTCCGGAAACCTCGTCGTTCCCCGCCTGATGGGCGTGCTCAAGGCATCCGTCCCCCTCTTTATCGACGTGACCGGCAAAAAGCTCGTCGAGGAAACTATCCGCACGCACCGCGATGTGGCCGACGCCATCGCCTCGCGCAATCCCACCGCGGCGCACGACGCGATGTACCTGCATCTGGTGTACAACCGCAACATGATCGCAGAGGGAGCGCAAGAACAGAGCAAATAGACGTCCGCACGGCAAGGGCGAGACCACCGTTTACCTTTTAAAAGTGAACGTTCACCTGTTTTTAGGAGAATCTGTCTTTTAATTCCCCCTCTTCTCCTATACTGACCTTGTATGAAAAGCAAAACTTATATAGATGAACGTTTCTTTTGAAAGGATCGCTATGTCTGATCTTATGGACAGCTTCCGCTTGGATGGCAAGGTCGCGCTCGTGACCGGCGCCACCTACGGCATTGGCATGGCCATTGCCGAGGCGCTCGGAGAGGCCGGCGCCAAAATCGCCTTTAACGCCCGTCACGCCGACAAGGTCGCCGAGGCCGAGAAGCACTACCGCGAGCTGGGCTTTGACGCTCACGGCTATGTTGCCGATGTCACCGACGAGGCCGTCGTCGCCGAGCTCATCGCCAAGATTGAGGCCGACTTTGGCACCACGCCCGATATCCTGGTCAACAACGCTGGCGTCATCCAGCGTACCCCGATGCTCGACATGAGCGCCGAGGACTTCCGCCGCGTCGTCGATATTGACCTCAACGCACCGTTTATCGTGTCCAAGGCCTGCCTGCCCGGCATGATCGCCAAGGGCCACGGCAAGATCATCAACATCTGCTCGATGATGAGCGAGCTGGGCCGCGAGACCATCGCCGGCTATGCCGCCGCCAAGGGCGGACTCAAGATGCTCACCAAGAACATCTGCTCCGAATTTGGCGAGGCCAACATCCAGTGCAACGGCATTGGGCCCGGCTATATCGCCACGCCGCAAACCGCACCGCTGCGCGAGACGCAGCCCGACGGCAGCCGCCACCCGTTTGACCAGTTCATCATTGCCAAGACGCCGGCCGCCCGTTGGGGCACGCCCGAGGACCTGAAGGGCCCCGCCGTGTTCTTGGCTTCTGACGCGTCGAACTTCGTCAACGGTCACATCCTCTACGTCGACGGCGGAATCCTCGCATACATTGGAAAGCAGCCTCAATAAGCGTCGCCGCAACTGCCCATATCAGGTTTCATCCACTCGTTTTTCATTTGAGTTGCGGTGAGATAAGGATTGGTTTTGGCTTCTATCAGGCAAAACAGTCCGTATTTCACCGCAAGTTAGAAATAGGAAGGTAATTCGCAATGAAAATCGCTCTGATCAATGAGAACTCTCAGAACTCCAAGAACCCCATGATCGAGGCTGCCCTTAAGAAGGTTGTCGAGCCCATGGGCCACACCGTCTTTAATTATGGCATGTATGCCGACGCCGACTCCAAGCCCCTCACCTACGTGCAGAACGGCATCCTTGCCGCCGTGCTGCTGAACTCCGGCGCTGCCGACTACGTCGTGACCGGCTGCGGCACCGGCGAGGGCGCCATGCTCGCCTGTAACTCCTTCCCCGGCGTGCTGTGCGGCCACGTTGCCGACCCGCTCGACGCCTACACCTTTGCCCAGGTCAACGATGGCAACGCCGTTGCCATGCCCTTCGCCCTCAAGAACGGCTGGGGCCAGGAGCTCAACCTCGAGTACACCTTTGAGAAGCTCTTTGGCTTTGGTTCGGGCAACGGCTATCCTGCCGAGCGCGTTGAGCCCGAGCAGCGCAACAAGAAGATCCTCGACGGCGTGCGCGCTGTGACCATGCGTCCGCTCGTCGACGTCCTGGGCGAGATCGATCAGGACCTGGTGAAGGGCGCACTTGCCGGCGAACACTTCCAGGAGTACTTCTTTGCCAACGCAACCGACGAGGCCATCATCACCAAGGTCAAAGAGATCCTGGGCCTCTAATCGCACGACTCATTGCAGCTAACGCAAGCGGCGGTCGTCCCATGTACGGGACGACCGCCGCTTTTTGCTATCTACCGACTGACGCCGCGGGGATAGGCCTCACATGCACCAAGGGGTTGACTAGAGCTCGCAAGCAACCTTGTAGCCATCGCCGATGGCGTCGCGGATGTTGCCGCACTTGTTGGCATCGCCCAACACGTGGGTGGTAACGCCGGCTGCAGCAAGGTCGTCGGCCAACTTGGTATTGGGACGATAGCCCATGGCAAGTACCAGCGTATCGGCATCGGCGATGGTGTGGATCTCGCCGTCCTTTTCGTAGCTGATGGCATCCTCGGTAATCTCGGTCACCTTGGCCTCGGTCAGCACGTGAACGCCCTTGGAGAGCATGCGCGTGATGAGCACCGCGCGACCGGCGCCGCCCTCGTTGGCGGCGAGCGTCTTGGTCATCTCGATGACGGTGACGTCGCGATTGGCCGGCGACAGATCGTTGACCAACGGGGCCAGGTAGTCGGCCGTCTCGCAACCGACGGTGCCGCCGCCGACGATGACAATCTTCTTGCCCGGGAAAGCCTTGCCACCCAGCAGGTCGTCAGCTGTCATAACCTGCTTAAAGCCCTGCATAAAGGCCGGAGCGATGGGCTCGGCGCCATAAGCCAGGACAACTTCGTAACCCGCGTAGTCACGCTGAATGTCCTCGGCAGTAAGCTCGGTGCCAAATACGCACTTCACGCCGGCCTCGGCCAGGCGACGGTACTGATACTTGATCACGCGGGTGAGCTCCTGCTTTGCCGGCGGAACGGCCGCGATGCGCATCTCGCCGCCCGGTTCGTCCTGCTTGTCCACGAGCACCACGTTGTGGCCGCGCTTGGCGGCAATGTAGGCCGCCTCCATACCCGCAGGACCGGCACCCACAACCAGCACGTTCTTGACCTCGGCGGCAGGCTCGTAGCCAGCCTCGTCGCGCTCCACGTCCGGGTTGACAGTGCAGGAGATGCGCTTGCCAAACATAATGCCGTTCAGGCAGCGCAGGCAGCCGATGCAGGGGCGGATGTCGTCGGCGTTGCCGGCAGCGGCCTTATTGCAGAACTCGGCATCGCACAGATTGGCGCGGCCCATCATGCAGATGTCGGCAGCGCCGTCCTCGATCAGCTCCTCGGCGATCCAGGCCTCGTTGATACGTCCGACGGTGGCGACGGGAATGTTGACGTGCTTCTTGATCTCGCGCGAGCAGGCGGCATGCGAGGCCTGCTGCGTACCGGCGGCAGGAATCGCGGAGCCGCGCTTGATGGTGGTGCCGCCCGACACATGAATCATGTCGACGCCGGCCTTCTCCAGGCGACGCGAGACGTAGATCATGTCGTTGAGGGTCAGGCCGCCATCGGTGTACTCGTCGCCCGAGATACGGACGTCGATGATAAAGTCCTTGCCGCAGCGCTCGCGAATCTCGGCGATGACCTCGAGTAAGAAGCGCATGCGGGCGTCGAGCGAGCCGCCGTACTCATCGGTACGCTTGTTATAGAGCGGGGTCAAGAAACCGCCGAGCATGCCGTGGGCGTGCGCCGCATGGACCTCGACGCCATCGACACCGGCCTTCTGCATACGCACGGCAGCGTCGCCAAACTGATGCGTGAGCTCGTGAATCTCATCGACCGTAATGGGGCGCGGCGCCTCGCGGGCATAGGACGGGCCCACAAAGGACGGAGCGATCAGGCGCGGCGTACCCGGAATGTTAAAGGCCATGTAGGCGGGGTGGAAGAGCTGCGGCATGATCTTGCAGCCATACTCGTGGACGGCCGCGGCGAGCTTTTCCCAGCCAGGGATAAACGTGTCGTCGTAGCAGCACATGTCACCCGGCAGATAGGTATAGGTAGGCTCGACCGTCACGACCTCGGTGATGATGAGGCCCACGCCGCCCTTGGCGCGGGCACGGTAATGATCGACCAAGTCGTCGGTCACATAGCCATGATCGGCCAGGTTGGTGGACACCGGCGGCATAAAGACGCGGTTCTTGACCTCGGTCGTACCGACCTTGATCGGGCTAAAGAGCATTGGATAGGCAGAGGACTCCATACAGGGTTCCTTTCATTTGAGCCGCTCGGCGGCAGTTGCTGACGTACCTATCGTACCAGCAACCGTGCAGCACCCGACCGCACGCGCTCCCCCAGTCTCTGCTCAACCCCCAAAAAGTTGCGGTGGAATACGGAGTAGATAAGGCTTTTGACAGCCAAAACAGTCCGTATTTCACCGCAACTGATGGATGGGATGTGTTAGAGACCCAGGTAGCTGGTCATGCCTTCGACGGCGAGCTTGGCGCCTGCCACGGCATGAACCACGGTGAGCGGGCCGTTAACCACATCGCCGGCGGCAAAGACGCCGGGCACGGTGGTCATGCCGTTCTCGTCGACCGAAAGCAGGCCGCGATGGTCGGTCTCCAGGCCGCCCGTCGTAAGCACAAGCTTGTCTTTGGGCACCTGCGAAGCCGCAATCACAACTGTGTCGGCAGACACATGGTCGAGCTCCTCCTCGTAACCCACCACATTGTTGTCCTCGTCAAAGATAGCCGTCTCGAACACCGGACCGTTATCGTCGATGGCGCAGATCGCCTTGCCGCACACAATCTCGGCACCGTCAAGCTCGGTCAGCTCGACCTCGTCGTCGATGGCCGAGATATGGCGCGAGCGTGCATACACAGTGACCTTGCGAGCACCCGAACGCAGCGCCGTGCGGGCCACATCCATGGCCACATTACCGGCACCGATGACCGCCACGTTCTGCCCGATAGCCACGCTCGTGGGATCGACCAGGTAATCGATACCAAACAGCACGTTGCCGCGCGACTCGCCGGGAATGCCCAGTTTGCGGGCACGCCAGGTACCGGTACCAACAAAGACCGCATCGTAGCCGTCGCGCAGCAGGTCGTCGATATGCAGCGCGCCACCGATGGTGGTCGAGGGGCGCACGCGCACGCCGAGCGAGCACATCACGTGGCGATACTTTTGCACGAGCGCACGGGGCAGGCGGAACTCGGGGATACCGTACTCCAGCACACCGCCGATCTCGGGGCGCTGCTCAAATACCGTGACGGCACAGCCCAGCTGGGCCATCTTAATGGCCACGGTAATACCGGCGGGACCGGAACCGACCACAGCAATCTGTTTACCGCACGACGGTGCGGGCTTCCACTCCTTACGATCCAAATATGCCGTGGAGATATAGTTCTCGATGCTCGAGAAATGCACCGGCGCGCCCTTGCGGCCCTGGATGCAAGCGCCCTCGCACTGGCCCGAATGATTGCACACCATGGAGCAGACCGCGCTCATGGGATTGTTCTGGAACAGTAGCTCGCCCGCCTCTTCTAGACAACGCTGTTTGAACAGGTCGATGACCTGCGGAATAGGCGTCTGAACCGGGCAGCCCTTAATCTGACAGAACGCCCTTTTACAACCTAGGCAACGATTCGCCTCTTCGACAATGTGGATAGCCACGCAACTCCCCTTTTTAATGCAATCCAATGGGGCGACGATAAAGACCCTTCACCGCCGCCCCCATGCAGGTAATCTCAATCTGCCGACACGGCAAAAGCCAATGCTATAGCTCGCGATGCGAAGCCCCGCAGCGAGCGGACATGTGCTCGAGTGTCGCCAGGCAGTCAGCCGCCGTCGCCGGCACGCTGTTCTCGACCACGCAGGGAATCCCAGGACAGGCGGCGGCAGCCCAGGCCACCACGGGCCCAAAGTCATAGCGGCCCGTCTCGCCCACGCCGTGGCACACCAGGCGTGAACCCGTACCGTCGCACCATCCGGCTTCGTCCTCGTTATCAACGACCTCAAAATCCTTGGCGTGCAGCACGCGGATCTTACTGCCGCATAAGTAGAGCATGCACGCGGTGATTTCCTGCGCTTCGTCAACGACGCTGGGGTGCAGCAGCGACACTGGGTCATAGATCACGCCGAGCGACGGGCTCGAGACGCGCTCCAGCACCTCACGGCAGCGATCTGGCGTGTTGACCGTCTCGTTCCAACCGGGCTCAATTAGTATTTGCCCACCAACGGCCTCGGCACGCTCGCAGACGCATGCGAGCCCGTCCATAAAAGCCTCGAGCGCCTCATCGGTCATGCGGTCGCCAGCAACGCGATTTTGCGCATTGGGGCGACCGGTCTCGGTGCCAACCGGGCATCCGCCGAGCATCTGGGCAAAGTTCAGGCATGCCTCGTACTCGGCAATGTTATCCATGAGCTGTTGGCGATCGGGCATCGCCAAATTCTTATAGCAGCCGAGCACGGCGACCGAAACGCCCGACTCATCGAGCACGGCACGCAAATGGTCGGCAAGCTCGCGGGTCAGGCCGCCTCGATCGATCCCCATCGATGCGTAGAGCACCTTGCTCGGCAGCTGAATGCACGAAAAGCCCAGCTCTCCCGCCATGCGAATGCGTTCCTCGACGGTCCCCTGCGGAAGGTCGTGCAAACGTACGCCCGGAGTAATAGCCCCCACGTTATTCACATCCCTTATGAGCGTTGATGCCCGGGGTGTATCCGCCAAACGGGTCCTCGATGGAGCACACGCCCGAGGGGGCGAGCGGATCGCGCTTACCGGCCAGCTTGTCGTGATGCATGGTCTCGATATAGGCAAGCACCAGCGGCGCCACACCCTTTGCATCATTTTTGACCACGGGCTCGCTCATGTAGTAATCAAACGTGCCCTCGCGGTGCGCGGTGTTTCCCAAGCCCGCGACCAGGCAGATGTTGTCGAGCGCCAGCTGCCCATCATGCTCGGACAGGCAGGTCTCGCAGATGCCGTCGAAGGCGCGACGGCCGTACTGGTAGTAACGCTCGCCCAGCACGCCTAGACGCACGCCCTTCATGATGGCATTGGCAAAAATCGCGCTACCAGACTCCTCCAGGTAGTTGGGGGCGATATTGGGCAGGTTGATGACCTGATGCCACATGCCGGTCTTCTCGTCCTGATACGGCAACATGGCATCGATCAGGTCGTGGAACATCTTGCGAATCTCGTCCTTCTCGGCTGACATCGAAGGCGGCATGAGCTCCCAGGTATCGATGAGTGCCATGGCAAACCAGCCCTCGGCGCGCAGCCAGAAGTTAGCCGAAAGGCCGGTGACCGGGTCGCACCAGAACTGTTTGCGGCTCGCGTCGTAAGCGTGATAGTACAGACCGTTGAGGGGGTTGCGCATCAGGTCATGCACGACCTGGAACATATGGAAGCTGTCCGAGCAGGCACGACGGTTGTGGAAGCTCAGCTCGTACTGCATGTAGAACGGCTGGGCCATATACATGCCATCGAGCCAGATCTGGTTGGGATAGACGGCCTTGTGCCAAAACACGCCTTCTTTGGTGCGCGGCTGGGTCTCGAGCTGGCGGTAGATGGTGTCCATGGCGGCACGGTACTTGGGCTTGCCCACCAGGTCATAGAGCTTGTAGAGGGTCTTGCCCGCATTGACGTTATCGAGGTTGTACTCCTGCGGGTTGTAATGCTTGATGGTACCGTCGTCCTGGACAAAGAAATCGATGTAGTCATCGGCAAAGGTCAGGTAGCGCTGCTCACCCGTGATCTCGTACAGCTCGATGAGCGCCTTGATCATGCAGCCGTCGATATAGTTCCAGGTGTTCTCCTTGCCGGCGCGAATCTTTTCGATATTCCAAGCCGGCGCCTGCGGCGTAGAGGTTTCGATCAACTGCTCGATATAACGGTCCAGGATTTGATTGCAACCCATTGCTGTCCCCTCTGACATAAACGATAGGTGAACGTTACCCCTAGTGTAACGCGAACGGGGAATATAGGGTGAACGTTAACCCTATATTCCCCGCAAACGGCAGACTTTTAGCGGCAAACGGCGGTGAGACCCGCGGCGATGCGATGCGCCAGGCGCTCATAGCCGGCAGGACTGTAATGCAGACCGTCCGGCATATAGAGCTCGCGGTGCTCCGGCAAAAACGGGCTGATGCCGCTTTGCGCATACAGGTCAATCACCGGAACGGAGTAACGGTCACAGACCTCCAGCATCGCTCGCACGTAGGCGTCTTGCGTCAGACCCAAATGGTTCGCCTCATCGCTTGCCGGGATATCCTTCTCGTGCTTACCACTCGTCTTGCATGGCGTCATAAACACGAGCTTTGCCTGAGGTGAGCGCGCCGTGATGGTTCGGATCAGATAGTCGACCGCACCATAGAACTCATGCACGTCCGTGCTGCCCAGCTCTCCAAGCGGCACGTTGCGGCTAAAGTCGTTGACGCCGCCAAAGACGATGTAGATATCGGCCGCATCGTCGATGCCGTCCAGGCGCTCGACAAACGAATCGCTGCGGTCGGCCTTGATGGCGATACGCGAACCCTTGATGCCAAAGTTCTCGACGACTGCACCTCCCAGCAACGCGCCCAGATGCGAAGTCCAAGAGATGTCGTTGCCGCCTGCGCCGCATCCGTTATCCCCCCATGTGGTCGAATCGCCAAAGCAGCAAATGGTCGATTCACTCAAACTCTTCGTTTCCATAATCTTCTCCTCATCTGCCCATCGGCAGTCATACAGGAACGTACCGTTTATTCGCAGCATGCCGAGGGGCTATGCACGGGCGCATTCCGCAACGTGCGAATCGAGCCATTCGATATCCTCGACAAGATGTGCCACGCCCAGATGGTGTTCACCCGGACACACCTCGTGCCGCAGGCCATCTCTGCGACCCAGCAACTTGTAGGCATCGCGCACGATCTCGAGCTGCTCATCAACATTTTTCAGCCCGCGCGAACCGTTCAGATGATCCTCTTCGCAGCTTTGCACTAACAACGGGCGCGGCGCAATAAGCGAGGCAATATCGCCCATGTCGAGCAAGCGCCAAAGTCCGGGTGTGTAGTTGCAGCTGCAATTGCCGTTGAGGTGCAGCAGCGAATCATCGACACCGTACAGGTAGCCCGAGACAAACGTCTTGCATACGCGTGGGTCGAGCGCCGCCAGATACAGCGTCATGTATCCGCCGCCCGAAAAGCCAAAACAGCCCAGGTCGTCCATGGCAATGTCGCCGCGCGCCTCTAGGTAATCGATCAGACGCATGTTATCCCAGGCGTTGAGGCCCGCAACGGTAAGTCCCAGTGGCTCGGCCATGCGCGCCTGGTTTAGGCACGTGCCGCGCAGAAAGCTGTTCTCGTCATCGCCCTGACCCTTCCAGTCACGACGGTATCCCCAACCGCGTGCGTCGGGGCAGACGGTCACGTAACCCATACGCGCCAAACGCAGACCGTAGTCGTAATTGAACTTACGCACAGCATCATCGACCGCCGGCACGCCCGTCACGCCCGCAACACTTGCGGCGCCTGCTCCCTGATGGCCATGCGGGCAGATATAACAGCGTTTGAGTCCCCGCTCATCAAGCTTAGGATGAGACGGTTCCAACAGGTAGAACGGCATCCAAACATCGCGCTCAACCTGCAGCATCGCATGAGTACGCACAATGCCGCCGGCAACCCGCACGCGGCTGAGCTCACGAATCTCAATCGGGACGCGGTCCATAAGCGAAAGGCCCAAAACATCGTACAGACGAGTCCTGGTCGCAATCTTCCATGCCTCAAAATCTGCAGGAGTCTTGCCCGTAAAAGCAGCCGAACGCCCCTCGCGCTTCAGCCGGGCACGCAGCGCAGGTTCGTCTTCGCAGTACGTCTCGATGTGCACGGTGCGGCCGTTGGCAGATAGCCCAGCCGTCTCCACCGCATCACCGTCGCCGCCCTCGGGATCCCAGCCATCCACACCGGCAAGCACCTGCTCGCGAGCGTACCCGGCGGCAGCCATCACATCGAGTTCATTCGCCCACGGCACCCAGCCGGTAGCATCACCCGCCGGCCCATGCAGGATCGCGCCAGCATACTGCACGCAGTTGTGCGCCGCCGGCTTATTCCAATCCCACCAGCCTTCGCGCTTGATATGTCGCCCCAGCCAGCAATCGATCAGCACAGTTTGCGCCCATTCGCGCCAAGGACGGCCCAGGAAGACCGAATCCGGCGCCACGTCATCCGGAGCTGTAAACGAACAGCCGTGGAACACAAATCCGTACGGCTCGCCTTTAGGCGTGGAGGCTGCCGTTACATACCCGTTGACATCCATATCGCGATTGAGCGAGCGAATCTCGCACCCCTCAAAGTAGGCACGCGCGCCGCCAAAGATAAAGTCGACATCGCCCTCGATCCGGCAACGTCGAAAATACTGGCGCCCCACCCGGCGCGGCGCATACTGTTTGGGTCCTATGAACCCGCCCGGTTTGGCCTCATGCGGCGGCAGCGGACCCAAAAACAGTGTGTCCTGGTGCCCCTTAATGCAGCAGGCATCGACAACCAGACGGTCGCCATCGGCATACAGGGCGATCGCCTGACCGACCTCGCGCCCATCGCCCGCATCGTTTTCGATCGTGAGGTTCTCGAGCCGTACGTCGTCGGCATCGACCAAAACGGTATAGGTCCTAAACGTGCCAAGCGTGCCGTCGACGCCCGAGCCGTCCTCCGAAGGCATCTTGGCACCCAGGCTGCCCACGATACGCACGCTGTCGGCCGTCTCTCCCTCAATCGTCACATGCGAGCGATGAATCTCGACCCGCTCGCGATACTCGTCCGGATCGACGTGAATCATCACCGGTTGCTCGGCATCCGGATAGAGCTGATCGGCTGCCGCCAAGGCATCGGAAATCGTTGGATACGCTCCTGCCGCAGCCCTCGAAACGCGCAGCGTATAGATACTTTCGCTCATCGTCCATCACGCTCCCATGCAACGAACTGTTCAGGCCAGCCCTGAACCTGTGGCTGAATATGCTCGGCGCAGCCCTTAAATGCCGTTAGGGCCGTAGCGAGCGATGTCCCATGCTTTCCATGCGGAAAGACATGTAGGCTAAAGCCAATCCCGTGGTCGGCAAGAGCCTGCGCAAGAAGGAGGCTATTTTGAACTGGTACCGATGCATCCTCGGCGGTATGCCACAAGAACGTACGAGGGAAGCCCTCGCCCACCATATTCTCGATTGACAACTTTTGAGCCAAAGCGCCATCGGCACCCGTTAGGTGTTCAAACGAACCACGATGAGCATAGGTCCCCGAGCTTACGACCGGGTAGCCCAAGCAAAGTGCGTCAGGCCGAATCGACTCAGGCGATGCCGCGATCGATTCTGCAAGCCAGGGTTGGTCCCAAAGCGCCCCGAGCAAGCCAACCAGATGCCCACCGGCCGAAAAACCCATGACCGTAATCCGATCAGGATCGACACAGTACTCTGCCGCATGGCCTCGGACGGTATCGACCGTCCGCGCGAGTTCTTGCAATGCCAGCGGATAGACAGCCGGAGCAACCGAGTAGTTCAGCACAAACGCTTGGTAGCCCATCGCCAACAAACGGAGCGCTACCGGCTCGCCTTCGCGCGGCGAAACGTGATCGTAGCCGCCTCCTGGCACGACCACAACTGCAGGCAGCGGTTTTAAAGCATAAGCATCTTCGGTCGGGGCAAAAACATAAGACGTAATCGTGGCAGACGAGCCATCGACCCCGACAGGAATCGTTTTATTGAGCATGTATTCCCTTTCACCATGATGCGTAGCGCAGCGCACACGGCCGTATCGCACAAGGGCTGCATTGCCGATTTATCCGACAATGCAGCCCTGGTCATCAACCCGAGTTAGGAACGGACAACCTTGTCGACGTTCTGGAGCTGCAGCTCCTCGCCGTCCTGGCCCTCGATCACCACATTTTGCAGGTCGAGTACCTTGACGTTTTGCGCAATGATGCCCTGACGCACCATGGGCTCAACGCCGCAGGCCATGGCCGGAACAAAGGGCTCGGCATCCGGCGCGAAGGTCACGTGGACATCCTGGAACGTCAGGCGCGTTACTTTGCTCTCGGGCAGGCCCGTGATGTAAGCAGCAGCCGCGTGGCAGTTAGTGGCCTCGATATCACAAAACGTCGTGGCACCAAAGCCGGGTGTGCGGTCGTCGACGGGCAGCGCCTCGCGAGACTGCACGTAATCGGTCTTGCCGTCCTTGTCGCAGAAGTAGAACGAGTTGACCACGAAGGGCGTGAGCACCTCGTCCATGCGAATGTGCTCGAAGGTGATGCCCTCGTTGACGGCATCTTTGCCGCGTCCACGGCGGGTCTTGACGCGCAGGCCGCGGTCGGTGCGCTCAAAGAGGCATTTGCTCACGGTAAGGTCCTTGATGCCGCCAGCTGCCTCGGACCCCAGGACCACGGCGCCGTGGCCATCGTGCATGTAGCAGTGCGAAATCAGCACGTCGTGCGTAGCGGGGCGAAGCTCGGGCTCAATGCCCAGCTTGCCGCTCTTGATGGCGATGCAATCGTCGCCCACCGAGAACTGACAACCAAGGATGCGAACAAAACCGCAGCTCTCGGGATCGAAGCCATCGGTGTTGTGGGAGTTCTTGGGGCCCTCGATGGACAGGCAGAGCGCATCGACGTGCTCGCACAGGATGGGGTGGATGTTCCACGCCGGGCTGTTGCGGACGGTGAAGCCGGCCAAGCTCACGTTTTGGCACTCGGACAGGAAAATCATGCGCGGGCGGGCGACCTCGCGGCCCTCCTCCGGGCGGAAGATGTTCTTAAAGTCCTTGTTCCACCAGTTGTCCTCGGCAAAATCAGTCTGACCGTCAATCACGCCGCGACCATAGATGCACACGTCGTGCACGCTCAGACCCGTAAAGGTAGAGCAGTAGGTCGAGAAGCTCTCGCCCTCCCAGCGGCCCAGGGGCAGCATATCGGTGCCAGCATACCCAGCACCCTCGTCGCCCGTGACCGTACCGGGGATGTAGGCAAGCGCCGCACGATCGTGGCGAGCCAGCAGCACCGCTCCCTCGGCGAGCTCGATGTTGATATTGCTCTTAAGGAAGAGGGACTTGATACGATAGCTGCCGGCGGGAATCAGCACGCGCCCGTCCTTGGGACAGGCCATGATGGCAGCCTGGATGTTGGTGGTGTCGTCGTGCTCGGCATCGCCCTTGGCGCCACAGTCGCGAACGTTGATGGTAAAGGGCTCAGCCGGCGTGGTGACACCTACGCTCAGCTCACGCTCGCCACAAACAAAACGAACCAGGTTGCGCTTGCCGGGGGTCAGGCCGTCGACATAGGTCTCGACCGTATTCGTGGTACCAGCAGGCTCGTCGTTGACAAAGATCTCCCACGTATCGGCACAGGTAAAGTAGCCGCCGTCGTCAAGCTCGATCACGGCCGCGCGCGCGTTGCGCCAGATAACGTTCGTCTCCATGGGTTTCTCCCTCAAAAAGATGCTCTAAAGGCAAATTGTACGCTGTTGAAAAAGGGCCGTGCCTGCCGGCGGAATTCCGGTGGCACGGCCCTGTGATTTGGACGATATGTCGGCCTTACTCGGCGGGGGTTACGCTGCCGTCCTGGAAGCCAACGTTGTTGTGGGCAAAGCAGTCCTCGTACTTAAAGCCGGAGAGCTCCTCGCAAAGCGCCTTGACCTCGGGCTTGACGTCGGCCATCTTGCCGCCCTCCTTGACGCGGCGGATCTCGTCGCAAAGGACGTCGCACTGCTCCTTGTCAATCTTGATGCCGCGGGCAAGGACAGCCGCGAGCAGGAAGAAGCCGGCGCAGCCGATGAGCATGTAGCCGCAGATGTACAGAGGCACGGTGGCGGGCTGGGTCACGGCGTCGCTGTTGCCGGCGGTCTGAATGAAGCCGGAGGCAGCAAGGACGATGGCCCATGCGTTAACGGCGATAGCCTGGGCGATCTGCTGGCAGAGCTGCTGCGCGGAGCTGTAGATGCCCTCGCGACGACGCAGGGTGATGAGCTCATCGACATCGGGGATGTAGTTGAGCAGAACATCGGGCAGGTACTGGAAGCCGACGTAGAAGAACTTCCAGATGGCGAAGATGATGGGGTAGGCGATCATGGCGATGGCGACCGTGGAGGTGCCATTGATCTGACCAAAGGCGAAGTAGTTGTAGGCGATGATGCACGCAGCGCAACCGACGTTGGCCAGGTACCAAGACTTGTGGAAGCCCTTCTTGGCCATGAGAGCGACCCAGATGGCAGTGCAGACGATAGCGACGACCTTGCCAGGCATCTCCATCACGGACTCGTAGGACTTAGGAATCTGCAGGCAGTAGACGATGAAGAAGGACAGGCAGGCAGACCAGCAGGCAGCAGCGAGCTTCGTGGAGACCTGTGCGTACAGGACCTTGCGGAAGGACTTGTTGCGGAAGGTGGAGATAACGTCGATGAAGAACTTCTTGATACCCTCGCCGACGCTCTCGATCTTCTCCTGAGCGACCTCCTCGGGGGTGTGCTCCCACGTGGACAGGTACACACAAAGCAGCGAGATTGCCATGACCGAAGCGTTGATCGTAGCGATGATGAAGTAGCTGAACGGGTTGGTCTCGCCGAAGGTGCCAAAGCCGAAGCCCACAAGTGCAGCCATCAGGAAGCCGGCGGCGTTACCAAAGAGATGCTTGTAGCCGGTGAGGTACGTACGCTCCTTGAAGTCGTCGGTCATCTCGATGGTAAGCGGCGACAGGTTGGCGGTGCAGAACGTATACGCGACGTTGTAGATCAGGTACAGCACAAAGTAGTACGGGAAGCCAAACGGCGTAGCCACGAAGATGAGCGGCTCGGCGATCATCATCGGGATGGCCAGCAAGATCCAGAAACGACGACGACCAAAGATGCGGCCAATCTTGGTGGCATAGAAGTTATCGGCCACAAAGCCCATCAGCGGGCAAAGAATAGCGTTGACATAGATGGCAAACGAGCTGATCAGTGCAGCCTCGCCTGCGGACAGGCCACACTCCGTGGACAGGAACAGCACCATGTAGCTGTGCGTAAAGGTCAGGGCACCGGAATTGAGCATACCGCCCATACCAAAGCCCAAGCGCGTCCAGAATGTGATCTTACGCTTTTTTCCAATCTTATTAGTCATCGAGCTCCCTCTCTTTTCTCGATTGTCTTGTAACAAGACATTTGAGTCCACACTGACATCTGTCTGCCCAGCATTCAGGGTGAACGTTTAGTTAGATTATGCGCGATTCCTTACGAAAGGTGAACGTTCACTTGCATATTATCCCCGAACGGTCGATTTTTACCGCTGAACGGACACAATTGAGATCCTCACACCTATTTTCTGCTGGTAAAGGTGCCATGCTGGACAGCCATGAGATAGGTGAACGTTTATCAGATTTTCTAACATATTCACTTAACCACGAAACGAAAAAGCCCCGCCGGGAACACTCCCGACGGGGCCGATGACATCGCGCTATGCTTGGGCGCACTTGCCGCTACAGGCAGACGCCGTCCTTCCAGATGCTGATCTCGTGACAGCCACGGCGCTCGGCACTCGTGAGTTTACCGCTCGCCGTCTCCAGCACCAGCTGGTATAGATCGTGAGCAGCCTCGTCGAGCGTGCGCTCACCCGTGGCAATCACGCCGGCGTTAAAGTCCATCCAGTTGGCCTTGTGGTCGCACAGACGCTGATTGGTGAACACCTTGAGCGTAGGCGCCGGCGCGCCAAACGGTGTGCCGCGGCCGGTCGAGAACAGAATCACGTGGCAGCCGGCAGCCGTCAACGCCGTGGTGGATACCATGTCGTTGCCCGGACCGCACAGCATGTTCAGGCCGTGTTTAGTTGCCCGACCGGCATACGGCAGCACATCGACGATGGGGGCAGATCCGCCTTTTTGCACGCAGCCGCAGCTCTTGTCCTCGAGCGTGGTAATACCGCCGTCCTTGTTGCCGGGACTCGGGTTCTCGTAGACAACCTCGCCGTGGCTAATAAAGTAGTCCTTAAAGCCATTGAGCATGTCGGAGGCGACGTTAAAGACCTGCTCGTTCTCGCAACGGTCGAGCAGGATGCTCTCCGCGCCAAACATCTCGGGCACCTCGGTAAGCACCGACGTGCCGCCGCGGGCGACGACCATATCGCTCACGCGACCGATCGTGGGGTTGGCGGTAATGCCCGAAAGACCGTC
Source organism: Collinsella sp. (assembly GCA_031292915.1). Lineage (GTDB taxonomy): Bacteria > Actinomycetota > Coriobacteriia > Coriobacteriales > Coriobacteriaceae > Collinsella. The sequence continues at coordinate 23,873 of JAUMSH010000075.1, forward strand.
AGAGCCGCCGCACTTAAGACCAATGACCAGCTCGGAGGCTGGAATGGGCTCGCGCTTGGACTGCTTTGCCAGGTCTGCCAGCTCGGCCAGAATCTTGTGGCCCTCGACCTGCTCGTCGGCAACGTCCTGGCAGGTGAGGAAGCGGACGCGCTCGTGATCAAAGTCACCGAGCTCGTCGAGCACCTGCTGGTGCGTGCAGTTCTCGCAACCGAGCGACAGGAATAGCACGCCGGCCGCATTAGGATGACGCGAGAGCGCCACCAGCAGACGACGCGTCTGGGCATGGTCGGCGCCGGTCTGCGAGCAGCCAAAGGGATGCGGGAAGTAGTAAACACCCTCCAGCGAGCCATCGACCAGATCCTGGGCCTGCTCACACATGGCACGGGCGACTTCGTTGACACAGCCGACCGTGGGGATGATCCATAGCTCGTTGCGCGTCGCGGCACGACCGTCGGCGCGGCGGAACCCCATAAAGGTCTCGGGCTCAACCGGCTCAACGACCGGATGTGTGGGGTTGTAGGTGTACTCGACCTCGCCCGAAAGGTTGGTCTTGACATTATGTGTATGAAGCCACTGACCGGGCTGGACATCGCCCGTCACATGGCCGATAGGAAGGCCGTACTTGATGACGTCCTCCCCCGCGGCAATCGAGCGCACGGCCATCTTGTGGCCCTGCGGAATGTCCTCCGCGGCAACGACCTCGCCCACGCCGGGAACCTCGACGGCGGTGCCCTTGGCAAGCTGCGACAGCGCGACGATCACGTTGTCGGCCGGATTGATCTGGATAGTATTCATTACAAATGGTCCTAACCCTACAGGTTGAGCAGAAGTCGAGACGCGGGCACGCCGTCCCGCGCCCGCGTCTGCGCCGGAAATTTACGCCTGAGCGTTGGCGAAGGCCTGCTTGGCGCCCTCGGCACGCACGACGGCGAGCGCGCTGACGACAAACTCCTCAAGACCTGCGATCTGCGTAAGGTCCTCGCCCCACATCTGCTCGTTGGTGAGCACGTCGTGCACCAGCTGGGCATCGTCGGCGCCGGCATGGGCGGCGTAGAAGTCGAGCACGAAGGCGTCGTCCTGAGCGGTGTACTCGGTGCCGTCGGAGCGACGCAGGTGCAGGCCGTCGCCCTCGCGGGACACGAGCTCCTGCGTGTAGAAGGAGATGAGCGTAGCGAGGCTCGTCGCCAGGCACTTGGGCAGGTTGCCGGTCTCGGCAACGTAGTCCTTGAGCGTGGGCAGGTCGCGAGCGCGCCACTTAGCCGTGGAGTTGAGGCAGATGGAGAGCAGCGCATGATCAATAAACGGGTTGTCGAAGCGGTTTTCGACGGCGGCGGCAAAGGCCTTGCAGTCCTCGACATCCAAGTCGGCGGCAAGCGTCGGAATGACCTCGTCGTAGAGCATGGTGTTCATGAAGCCGCGAATGGTCTCGTCATGCATGCAGTCGCGCACGATATCAAAGCCGGCAACCCAGGAACCCGGAACGAAGGCGGTATGGGCACCGTTGAGGATGCGGACCTTGCGCTTTTTGTACGGGGTGACGTCGGGAGTCACAAAGACACCCGGAAGACCAGCCTTCACAAAGGGAAGCTTCTCGGCAAGCGACTCGTCGCCCTGGATGCCCCACATCTGGAAGGGCTCGCGCACGGCCAGGAAGGGATCCTCGTAGCCCAGACGCTCGGCAACCGCCGCGGCCTCCTTAGGATCGCGGATGCGGCCGGGGACGATGGTGTCGACGAGCGTGGTGCAGACGGTGCAGTCGTTGGCCATCCACTGCGCAAACTCGTCCTCCCAGCCCCAGTCGCTCACATACTGGTTCATGATGCGCAGCAACTCCTCGCCGTTGTGATCGATGAGCTCGCAGGCGAGGACGATGACGCCCGGCTTACCGGCAGCCCAGCGGGTGTGGAGCACCTGGGCAAGCTTGGCGGGGAAGCTCGCGGGTGGCATGTCGTCGGCCTTGCAGGACGGGTCATAGGCGATACCGGCCTCGGTGGTGTTGGAGACGATAATCTCCAGGTCGTCAGAGACGGCGACCTCCATCATGGCGCGGTAGTCGTCCTCGCGGTACGGGTTGATGCAGCGGCTGCAAGCGCTAATCACGCGGGACTCGTCGACCGTGTTGCCGTCCTCCTTGCCGCGCACCAGCACGGTATACAGGTCGTCCTGGGCATTGATACCGTCGGCAAAGCCAAAGGCGCCGCTGATGGGCTGGACCATGACGATCTTGCCATTCCAGCCGGTCGCCTCGTTACCCATGTCAAAGAAGCGGTCAACGAAAGCGCGTAGGAAGTTGCCCTCGCCAAACTGCAGAACCTTCTCGGGAGCATCCTTGGGCAGCAAATAGCCCTTGTAGCCGATCTTCTCGAGCGCATCGTAGCTGATGTTCTCCATCTGTGTCTCTCCTTAGATAGCTGTTAGCGTGCAAGCAAAACGGGGGCGCCGCGTGTGGCAACGGCGCTCCCGAGTTCGATGTGATTCGATGCAGGCTTATGCCTCGACGGTGTCCAAATCAAAGCCAAAGTAGCGGACCGCATTGTTGTAGCTGATGTCACGCACAACCTCGCCCAGCAGCTCCATGTCGGCCGGATACTTGCCCTGCTCGACCCACTCGCCGATCACGCTGCACAGCACGCGACGGAAGTACTCGTGGCGCGGATAGGACAGGAAAGAGCGGGAGTCGGTAAGCATGCCCACAAAGTTGCCCAGCACGCCCTCGTTAGCCAGAGCCGTAAGCTGCTCGCGCATGCCGACCTCGTTGTCGTTGAACCACCAGGCGGAGCCGTTCTGGATCTTACCGGCAGTCGGAGCCTCCTGGAAGCAACCCATGACGGTATCGATCATGGTGTTATCGATGGGGTTCAGGCTGTACAGGATGGTCTTGGGCAGGCCGCAGGTCTCCTGGATGGAGTTGAGGAAATCGGCGAGCTGGTCGGACGGCGTGTAGTTGGAGATGCAGTCATAACCGGTATCGGGGCCGAGCTTGGCAAACATGGCGCGGTTGTTGTCGCGCTTGCAGCCAAAGTGTAGCTGCATGGCCCAGCCCAGGCGGACATACTCGCCGGCAACGAACTGCATAAAGGCGGTCTTGTACTTGAGGACCTCTTCCTCGGTGAGCGGCTCGGCAGCCAGGCCCTTGGCAAAGATGGCCTCAATCTCATCGGCGGTAGCCGGGGCGTACATAACGTAGTCGAGTGCGTGGTCGGAGGCGCGGCAGCCCAGCTCGTGGGCAACATCGTAGCGCTTGGAGATGGCGGACTTCATGCCCTCAAAGTCGCTGACCTCAATGCCGGCAACCTCGGAAAGGTGCCTGCAGTAGTCGGCAAACTCCTGGCCGCGCTCGATGCGCAGAGCGGCGTCGGGGCGCATGGCGGGAACGACCTGAACGTCAAAACTGTCATCGGCGGCAATCTTCTTGTGCCACTCAAAGCTGTCGGCGGGGTCGTCGGTAGTGCAGATCATGCGGACGTTGGACTGCTTGATCAGGTTGCGGCAGGTAAAGCTGGCCTCGGCGAGCTTGGCGTTGGCAAGGTCCCAGACCTCCTGGGCAGTCTTGCCATTGAGGACGCCCTCGTAGCCAAAGTAGCGCTTAAGCTCCAGGTGGCTCCACTCAAAGACGGGGTTGCCAACGCAGCGACCCAGGGTCTCGGCCCACTTTTGGAACTTCTCGCGAGCAGGGGCGTCGCCAGTGATAAAACGCTCGTCGACGCCGTTGGCGCGCATCAGGCGCCACTTGTAGTGGTCGCCGCCCAGCCAAACCTCGGTGATGTTCTCGAAACGCTTGTCCTCCCAAATCTCCTTGGGAGAAATGTGGCAGTGGTAGTCGACGATGGGCATGCCCTCGGCAAAGTTGTGGAACAGCTCCTCGCCGGTCTTGGTGCTCAGCAGGAAATCCTGATCGTCCATGAAGTTTTTCATCAAACAACCCCTTTGTTTGCGGAGCGGGCGCACAATACGCTCGTCATCCTCTAGGTGAACGTTCACCATACTAATCCATTACGACTCAAAAGGTGAACGTTCACCTAACAACCATGGGGTGAACGGTAGGTTTTGCCCGTTCAACGGTTGCCGGAGCTGTGACTTGCATGCATTGCGGACCGGTTGGCGTCCCCGAACACCGAACTTGAGCGCTTTTGCTCAGGTGGGTCATGTCCCGTCGTACATTTTTGGGAGTATTCAGCATTGGAGCGCGCCGTGCGCCATCCTCAGCGTCCTATTTGGAACGCAGATAGCGCCCGATCGGCATAAAAAGTGCCCCCGATGGCAAATTACGGGTGGCGCGCGCAGACGTGGTGTAAGAGTGTCCTGAGGTCCGTCGCTGCAAGCCCCGATGTTACTCCTTCTTGAGGCCGCGCTTCTCGACTATCTCGTCCACTATCTCCCTGGCGCGCCGCCCGAGCGCGCGGCGCCTC